>NZ_JBNXUN010000002.1:0-679222 GCF_050563525.1 Falsiroseomonas sp. HC035
ATGTCAACATTAATGTTGGCGAGAAAAACAAGGATTCGCGATTATTCCCGAATTGAATTATCTCTTTTCGCCATACTTTCGTCGGTGTCTATAGGAGCAACCGGCCGGTTATTCGACGATAAGCCATCAAGGAGGAATTTCTATGAGGTTAACGCTTGTAGACATTGAGGCTGGTCGCTTCAAGGATCACCTCGTCTCAGTAGGCGAGGCAGCCAGGATCATGGGTGTCAGCGAGGGAACGGTACGTCGGTTGGTGGCAGCTGAGTGTCTCCCGCCCCTACTTCGTCCCAGTTCAGGGCGCAGCGGGATCTGGCTGTCGGATATCATCCGGCATCTGGAAACCTCGAATACCGCCGAGGGCATGGCCAGGCTGGCGCGCGGCGGCCGGGTCCGGACACAGCTGAAGAGGCCGGTGCCGACAGGTGAGCCGCCCGCGCTTAGCTTCCTGCGGCAGCGGTTCGCGGCGAACCACCAAGCACCGACACGGCCGATCCCGTCGCACATAGCGGCGTCCGCACTGGAGAAGGCCAAGGGGCGGCGGACGTATTAGCAGCGGCGTGCTTGCCGGGGACGACCCCTACAGTTGCCCTCGGCCTTGCTCCTCGAATTGCTCGATGGCCCGTAAGTGCGGAATGCTAAAAGCGGCGGGAAACGACTTGGCAGACGCCCCGGAATTCATCCAGCAGATCATCAAGATCGATTTCCCCCGAAGCCGGAGGTGGCGGGAACCTGTTCGTCACCAACACGCCGCCCACGCGATCAAAGGTATGGCGCAATCCTTTCCCGCGTTCTCTCCCTTCCTCTGCGACAATGCGCACGTTGCTCCATGCGACGATAGTGAGCGTCAGGAGCCTGCCACCCTCCAGCCTACTGAGGCTGCGACTCATTATTCCCTCGTCGATGACAAAGTGACGGACTTCAGCATGGGCTTCGTTCCTGACGCCAGCGCACTCCAACACACGTGGTGCACCGCCCTGCGCCCATGCGACCCCAGTGTCAGCGAGCAAACAGATCCAGAGCAGCAATGCGCGGCGCATAGGGTCACTCCTCGTCTAGCTGACCTTCCATCATGAAGGGTCCAGCGGACTTTTCGTCTCGAAGGCTTTGGCCCGAGTCCGCCGCACGAAAAGCGACGGTTGGCTTGTCCGGCGAATAGATACAAATCCTACCGCAGAATTGATGAACTGGCTCGGCTGTGGCCCCACGGCCACGCTGATCGTGCTTGGTGCTGGGTCGTTGGACACGGAGGGATCGATGGGGACAGTGCTCGAGATCCCTACGGACTTGGCGAGTTCGGCCTGGCTCCGGCGGTTTGCAAGACTGGAACGGCGCTCGCACACGGCGCCGCGGATGCTGGCAATCGCGGGCGCGCTTGGGGGCGTGAGCGAAGTTGGGGCGGCGCGCTTGGTTCGTCGGGTACCCCCGGGCTTTCGGCGGACCGATAAAGCACCGGGCTTCGCCACAACGCTGGTCCATCCTCTCCTGAAAGCCATGTGCGGCCGGGGCATTTCGGCACTGATCTACACCGACTCACGGGCACCCTGCGAAATGGGTAACAGCGGACGGCAGACGCCCAACGCCTGTCATACCACTTTACAATGAAATCAGTATTTTGGAGAACTCTGACGAGTGCGTCCGGGCCTACCACTTGGTAGCCACCCCGTCCGCCAGTTCCCATACGAGCCATGCTCTCCGCCTGACCGCGTGCCGCGCCGAATGGCGAGTCTTTTGGGGTTCTTGGGGCAGACTTTTTGCTATCCGGAAGCCAATTCTCTCCGGACCTCCGGACTTGGGCGATCTGGTACGATTGCAGACTCAGTTGGTATGGACACTTAGTGGAGCTATGCCCGGGACACGTCGAAGCCCGACGCCACCATGCTGAAGCGCATGGATGTGTCCGGGCTCGCGGAGCTGGGCTGGGCCGCGACCGCACCTGTTCCTGATGGTCTGCGCGCCGCCTACGCCCGGTTCATGGCGCAGGAGGTGGTGCGAAGCGGACCCGCTTCGCACCGAACACCCGCAGGGCTGGCGCCGCTACAGGGGCAGCGCCAGGACCTGCATCGCCAGGGCCAAGTCCGGCAGCGCCCAGGGCAGCACGGACAGTGGCGCGGTTTCCCCGAACATCGGGTTAGCGCTGGCGACGTTCGAGCCGACACGCAACGTCGTCATGCCGCTGGTCGGCGCACCTGTCAGAACCTCAACGGCCCCGCCCTCGATGCACAATGCCAGTCGGCCGGCGCCGTCGCAGGTGATGCCGATCCGAAAGGGCAGTCCTGGTGCAAAGCTTCCGGCCGTGCCGCTTGATACGGAAGCACCGCCGGTCACACGCTGCATGCCGATTGCGGCGCCGCTTGCATTGGTGACTTGCCAGCGTTCGTTGGCGCTGCCGCCATCAATGGCGAGCAGGGTCTGGGTCAGGCCCAGGGACACGGTCTGCGTCAGCATGAACGTGCCCAGCACCGTACACGCCCCATTCGCACCGACCACCTGGCTCGTCAGCGTCGCCGTCACCAGGTCCGCGCCGCGCGTGCTGGCAGCGGGGGAGCCGATTGGGGGGAGGATCGGGCTGGACGCGAAGGCACCCATCTCCAACTGCGGCCACGCAAGCCGAACACGCGCGGACACAGGCACCCCGGCTTGCACGAGAAACGCGACGTAGGCGTTGGCGAAGGCGCACGCGGCGTTCCCCATTGCTCGGGTGGCCGAAAAACGAGCGAATGCACCGCTGACGGCAACCGTTGTCCCATCGGCAACCAAGAAGCCACCCGCCCCTGACCGTTCCTCGACGCCCAAAGTCACGGTCGTGACGCCGGTCGGCGTTCCCACCCACCGCATCGACAACGAGGCCGACCACACTTGGCCCATTACGGCGGCAATCGCGGTCGTGGCGTCAAAGATCAAGTAGAATTCGGCGTTGGCTGTCGGCGTGCCGAACAGCATCAATTCAATGTAGTTCATGCCGTTTTCGGTGCCGGTATCGACAACCTCGCGCGTCATGCCAACAGGCGTGTTCTGCACACTCCAGAAAGTCGGCAAGGTTCCCGGGGTGCCGGCAGCGGCGCCTTGGCCGCGAGGGTTGCGGACGGCATTCGTGCGCTGCCCTTCAATTCGCAACCGCCGCGCAGCACCGTTGAAGCGCGCCTGGTCGGCGCCATGTCCCAGCAGCGTCATGCCATCCGCCGCTGTGGCGGTCGCGAGCGTCGTCGACTGGGCGCGGCGCAGGCTCAGGGGCGGATTGAGGCTCTCGCGCGTGATGGGCCACCGCCGACGATCATCCAGCAGGCCCGACAGGGAGGTGATGGCGTTCATGGGCGGGATACTCCTGGCCGCAAAACGGCGGGGCGCATGGCGTGCATGAGGAAGCCTCCTTTCGGGGGTAAGGCGCAGGAATGCAGAAGAATCGCGGCCGGGAAGCCTGTCTCGCGCATGACGTCGCAGCGGAAGCCGGACGCCGCCCACCGGCGATGGGCAAAGATTAGACCGCCAACGTTTCCAAAGTCAAGATTTTCTTCCTATGTCGCGTCGCGTTGTCTCGGCCTGCCGGCGCCCTGGTCAGCACCTGGACACGGGTTTTGCTCGATCGGAGGCCCTTGCATGGGACGAAGGATATTCAGCCGCAGGCCTATCCCGGTCCCACCATCGACCTGCTGCGCATGCTGGTGGAGCGTGTGCATGCCGGCTTGGTCGCGACCAACGCCGCGGCCGTGATGCGCATGATCCTGGCCGAGGGGCCACGCTTCCCGGCCCTGCTCGAGACCTATCACCGCGTTTCCATCGCCCGCGCCACGGCCCTGCTGCGCCGGATCGTGCAGCGTGGCGTTCTGCGGGGCGAAGTCCGCGACGGCGCCGTGGCGGAACTGCCGATGGTACTTATGGCCCCGGCACTGATGGCCGCGCTGTGGCGCCAGACCTTCGACCGCCTGGCCCCCATCGAGCCAGACCGTTTCCGCGCGGCGCATCTGGAGAGGCTGCTCTGCAGCGCCAACCCGCCGGCGCGGTAGAGCGGCTCGACCGACGCGGCCGGCCCGGCGTCAGGCGACCCTGGCCGCCTCGAGATACCGCGCCACCTGGCCGCGCAGCGCCTCCGCGCCGCGGCTGAGTTTGGCTGCGGCGGCGCGCACCTGCTGCGCCGCCGCCCCGGCGTCCTGGGCCGAGGCGCTGACCTCGCCGATGGTGCCGGTGATGGCCGTGGTGCCGCGTGCCGCATCGGCCACGCCGCGCGCGATCTCCTGCGTCGCGGCGCCCTGCTCCTCCACGGCCGCCGCGATGGTGGTCGCGATCTCGCTGACCCGGGTGATGGTGCCGCCGATGGCCTGGATAGCGGCGACCACCGCCTGGGTGTCGCGCTGCACGCCGCTGATCTGCGCGGCGATGTCCTCCGTGGCCTTGGCGGTCTGCGCCGCCAGGCTCTTCACCTCGCTGGCCACCACGGCGAAGCCTTTGCCCGCATCGCCGGCCCGCGCGGCCTCGATGGTGGCGTTCAGGGCAAGCAGGTTGGTCTGGCCGGCGATGTCGTTGATCAAGCGCACCACCTCGCCGATGCGGCTGGCGCTGCTGGCGAGCGAACCGACGGCGGCGTCGGTCCGCACGGTCTCCGCCACCGCCTCGCTGGCAATGCGTGCGCTTTCGGCGACCTGGCGGCTTATCTCGGCGACCGATGCCGCGAGTTCCTCGGCCGCCGAGGCCACGGTCTGTACGTTGCCGGACGCGGTTTCGGCGGCCTCCGCCACGGCGGCGGCGCGCTGGGACGTGCCGGCGGCATCGCCCGCCATGCTGCCGGCGGTCGCTTCCAGCTCGGTGGCCGCCTGCGCCACGCTGTGCACCACGGCGCCGGACTCGGCCTCGAAGATACGGGTCACCTCGGCGAGCCGCGCGGCCTGGGCGACCTTGGCCTCCGCCGCGGCACGGTCCGCCGCCACCCGCTCCCGCTCGGTGATCAGGCTCTCACGGAACACCGCCATGGTGCGGGCGATGTCGCCCACCTCGTCGCGCCGCGCCGCGCCCTCGACCGGGCTGGTCGTGTCGCCCTCCGCCAGGGCGCGCAGGCGGGCGGCGCTGGCCGTGATCGGGCGGGCCAGCCCTGCGTGGCCGATCAGCCAGGCCAGCACGCCGCCACCCAGCAGGCCCAGCACGGAAACCAGGATGACGATGCGCTGCGCCAGGCTGGCGAACTCCGCCGACGCCTGCGTCAGTTGGCCCGCGACCCGGACGGAGACCTCATCGAAGTCCCGCAGCAGCGCCCGCAGCGCCGCGTACGGCGCCTCGCTGGCCAGGGCCGCTTCCTGCAGGCTGGCGCGCGCCTCCGGCGATGGATCCCGCGCGGCCGCCTCCGCGGCGCGGAAGGTGGCCTGGAGCGAGGTGACATAGGCATCGGCGGCGGGCGTCACGCGCTGCAGCACCTGCCGGCGGTTCGTACCGGCAACGCTCAGCGCTTCCGCAAGCCGCTCGCGGAATTCGGCAGTTTCCTCCGCCACTTCGGTGCGAGCCTCGGCGATCCGCGCGGTGGAAGGTTCGGCGACCAGGCTGAACTCGATCCGGCTGAGCTGGATGACATCCTGGTTCATCCGCGCCGCCAGGGCCGCCGAATGGCTGGCCTCCTGCACATTCTCGACATCCGCCTGCAGCAGCCGGACGAAGGAGATGCTGGTCGCGGCCAGCACCACCAACGGCAGGACAAGAGCTGCCACGAGAAGCGCCACCTTGGGCGCGATGCGAAGGCCTGTGAGCATGGGGTTTTCCTCGAGCCAGGCGCCTCCGATCCAGGGTGAGGCGCTGGGCGGACCTTAGGGCCTGGCCCTTTAGAAAAGCTGAAGCGGCCAGCGTATTCGGCTGGCCTGGTGCGGTGCAGAAGCGCCTGCGGTCGAGCCCCGGATGAGCAGCCTGGCCAGCGGCAGCCAGGGGGGGTTACGGCGTCCGTCAGCGTGTCGGCCAGCGGTGCCTCGATCCACGGCCCGGCTTGGGAGGTCGCGGCCAGCAGGTGCAGGTAGCCCAGGGCCATCAGGCGCATACGCCTCCGCAGGCGTTCGGCATCCGGCCGCGCCGGCGGCGGCCACGGCGTCGCCGATCCTGTCCAGGTGCGCGGCAAGCAGGGCCGCGAGCAGGGCCCGCTTGTTCGGAAAATACTGGTAGAGCGTGCCGATGGACACGCCCGCCCGTTCCGCGACGCGGGTGGTGGTGAAGCGGGCATAGCCGCCGGCCAGCAGAACCTGAATGCCCGCTCCTGGATCGCGGCGACGGTCGCGGAGGACCGCCTGGACCGGCCGTTTCCTTGGCGCGAGCGAGCGCCTGCTGCCGGGTAGGCCGGACCTCCCCGCGGTGGTCGCGACCCGCGACCTGACCGCCGCCCGCTTCCCGGAGCCGGGATCGCGCCGCCTCGTCTGCCTGGCCGATGGCGGCAGCGCGATCGAGGAGGTGCTGCGCCACCAGCCGGGCCGGCTGCTGACCTATGTCGTCTGGGGCTACACCAGCGCGGCGGCGCAGCCGCCCGCCTACGGGTTTGGCGCGTTCCGCTTCACGGACGACGGCGATGCGACGCGGGTGGACTGGACCTACGCCTTCCGGCTGAAGTCGGACCGCTTCCCTGGAAACCTCGGTGCCTTGGGCCGCGACCTGTTCCGGCTGGCTTTCCTCGATACGAACTCCGCCCGTTTCATGCAGGCCGGCATGGCGGCCATCGAGCGCGAATCCCTGGCCGCCGCGCCGTAGCGCGCCCTGCCCCGGATTGCCCCGCATTTGACCCGGGCCGCCCCCGGGCGGATGCTGTGGTGCACAAGAAATCCGGTCCGTGTCGAGCGCAACCTCACCCTCCCCCAGCCTCGCCGCCTATCTGCTGACCGCGGTGGTGGCCACCGCGGGCGGCGGCCTCGCCTGGCTGCTGCACATCCCGCTGCCCTGGATGCTGGGCGCCATGGCAGCGACGGGCGTGCTGGCCTGGCAGGAACGCGCCGCGGTGGCGCCGGGGGTGCGGCCGGTGGCGCTGCTGGCACTCGGCCTCGGGCTCGGCCAGACCTTCACCTCCCCGGTGCTGGAGGCTCTGGCCTGGGCGTTGCCCTGGCTGGTGTTGGCAGCAGTGGTCAGCATCATCGTCGGCGCGCTGGTGGCGCGGGCCTTCGCCCGCATGGCCGGCACCGACCCGCGCACCGGCTATTTCTCCGCCGTGCCCGGCGGCATCATCGTCATGGTGGTGCTGGCGCAGCGCGCCGGCGTGTCCGTGCCGGCGGTGACGCTGGCGCAGACCATCCGGGTGATGGTGGTGGTGGTCCTCTTCCCGCCGCTGGTCACATGGCTCGCCCCGGTACTGGCACCTCATCTCGCAGGCGGTACCGACGCCTTCTTCGCCGAACGGCCGCCGGTCCACCTGCCGGGCCTGGCGCTGATGGCCGTGGCCGGACTTGGCGCGGCGCTGCTGATCCGGCGCCTGGACCTCGCGAACCCCTGGATGCTCGGGCCCTGCGCGCTCGTCATCGCACTCTCCGCCTTCGGCGTGCTGCCCTCCGGCGTGCCGCTCTGGATGATCGACGCGGCCCAGGTCGGAATGGGCGCCGGGCTGGGCGCACGGATGAATCGCCGCTTCCTGCTGACCTCGCGCCGGCTGGCGCTGGCCTCGGTCGGCTCCACCTTCCTGCTCTCGGCGCTGCTGGCGGGGCTTGCCGCGGGACTGGCCTGGGTCTCTGGCCTGCCGCTGATGGCGGTGGTGCTCGGCATGGCGCCGGGCGGGATGCCGGAGATGACGATCACGGCCAAGGCGCTGGGCTTCGCCGTGCCGCTGGTGCTCGGCTTCCACCTGGTCCGCACCGTCGCCTGCAACCTGCTGGTCGGGCCGGTCTGGCGGTTGGCGGAGAAGCTGGGCCTGGACCGGTAGCGGCCCGGCTGGCATGTCTCCTCGCCCTCAATCGCCGGGCGAGGCCTCCGGCCGCTTGGCTGCGCGGCATTGGCAGCGGCGCCCATTCGGGCGCACGGCCGGCATGGCCGGCCGCAGGTCATCCATTGGTCCCGCTGGTATCAGGCGGCGCGGGTTCCGGCGGCCGGCATGACGAGGCCGAGCTTGCGCAGCAGCGTATCGCGCTGCACCGGCTTGCCGAGGTAGTCATCCATGCCGGCCTCACGGCACTGCCGCTCGAATTCCGGGCCGACGGCGGCGGTCAGGCCGATGATGTGGGTGCGCCGGTTCGGGCCGGGTTGGCCACGTATGCCGCGCGTGGCCTCCAGCCCGTCCATCACCGGCATCTGCAGATCCATCAGGATGAAGTCGTACAGCGCGTCCCGCGCGGCGGAGACCGCCTGAGCGCCGTCGCCCGCGACATCCACCGCCGCCCCGGCGCGGGCCAGGATGGTGCGCATCACCAGCTGGTTGGTCGGGTTGTCCTCGACCAGCAGGATGCGGATCTGCGGGCCCGACGGGACGGCCGACGCAACGGCCACAGGCATCGGCGTCGCAACCGGCTCCGGCTGTGCGATCTCCTGCCGCCCGGCCAGCGCCGTCAGCAGCGCATCGCGCAGCCGGGTCGGCAAGGCGGGCTTGAGCAGGAGGCCATCCAGCACGCCCTGGCCGCCCTCGACATGGCCGCGGGTCCCTCCACCCGACGTTCCACCGGACACCTGCCCCTGGATCTCCCGCGGATCGGCGGAGCCGGAGGCACAGAGCAGCAGGCGGGGGCGGCCGAAGCTGTCCCATTCCTGGCGGATGCGGCGGGCCAGGGCCAGGCCGTCGCCATCCGGCAATTGTCCATCGAGCACCGCCGCCTCGAAGGGCCTTCCTTGCGCCGCGGCGGCGCGCAGCGCGGCCAGCGCGGTGCCGCCATCGGACACCGCGGCCGCCTCCGCCCCCATGCCGGCCAGCTGGCGCACCAGGATCTCCCGGTTCAGCGGCAGGTCGTCCACCACCAGCACCCGGCGGCCCTCGAGGCCCGCAAGCCCCTGTTGCTCGCCTTCCACGCGGCCGATCTTCACGGTGAAGCGGAACACGCTGCCGCCGCCGTTGCGCACCCCGGCCAGCCGCGGCACCGCCTCGATCCCGCCGCCCATCTCCTCCGCCAGCCGCCGACAGATGGCGAGGCCGAGGCCGGTGCCGCCGTATTTCCGGCGGATCGAGGCATCCGCCTGGGTGAAGCGTTCGAACAGCATCGGGATCTTGTCCCGCTCCAGCCCGATCCCGGTGTCGGAGACGGAGACGCGCAGCCGCCAGTAGTCCAGCTCCGCCTCCACCGAGATGGCGACCTGGATCCAGCCGGTCTCGGTGAACTTCACGGCGTTGCCGACCAGGTTGAACAGCATCTGGCGGATGCGGCCCGGGTCGCCCACCACCCGCACCGGCAGGTCCGGCGACAGGGCGCAGACCAGCTCCACTCCCTTGGCGGCGGCGCGCGGGGCGAACAGCTCGACGATCGTGGCGATCTCGGCCTCGATATTGAAGGGCGCGGCTTCCAGTTGCAGCGCGCCGGCTTCCAGCTTGGAGAAGTCCAGGATGTCGTTCAGCACCATCATCAGGTGTTCGGCGGAGCCCTGGATGGTCTCGGCGTAGCGGCGTTGCAGGCTGTCCAGCCGGGTGTCCAGCAGCAGCCCGGTCATGCCGATCACGCCGTTCATCGGCGTGCGGATCTCATGGCTCATGGAGGCCAGGAAATCCTCCTTCGCGCGCGATGCGGCGACGGCCAGGCGCTCGCTCTCGGCCAGCCGCTGGCCCTGCAGCTTCAGCGCCTCCGCCTGCCGCACCAGCAGCCACAGCGCGACCAGCGTCACCACCGCGGCGGCGGCGACGCCGGCGGCCAGCAGCGCGCCGAGCCGGTGGGCACCAGCCAGCGCATCCTCCCGGTTCCGCGCCGATTCGACGACGAAGTTGCCCTGTCGCGTGACCGCGAAGGAGGCGATGATTTCCGCCCGGTCCTGGTCGATGCCGGCCCAGGTGCCGCTTTCCTGCCGCGGCAGGAAGTCCCGGAAGATCCAGGAGGAGGAATTCAGCTCCCCGATGCCGTTCACCCTTCCATCCGAGCGCGCCAGCAGCAGCCCCTGGAAGGAGTGGATGCGGATCACCGCTTCGAAGGCATCGGCGTGGCGACGGGCGACGCCTACCAGGTAGTCCGGATTCAGGATGGCGACGACCGCGCCCTGGAACTCGCCGCGCGACCCGCGCAGCGCCCGCGCATAGGGAATGGCGTACAGCCCGCCGGCCTGGCTGACGAGGCGCCCCGCGGGGCCGAGGTAGCGCCCGGCTTCCGGCGCGCCCAGCCGCACCGCCTGGCCGCCGAAGCGCAGCAGGCGGAACCATTCGCGGTCGGCGACCGAAGCCTCCCGCAGCCCATCGGTGGAACTGGCGACAATGAATCCCTGCGCATCCACCACCAGCAGCGCCCGCATCTGCGGTACGTCGCGGACCCGGGTGGAGGTCTGCCGCATGACCTGCGACGGTTCCATCTCCGCCAGGCGGTCCGAGACATCCAGCAGCACCAGGTCCACGGTCTGCAACGCGCGGGTCAACTGGTCCGCCAGGCCGCTTGCCATACCTTGGGTCAAACGTTCCGAATCTGATATGGCGTCCTGCTGGCCCCGGTGCATGAGGATGCTGTAGATGCCGATGAGGCAAAGCGCGACCAAGCCGACCGCAGCCGCGAACAGCAGCCAGGGACGCGGCTCCGACGGCCGCGGGGCGCCGAGGCCGAGAGACCGCCGCAGGGCGAACCGGAGTTGGGTGATGCGTGGGACCATCTTTGCGACGGCTCTTATCGGCTTTTCCGTCTTAATTTGCGAGCCCCGTAACGCAGTCCGAGCCAATGTTTTGGCGCCAGAACGTGTCGAGGCGCGGCCGGGGTGGCAGATCGCCCAGGCCGCCACGGGTGATGCGCGGACCTCCGCCGAGGCCCGGGCCCGCGCCGCGACCGCCGACCGCCTGTCCGCCATCCGCGGCCGCGGCGCCCTGCTGGCCTGCATCTGGCCGGACTACTTCGCGATTTCCTACCGCAACCCGCGCAACAACGAGATGGAGGGACTCGACATCGACATGGCACGCGCCCTGGCCAGCCGGCTGCAGGTGCGGCTGCGCTTCGTCGAGACCAATTTCGGCGAGTTCCTCGACCGCGTCGAGGATGGCTCCTGCGACATCGCCATGATGGGCGTCGGCATCACCCCGGCGCGGGCGCTGCGCGTTGCCTTCTCCAAGCCCTACATGGCCAGCGGCACCTACGCCGTGACCACCCGCACCAACACCCGCATCCAGAGCTGGGCGGACATCGACAGCCCGGGGACCGTGGTGGCGGTGGCGGCCGGGACGGTGATGGAGCCGCTGATGCGCGAAACCCTGCGGCAGGCCGAGCTGATGGTGGTAGTGCCGCCGCGGACCCGCGAGGGCGAAATCCTGTCCGGCCGCGCCGACGTGTTCATGTCGGACTTCCCCTACACCCGTCGCATGGTGCTGATGCATGACTGGGCGCGCGTCATCGAGCCGCCCCGGCGGTTCGGCGACACGCTGTATGCCTATGCGGTGCCGCGCGGCGACCAGGCCTGGCTGAACGAGGTCAACGCCTTCCTCGAAAGCACACGCGTGGACGGCAGCCTGGCGCGGTCGGCGCAGCGGCACGGACTGACGCCCATTATGCTGCCGTAAATTTCGGTCGGCGGGCTTCCCGTCCGCCGGCCGCCGGCGCCATCCTGGCGCGGGACCGCGTGTCCCGGAGGAAGAACCAGGATGATCGCTCGCCGTATGCTGGCCGGTCTGCTCCCGGCCGGGCTCGCCGCCACCGCCCTGCCCGCCTCGGCGCAGGCGCCACCCTACCCCAGCCGCCCGATCCGCATCATCGTCGGCTTCGCCGCCGGCGGCGGCACCGACCTGACGGCGCGCACCATGCAGCCGAAGCTGCAGCAGGCCCTCGGCGGGTCCATCGTCATCGAGAACCGCCCCGGCGCGGGCGGCAACCTGGCGACGGAGCTCGCGGTGCGGGCGCCGCCGGATGGCTACACGCTGCTGATGGGCACCATCGGCGCGCTGGCCATCAACCCGACGCTGTATGCGAACCTGCCGTTCAATCCGCAGACGGACCTGACGCCGATCTCGATGTCCGGCTCGATCCTGAACGTGCTGGTGGTGCCGGTGGACCGGCCCTGGCGCAGTGCGGCGGAACTCGTCGCGGCGGCCCGGGCGAATCCGGACCGGCTGACCTACGGCTCCTCCGGCGTCGGCGGGGCCGGGCACCTGGCCGGGGCGCTGCTGGACCAGATGGCCGGCATCAAGACGGTGCACGTCCCCTACCGCGGCGGCGGACCGCTGATGACCGACCTGATCGGCGGCAAGATCGACTTCGCCTTCTCCACCGCGCCGACCGCCATGCCGCAGATCGAGGGTGGCCGCCTGCGGGCGCTCGCGGTACCGGGCCTGACGCGATCCGCCCTGATGCCGGATGTGCCGACCGTGGCGGAGATCCTGCCGGGCTACGAGGTCGGCAACTGGTATGCCCTGGTCGGGCCACGCGGGTTGCCGGCACCGGTCGTGGCGAAGCTCAACGCCGCGATGCGGGCGACGCTGTCGGATGAGGTGGTGCTGGCGCATCTGGCGCGGCATGGCGTCGATCCGCTGGCCTCGACGCCAGAGGAACTGGCCGGCTTCATCCGCAGCGAGACGGCGAAGTGGGCGCCGATCGTCCGGGCCACGGGCGCGACGATGAACTGACGTCGCCAACGTTCCGGATCACGACCCAGGGTTGCAGGCGACGCGGGCATCCTCCATCGGGGTTGCATGACTTCGATCCCGATCCGCCCGATCCTGTTCGTCGCAACCCTGGCCCTGCCCGGCTGCGGCGCCTTGCTGTCGGAAGGCAGCAGCGCCGCGGCGGGTATCGGCGGCGCCAGCCTGGCCAATGCGGTGGGCGCCGGTGCCGCGGCCACCACCGGCATCGGCCTCGGCGTGCAGGCCGCCACCCGCGCCGGCGTGCAGTACGCCCAGCGCGATGCCCAGCGGGACGCGCAACTGGCGGTCGCCGCCGCCGCCGGCCCGCTGGCGCCGGGCGGCGTCGCGCCCTGGAAGGTCGGCTATCGCGTCCCCATCCACCCGGACGAGACCGGGCAGGTGACGGTGGCGCGGCTGATCGAGGCCGGCGGGTTGCGCTGCAAGGAAATCGTGTTCTCTGTCGATGCGCCGGCGCGTGGCGCGACGGCTGCTTCCCGCGCCTTCTACACCGCGACGATATGCCAGGATGGCACGACCTGGCGCTGGGCCACCGCGGAACCTGCGACGGAACGCTGGGGCGCGTTGCAGTGAGGTGGTGCCTGCCGGCCGGCCTGGCCCTGGCGCTGGCCGGTTGCGGCCAGGTGGCGGACATCAGCGGCGCGGTGGCCGGGGGCGGCGCGGCGTTGGCCAGCAGCAACCCGGCGGTGGGCTATGCCGTCGGCATCGGCGTGCGCGCCGCGGTCTCCGCCGGGGTGAGCGAGGTGATGAAGCGCCGCCAGGGCGCGGAACAGGATGCGCTGGCCACGGTCATCGGCGCGCTGGAGCCCGGCGAGACCCGCCCCTGGCAGATCCGCCACGCCATCCCGATCGGCAACCAGCAGGGCGAGGTGCGGCTGGTCCGCGTGCTGGACAATGCCCTGGCGCAGTGCCGGGAGGCTGCATTCTCCGTCACCGGGGACGCCACGCCGGCCGCGCCGCGCCAATGGTTCCTCACCACCGCGTGCCGCCAGCCGGAAGGCTGGAAATGGGCGGCGGCGGAGCCGGCAACGTCCCGTTGGGGCGCCCTGCAATAACCTCAGGCGGCCTTGATCCGGCCGAGGAAGCCATGCACCTGGTCGCGCAGCTTGCCGGCCTGGCCGGACAGGTCCCGCGCATCGCCCATGATGCGGCCGGACACCGTGCCGGTTTCCCGGGCCGCGGCGTTCACCGTGGCGATGCTGGCCGAGACGTCGTCCGTGCCCTGCGCCGCCTGCTGCACGCTGCGCGCGATCTCCCGCGTCGAGGCGCCCTGTTCCTCCACCGCCGCGGCGATGGCGGCGGCGCTCTCGTTCAGGTTCACGATGGTGGCGGCGACCTGCTGGATTGCCTTCGCCACGCTGTCGGTGGCCGCCTGCACCGCGTTGATGCGGGTGGTGATGTCTTCCGTCGCCTTGGCGGTCTGCGCCGCCAGGGTCTTCACCTCGCTCGCCACCACGGCGAAGCCCTTGCCGGCCTCGCCGGCCCGCGCGGCCTCGATCGTCGCGTTCAGCGCCAACAGATTGGTCTGGCCGGCGATGTCCGAAATCAGCTTCACCACGTCGCCGATGCGCCGCACGTCGCCTATCAGGCTTTCCACCACCACCGTCGCGCCACGCGCCTGTTCGGTGGCAGATTGCGTGGCGCCGGTGGAGCGCACGACCTGGCTGCCGATCTCCTGGATCGAGGCCGTCACCTGCTCCGTCGTCTCGGCGACGGAGCGCACGTTGCCGCTGGTCAGCGTGGCGGCGGAGGCGACGCTGCCGGTCTGGTCCAGGGTCCGGGCCGCGGCGGCGTTCATCGCCTGGGCATCCTGTTCCAGCCGGCTGGTGCCGGTCGCCACCTGGGCGACCAGGGCCAGCACCTCGGTTTCGAAGCTCTCGGCGATGCGGTGCAAGGTGGCCTTGTTGGCAGCCTCCGCCTTCGTCGCGGCGTCGATATCGACCAGCGACCCGCAGGCGCGGCGGGCCTTGCCGTTGGCGTCCTGGATGACGCCGCCGGTGGCGCGGAACCAGCGGTAGCTGCCGTCCTTGACCTTCAGGCGGTAGGTGGTGTCGTACACCTTGCCGCTGGCCAGCGACCCGCCGAAGGCCGCGAAGGTCTTCTCCACATCGTCCGGATGCAGCCGGTCGGACCAGGATTGCACCTGGTCGGGGAATTCCGCGGCGCTGCCGAAGCCGCACAGCCGGCGGAATTCCGCCGACCAGGTCCAGCGCGCCTGCGGGTGCATCGGGTCACCCTCATGCAGGATGGCGTCCCACAGGCCGACGCCCGCATGGCTCGACAGCGTGTCCAGCCATTCCGCCTTGATGGCGAGGTCCTTCGAACCGCGTTGGAAAAACGACATCGTCTGGGGCTTCCCTGGGTGGCGGGGCAGGATGGTCCCGCGGCGGTTTCGCAAGCCTTAAGGCGCGGCGCCCTTACCTCCCCGGCCAAATTCGGCTAACCCGCCTGCGCCATGCGCCAATTCCTGGATTTCGAAAAACCCATCGCCGAACTCGAAGGCAAGATCGAGGAGCTGCGCCGTACCACGGACGCCGGCGGCATCGACGTAGCCGAGGAGGTCGGCAAGCTGCGCGACAAGGCGCACAAGCTGCTGCTTGCCACCTACGCCAAGCTGACCCCCTGGCAGAAGGCGCAGATCGCCCGCCACCCGGAACGGCCGCACACCTCCGACTACATCGCCGGCCTGATCGAGGACTTTCTTCCGCTGGCCGGCGACCGGGCCTTCGCCGATGATTCGGCGGTCACCGGCGGCATGGGGCGGTTCCGCGGCCGTGCCGTGATGGTCATCGGGACCGAGCGCGGGCACGACACCGAAAGCCGCGTGAAGCACAATTTCGGCATGGCGCGGCCGGAAGGCTACCGCAAGGCGCGCCGGCTGATGGAACTCGCCGGGCGCTTCGGTCTGCCCATCCTGTCCTTCGTCGACACCGCCGGCGCCTTTCCGGGCATCGAGGCCGAGGCGCGCGGCCAGGCGGAAGCCATCGCGCGCGCCATCGAGGCCGGGCTGGATGCCCCGGTGCCCTTCATCGCTACCATTATCGGTGAAGGCGGGTCGGGCGGCGCCATCGCGCTGGCCGCCGCCGACCGCATCCTGATGCTGGAGCATTCGATCTACTCCGTCATCTCCCCGGAAGGCTGCGCCAGCATCCTGTGGCGCGACGCCGCCCAGGCCGCCACCGCCGCCGAGGCGCTGCGCCTGACGGCGGAGGACCTGCGCAAGCTGGCCTTGGTCGATGCCGTGATCGCGGAGCCACTGGGCGGCGCGCATCGCGACCACCCCGCCATGCTCGCCGCCGTGTCACGCCAGATCTCGGACAGCCTGGAGCCGCTGCTGGCGCTGGATGGCGCGACGCTGCGTGCCCGCCGTCGCGAGAAGTTTCTGGAAATGGGGCGCGCAGGGGTCGTATGACCGCCGGGCGGGTGGTTTGATCCCGCCCGCATGGCCCCTCCCGACTCCGCGTCGCCTCCGCCCCATAGGGTGTCACAGACGGTGCCACCGGCAGAGTTGCGGCGGCTGTTCTTCCGCGTCTTTCCGGCCGTCGCGCTGGCCATGTTCGGCGCCGCGCTGGACCAGACCATCGTCGCCGCCGCCCTGCCCGCCATTGCCCGGAGCCTGGGCGAGGTGGAGCGGATTTCCTGGATCGTGGTGCTGTACCTCGTCGCCAACACCGTGGCGGCGCCGGTCTATGGACGGCTCGGCGATGCCTTCGGTCGGCAGCGCATGCTGCTGGTGGCGCTGGCCGCCTATGCCACCGGCGCCACGCTGTGTGCCTTCGCCGGGTCCCTGACCACGCTGGCGGCGGCGCGGGTGGTGCAGGGCTTCGGCGGCGGCGGCCTGATCTCGCTCTCCGTCGCGCTGATCGCGGAGGTGGTGCCGGCGCGGGAACGCGGGCGCTTCCAAGCCTATATCGCCGCCGTCTTCACCACAGCCAGCGCACTCGGCCCTGTGCTGGGCGGGGTACTGACCGGATATTTCGGCTGGCGCAGCATCTTCCTGCTGCAAATACCGCTTTCGGCGTTGGCCGCCTGGCTGGCGGTGACGCGGCTCGGCAACGCCGCGCGCGGCCGTTCCAAGGGGTTCAGCTTCGATGGCTGGGGGCTGCTGCTGTTCGCGGCCTTCGTCGCGCCGGCGTTGATGGCGTTGGACCAGGCGCGGCAACTCACCACCGGGCCGCTGCTGGTGGCGGCCGGGCTGGCGTGCCTGGCGGGCCTGGCACTGGTGCTGCTGCTGCGCTGGGAAAGGCGGGCGCCGGACCCGCTGCTGCCGCTCGGGCTGCTCGGCAACCCGACGGTCTGGCGCGCCAACCTGATGTCGGCCTGCGTCGCCGGCGCCTTCGTCGGTACCATCGCCTTCCTGCCGATCTACTTCACCGCCGTGCGCGGCCTGTCCCCGGCCGCGGCCGGGCTGGCGCTGTTGCCGCTATCCGCCTGCGCGGGCTTCGGCGCCATCGCCTCCGGCACGCTGCTGGCGCGCACCGGGCTGCTGATGCGCTGGCCGGGCATCGGCCTTTCGCTTTCCGCGACGTTGCTGGCGCTGGTATCGCTGGGCCTCGGCTGGCTGCCGCTGCCGGCGATGGCGGCGCTGCTCGGGCTGGTCTCGGCCGGCTTCGGCATGTCCTTCCCCATGGTGCAGGTCGCGGTGCAGGTGGCGGCGGGCGGCAGCCAGCTCGGCTCCGCCACCGCCTCCGTGCAATTCACCCGATCGCTCGGGGCCGCCACCGGCACGGCACTGCTCGGCGCGGTGTTGTTCGGCGCGCTGACGCTGGCCGGCGGCGACGCGACGCGGCTGTTCGTGGCGCTGGTCAACCAGGGCCCGCCGGCGCTCGCCGCGCTGGACGCCTCGGCGGAGGCGGCGTTCCGGGCCGAGATGGTGGGCGCCTTCCGCGCCGTCTTCGCCACCGCGGCGGCGCTGGTGCTGTTCGGCGCCTGGCTGTCCACCCGGGTGCCGCTGCGCCGCGTCTAGGGTCGTACCAGATCCCACTGATCGGAGCCTGCGCCCGCCGAAGGCGGGCGAGCGGCCGATTGGCCGCCGCGCCGAGTCGCGCGCAGCCAAGCCGGCGGATGCCGGCGCCGGCGCTTGAGGCGGTGATCGGTCACGATCACCAGGACTTGGTATCAGCCCTTGAAGGCCGCCTCCAGCTTCGCCAGCACCGCCGACTCGGCCGGCGAGACCGGGTCCACCAGGCCGAGGAAGCCACCCGCCGCCATCGCCACCCGCCGCGCCCGCCCCAGGATCTCTGCCTGCAGTGCCGCGCGGGCGGGTGCGTCCAGCCGTGCGGCGCTGGCTCGGACATAGTCGGTCCAGGCGTCCAGCAGGACGGGCGACGGCGGCGCTGTCAGCCACTGCGTCAGCGCCTGGTAGCCCGCGCCCTGCGGCGAGACGCCGGCCTCGGCCGCGGCGGCGAGCAGCGCCGCGCGTTCCTTCGCATCCAGGCTGCCATCCGCCCAGGCCACCAGCACCAGCGGCACGACGGACAGCGCCGCTAGGCTGGAGCCATCCAGGCCCAGCGCCAGCAGCCGGTCGAGCACCGCGGTATCGGTGATGCCGGAGGCCGCCTCCAGCGCCTCCCGCTTCGTCATCGCCTCCGCGGCCTCGCGCTGCTGCCGTCGCCAGGCCTCGGTCTGCTGCGCGAAGAAGGCTTCCTCCAACGCGCGGCGCCGGTCGTCCAGGAATTCATGGCTCATCATTGCCTCCCCAGCATGACAAGGGTGGATGATATCGCAGATCGCGCCTCTTGACCCACATCGTCGCGGCCCGGACGCTGCCGGCTGCACGGGATGGGGTGGCGGCAATGTCGGGTCGGTTCGCCGGACGCATCGGCCTTGTCACCGGCGCCGCCTCCGGCCTCGGCCGTGACGCGGCGCTGGCGCTGGCGGCGGAGGGTGCGCGGCTGGTGCTGTTCGATCGCGACGCGGCGGGGCTGGCCGGGACGCAAGGCCATTGTGCCGGTGCGGTGGCCGTCACCGGCGATGTCTCGCAGGCCGGCGACATGGACCGCGCCGCAGCGGCGCTGGATACGCTGGGGCCGGTGACGCTGCTGGTCACCGCCGCGGGGATGCTCGGGCCGACCCTGCCGCTGGCGGAGGTCGCGGAATCCGACTGGGACCGGGTCTTCGCGGTGAATGTGAAGGGCACATGGCTGGCGCTGAAGGCGGTGCTGCCACGCATGATCGCGGCCGGCGGCGGCGCGGTGGTGACGGTCGCCTCCGGCGCCGGGCTGGTCGCCAACGCAGTGTTCCCGGCCTATTCGGCCAGCAAGGGTGCGGTGGTGCTGATGACGCGCAGCGTCGCCGCCAGCCACGCCGTCCAGGGAATCCGCGCCAACGCCGTCTGCCCCGGCCAGATCGAGACGCCGATGCTGCGCGGCGTTTTTTCGGCACTTGGCGACCGCGCCGCATCGGTGGAAGCCACCTTTCGCGCCCGCAACCCCTCCGGCCGGTTCGGGGAGGTGCCGGAGGTGACGGCGGCGGTGCTGTTCCTGCTGAGCGACGCCGCCAGCTACATCAACGGCACTGCGCTGCCCATCGACGGGGGCCGGCTTGCCTGAGACGACACGCTTCGCCGTGGTGACGGGTGCCGCGCGCGGCATCGGCGCGGCGATCGCGGCGCGGCTGCGGGCGGAGGGTGCGGCGGTGCTGCTGGTCGATCGCGACGCGGCGGTGACGGAAACGGCCGCGGCACTCGGGGCCGCGGCCCTGGTGCTGGACGTGGCGGAGGCCGGCGCGGGCGCGCGCATCGCGGCCGCCGCGCCGGGCCGCATTGACCTGCTGGTGAACAATGCCGGCATCGGCGGCTCCCGCCCCCTGGCGCAATCCGACGACGCGCTGCTGGCGCGGCTGCTGGATGTGAACCTCGGCGCCGTGCTGCGGGTGACGCGCGATGTGCTGCCGCTGCTGCCACGGCCGGGCGGCTGCATCGTCAACGTCGCCTCCGTCTTCGGCATTGCCGGGCAGCCGGGGACCACGGGCTATGCGGTGGCGAAGGCGGGCATCGCGCAGTTCACGCGGACGCTGGCGGCGGAGCTTGGCCCGCACGGCATCCGCGTCAACGCCGTGGCGCCCGGCGTCATCGCCACCGCGATGACCGAGGGCTTCCTGCGCGACGACTGGTACCGGCGCAGCATGGTCGAGGCCGCGCCATTGCGCCGTGCCGGGACGCCCGGGGAAGTGGCCGCCGTCGTCGCCTTCCTGGCCTCGGCGGATGCCTCCTTCGTAACGGGCCAGGTGCTCGCGGTCGATGGCGGCTGGCTTTCCGCGCGCCACGCACCGCGCGAGGATGACTGAGCAGGAGGATTTTGAATGGACATGCGCGTGAAATGGCCGAACGGGGCGCGTTGCGCCGTGGCGCTGACCTTCGACTTCGATGCGGAGACGCTGTGGCTGTCCCGCGACCCGTCGAACGCGCGGCGCCCCGGCACGCTGAGCCAGGGCGTCTACGGCGCCAAGGTCGGCGTGCCGAAGATCCTGCAGACGCTGGGCGAGGCCGGCGTGAAGGGAACCTTCTTTATTCCCGGCTGGACCGTGGAACACCACACCGACCGCGCCGAGATGATTCTCCGCCAAGGCCACGAGATCGGGCACCACAGCTACTCCCACGCCTGGCCCGACCCGGACGCGCCCGAGAAGGATGTCGAGGAGATGGAGCGCGGCCTCGACAGCCTGAAGCGTGTGCTCGGCGTGGTGCCGAAGGGCTACCGCTCGCCGGCCGGCGAGACGACGGACGAGCTTGTGCGGCAGCTCGACAAGCATGGCTTCCTGTACGACAGCTCGATGATGGGCGACGTGAATCCGTACCGGCTGCCGCATCCGGATGGCGGGCGGCAACTGGTGGAGTTGCCCTACCACTGGTCGCTGGACGATGCGCCCTTCATGCTGTTCAGCGTGAAGACGCCACGCCCGATCATGACCAACAGCCACATTCGCGAAGTCTGGCAGGAAGAATTCAAGGAAATCCATCGCTGGGGCGGCTTCTACAACCTGGTGATGCACCCGCAGCTTTCGGGACGGCCCAGCCGCATCGCGCTGCTGCGCGAGATGATCGCCTTCATCCGCGGCTTCGAGGGCGTGTGGTTCGCCACCTGCTCCGAGATCGCAGAGGCCTGGGCCGCGCAAGAAACCCGTTGACGCATAAGGAACCGACGAACATGCAGATCACCAGGCGGCAGGCGCTGGCAGGTGCCGGCATCACCATCCTCGGCAGCGGCGGCGCGGCACGGGCACAGGCGGCGCCGTTCCGCTTCATCGTCAATGTCGGGTTGCAGAACCTCGACCCGATCTCCAGCCCCTCCTTCGTCACGCGCAACTTCGCATATCTTGTCTTCGACACCTTGGTCTCGATGGACGGGCGTGGCGCGTACAAGCCGCAGATGTTGCAGGGTTGGGAGATCAGCGCGGACAAGCTGACATGGACCTTCGCGTTGCGCCCCGGCCTCGCCTTCCACGACGGCAGCCCGGTGACGGCGGAGGATTGCGTTGCCTCGCTGAAGCGCTGGGGCGGCCGCGATTCGATCGGCCGCCGCCTGATGGCAGCGACGGAAAGCCTGGCGGCGACGGACCATCGCCAGTTCGTGCTTAAGTTGGCAAAGCCGTTCGGCGGCGTGCTGGAGGCGCTGGGCAAGCCCTCCGTCCACGTGCCCTTCATCATGCCCGCCCGCATCGCCAACGGCACGCCGCCGGCGCAGCAGGTGCCGGAGATCTTGGGCTCCGGCCCCTTCACCTTCGACCGCGCTGGCTGGGTGCCCGGGGAGCGCGCCAGCTTCCGCCGCAATGCCCGCTACGTGCCGCGCGACGAGGCGCCGGACGGCCTCGCCGGCGGCAAGGTGGCGAAGCTCGACCGCGTCGAGATGGCGACGATGTCGGACCCCGGCCTGCGCGTCGCGGCGTTGCAGACCGGAGAGGTGGACTACCTGGAATACGCGCCGGTGGATTACCTGCCGCGGCTGCGCACCAACCGCGCCATGACCATCGCCCAGGCCGGCGGCCAGGCGGAGCTGATGTACTGCGCCAGCCTGAACCACTATTTGCCGCCTTTCGACAATGTGCTGGTGCGCCGCGCCGTGCAGCAGGCGCTGGACCGGCGGGAGGTGCTGGCCGGCGCGGGCTTCGGCGAGGGCCTGGGCCAGCCCGACTGCGCATCCCTGTTCATGTGCGGCGCGCCCTACAGCAGCACCATGGGCACGGAGGAGGTGGCGCAGCCGAGCCTCGACCGGGCCCGCGCGCTGTTGCAGCAGGCCGGCTACACCAACCAGCGCGTGGTGCTGCTGCACCCGGCCGACAGCCCGCTGCTGAACCCCTACGGCCTGGTGATGATCGACCGCCTCAAGCGGGCCGGCTTCAACCTCGATGTGCAGGCCAGCGACTGGGCCAGCATCGCCCAGCGTTGGGTGCAGCGCCAGCCGCTGGACCAGGGCGGCTGGAACATCGTGCCGGTGGTCTACACCGGCTTCGACCTGGCGAATCCGCTGTCCAACATGGGCGTCGGCTTCAACTGCACGGACAACCAGCCCTGGGGCTACTGCGACCCTTCGATGACGCCGGTGATCCAGGCCTTCGAGGCGGAAAGCGACCCCGCCAAGCGCCGCGAACTGGCCGGCCAGTTGCAGAAGCTGTCCTACGAGGCGGCGACCTTCCCGATTGCCGGGCAGTTCCGCAGCCCGGCGGTGTGGCGCTCCGAGCTGCGCGGCGTCATCGATTTCGGCTTCCCGGTGATCTGGAACATCGAGAAGCCGGCGCGGTAGGCGCAGCCGCCCCGTCACCCCCTCAGGTGCCGGGGCGTTTCGCGAAGGCAAGGCCGAGGCCCAGCGCCATCATCGCCGCGCCCGAACCCTGCCGCAGGCGGCGGATCAGGGCGGGGCGCGCCGCCGCACCCTCCCGCAAGCGGCTCGCCGCGGAGGCGACGACGATATCCGCCAGCGTGTTGAGCGCGACCGAGATCGACCCCAGCAGCACGAATTGCAGCGCGACATGGCCCTGCGCCGGGTCGATGAATTGCGGCACGAAGGCCAGGAAGAACATCGCCGTCTTCGGGTTCAGCGCCTCGACCAGCACGCCTTCGCGGAAGGCGCGCCGCGGCCCGATGGAAGGCGCCACGGGCCCGCCCTCCACGCCCAGCGACAGCGACTGGCGGGCCGACCGGAAGGTGCTGATGCCGATCCAGACCAGGTAGGCCGCGCCGACCAGCTTCAGGGCGGTGAACAGCTCCGCGCTCGCCAGCACGATGGCGGAGACGCCGAGGCTGCCCGCCAGGATGTGGCCCATGCCGCCGAGCCCGGTGCCCAGGCTGGAGGCGATGCCCTCTGCCCGACCGCCGGCCAGCGTCCGCGCGGCGACGTAGAAGATGCCCGGCCCGGGCGTGATGGCCAGCAGCAGGGCTGCGGCGGTGAACAGGATGATCTGGGCAAGGTCCGGCATGGCCGGACCCTACCCGAATCCGCGTCAGACCCAGTAGGGCGGGAAGCCAGAATTCTTCTGGTCGGCCTCCAACTGCCGCAGCATGGCGTGCCATTCCAGCACGCCGTAGGGCCGCCGCGCGCCCGGCTGGTACAGATGCGCGGTCTTGGAGAGAATTTCCTCGCCCGGCATCGTCAGCTCGGTGCGCGCCGCCATGGCATCCACCTGGGCGCGGCAGGACATCTCCAGCTGGTACATGGTGTTGAAGGCCTGCGGCAGGGTCGCGCCGCAGGTCAGCAGCCCGTGGTTGCGGAACACCAGCGCATCATGTGCGCCGAGGTCGGCTATGATGCGCTCGCGCTCGGACAGGTCCACCGCCGGGCCTTCGTAGTCGTGGTAGCCGAGGTGGCCGACGAAGCGGATGGACGTCTGGCTCATCGGCAACAGGCCGCACTTCATCGCGGCGACCGCCATGCCGGCGCGGGTATGGGTATGGATCACCGCCGCCACGTCCGGCCGCGCCTTATGGATTGCGCCGTGGATCACGTAGCCGGATTTGTTGATGCCGTAGTCGGTGTCGGGCTTCCACAGGATGTTGCCCTCGACGTCGATCTTCACCAGCGAGGTCGCGGTGATCTCGCGGTACAACAGGCCATACAGGTTGATCAGCAGGTGGTCGGTGCCGGGGATGCGCAGCGTGATGTGGTTGTAGATCAGGTCCGTCATCGCGTAGGCGTCCATCAGCCGGTAGCAGGCCGCGAGGTCGAGGCGCGCCTGCCATTCCGCGCTGCTCACCTCATCCCGGATGGATGGCCAATCGGTGTGGTAACGCGGGGCTGCATGGTCCATGGCTTGATTCCTTCCCTCGTCGCGCGAGGGATATAGCCTACGGCTTCAACTCCACCTTGATCCAGCCCGGCCGCCGCAGGTCGAATTCTTTGCAGGCGGCGATCACATCCGACATCGGCTCGACCTGCGACAGCACCGCCGTCGCATCCACCGTGCCACCCTCGACCATCTCCAGCGACTTGGGAATGTAGGTCCGGTGGTTGCAGTTGCCCATGTTGATGGTGAGGTTCTTGTTCATCGCGGTAGCGATCGGGAAGAAGCGGTCGGTCTGAGGATAGACGCCGATGATGCCGAGCGTGCCGGCCTTGGCCAGCGTCTGCACCGCCCGGGTCGCCGCCTGGCCTGGCGCGTCGCCGGGCTTCCACTGCGCGTTGGCGGGCTTCGGCTGCACGCCGATCCGCCGCACCTCCTGCGCGAACTGCTCCTTCCGCTGTTCCGCCTTCCCTGCGGCCGGTCCCTGCTTCGGCATCTCGCTGTCGACCACCGATGCCGTGAAAACGACGGCCTTCATGGATGGGCTCCCGCTGAGTCTGGTGCAGCAGGCAACGGCAACCAGCCTAACCGGTTGGGGCGCGGGAGCGGCCGTTCCGCAGGCCGATCACCGACGGTCGCGGACCCCCGCCGCCAGCGCCCTGGCCCGTTCTGCCGGAATGTTGAGCCGCAGCCCGGCAGTGGAGACGGAGGCGATGGCACTGACCGGCAGCGTGATGCCGTGCCGCGCCGGCCGCAGCCTGATGCGGTCTCCTTCCAGGCGCTCCAGCATGCCGATTTGCGCGCCGTCGCTTCCCAGGACCGGCAAGGGATCGCGGAATTCATCGCCACTCATCGCGTGGGTTCCTGTCCATGCCCGAGCCACCGGGTCCGAGCCACTGGGCCCGAGCCACCGGAACGGCTGAAGATCCCGCGGGATGCAGCCCGCACACGATCGTTCCGTGGTCGCGGTTCAATCCTTGGTGTCAGGCTCCGGCAATTTCCTTCGCGGCGCCGCAGCCAGGTCGTGCAGCTCCTTCTCCGTCATCGAATCGGCCATGCTTTTCGATGCACCCTTCAGGCTGGATTTCGGTGCATCCCCACGCTTGGCGGCCAGCGCCGCGCCCGCCGCCTTCTGCTGCTTCTGCGATTTTGCCGGCATGTCATCCTCCTCGGGCCTTGCCTGCCGCTGCAACGCATGAGCGGCGCATCCGTCTCGGCCTCGGATGCAACCCGCCCGCACCGCAGGCTTTGGCGCAGGCACACGGCCAGCAGGAGCCAGCGCCGATGACAGACGACGAGAAATCCGCCACCTCCCGACGCCTGGTGCTTGGCGGCGGCCTAGCGGCCGCGCCGGTGCTGATGGGAGCGACGCCCGCCGGCGCGCAGCCCGCGCCGGCCGCCAGCCAGCAGCCCATCCTCACCGACCCGCGGGAGAAGTTCCCGAAGCCGCCCTTCCCGAGGCAGGAACAGGAATGGCCGGGCCTGGCCGCGCGGATGCAGCCGCGCCCGGACCATGGCGAGACCAGCATCCGCGGGTCCGGACGCCTCATCGGCCGCAAGGCGCTGCTGACCGGCGGCGATTCCGGCATCGGCCGCGCTGCCGCCATCGCCTATGCACGCGAGGGTGCCGACGTCGCCATCAACTATCTGCCGGCCGAGGAGGAGGACGCGCGGGAGGTGATGGCGCTGATCCGCGACGCCGGCCGCAAGGCCGTGGCGCTGCCCGGCGACATTCGTGATGAGGGTTTCTGCGAACGCCTGGTGGAAGATGCCCGGCGCGAGCTGGGCGGCCTCGACATCCTGGTGAACAACGCCGCGCGGCAATCGGCGCAGCGCAGCATCCTCGACATCACCACGGACCAGTTCGACGCCACCTTCCGCACCAACGCCTATGCGATGTTCTGGATCACCAAGGCGGCGCTGCCGCACATGCCGCCTGGCTCCGCCATCATCAACACCGCTTCCGTCGTCGCCTACGACCCGCCGGCGATGCTGCTGGACTACTCCGCGACCAAGGCCGCGATCATCGCCTTTACCCAGGCGCTGGCGAAGCAGGTGGCGGATCGCGGCATCCGGGTGAACGCCGTGGCCCCGGGCCCGTTCTGGACACCGCTGCAGCCAAGCGGCGGCCAGATGCCGGATGCGCTGCCGCAATTCGGCGCCGAGTCGCCGCTCGGCCGGCCCGGCCAGCCGGTGGAACTGGCGCCGGTCTACGTCATGCTCGCTGCCAACGATGCCAGCTACGCCAGCGGCGGCGTCTTCGGCAGCACCGGCGGCAGGCCCGGACCCTGAGGAGAAACCGACATGACCGATGAACTGAAGCCCGGCGACAAGGTCGCGTGGAAGACCAGCCAGGGCACCACGCAGGGCGAGGTGGTGCGGAAGCAGACCAGCCCGACCCATATCAAGTCCCACAAGGTCGCCGCCTCGCCGGAGGATCCGCAATACATCGTGGAATCCGACAAGACCGGCGCCAAGGCGGCTCACAAGCCGGAGGCGCTGCGCCGCCGAAGCTGAAGCGGCGATTGCCATGTTGCGGTGAACCCCGTGCGGATGCCAGTATTTGACTTCGGTCTCCGCGAGCGCCTCAATCGTAGGTCGCCGTCACATGCCGCGGTCCATCTCCCCATGCGCCACCTGTCCATCCCGTGCTGAAGCATGCCGAGCCGGTGCAGGGGGCGCCCGCGGCGGAGCTGCGCGGGGCGGCCGCGCGCTTCATTGCGGGCGCGGGCGCCTGGGGCCTGATCGGCGCGAACCTGCTGGTGGCGGCGCTGTACGCCGGCCTCGGCGCGGCGGCTGGGGTGTTCTTCGCGCGCTTCGGGCTGTTCCCGGCGCCCATCTGGTTGCCGGCCGCCATCGCCACCGTGGCCTGCCTGATCGGCGGCTTCCGGCTGGTGCCAGGGCTGTTCCTCGGCGCCCTCGCGGTGAACCATCTGCTGCTTTCGGCACCGCTGGCGACGGCGGCGCTGATCGGCGTGACGAACAGCCTGGGCCCCTTGGCCGGCGCCGTACTGACCCGGGCACTGCGGCCACCCACCGGCCTGTTCACCCGGCTGCGCGGCGTGTTCGGCTTCCTGGCCGGCAGCGTGGTGCTGCACGCCGCGATCACCAGCGGTGGCGGCACCCTGGCCCTGGTATTCACCGGCAGCTTGCCGCCGGACGCCGCCTTCGCGGTCGCCACCGGCTGGCTGCTGAGCGATGCCGGCGGCGTGTTTTTCGCGGCCCCTGCGCTGATGCTGTGGCTCGGCGCGGAGCGCACGCCGGCGAGCCCCGGCCTGGTCGCCGGGCCGGCCGATAGCCTCGTGCTGGCGGCCACCGCCGGCCTTACCGCGCTGGTCTTCGCGCTGCCGCCGGCCGAGGCCCGGCTGGTGCAGCCGGAGGCGGTGTTCCTGCTGACCATCCCCATCACCTGGGTGACGCTGCGCATTTCCCTGCGCGCCGCCTACACGCTGCTGACGGTGGTGTCCGTGGTCGCGACCATCGGCACCCTGGCCGGCCTCGGCCCGTTCCAGCCGGAGGCCGTGGCCAACCCGCTGCGCGCCGTCGGCATGATGATCGTGCTGATGGCGACCAATGCGCTGGCGCTGATGGCCCTGCTGAGCGAGCGGCGGGAGGCCGAGACCTGGCTCGCCAGCAGCAACACGCGCCTGGTCGCGGAGGTCGCGGCACGCACGGCGGAACTGCGCCACCGGGCGGAGACGGACGACCTGACCGGCATCGGCAACCGCGGCCATTTCCTGCGCCGCCTGGACGCCGCCTTCGCCAAGGCACGGCACGACGGCGCAGCGCTGGCCCTGCTGGTGCTGGACCTCGACCATTTCCGGCCGCTGAACGACACGCGCGGCCATGCCGCCGGCGATGCGGCGCTGCGCGACGTCGCCCGTATCTGCACCGCCCACCTGGAGGGCTGGAGTGGCATCCTCGGGCGCCTGGGTGGCGAGGTCTTCGCCATCGCCCTGCCCGGTGCCGGACCCGCCGAAGCGTCTGCCCTGGCCGAAGGGCTGCGCGCCGCCATTGCCCGGCACAGCTTCCGCCTTGAGACGGACCAGGTTCCGGCGCGCCTGACGGCGAGCCTCGGCGTCACAGCCCTGCTGCCCGGCGATGCCGCGGCGCAGGACCTGCTGCGCCGGGCCGATGCCGCGGTGTTCCTGGCCAAGGGGCGCGGCCGCAACCGGGTGGAGGTGCGGCTGGTCAGCGACGTGCCGCAGGAAATGCGCGCCAGCAACCTGTCACGGTAGCCGGCGCAGGGTCATGCAAGGCGCGGGAAGGTTGCACCTTCCCGCGCGGGCTTACCGCCTATCGCCGCATCCGGACGTGGCGCAGTTCCAGGTCCTCATTCGCCCGCAGCGGCAGTTCCGCTACGGTCTCGCGCACGCCGAAGATCTGCGGCTCCTGGTGCAGCGGCACCATCGGCAGCGTTTCCTGGAAGCGCGCCCAGTACTGGCCCGCCAGGTCCTGGCGCTTCGCCTGGTCGGTCTCGACGGCGATCTGGCGCAGCAGTTCCGCCATCCGGTCGTCCTGGAAGCCGCCCCAGTTGAACGAGCCCTCGCCGAGCAACTCGCGGCCCGGGTTGGTGATGTCGAAATTCCCCGGGGTCCAGCCCAGCAGGTAGAACATGTATTCCTTGTTGGCACCGCGCTGCAGGAAGCGGCCGAAGGGAATGCTGTCCAGCCGCGCCTGGATGCCGATGCGCTGCAGCATCGCGACGGCCGCCTGGCAGATCGCCTCGTCGTTCACGTAGCGGTTGTTCGGGCAGCTCAGGGTCAGCGGGAAGCCGTTCGGGAAGCCGGCCTCGGCCAGCAGGCGGCGGGATGCGGCGGCATCGAAGGGCAGGCGCGCATTCTGCGCCTCGACGAAGCCGCTGATCGCCGTACCGACGGGCAGGCCGGCGGCGACGGTGGAGTTGCGCAGGATCACACGGGTGATCGTGCCCATGTCGATCGCCTGGTAGATCGCCCGGCGCACGCGCACGTCGCGCAGCGGGTTGGGCGTGCCGGGCGCATCCAGGTTCTCGGCGCGGGCGACGTCGAAGGCGAAGTAGATGCTGCGCGCCGTCGGCCCCTGGATCAGCCGGAGGCCCTGGGCCTGCGACACCCGCGGCACGTCCTGCAACGGCACGTGGTACATCGCGTCCAGCTCGCCGGTCAGCAGCGCCGCGACGCGGGTCGGCGGGCTCGCGACGGGGCGGAACACCGCGCGGGTGATGCCGTGCGCCGCCTGGTCCCACCACTCCGGGTTCGGCACCAGCACGGTGCGCTCATCCGCCCGGCGCTCCGTCACGCGGAAGGGGCCGGTGCCGTTGGCGTTGAGCTGCACGAAGGTGCTGGTGGCGCCCGGCTGGCCGGCACGCGCCACGGCCATGGCGTTGTTCGCCTCGATCCAGGCCTTGCTGGTGATGAAGAACAGCGTCAGGTCCTGCAGCAGGATCGGGTTCGGCCCGCGCGTCTCGAATTCCACCGTGTGATCGTCGATGGCGCGCACGGCGGCGACGGACTGCACGACATAGGCCATGTCGTTCTGCTTCACGCGCTCCGCCGCATGCACCACGTCGGCCGCGGTAAAGGGCTCGCCGCCGTGGAACTTCACCCCCTGGCGCAGGTGGAAGCGCCAGGTGGTGGGGGAGGTCATCTCCCACCGCGTGGCAAGCGATGGGGAGAGCGAGCCGTCGGGCTCGCGCCGCACGAGCGGCTCATAGACGTTGGACTTCATGGCGTTGGTGACGCCATGGTTGTTGGCGTGCGGGTCCAGGCCGAGGATGTCGTTGGCGGTGGCCCAGGTGAAGGTGCTGGCCTGCGCCGGCGCGAAGGCCGACAGCGCGGCCGGCGCGACGGCAAGGACCGCCCCCAGCGCGAGGGCGCCGACGGCACCCTTCAGCGTGGCGCGGAAGGTTTTACGCAACATGTTTGCCTGTTTCCCTGTCTTGGCAGGGCGGCAGGATGCTTCGGCGGGGTGGCGCCTGTCCAGGCGGACCGTCAGGGCTTCGCCTTGTCGAGGAAGCCCTGCATCACCCGCTGCGGCTCGCCATCCGTGAAGGCTTCCCGGTGCAAGGCGCGGGCGGCGCGGAAGGTGTCCTCGAAGCCAGGCTGCGTCGCCATGCGGATGCGCGCCTTGTTCAGCCGGTAGGCGAGCTTCGGCTTCGCGGCCAGCTCCGCCGCCAGGCCCAAGGCGCGCGGCAGCACCTCGGCGTCCGGCACCAGGTGGTGCAGCAGGCCGATGCGGTGGCACTCCTCGGCCGGCACCATGCGGCCGGTCAGCACCAGCTCGGTGGCGCGGGACAGGCCGAGCATCTCCCGGATGATCCAGAAGCCCATGGCGCTGACCATGCCGGCGTTGATTTCCGGCTGGCCCAGGCTGGACCCGGCATGGCCGATGCGGAGGTCGCACAGCAGGGCGACGTGGAAGGCGGACCCGGCGGCGAGGCCGTTCAGCGCGCAGACCAGCGGCTTCTCGAAGCCGCGGATGGCGCCGTACAAGCCTTCCCATTCCCCGATCCAGGCCTCGGCGCGGTCGCCGTCGAAGGTCGCGCCCTCGTTCAGGTCCTGGCCGGCGCAGAAGGCGCGGGTGCCCGTCCCGGTCAGCACCACCGCCTCGATCGCGGCGTCGGCGGCGGCATCGGCCAGCAGGCCCAGCAGTCGGGCGCGCATCGGCGCATCCCAGGCGTTCAGGCGGCGCGGGCGGTTAAGCGTGATGAGCAGGATGCCGGACCGGATCTCTGCGAGCACGTGGTCGTTGGCGGTCTCGGACATGGGACTCCCGTCACTGGCGGCCGGGACGGGATAGCGGCAATGCATCGCGGATCACAGGCCATCAGGCACCCGTACACGACCGGGATTCTCACGGATTCGTGATTTCGGAAGAAGAAGCAACCTGACCGTTTAGCTCGCGTTCCTGCTTTGATGCTGCGGTGCGACAGGCCGGCAGCTCCCGCGGGAACACATCGATGACCGAGCGCGAGATGGACCAGAAGCTGGCGGAACTCGACCGGCTTCTGAACGACCCCGAGACCAAGATGGACGCGCACAAGGTGTGGTCGCTGCTGGCCGAGATCAGCCGGCCGAGCCTGCCGTTGCCCGCCGCACCACGCGCCACCTTTCCCGGCACCGCGCCGCGCGCCAGCTAGGCCTTGCGTATCTAGTCCTTCCGCCGGGCTGCGATCAGGAATTCCCGGTTGCCCTCGGGCCCCAGCAGCGGGCTCGCCTCCACCCCCATCACGCTCCAGCCGGGCAGCGCGGCCCACCAGTTGCGGATCTGCGCGCAGACGCTGTCATGCACCCGCGGATCGCGCACCACGCCACCCTTGGCGACATTCGGCCCCACCTCGAATTGCGGCTTGATCAGCGCCACCGCCCAGGCCCCTGGGGCGGCCAGGTCGAGCGCGGCCGGCAGCACGGTGCGCAGGCCGATGAAGCTGGCATCGCAGACCACGGCGCCGGGCGGCTCCGGGATGTTCGACGAATCCAGGTAGCGGGCGTTGGTGCGTTCCATCACCACGATGCGCGGGTCGTTCCGCAGTTTCCAGGCCAGCTGCCCGTGGCCGACATCCACCGCATAGACCTTCGCCGCGCCGCCATGCAGCAGCACGTCGCAGAACCCGCCGGTGGAGGCACCGACATCCAACGCCACCAGCCCCTGGGCGGACAGCCCGAAATGCGCCAGCGCATGCGCCAGCTTCACCCCGCCGCGGGACACCCAGGGATGGTCCTGGCCGCGCACCTCCAGCGGCTGGCCATCCTTGATCGTGTCGCCGGCCTTGCCGACCCTTGCCTCGCCGGAGAACACCTTGCCGGCCAGGATCAGCGCCTGCGCCCGCGTGCGGCTTTCCGCCAGGCCCCGGTCCACCAGGGCCTGATCGGCGCGCTGCTTTGGGGTCGCACCCATCAGGCGGCGAAGCGCGTGAGGACGCTACGGTCGATGGTGATGCCGAGGCCGGGCCCCTGCGGCACCGCCATCCGGCCACCCGCAAAGCCGATCGGCTCCGCCAGCAGCGCGTCGCGCACCGGGTGCGGCGACCGGTCCAACTCCAGCAGCGGCGGGCGCGGGAACAGGCCGGGCGGATTGTCCGGGATCACCGCCAGCAGGTGCAGCGACGCCGCCAGCGCGACGCCGGTGCCCCAGACATGCGGGTTGACCCGCACGCCGAAAGCGCTGGCCATGTCGGCGATCTTCTTGAGTTCGGAAATGCCGCCGCAGGCCGCCACGTCCGGCTGCAGGATGTCGGCGGCGCGGCGCTGGATGAGTTCGCGAAAGCCCCAGCGGGTGAAGGACGCCTCGCCGCCCGCGACCGGGATCGGCTGGCCGCGCTTCACCTCGAGGTAGCCCTCGATATCCTCCGGCGGCACCGGTTCCTCGAACCAGCCGATGTCGCAATCCGCCACGGCGCGGCCGAAGGCGATGGCGGCCGGCGCGTCGTAGGCGTGGTTACAATCCACCAGCAGCCCGACATTCGGCCCGATGGCATGGCGGAAATCGCGCGTGAGGGAAATATCCTCGGCCAGCCCCCAGCCGGTCTTCAGCTTGAGCGTGCCAAATCCTTCCTCCAGCCGCGCCTCGGCTTCCTCCGTCAGATAGCGCAGGTGGTCGCGGCGTTCGCGGCGGTAGAAGCCCGTGGCATAGGCGTCCACCTCGGTCCGCAGCGGGCCGCCCATCAGCCGGTGCACCGGCAGGCCGAGCGCCTGGCCGGCGATGTCCCACAGCGCGATGTCGAGCGCGCTGATCGCCTCCACCACCAGGCCGCGCTGGCCATGGTCGCGCAGGCGGTTGTACAGGGACTGCCAAAGCGCCTCCCGCGCCATGGCATCCTGGCCAACCAGCAGCGGGGCAAGCCAGGCGCAGATCGGCGCGGTGAGTTCGGGCGGCCCGAAGGCTTCGCCCCAGCCGATGATGCCGTCCTCCGTCACCACCTCCACCAGCATGGCCCCGCGGCGGCGGTACCAGGCCTGGGAATAGGCGAAGGGTTCGGCAAGATCCGCCATCAGGACGTGTGGCACGATGGACCGGATGATCGTGCCGCGCATGTCAGGCGCGCGCCGGCAGGGCCTCGGCGGTCTCCATGCCGAGCGCGGCCAGGGCGGTGGCGACGATATGGCGCGCGTTGAGCCCGGCCTGGTCGTACTGCACCTTCGGCGCGGCGTGGTCGATGAAGGTGTCCGGCAGCGTCATCGGCCGGAACTTCGTCTGGCCGTCCAGCAGCCCCTTCCACAGCAGGTGATGCGCAACCAGGCTGCCGAAGCCACCCATCGAGCCTTCCTCGATGGTGATCAGCACCTCGTGGTGCTTCGCCAGGCGCTCCACCAGCGCAGTGTCCAGCGGCTTGGCGAAGCGGGCGTCGGCGACGGTGCAGGTCAGCCCCTGCGCCGCCAGTTCGTCCGCCGCCTTCATGCATTCGGCGAGCCGCGTGCCATAGGACAGGATCGCCACCGCATTGCCCTCCCGCAGCACTCGGCCACGGCCGATCTCGAGCGGCGTGCCACGCGCCGGCAGCGTCAGGCCGAGGCCCTCGCCACGCGGGTAGCGGAAGGCGGAGGGCCGGTCGTCGATCACCGCGGCGGTGGCGACCATGTGCATCAGCTCGACTTCATCGGCCGCCGCCATCAGCACCATGTTCGGCAGGCAGCCGAGATAGGCGATGTCGAAGCTGCCGGCGTGCGTCGCGCCGTCGGCGCCGACCAGCCCGGCGCGATCCATGGCGAAGCGCACCGGCAGGGATTGCAGCGCCACGTCGTGCACCACCTGGTCGTAGGCGCGCTGCAGGAAGGTGGAATAGATCGCGACGAAGGGCTTCAGGCCTTCCGTCGCCATGCCGGCGGCGCAGGTGACGGCGTGCTGCTCGGCAATGCCGACATCGAAGCAGCGCTGCGGGAATTTCTTGGCGAACAGGTCGAGCCCGGTGCCGGCGGGCATCGCCGCGTTGATCGAGACGATGCGTTCATCCGCCTCGGCCTCCGCGATCAGGGCATTGGCGAACACCTTGGTGTAGCTCGGCGGGCCAGGCGGGGCCTTGGCCTGCTCTCCGGTGATGACGTTGAACTTCTGCACGCCGTGGTACTTGTCCGCGCTCGCTTCGGCGGGGGCGTAGCCCTTGCCCTTCTGCGTGACGACATGCAGCAGGATCGGCTGCGCATCCTCGGCATCGCGCAGGTTGCGCAGCACCGGCAGCAGGTGGTCGAGGTCATGGCCGTCGATCGGGCCGACATAGTAGAAGCCGAGTTCCTCGAACAGCGTGCCGCCGGTCAGCAGGCCGCGGGCGAATTCCTCGGCACGGCGGGCGGTGCGCTCGATCGGGCGCGGGAAGCGGCGGGCCAGCTTCGCCATCATCTCCCGCACCGACAGGAACGGGCGGGAGGAGACGACCTTGGACAGATAGGCGCTCATCGCGCCGACGGGCGGCGCGATCGACATGTCGTTGTCGTTGAGGATGACGATCAGCCGCGCCTTGGCCGCGCCGGCATTGTTCATCGCCTCATAGGCCATGCCGGCGGACATCGAGCCATCGCCGATCACGGCGATGACATGCCGGTCGTCGCCCTTCAGGTCGCGCGCCATCGCCATGCCGAGGCCGGCGGAGATCGAGGTGGAGGAATGCGCGGCACCAAAGGGATCGTATTCCGATTCGGACCGGCGGGTGAAGCCGGACAGCCCGCCCTCCACCCGCAGCGTCCGGATGCGGTCGCGGCGGCCGGTCAGGATCTTGTGCGGATAGGCCTGGTGGCCGACGTCCCAGATCAGCCGGTCGCGCGGCGTCTCGAACACCGCATGTACGGCGACCGTCAGCTCCACCACGCCGAGCGAGGCGCCCAGATGCCCGCCGGTCTGGCTGACGGCATCGATGGTCTCCGCCCGCAATTCCTCGGCCAGTTGCTTGAGCTGCTCCCCCGAATAGTTGCGGAGATCGGCCGGGACGCGGACGCGATCCAGCAGGGGAGTGACCGGTGGCGCCATGATTATCAGCTCTTCCTCTCGATGGTGTAGCCGGCGAGGTCACGCAGCAGGTCGGCACGCTCGCCCAGGCTGTCCAGGTGATGACGCGCCTGGTCCACCAGGCGTTCCGCCTGCATCCGCGCCCGTTCCAGGCCCAGGATACCGAGCAGCGTCGCCTTGCCGGCCTCCGCGTCCTTACCCGTACGTTTACCGGTTTGCGCCGGCGTTGCTGTTGCGTCCAATAGATCATCCGCGATCTGGAACGCCGCGCCGATATCCCTGCCATAGGCGGCCAAAGCATGGCGCAAGGGTGGCGGCGCCTTGCCAAGGATCGCGCCGGCCTCGGCCGAGAACTCAATAAGCCGTCCCGTCTTCAACAGTTGCAGCCGGCCGACATGCGCCTCGTCCAGCACCTCGCCCGAGGCTTCCGCCAGCATGTCCAGCATCTGCCCGCCGCACATGCCCCGTGCGCCGGCCGCGCGGGCCAAGCAGCGGACCAGCTCGACGCGCACGGCCGGGTCCGAATGCGTCTCCTCATCCGCCAGCGTGCCGAAGGCCAGCGCCTGCAGCGCGTCGCCCGCGATGATGGCGGTGGCCTCGTCGTAGGCCTTGTGCAAAGTGGGCTTGCCGCGGCGCAGATCGTCGTCGTCCATCGCCGGCAGGTCGTCATGCACCAGCGAATAGGCGTGCAGCATCTCGATCGCCGCCGCCACCCGCAGCGCCGCCTGACGGGAGACACCGAACTGCTTCGCGCCTTCCAGCACCAGGAAGCCGCGCAGCCGCTTGCCGCCGCCGATGACGGCGTAGCGCATGGCGGCCAGCAGCGGCGCCTCCGGCCCTTCCTCCGGCGGCAGGATCTGGTCGAGCGCGACGTCGATCTCGGCGGCGGCCTCGGCCAGGGCAGTGCGCAGGGCCGAGATGGGCTGGGTGTCCGGCATCATGCCATGTCCCGCAGGCTGCCGGCCTGGCCGGGCGCGGATTCCACGATGGCCTGCACCTTGGCCTCCGCCTCCGCCAGCTTCGCCTCGCAATGGCGGCGCAGCGCTGCGCCGCGTTCATAGGCGGCCACGGCTTCCTCCAGACGTCCCTTGCCCGCTTCCAGGTCCTTCACGATCCCCTCCAGTTCCGCCAGCGCATCCTCAAAGGAGAGGGCGGCGACGGGGGTCGTAGTGTCAGGCTGAGTTGACATCAACTTGGTCTTCCATGGGAAGCAAAATCAAACACCGCTTGCTCAGGCCCGCATCAGGGCCCTCACATGGGTGGCGGTGGACAGGGCCAGCGCCTCCAGGTCGTAGCCGCCTTCCAGCAGGCTCACCAGACGGCCTTCGCTGTGCTTTTCCGCCAGGGCGCAGAGTTCGGTGGTCAACCAGTCGAAATCCGCCTCCCGCACCCGGAGCTGCGCCAAGGGGTCGGCGGCATGCGCGTCAAATCCGGCTGACACGAGGATGAGGTCGGGGGCGAAACTGTCAAGCGCGGGCAACAGCCGGTCCCGCCAGGCGGCGCGGAAGGCAGGGCCATCCGCGCCGGGCGGCAGCTTGGCGTTCAGGATGTTGCCCACCCCGGTTTCGTGGCTGTCGCCGGTGCCGGGGTAGCAGGGCCACTGGTGACTGCTGGCATAGAACAGGGTGGCATCAGCCTCGAAACAGGCCTGGGTGCCGTTGCCGTGGTGCACGTCGAAATCCACCACGGCGACCTTCGCCAGGCCGTGCGCTGCCTGGGCATGGCGCGCGGCGATCGCGGCGGTGGCGAACAGGCAGAAGCCCATCGGGCGCTTCGGCTCGGCATGGTGGCCGGGCGGGCGGGTGGCGCAGAACACCCGGCGCACCTCGCCCCGGCACACCGCATCCACCCCGGCAATCGCGGCCCCCGCGGCCCGCAAGGCAGCCTCGGCGCTGCCCGCGCTCATCACCGTATCGGCGTCGAGCGCGACGCGTTCTTCCCCCTCCGGCCGGATGCCGAGGATGGCATCGACGTAGCCGGCCGGATGCACGCGCAGAAGCTGTTCCACCGTCGCGAGCGGGGCCTCCGCCCGGATCAGGCTGGCGAATTCCTCGGTATCCAGGGCGCGCAGCACGGCGCGCAGCCGGTCCGGGCATTCCGGATGGCCCTCGCCCGGGTCGTGGCGCAGGCAGGCCAGGTGGGTGAACAGGAGCACGCTCATGGTGTCGGCGCCGCATCCTCGCGCTTGCGGAGCGTGAAGCGGTACAGCCCCTTCTCCTCCGAGAACCCCACCAGCGCATGCCCCGTCTCCGCGGCATAGGCGCGAAAATCCTTCACGCTGGCCGGGTCCGTCGCCAGCACCACCAGCCGGGCACCGGGCGCGAGGCCGCGCAGGGCCTTGTTGGCCTTGAGGACCGGCAAGGGGCAGGTCAGGCCCTGGACATCCAGCAACGTCTCGCTCATCCGCGAGATTCCACCACCCCCGCCGGATGAAGGCAAGCGCTTGCCCCGCGGCGCGCCGGGCGCCACCTTGCGGCCATGTCCTGGCGCATCGGCATCGATCTCGGCGGCACCAAGGTGGAGGTCGCGGCGCTCGACCCCGGCGGCATCCTGCGCCTGCGCCGCCGCCTTCCGACCCCGCCCGACTACGCGGCAACCATCGCCCGCATCGCCGAGATGGTGGCGGCGGCGGAGGCTGAGATCGGGACGCAGGCCAGCATCGGCATCGGCATCCCCGGCAGCGAAAGCCCGGCCACCGGGCTGATCCGCGGCGCCAATTCCACCTTCCTCAACGGCCGCGCATTGGGCGCCGACCTGGCGGCCCGGCTCGGCCGGCCGGTGCGGCTGTCCAACGACGCCAATTGCCTGGCGCTCAGCGAGTTGCACGGCCATCCGGGCACGGGCTTCGCCGTCATCCTCGGCACCGGCGTCGGCGGCGCCCTGGTGGCGGGCGGGCGGCTGGTGGAAGGCCGCAACCGCGTCGCCGGCGAATGGGGCCACAACCCGCTGCCCTGGATGACCGCGGCCGAACACCCCGGCCCCGCCTGCTGGTGCGGCCAGCGCGGCTGCATCGAGACCTTCCTGTGTGGCCCGGCACTGGCCGCCGATGCCGATGGCCCCGGCGCCCGCGATGCGAGCGCGCTGCCCGCCCGCGCCGCCGCCGGCGACACCCGGGCGCAGGCGGCGCTGGACCGGCATGTGGAGCGGCTGGCGCGCGCCCTGGCCTCCGTCGTGAACCTGCTGGACCCGGATGTGATCCTGCTCGGCGGCGGGCTGTCCAACATGGCGCATCTGGTTGAGGCGCTGCCCCGGCTGATCCCGCGCCACGTCTTCTCCGATACCTTCGCCACCCCGATCCTCGCGGCGCGGCAGGGCGACAGTTCCGGCGTGCTCGGCGCCGCGCGGCTGTGGTGAGGCAGGGCCTGGCGCTGGGCGGGCTGGCCTTCGGCGCCGGGGCTGTGCTCGGCCCGGTGCGGGAGTTGCTGCTGGCACCGCGCCTCGGCGGCGTCCCGGCCGCCTGGCTCGAGGCCGCGGCGATGGCCGTGCTGCTGTGGCTGGCCGCCGGCCTCGCCCTTCGCCCGCCCCTGACCAACGCCGAGCGCGCCGTGGTTGCCGGCGTGGCGCTGGCGGTGGTGCTGCTGGCGGAGGCCGCGCTGTCCCTGCTGTTCCAGGCCGCGGCGTTGGATCGCACTCCGCGCGGCCTCGCCGAACACCTGCCCGGCCTGCTGCTGCTGGCCTGGCTGCTGGCGCTGCCCTTCCTGCGGCGGCGCTGAGATGCCCTCCCCGGGGCGGAGCCGCTGATGCCCTCCCTCTGCCGGGACTGCCTGGCCCGCGACCCGCCCGGTGCCACCTGCCCCGCCTGCGGCAGCCGCCGCATCGTCCGGCACGCGGCGCTGTTCCGGCTTTCAGTCGCCCATATCGACTGCGACGCCTTCTACGCCAGCGTCGAGAAGCGCGACCGCCCCGAATTGCTCACCCGCCCGGTGATCGTCGGCGGCGGGCGGCGCGGCGTGGTCTCGGCGGCCTGCTACGTGGCGCGGACCCGCGGCGTGCGCAGCGCCATGCCAATGTTCAAGGCGCTCGCGGCCTGCCCGGACGCCGTCGTCATCAAGCCGGACATGGCGAAATACGTCGCCGTGGCGCGCGAGATGCGGGAGATGATGGAGGCGCTGACGCCGCTGGTGCAGCCGCTGTCGATCGACGAGGCGGTGCTGGACCTGAGCGGGACCGAGGCCCTGCACCGCGCCCCGCCGGCCCTGGTCCTGGCCCGCTTCGCGCGGGAGGTGGAGCGGCGGCTGCGAATCACCGTCTCCATCGGCCTGGCGCCCAACCGGCTGCTGGCGAAGCTGGCCGCGGAACGCGACAAGCCGCGCGGATTTGCCGTGATGGGGGATGAGGCGCGGGACTGGCTGGCGGAGCAGCCGGTGACGCTGCTGCCGGGGGTGGGCCCGGCGCTGGCGAAGAAGCTGGCCAACGCCGGCTTCACCCGGCTCGGGCAACTGGCGGCGCTGGAGGTGCGGGAGGCGGCGCGGCGCTTCGGCGAGGATGGGCCGAGCCTCGCCGCGCGCGCCCGCGGCGAGGATACGCGGCGCGTCGACCCCGCGCGGGCGGTCAAGAGCATCTCGGCCGAGACGACCTTCGACACCGATTTGCGCACCCTGGCGGAACTGGAAGTGCCGCTGTGGCGACTGTGCGAGAAGCTCGGCCGCCGGCTTTCGGAAAAGGGACTGGCGGCGGCGGGGGTGGTGCTGAAGCTGAAGACGGCTGGGTTCGAAAGCCGGACGCGGACGGTGCGGCTGGGGCGGCCGACGAAACTGCCCGAAATGCTGTTCCGGGCGGCGCAGCCGATGCTGGCGAAGGAGGTGTCCGGCACGGCCTTCCGGCTGATCGGCGTGGGGACGCAACCGCTGGCGCCGGGGGATACGGCGGATCTGCCGGACCTTGCGGACCCGGAGGCGGCGCGGCGGGCGGTGCGGTGGGCGGCGGTGCAGAAGCTGCGGGCGCGGTTCGGGGAGGAGGCGGTGGTGAGTGGAAGAATACTTAAAAAGAAGCAATAGAATTGAAACTGAAGATCTTGCAGCCAGTTGCCTTTTCCAGGCAGCAAAACCGCCGCTAGATCCCTATTCTACATTTAATTAGAACGGCCTTTTCTGACTAGCACATCACTGACAGGAGCCGTAACTAAACTCAAATCGATGAAGACTTTGTTGATACAGTTTCTCGTTCTGTATGGTGAGCCTTGCACGGCGTCAAATCTCGGCTTGACATATCTCGAGATCGTTTCAATATACTAGGGTATACTTTAGGAAGTCCTTATGGCGTATTCTCTAGAAGATAAACTCGTTGTAGCAATATCGTCCTCGGCGCTTTTCGACTTTTCGCAAGAGCATTCAATTTTTCTGAACGATGGCATTGATGCCTTCCGGGCATATCAAATTCAAAACAGACACCGCGCGCCTAAACCCGGCGCAGCTTTCCCATTCATAAAAAGGCTGCTTCACCTAAATAAGATTTTTCCTGAGCAAGCACCTGTTGAAGTTATCATTCTTTCTAGAAATGATCCGCAGGCAGGCCTACGAATGATGGATGCCCTCCGATATTACGGACTAGATATAACAAGAACACTTTTTCGTTCCGGAGAGGCGCCATATCCCTACATGAAGGCATTCAATGCCTGTCTTTACCTGACCACAAAAAGAGATGAAGTGAGAACCGCAATCCAGTTAGGGTATCCCGCGGGTCATGTACTTCCTTGCCCCGCCATTGACGGGCTAGACGACACTCAATTGCGCATTGCGTTCGATTTCGATGGAGTGATTGTGGACGATGAAGCTGAAGCCAAATATGCAAACGGCGGCCTCCCCCTTGTTCTACTATCATGAATCGGAAAATAAAGATAAGCCGTTGAAAGACGGGCCATTGATGCCCCTTCTACAGAAAATCTCGAGCATACAGAAGATGGAAAAGCTCAACTCTCATCGCGGGAACAGCCCTGACAAAGCAGTTAGAATTTCTATAGTTACAGCACGAAACGCTCCGGCTCACGAACGTCTAATAAATACCATGACGCACTTGGGAATCGAGCCCGACGAGTTATTTTTCTTAGGAGGCATCGAGAAGAAAAATATCCTAGATATCATGAAACCCCAAATCTTTTTCGATGACCAACTTGGACACTTGAAGCCCGCAGCAGAAAGCACACCATGCGTCCACATACCGTTTGGTATCAGGAATAACTAGCGTAGTAGACTTTCTGAAAGCGCTGCGGGTCCAGTTATCATAGGCCACGCAAGATACTTACGACCCCTGAAAAATCCTTTGCCCCACCCCCCTTTTCCACCATCTCCTCAAAAACCTCCAGCGCCCGTCTCCCCATCGGCGTCGCCACGCCACCCGCCTGCGCCGCCCCCACCGCCAGCCCCAGATCCTTCAGCATCAGGCTCGCCGCAAACCCCGGCGCATAATCCCGGTTGGCCGGGCTCCCCGGCACCGGCCCCGGCACCGGGCAATAGGTCGTCAGGCTCCAGCTCTGCCCGGAGGACTTCGAGGCCACGTCGAACAGCGCCTGGTGCGAAAGCCCGAGGCTTTCGGCCAGCACGAAGGCCTCGGCGGTCACGATCATGGTCGCCGCCAGCATCATGTTGTTGCAGGCCTTGGCCGCCTGCCCCGCCCCCGCCGGACCGCAATGGATCGCGGCGCGGCCCATCTGCGCCAGGATGGGCTCGGCGGCGGCGAAAGCAGTCGAATCGCCGCCCACCATGAAGGTCAGCGTCCCGGCCTCCGCCCCCATCACCCCGCCGGACACCGGCGCATCCAGGAAGAAGCGGCCGCTTTCCGCCGCCAGGGCGCGCGCCGTCGCCACGTCGATGGTGGAGCAATCCACCAGCACCGCGTCCTCCGGGCTCGCGGCCGCGACGCCGCCCGCCCCCAGCAGTGCGTCGCGCACGTGGCGGCCCTCGGGCAGCATGGTAAAGACGAATTCGGCCTGCAGCGCGGCGGCGGCGGCGCTCTCGGCCGGGGTGGCGCCGGGTACCGCCTGCATCGCGGCCGCGGACAGGTCGAAGACCGAAACCGCGTGGCCCGCGCGCACCAGGTTGCGCGCCATCGGGGCGCCCATGTTGCCGAGCCCGATGAAGCCGATGCGTGCCATGGCCGCCTTCTCCCGCGTTGTGGCGGCAAGGCTAGGACGCCGCCGCGCCCTCGTCACCCGCCCGCATGAAGCCGCAATCCGGGCGCGGAATGAAGCCGGCGCTTGGAGGGGGGCGGGGGATGGCGGAGGGTGACAGGGCGGGGCCGGCTGGCCTAAGCAACGCGGCCATGGCCCGCATCTCCCTCCTCCTCCTTCTCGTCCTGGCCGGCTGCCGGCCGAGCTACTCGCCGGACGACTACGCCACCAGCGCCGTGCAGCAGATGAACCGCGTGGAACAGGCCGTCATCATCGGCCAGCGCCGCGTCACCGTGACGGCGGAAGGCACCACCGGGGCTGCCACCGGCGGCGCGGCGGGCGGCATCGTCGGCTCCCAGGCCGGGGGCGGCAACATGACAGGCGCCATCGGCGCGGTCGGCGGTGCGCTGGTCGGCGGGTTGTTCGGCGCGGCGACGGAACGCGTGGCGGGCAACACCACGGCGATGGAATACATCGTCCGCAAGACCAACGGCGAATTGCTGTCCGTGACGCAGCGGGACGAGATTCCGCTGGCCATCGGCGAACGCGTGCTGGTCATCGCCGGCGCGCAGGCACGCATCGTGCCGGACTACACCCAGACCCTGCCGGAGCCCGCCGCGCCGGCGCCGGCGCCCACACCCACACCCACGCCCGCACCCGCACCGGCCGGCGGCCTGCTGGCGCCGCCCGCCGCCGCGGTGCCGACCGTGGAAGCCGCGCCGCTGCCGGCGGCGGAGGCCGCGCCACCGCCGCCCTGAACCGGCGACCCCTGGCACGCGGCTTGCGGTGCGCGGGCCATGCGCATGTTCTCCCTGCTTTGCCTGCTGATCCTCGCCGCGCCCGCCGCCAGGGCGGAACCCGGCCTGCTGTGCCGCGCCGCCATCCAGGCCGCCGAACGCGCCGCCGGCCTGCCGCCGCAGTTGCTGATGGCCATCGGCCGCGTCGAATCCGGGCGGCCGGATCCGCAGACCGGCGCCTTCCACCCCTGGCCCTGGACCATCAATGCCGAGGGGCGCGGGCAATTCTTCCCCACCAAGGCGGCAGCCATTGCCGGGGTGCAGGCCCTGCAGGCCGGCGGCATGCGCTCGATCGACATCGGCTGCATGCAGGTGAACCTGCGCCACCATCCGGAGGCCTTCGCCAACCTCAACGCCGCCTTCGACCCGCTGACCAACGCCACCTACGCCGCCCGCTTCCTGACGGAGCTGAACGCCACCCGCAACGACTGGACCCGCGCCGCCGCCGCCTACCATTCCCAGACGCCGGAACGGGCGGAGCCCTACCGGGCCCGGGTGCTGGCCGCCTGGGCGCAGGAACAGGGCCGGCCGCACCCGCCGGTGGCGCTGCCCGCGGCGCTGGCCGGCGCCGTGCCGCCCGGGCCCCGCGGTGGCGCCGGCCTGTCCAACGGGGCGGAGCGCGCGGCGGTCCTCGCCGCCCCGGCCGGCACGGCGGGGCGCGGGATGGACGCCTATCGCAGCCTGCCGGTGCCCATCGCCGGGCGCGCCCGCGGCCTGTTGCTGGCCCGGCGATAACCTGAGGTTAGGAAATTTCGCACAGGGTGACCGCCGCTTAGCCGAAGGCCGCCTCATGTCCCTGCGCCCAAAAATCCTCCTGCCGGTCCTGTTGCTCGGCACCCTGCTTGCCTTCCTGCTCGGCCAGGACAGCCTGGATGCCTGGCGCGGCGCCCACCGGCTCCAGCAACAGGCGCAGGCGGAGGCGAGGGTCTCCGAACTGGTGGAGGCCGCGGTGGCCTTCGCGGTGGAACGCGGCGCCACGATGGGATTGCTCGCCAACCCCGGCGGGGCGTCGCCAGAAACACGGCAGATCCTGCTGGCACGACGGGCGCTCGGGCTGGCGGCGATGGACCGGGCATTGGCCGGGTTCGACGCGCCGGAGGCCTTGGCGCCCGCCCTGGACCGCCTGCGTGCCGCCCGCGCCGCGGTGGATGCGATGCGCGCCGGCGTGGATGCCAGCCGCGACCTGGCCACGCCCCCCGCCTGGTTCGCCGCCACCACCGAACAGATCGCCGCCATCACCGCGCTGCGCCAGACGATCGAGGCGCGGACGATGACGGTCGACCCCAGCGCCCGCCTCGGCGCGGTGCGCAGCGCGCTGGCCGATCTTGCGGAACAATCGGGGCGGGAACGCGCCATCCTGAACGGGCTGATCAGCGCCGGGCGCGTGCCCCAGGCCGCGGAACAGCGCGCCCTCGGCGGCTATGCCGCACGCACCACGGCGGCGATCTCCGCCGCCGAGAGCCTGGCGGAGGGCCTGCCGCCGGAGGTCGCGACGGCGCTGGAGGCCGGCCTCGCGACCTGGCGGGACGCGCTGCTGCCGCTGCGCCACGCCGTGCTCGCGGCCGCCGATGCCAACACGGCCTATCCGGTCACCGCCCCGGCCTGGTTCGCAGCCTCCACCCGCGCTATCGAGGCGGTGGTCGCCGCCCAGCGGATCGTGGCGCACCACCTGGCGCAAGGGCTCGCCGAGCGTGCCGCGACGCAGCAGCGGTTGCTCTGGATGGATTTCGGCTTCCAGGTCCTGGCCCTCGGGCTGATCGCGGCGCTGGTGATCTGGCTCGGCCGCGCGCTGGTGCGGCCGCTGCGGGGCGCGGTGGCGGCGTTGCGTGCCGTCGCGGATGGCCGGCTCGACCACCCGGTGGCGCAGCGCCGTGCGGTGGGTGCGCGCGGGACCGACGAGATCGACGACGTGCTGGCCGCGGCAGAGGCGCTGCGGCAGATCTCGCTGACAGCGCGACGGGCGGAGGACGCCGTGGCGGCCCAGCGTGAGGCCGCCGCGGCGGAGCGCACCGCCGCGTTGCAGGGCATGGCGGACCGCGTGGACCGGTCCGTGCGCACCGCGGTGGACCACGTCTCCGACCGCATGCGGATGCTGTGCAGCAGCGCCGATGCCGTCGGCGCCTCCACCGCCCGCATTGCCCGGGATGGCACCACCGTGGCGGCGGCGGCGGAGGAATCCCTGACGGCGGCGCAGTCGGTCGCCGCGGCGACGGAGGAAATGACGGCCTCGATCGGAGAAATCTCGGAACAGGTCCGGCGCACTGCGGCCGCGGCCAGCGGCGCGGCCGCGCTGGGCGTGCGCGGTGCCGACGCCATCCGCGGGCTGGCCGATGCGGTCGGCAGGATCGGCGGTGCCGCGGCGCTGATCGCCGATGTCGCCGCCCGCACGAACCTGTTGGCCCTGAACGCCACCATCGAGGCCGCGCGGGCCGGCGAGGCGGGCAAGGGCTTTGCCGTCGTGGCCGGGGAGGTGAAGCAACTGGCGACGCAGACCGCCCGCGCGACCGAGGACATCGCTCGCCAGGTGGCGGAAGTCGGCACGGCGACCGAAGCCGCGACGGCGGCGGTGACCGATATCGCCAATGCCGTGGCGGAGATGGACGTGGCGGCCGCGGCCATCGCCGGCGCGGTGGAACAGCAGGCGCTCACGACGCGGGAGATCGCTGGAATCATCGCCCAGACCACCGATGCGGCGCGGGAGGTGGCGGTTCGCATCGCCGAGGTTTCGCGGGAAACCAGCCGTGCCGATGCGCTGCTGACGGAGGTGCGGACAGAAACCGCCAATGCCAGCGCCGCCGTGGCCGACCTCAGCCGCGGCTTGGTCCAGGTCGTGCGCACGGCGACCCCGGAGCTGGAGCGCCGTGGCGCGCAGCGCCTGTCCTACCCGACCCCGGCCCACCTGGCCGGGTCCAGCACGCCGGCGCAGGTCGTCGACATCTCGGAGACCGGCATTGCCCTGGAAACCGAGATCCCGTTCCTCGAAGGCGCACGCATCGCACTGCGCGTGCCGGCGCTGAGCCTCGACGCGACCCTGGTGGTGGTGGACGCTGCCGGCGGAATCGTACGGGGACGGCTGGAGGGGCTCGACGCAGCGACCCGCCAGCGCCTGGTGGCGCTGACGGAGCCGCGCCGGACTCAGGCGGCGGCCTGAGCCTCCGACGTCAGTCCAACCGGCCGCACCTCCAGCCCGTCCGGGCTGGCGGAGACCAGCAGGTGGGTGCCGTCATGCAGCGTGCCTTCCAGCAGCAGGCCGGCCAGCTTGTCCTGCAGGTTGCGCTGGATGACGCGCTTCAGCGGGCGGGCGCCGTAGGCCGGGTCGTAACCGGCCTCCGCCAGCCATTCCCGCGCGCTGTCGTCCAGGTCCAGCATGATCTTGCGGTCCTCCAGGAGCTTCCGCAGACCACGCAGCTGGATCTCCACGATCGCCGCCATGTCGCTGCGTGCCAGCCGCCGGAACAGCACCACCTCGTCCAGCCGATTGAGGAATTCCGGCCGGAAGCGGTCCCGCACCGCCCGCATCACCGCCGGCCGCGCCGCCTCGATGTCCGAGGATTCGGGCAGTTCGGCGATGGCTTGGCTGCCCAGGTTGCTGGTCAGCACGATGATGCAGTTGCGGAAATCCACGGTCCGGCCCTGGCCATCGGTCAGGCGGCCATCGTCCAGCACCTGCAGCAGGATGTTGAAGACGTCGTCGTGGGCCTTCTCCACCTCGTCGAACAGGATCACCTGGTAGGGGCGGCGGCGGATCGCCTCCGTCAACGTGCCGCCTTCCTCATAGCCGACATAGCCGGGCGGGGCGCCGATCAGCCGGGCGACGGCGTGCTTCTCCATGAATTCGGACATGTCGATCCGGGTCATGGCGCGCTCGTCGTCGAACAGGAAGTTCGCCAGCGACTTCACCAATTCGGTCTTGCCGACGCCGGTCGGGCCGAGGAACAGGAACGAACCGATGGGCCGGTTCGGGTCCTGCAACCCGGCCCGCGCCCGGCGCACGGCCTTGGCCACCGCCTCCAGCGCTTCCTCCTGGCCGACCACGCGCTTGCGCAACTGGTCTTCCATCTTGAGAAGCTTGGCGCGCTCGCCTTCCAGCATCTTCTCGACCGGAATGCCGGTCCAGCGGGAGACGACGGCGGCAATGGCTTCCTCCGTCACCGCCTCGTTCACCAGGCGCGCATCGCCATCACCGGCTTCCGCCAGCTTCTTCTCCAGCTGCGGGATGACGCCGAAGCGGAGTTCGGAGGCTTTCGCCAGGTCGCCGCGGTTCTGCGCCAGCTCGAAGTCGGTCCGCGCGCGGTCCAGCTCCTCCTTCAGCTTCTGGCTCTCGACCACCAGGGATTTCTCCGCGGCCCAGCGGCTGGTCATCTCGTTGGAGCGCTCCTCCAGCTCGGAAAGCTCCTTCTCCAGCTTCAGCAGCCGATCCTTGCTGGCGCTGTCGGATTCCTTGCGCAGCGCCTCGCGCTCGATCTTGAGGCGCATCAGGTCGCGGTCGATCGCGTCCAGCTCCTCCGGCTTGCTGTCCACCTGCATCCGCAGGCGGGAGGACGCCTCGTCCATCAGGTCGATCGCCTTGTCCGGCAGGAAGCGGTCGGTGATGTAGCGGTTGGACAGCGTCGCGGCCGCCACCAGCGCGCCATCCGTGATGCGGACGCCGTGGTGCAGCTCGTACTTCTCCTTGATGCCGCGCAGGATGGAGACGGTGTCCTCGACCGAGGGCTCGCCCACCATCACCGGCTGGAAGCGCCGCGCCAGCGCCGCGTCCTTCTCGACATGCTTGCGGTATTCATCGAGCGTGGTGGCGCCGACACAGTGCAGTTCGCCGCGGGCCAGCGCCGGCTTGATGAGGTTGGAGGCGTCCATCGCGCCATCCGCCTTGCCGGCGCCGACCAGCGTGTGCATCTCGTCGATGAACAGCACGATGTCGCCGGCGGCCTCCTCGACCTCCTTCAGCACGCCCTTCAGCCGTTCCTCGAACTCGCCGCGGTATTTCGCGCCGGCGACCATGCTGCCGAGGTCGAGCGCCATCACGCGCTTGTCCTTCAGCGCCTCCGGCACGTCGCCGCGGACGATGCGCAGCGCCAGGCCTTCCACGATGGCGGTCTTGCCGACGCCGGGTTCGCCGATCAGCACCGGGTTGTTCTTGGTGCGGCGCGCCAGCACCTGGATGGTGCGGCGGATTTCCTCGTCGCGGCCAATGACCGGGTCGAGCTTGCCCTCGCGGGCCAGGGCGGTGAGATCCCGCGCGTATTTCTTCAGTGCCTCGAACTGCTCCTCCGCGTTCTGGCTGTCCACGGTGCGGCCCTTGCGCAGCGTCGCGACGGCGGCTTCCAGACGGGCCGGGTCCGCCTTGGCAGCGCGCAGCGCGCGGCCGGAGGGGCCGTCGCTGGCGGCCAGCGCCACCAGCAGCCGGTCCTGCGCCACGAAGCTGTCGCCGGCCTTCTGAGCGGCCTGCTGCGCCGCATCCAGCACGCGGACGATGTCGGGGGTGAATTGCGGCTGCCCGGCGCCGGCGCCCTGCACCTTGGGCTGGCGGCCGATCTCGGCATCCACCGCCTGCTTGGCGGCGTTGGGGTCGCCACCGGCGGCACGAATCAGCCCGGCCGCCGCGCCCTGCTCATCGTCGAGCAGCGCCTTCAGCAGGTGTTCCGGCGTGACACGCTGGTGGAATTCGCGAATCGCGATGGTCTGCGCGGCCTGGAGGAAGCCCCGGGCGCGGTCGGTGAATTTCTCGATGTCCATCCCACTTGTCCCTCTCTTGAGCGGACTGGCGTCCCCCGCCCCCGATCGGGCCGCGAGGGCGTCGCCTTCCCCCGTGATGTGGTAAGTCCAGGCGCAACGCTTCAAGGGCTTTCGGCATGCGCGTTGAACGGATCTCCCGCTACCCCGTGAAGGGCCTGTCGCCCGAGGCGATGGAAGCGGTGGAACTGCGGCCCGGGGAGGGCCTGCCGGATGATCGCCGCTTCGCCTTCGCCCAGGGCGACAGCCCCTTCGACCCGGCCGCGCCAGTGTGGCTGCAGAAGCGCCATTTCGCCTGCCTGATGGCGAATGCCCGCATCGCCGCTATCCGCGCCGGCTACGATGCCGGCCTCCTGCGCCTGCACGCCCCGCCGGCACCGGCCTTCGAGGCCGATCTGCGCACGCAGGCCGGCCGCAGCGCCGCCGCGGCCTGGATGACCGGCTACCTGGGCGAGGAAGCCCGCGGCGCCCTGCGCTTCGCCGAGGCGCCGGGCCACGCCTTCACCGACATCGCCGCCAAGGCGGTGTCCATCCTGGGCCTGAATTCGGTGCGGGCGCTGGAGGAGAAGGTGGGCATGACGCTCGACCCGATCCGTTTCCGCGCCAACATCCATGTAGCGGGCGGCAGGCCCTTCGCCGAATTCGACTGGATCGGCCGGGAGATCCTGCTCGGCGGCGCCCGGCTGCGGGTGTTCAAGCGCACCCAACGCTGCCCGGCGACGGAAGTGAACCCGGAGACCGCTGAACGCGACGCCAAGCCGCAGAAATGGCTGCGGGAGCATTTCGGCCACGCCGACATGGGCGTCTATGCGGAGGTGCTGGAGGGCGGGCGGGTTGCGCTGGGCGATGCGCTGGAGCCGGTGCAGGCTGAACTGCTGGCCTGATCTTCGGCTGGCCAGCGTGGCACCGGCCCCGGATCCGGGATCAGGCGATGCTGGCGGCGCGAGCGATGTTTTCTGAAACCGCATCGCCGACGAAGCGGCCAGGACGGTAGAGCGCCGGGTTCCCGAAGACAGTTTGCGGGTCCAGGCGCCCGCCCAGGCCCTTGCCGGGCCTCGGCTCGGTCCGGAACTCGAAATGCAGGTGCGGATAGCGGGGGTAGGATCCCGCATTGCCGCTCAGGCCGCTCTCCGCCACCGCTTGCCCACCCTTTACGAATTCCCCTGCCGAGACCAGCACGCGCGCCAGGTGCGCATAGGCCGCGTAGACCTCGCCTTGGACCTGGCGCAGGCCGAGCAGCCGCAGCACCAGGACCGTTCCGTAATCGCTGGATTGATAGACCTTGGCGACCAGCCCGCCGGAGACCGCGAAGCAGGTCGTCCCGGACATGGCGAAGAAGTCCCATCCCTGGTGCACGCGGGTGCCGCCAGCCCGGACATGGCCGAAGGTTGCACCTTTCCAGGAAGCGAGCTGGCCGGCCGATTTCGGGTGGGCCTTGTCGAAGACGACGTCGTCCTCACGCAGCACCGAGCGTGCGAGTGGCATGAAGAGTGCCGCCTCGCTGAAACTGGCAAGCTTCTTGGCGACGCCATGAAGCACGTAGAACGGACCAGCACTGCCTGACATGGTTTCGCCCGCATACCGAAACGGAGCGTTGCCCGGCGCTGGCGTGCCGTCAAGTCAGGCGCAGATCAGTCGTCCCGCTGGTCCTGCTGGCCCTCGCCGTCCTGGTCCATCTGGTGGCCATGGCCGTTGCCGTTGGCCCCGTTGCCATTGCCGCCACTGCCATTGCCATTGCCGTTCTGGCCGTTGGCATGCTGTTGGCCGTTGCCGTTCTGCTGGCCATAGCTGGACATGGACATCTCGGCCTGCTCGGAGGGCTGGCCGCCCTCCCCGCCATCCTGGTCCTGGTAGCGGCGCTGTGGCGGGTAGGGCTGGCCGCCCTGCTGCTGGCTCGCCTGGCTCATCGCGTTCAAGATGCGGAAATAATGCTCGGCATGCTGGAAGTAGCTTTCCGCCATCACGCGGTCGCTGGCGCCGGTCGCGTCGCGGCCGAGCTGCAGATACTTCTCGAACAGCTGCTGCGCCGTGCCGCGCAGGCGCATGTCCGGGCCGTTGCTGTCGAAGATGTGGTTGCGGTTCATCGGCTGGTGGCCGCCGCCACCTCCGCCGCCGCCCCCGCCGCCCTGGCGATACGGCCCACCGCCGCCGCCGCCACCGCCCCCGCCGTGACGGTTGCCGCCGCGGCCGCGCATGCGTTTCATGTTCATAGGTCTGGCGTTCGCCGTCTCGCAATCGCGCCGCCGGACCGGGACAAGGCCCCACCGGGAACGCTGGATTATCGGTTTGCGTCGTCGCGGCAGGCCGGCACGCGAGAGGGGTTTCTTCAGCCCCGCCGCCATCGCCCGGCCGCTACGGAACCGGGCCGCACATGCATGCCCCACTCCGCGCTGCCAACTTAGTCCCGCGGGGGCGTCCCGCCAAACTATTTTTTTGAGGGCCCTGCTATTCCGAGACTCAAGGCCCGTTCCACCCCGCCGAGGTCACTTCGGCAGCCCAGGGGAACCAGGCCTGCCGCAACGGCCAGCGCCTCCACCTCCGGGCGCTGCCCCTGGCCCAGTTCCAGCACCGCGACGCCGCCCGGCGCCAGCAGCCCCGGCAGCGCGCCGGCCAGCGCCCGATAGGCCGTAAGTCCATCCACGCCGCCATCCAGCGCCCCGGAGGGTTCATGCCGCGCCACCTCCGGCATCAGCCCGGCGATGGCCGCCGATTCGATGTAGGGCGGGTTCGACAGCACCAGGTCGAACCGCCCGGCCAACGCCGTCGCCCAGTTCCCGGCCAGGAAGGCGGCACGGCCCGCCAACCCGTTGGCGTGGGCATTGGCGGCGGCCAGCGCCGCGGCAGCAGCCGAAAGATCCACGCCGATGCCGAATGCGGCCGGTCGTTCCGCCAGCACCGCCAGCAGCAGGCAGCCGGTCCCGGTGCCAAGGTCCAGCACGCGCAGCGGCGCCGCCGCATCCGGGAACGCCGCCAGCGCAGCCTCGACCAGCGCCTCCGAATCGGCGCGCGGGATCAGCGTGGCGGGGGAGACCGCCAAATCCAGGGTCCAGAAGCCCTGCCGGCCGAGGATATAGGCCATAGGCACATGCGCCAGCCGCGCCTTTAGCCCGGCTCCGAAACGCGCCACCGCCTCCGGCGGCACCGGCGCACGCGGGTCGCGCAGCAGCGCCTCCGCCGTCACGCCCATGGCGTGGCCGAGCAGCAGGCGGGCTTCCAGGCGGGGGCCGTCGATGGCGGCGGCGCGCAGCACTTGGCCGGCCTGGCAGAGGAAGGCGCCGACGGTCTCGCCGGGCTCGCAGGTCACTCCGACTCGGCCGCCAGCCGTGCCGCCTCGTCCTCCGCCGTCAGGGCGCCGATGATTTCGTCGAACTCGCCCAGCATCACGCGGTCGATCTTGTGCAACGTCAGGCCGATGCGGTGGTCCGTCACGCGGCCCTGCGGGAAGTTGTAGGTGCGGATCCGTTCGGAGCGGTCGCCGGTGCCGACCTGGCCCTTGCGGTCCGCCGAGCGGACCCCGGCCAGCCTGGCCCGCTCCGCCTCGTACAGCCGGGCGCGCAGCACCTTCATCGCCTTGGCCTTGTTCTTGTGCTGCGACTTCTCCTCCTGCATCGCGACCACGACGCCGGAGGGGATGTGGGTGATGCGGACGGCGCTGTCCGTCTTGTTCACATGCTGGCCGCCGGCGCCGGAGGCACGGTAGGTGTCGATCCGCAGGTCGCCCTCGTTGATGTGGACGTCGACCTCCTCCGCCTCCGGCAGCACGGCCACCGTCACGGTCGAGGTATGGATGCGGCCCTGGGTTTCCGTCGCCGGCACCCGCTGCACCCGGTGCACGCCGGATTCGAATTTCAGCCTGGCGAAGACGCCGCGGCCCTCAATGCCTGCGGTCGCGCCCTTCACGCCGCCCAGGTCGCTGGCATCGTAGTCCAGGATTTCGAAGCGCCAGCCCTGAGCCGCGGCGTAGCGCTGGTAGGCGCCGAACAGCTCCGCCGCGAACAGCGCCGCCTCGTCGCCGCCGGCGGCCGGGCGGATTTCGAGAATCGCGCTTCGGCTGTCGGCGGCATCGCGCGGCAGCAGCATCAGGCGGATCTCGCGCTCCATCTGCGGCAAGCTGTCGCGCAATTCGTAGAACTCGGCCTCCGCCAGCTCGCGCAGCTCCGGGTCCGCCAGCATCGCCTCCGCCTCGTCCCGCGCCTTTTCCGCCGCGCGGTAGGCCGAGACCTTCGCGACCAGCGGCTCCAGCTCCGACAATTCCTTGGACAGGTTGCCGATCTGGCCGCCATCGGCGGTGTTCAGCGCATGGCGGATCTCGTCCGCCCGAGTCAGCAGCCGATCGAGTTTTTGGGGGAGGCTCATGCGCGCAATCGCGTGACGGCCTCGGCCAGCGAAACCGTCTCCTGCGTTCCGCTGTCCAGGTCACGAAGCTGGACCACGCCCTGGGCCGCCTCGTCCTCGCCCAGGATCAGCGCGGCGCGGGCCGAGAGCTTGTTGGCGCGTTCCATGCGGCGCTTGAGGTTGCCCTTGTAGGCGATCTCCGCCACCACGCCGGCGCGGCGCAGCGATTGCAGCAGGCCGAGCGCCGCCGCCTCCTGCGCCTCCCCCACCGGAATAACGGCGACAGGGCGCGGCGCGGCGGGGGCCGAGGCCATCAGCATCGCCAGCCGCTCGATGCCCGCGGCCCAGCCGACGCAGGGGGTGGGCGGGCCGCCCATTTCCTCGACCAGGCCATCGTAGCGGCCGCCGGCCATGACCGTGCCCTGGGCGCCCAGGCGATCGGTGACGAATTCGAAGGCGGTGTGGCTGTAGTAGTCCAGCCCCCGCACGATCCGCGGATTTTTCCGAGTTGGCACGCCGAGCGTGTCCAGGTGGCGCAGCACCGCTTCGAAGAAACCGGCGGCGGCGGGCGTCAGGAAGGGCTCGATGGTCGGCGCGGTGGCGACGATGCGGCGGTCGCCCTCATCCTTGCTGTCGAGGATGCGCATCGGGTTCTTCTCCAGCCGCACCCGGCTGTCGGCGGACAGGTCGGCCTCATGCGCCCGGAAATGCGCGACCAGGGCAGCGCGATAGCCGTCCCGGCTCTCGGCATCGCCTAACGTGTTGATCTCCAGCACCACGCCGTCGCTGATGCCGAGGTCGGTCAGGATGTGCCAGCCGGCGGCGATCACCTCGGCATCCGCCAGCGGCTCCGCGGCGCCCAGCACCTCCGCCCCGATCTGGTGGAACTGCCGGTAGCGGCCCTTCTGCGGGCGTTCGTAGCGGAACATCGGGCCGGCGTAGAACACCTTGCGGGGCAGGTTCGACTGCGTCAGGCCGTTGGAGACCAGGGCACGACAGATGCCGGCGGTATTCTCGGGCCGCAGCGTCAGGCTGTCGCCGCCGCGATCGTCAAAGCTGTACATCTCCTTGGACACCACATCGGAGGTCTCGCCCAGGCTGCGGGCGAAGACGCTGGTGCTCTCGAAGATCGGGGTTGCCCATTCCTCGTAGCCGTAGAGCGCGGTGACGCGCCGCGCGGCGGCGATGACGTGATGATGCGCACGGAAATCCTCGCCGATCAGGTCACGGGTGCCGCGGACGGGCTGGAGCGGGGAATTGGCCATGCGGTGGCGCGTATCGCGGCACGGCATGGCCGGCAAGGGGTGGCCGGCATGGGCGAAATGTGTTCGAGCGACGCCCGGCCGCGAGGCTAGGCTGCCCAGCGCCGCCCCGGGTGGCGGCTCGGGAGGGTCATGCCATGCCGCCGTCAGCCGGAACCGTGCTCCGCATGTGGTTCGAGGAGGTCTGGAACCGGCGCGATGCCGGGCGGATCGCCGCCTATTTCGCGCCCGACGCCATCGCCTACGCGCTGGACGAAGCCGGCGCCGATGCGCGCGGCCCGGAGGCCTTCCGCGCGTTCTTCGAGCGCTTCCTCGACAGCTTCTCCGACATCCACTTCACCGTTCATGACGTGGTCGAAGCCGGCCCGATGGCGGTGGCGCGCTGGAGCGCCAGCCTGACCCACAGCGGCGGCGGCCTCGGCGTCGTGCCGACCGGGCGGACGCTCACGATCAGCGGCATGACCATGGCGCGGGTCGAGGACGGCATGATCCGGGAAGGCTGGAACGAGTGGGACCGGATGCGGCTGGCGACCGGCTGCGGATTGGTGCAGGCGGCGCAGTAGCGCCGGCGCTACTCCGCCGCCTGCTGTTCCGCCGCCGCCGCTTCCGCAGCCTTGGCCGCGCGCATCGCCTCGGCGCGGGCCTCCACCAGGCTGATGATGTGCTCCACCATCTCGTCGGTCTTCACCGTGTGGCTGGTCTTCCCCATGCCATAGACCATGTGCGTGCCGGCCCCGCCGCCGGTCAGGCCGATGTCGGTCATCAGCGCCTCCCCGGGCCCGTTCACAACGCAGCCGATGATGGACAGGCTGATCGGCTGGTCGATATGCGCCAGCCGGTCCTCCAGCTTCTCCACCGTGCGGATCACGTCGAAGCCCTGCCGCGCGCAGGACGGGCAGGAGATGACCTTCACGCCGCGGTGGCGGATGTGCAGCGACTTCAGCAGGTCCCAGCCCACCGAGACCTCTTCCTCGGGCTCCGCGCTCAGGGAAACGCGCAACGTGTCGCCGATGCCCGCCCACAGCAGCGAGCCCAGGCCGATGGCGGACTTCACCGTGCCCGCCCGCCGGCCGCCGGCCTCCGTGATCCCGATATGCAAGGGATGGTCGCAGGCTTCAGCGAGTTGCTGGTAGGCCGCGACCGCGAGGAACACATCCGACGCCTTCACGCTGATCTTGAATTCATCGAAGCCTTCCTGCAGCAGGTGGTCGGCGTGCCACAGGGCGCTCTCCACCAGCGCCTCCGGGTTTGGCTCCCCGTACTTCTCCAGCAGGTGCTTCTCCAGGCTGCCGGCATTGACGCCGATGCGGATGGAACAGCCATGGTCGCGGGCGGCCTTCACGACCTCCTTGACCCGCTCCTTGCTGCCGATGTTGCCCGGGTTGATCCGCAGGCAGGCGGCACCGGCCTGCGCCGCCTCGATGGCGCGCCTGTAGTGGAAGTGGACGTCGGCGACGATCGGGACATTCACCTCCCGCACGATCTCGGCCAGCGCGGCGGTGGCCTCCTCCGTGGGGACGGAGACGCGGACGATGTCGACGCCGGCCAGTTCCGACTTGCGGATCTGCGCGATCGTGGCCGCCGCATCCTCGGTCGGCGTGTTGGTCATGGTCTGCACGGTGATCGGGCTGTCGCCGCCGACCGGGACCTTGCCGACATGAATCAGCCGGGACTTGCGGCGGGTGATCTGCTGGTAGGGGCGGTAGGACATGGGGCTTCCCGGCTTTCCGAACCCTCAGCATAGGGTGCCGCGGGCAATCCTTACAGGGGAGAGGCCGCAGAGCGGGCGCGCCCGCACAGGCTCAGCGTCCCGGCGCGATGGCGGCACTCGGCGCGAGCGATCGCTGGCGCAGCCGTTCCGGGGTCAGGGCGATGTTGCGGCGAACGCCGACCTGGCCCTCCAGCACATCGGACAGCGCCCCATCCACGACGATGTCGAGGCCCTGCGCCTTGCCCGTGTCCAGCAGCAGCACGCCATCCCGCACCGGCACCGGCCAGGCCTCGCCCGGGCGCAGCACGCGGCTGACCAGGGTCTGGCCCGAGCGCTGGTCCTTCACCTGGACCCAGGCGCCATCCGGGCTGTCCATCCTGGCGCGCAGCACCACGCGGGTGCCATCCGGCAGGCCGGGGATCTCCACCAGGGCCGGCGGCGGCTCCACCGGCGCGACCTCGACGACGGGCGGAGGGGCGGCCGGCATGGTCGCGGCCAGCGCCGAGGTATTGGCCCCACTCGAAGCCGGTGCCGGGGGCATGGCCGGTACCACCGGGGGCAGACCGCCCGGCGGCGGCAGCGCGGAAAGCGGCAATGCGCCCGGACCGCCCCCCCGCGCCGCCTCCCGACCCGGCATCTGCGTGCGGCCCTGGTCCGCCGCCTGTTCCAGCCGCGCCGGCACCGGCGGCACGCGGTCCACGGTGCGGTCCCCGGCGCCGGAGATGTTGTACCAGGCAACGTAGGACCCGATGGCCAGCACGGCGCCGACCACCACGACGGCACCCGCCGGCACGCCACGTTCCGGCACGGGTTCGGGGAAGATCAACGGCGTCTTCTGGTTCGCCGCGGCGCCGGACAGGTCGCGGAACCGCCGCACCATCTCATCCGCATCCAGATCGAGCGCGGTGGCGTAGGCGCGAACGAAGCCGGTGGCGTAGGCCGGGCCGGGCAGGTCGCGCAGGCGGCCTTCCTCCAGCGCTTCCAGGTAGGGCCGGCGGATGCGCAGCCGGGTTGCCATCTCCTCCACCGTCAGGCCGAGGGCGAGGCGGGCGGAGGCGAGCTCCTCGCCAACGCGGGCCACCTCCGCGCCGCTGCTGTCGCCGCTGCCAAAGCCGGGCCGGGAGGTGCGTTTCAGGTCATAAGCCACGGCAACCACATCTACCGCGCGGCTGAGAGGGCCGCAAACCGATTCCGGGCGCGCCAAGCGCGGAACGGCCCCGGCAGTCGGGCGGAAGCCCTTGAACTGGCGCCGTTTGCTGCGAAGGCCGTCATGAAAAAAACTTACGCCCCGCGTACCGCCAGGGCCATGGCGGCCTGCGCCACCAACTCCTGCACGATCTCCGCCGCAGGCTGTTCCCGCGTCACCAGACCGACGCTCTGCCCGGCCATGAGGGAGCCGTTCTCGACATCGCCGTCGATCACCGCGCGGCGCAGCGCGCCGGCCCAGAAATGCTCGATCTCCAGCTGCGCCGCGGCCTTTTCCACTTCGCCGGCCAGGAAGCGGCGGATGGTCTCGGCCTGATGCTCCAGGAAGCGCTTGGTGCCGCCATTCTGCAACGCGCGCACCGGGATGACGGGGAAACGCTCATCAAGCTGAACGGTCGGCAGCGCATCGCGCGCGGCGCCGCGCAGGAAGGCCTTCTTGAAGTTCGGATGCGCGATGGATTCCGCGGCGCAGACGAAGCGGGTGCCAAGCTGCGCGCCGGCCGCGCCCATCTCCAGGTAGGACAGGATCGCCTCCCCCCGGCCGATGCCGCCGGCGACGAAGACCGGAACATCGCGGATGTGGGGCAGGATTTCCTGCGCCAGGACGGTCAGCGACACCGGGCCGATATGGCCGCCGGCCTCGCTGCCCTCGATCACCAGCGCATCGGCGCCGGACCGCACCAGCTTCTTGGCCAGCGCCAGGGCCGGTGCGAAGCAGACCACCTTGGCGCCGCCCTCCTTCGCCGCCTTGATGGCGGAGCCCGGCGGGATGCCGCCGGCGAAGACGATGTGGCCCACCTTGTGGTCGATGCAGGTCTGCACGAGCTGGTCCAGCCGCGGATGCATCGTGATCAGGTTCACGCCGAAAGGCTTGCTGGTCAGCGCCTGCGTCGCGACGATTTCCTCGGCCAGCCGCGGCGGCTCCATGGCGCCGCAGGCGATGACGCCGAAGGCGCCGGCGTTGGACAGCGCGGCCACCAGGTTGCGCTCGCTGACCCAGGACATGGCGCCGCCCATGATGGCGTAGCGCGTGCCGAAGAAGGCCGCGCCGCGCGCCATCAGCGCGTCGATCTTGGCCAGGGCGTCGGCCGGCGGCGTTGCCGGAGGAAGGGCGTCCATTACGCCTCCCCCCGCCGTGCCGGCTCCGGCCCGTCCAGGCCATAGGCGGTGTGCAGGGCGCGCACCGCGAGTTCGGTGTAGTCGGCGGCGACCAGGACGCTGACCTTGATCTCGCTGGTGGAGATGACCTGGATGTTGATGCCCTTCTCCGACAGCGTCTTGAACATCGTCGCCGCAACGCCCGCATGCGTCCGCATGCCGATGCCGACGACCGAGATCTTCGCCACGTCCGGGTCGGCGATCAGCGCCTCGTAGCCGATCGCCTCGGCCTGCTTCTCCAGCAGGTCCCGTGCCCGCGGCAGGTCGGACCGGCCGAGGGTGAAGGTCATGTCCGTGCTGCCATCGTCGCCGATGTTCTGCACGATCATGTCCACGTTCACATTGGCCGCCGACAGCGGACCGAAGACGGAGGCGGCGATGCCGGGCTTGTCCGGCACCCGGCGCAGCGTCACCTTCGCCTCGTCCCGCGAATAGGCGATGCCGGACACGATGGGCTGTTCCACGATTTCGTCCTCATCCACCACCAGGGAACCTGGCTTGTCCTCGAAGCTCGACAGCACCTGCACCCGCACGCGCTGCTTCATGGCCAGTTCGACCGACCGTGTCTGCAATACCTTGGCCCCCACCGAGGCCAGTTCCAGCATTTCCTCGTAGCTGATCTTCTCCAGCTTCCGGGCGCGCGGCACGATGCGGGGGTCGGTGGTGTAGATGCCGTCCACGTCGGTATAGATGTCGCAGCGGTCCGCGCGCACGGCGGCCGCGATGGCCACCGCCGAAAGGTCGGACCCGCCACGGCCGAGCGTGGTCACCCGGTTGTCAGGCGCGATGCCCTGGAAGCCAGCGACGACGGGCACCTGGCCCATCTTCATCCGCTCGATCAGCAGCGCACCCTCGATGCTCTCGACGCGCGCCTTGCCATGCGCGGTATCGGTGCGGATCGGCACCTGCCAGCCCTGCCAGGACCGCGCATCCACGCCGATGGTCTGCAGGGCGATGGCCAGCAGCCCGATGGTCACCTGTTCGCCGGTCGCCACCACCGTGTCGTATTCCCGCGCATCGTGCAGCGGCGACAGCTCCTGGCACCATTTCACCAGCTGGTTGGTCACGCCGGACATGGCCGAGACCACCACCGCGACCTCATGGCCAGCCTCGACCTCCCGTTTCACGCGGGTGGCGACGTTGCGGATGCGGTCGAGGTCGGCGACGGATGTGCCGCCGAACTTCATCACGATGCGGGCCATGCGCGGGTCCGGGGGGTGGGTCAGAAGGTCTCGGCGGGGCGGCCCCTGTTGCGCCTCGCCGGAGGGCGGACAGATAACGGGGGGATGGCCGGCGGGCAACCATGACCAACTGACCATAATCGGGGGAGTGCAGCCATGACAGGCACGGTTGTCGCCGGGGAACGACAGAAATTCGATGCGCTGGCCGCGCGCTGGTGGGACCCGGACGGGCCGATGAAGCCCCTGCACCGGATGAACCCACTGCGCACCAGTTGGATCGCGAAGCACCTGGGCGGGGTCGCGGGCAAGTCCATCCTGGATGTCGGCTGCGGTGCCGGGCTGGCCTCGGAAGCCTTCGCCCGCCTGGGGGCGCATGTCACCGGCGTGGATGCGGCTGGTGAGGCCCTGGCCGCCGCCCGTGCCCATGCCGAGGCCGGTGGCCTGTCCATCGACTACCGCGAGGGTGGCCCGGAAGACCTGCTGGCAAGCGGCCAGAAATTCGACGCGGTGGTGGCGCTGGAGGTGATCGAGCATGTCGAGGACCGGGCGCAGTTCCTCGGCGCGCTGGCGGCGCTCGCGAAGCCCGGCGCGCCGATCTTCCTGTCCACGCTCAACCGCACGGCGCGCTCCTTCCTGCTGGCCAAGCTCGGCGCCGAATACCTGCTGCGGCTGCTGCCGGTCGGCACGCATGACTGGAGGATGTTCGTCACGCCGGGTGAACTTGGCGCCGCGCTGCGCCCGACCGGCTATCGGATCACGGACCTGGCCGGCATGCGAATGTCGCCGACCGGCCAGTGGTCGGAGACGCGGGACCTGGGGGTGAACTACCTGGCCATGGCGCGGCGCTGAGTCCGCCCTGCAGCAGGCCGGCCGGTCAAGGGGCGGCTTATCCCCATCTCGGGGGATTTCCCTGGGGATAAGCCGCGGCCTGTCCTGTGGAACCCTTGGCGGGAACGGGCCCCGCTGGAGTGTTCTTTTTGTGTTCCCACAGGGCGTTAAAATATTATTGGATCGCCTTCGTGTATCTGCGGCGCCACAGCCAGAGTTTTCCACATTTGCGGGGGTAAAGCTGTGGAGAAACTCAGGTGAAAGTCACCGTCTCCCCCATGCGGAAAGGCCGTTGACTCGAAGAAGATGCAGACTGCTCAAGCCAGGTCGAAACCTCTCCTGGCGCGGCAAGCAATGATAATTCGAATTGCTAACGGCGCGGCAGCCAGGCCGCGAACGCCCGGGCGAGCCACTCCGCCTGCTCAGCCGTCAGCTCCGCCTCATGCCGGGCAGGCACCGCCTTGTTGCGATAGGTGAAGGCGAATCGCTGCACCCACAGCCGCACCAGCCAGTTCGGGCAGGCAATCCCCAGATCGGCCTTGATGGCCTCCACCGCCTCCGCCATGCGGAAGGCGCAGATGGCGTAGTCGAGCGGCAGGACGCGCGGCAGCGCCGCCCAGACGGCCTGCTCGCCGAGGTAGCGCCGCACCCCGGCCACCGCGTCGTCCAGCGTCACGAACTCGGCGAAGGCGCGTTCGCCCCGGCTGCGGGCCAGGCGGCCGGCATCGAGCAGGGACAGGCAGATGTCGCGCGGGTCGCGGTGGTTCACATGCGCCGAGACGAGCCCCTGCGCCGCCAGCGTCCGGTAGGCCGCCACCCACTCCGGCCCTGGGCAGGCATGCGTCTTGACCAGCAGGATGCGGCCGGAGGCGGCCTCGGCCAGGCGCGGCAGGTCGGCCGTCACCAGGTCCTGCGCGAAGTTCACCTTGTGGCGGCCGGGCAGCAAGGACCCGGGCAGCAGGGGCTGGCGGTGGCCGCCGAGCCGCGCCACGGCCTTGGCGAGTTCAAAGGCCAGCGTGCTGCCGGATTTCGGGATGCCGTAGCTGAAGACGAGCACCGGCGCGCCCCGGTTCAGCCGTCGGCGCGGGGCACCCAGGGCAGCCGGGCGATGTCGATACCGTCCTCGGCCAGCGCCTCCGCCTCCGCCTCGGTCGCCTCGCCATAGATACCGCGGGATTCGACCTCGCCATTGTGGATCTTGCGGGCCTCCTCGGCGAAGCCGTCGCCGACGTAGTCGCAGGACTTCTCCACCTCGGCCCGCATCCGCTGCAGCATGGCCAGGAGCTGCGCCGGGATCGGCCCGGCGGCGACGCGCTGCGACATGCCACCGCTGTCGGCGGGCAGCGGAGCCGTGCTGGCGGCCGGTTCCGGCGCGGCGGGCTTTTCCTCGGCCGGCGGCGGCGGCGCGACCTTGCGGCGGGATTTGCGGACGGCCGGAGCCATCAGGGCGCGCGTCACCTGCGTGCCGCCGCAATGCGGGCATTCCACCAGCCCGGCCGCCGCCAGCTTGTCGAAGCCGGCGCTGTCCTGGAACCAGCCATCGAATTCGTGGCTGGCGGCGCAGCGGAGCTGGTAGTGGATCATGGCGCCAGCAGCGGGTCGAGCCCGCCCTTGCGGTCCAGCGCCATCAGGTCGTCGCAGCCGCCGATGTGCCGGCCATCGATGAAGATCTGCGGCACGGAGGTGCGGCCGCCGGAACGGGCCATCGCCTCGCGCCGGGCCTCGGAGCCGTTCGGCGCGTATTTTTCCTCGAAGGCCGCGCCCTTGCGGGTCAACAGCGCCACTGCCCGGCTGCAATAGGGGCAGAAATCCTGGGTGTAGATTTCGATCTTCGGCATTCCCCTGAATTCGGGCGCCGCACGGCTCCGGTCAAGCCTCTGCCTGAAGTCGCGGGTCGGGAACCCGCGCGGCGGCCAGGACATCCACCGCGGTGGCGCCGGCGGCCAGCAGCGCCAGGGCGCAGGCCTCGGCGGTGGCGCCGGAGGTCATCACGTCATCCACCAGCAGTACGCGCTGGCCAGCCACGCGCCGGGCGCCGCGGTCGGTTAGCCGGAAGGCGCCGGCCAGCAGCGCCGCCCGCTGCGCCGCACCCAGTTCCCCGAGCGGCGGCGTGGCGCGGGTGCGCCGCAGCAGGTCCGGGATGCAGGGCTTGCCGGCCAGGCGCGCCAGCCTCTGGGCCAGCAGCGCCGCCTGGTTGTAGCGGCGCGACAGCAGCCGCCGCCAATGCAGCGGCACCGGCACGATCAGGTCGCAGGCGGCCAGCAGCGCCGCCCCGGCCTGCGCCATCTTCTCCGCCAGCGGCGCCGCGAGGTCCGTGCGGTCGCCGTGCTTGAAGGGCAGGATGAGGCGTTGCGCCCCGGCATCGTAGCGCAGCGCGGCGCGGGCGGCGCCATAGGCCGGCGGCCGAGCCAGGCACGCCAGGCACAGCCCGCCCGGCCCGGCCTGCCCGGCATGCAGGAACGGCACGCCGCATTTCGCGCAGAAGGGGGCGGTAAGCCGCGCGAGCTGCCGGAAGCAGTCGCCACACTGCGTGCCCTGGCGCTCCACCGCCGCCTCGCAGGTCAGGCAGTGCGGCGGCAGCAGGGCGTCCAGCACGCCGGCGCCGAGCCGCGCCAGCAGGAGCCTACCAGGCGCCGAAGGGGGCATCGCCGTCGCGTTCCACGGCGTGCACCAGGTCGATCTCCCAGGCGAGGTAGGCGCGCATCGCCTCCTCCACGCCGCTGTTGCGGTCGTAGGGGCGCAGGTAGGCGTCGATGCAGGCGGCGTCCGGCGGGTCGGTGCGGTCGGCCTCCAGCGGGAAGCCAGCCGCCTTCCAGGCCGCGGTGCCACCCTCCAGCACCGCCACATCGGCGATGCCCAGGCCCCGCAGTTCCGCCGCGCCGAGCGCCGCCAGCTCGTCCGAGGGTGCCGCGACCGCCACCGGGCGGCCGGGCGGCAGGCGCGCCGCGACGGCATCCAGCCGCGTCCGCACACCCCAGACCGCGCCGGGGATGTGCCCGGCCCGGAAGGCCAGCGACCGGGCGAGGTCCACCACCGCCACCTCCCCGCCCGCCGCCGCATCGGGCGCGATGCGCGGGACGGCGGGGCGCAGCGCGTCGGGCAGGCGCGGCGCCACGGGCCCCGTCTCCAGGTCCTCGTGGCCGTCCAGCATGAGGCAGGACACCTCCCAGCCGCCAAGCTGGCGCAGCCAGCCGGCGGTCATCGCGCTTCGGGTGCCGGTGTCGTCCACCAGCACGATCCGCGCGCCGCGCACCGCCACCCAGTTGTCCGTCGCCTGCACAAGCTGGCCGCCCGGGGCATTGGTGGCGCCGGGTAGGTGGCCGGCGGCGAACTCCGTCGGGTCGCGCACGTCGAGCAGGTAGGTGGTGCGGCCAGGCTCCGCACGCAGCGCGGCCAGCCCGGCGCGGTCGATCCGACCCGCGCCCACCGCCTCCGCGAAGCTCCGGGCCCGCGCGAGTGTCTCGGCGGCATCGGCGGGGATGCCCGGCGCGAAACTCTCGTTGCGGCCGCGGTTGCAGCGGAAGCCAGCGAGTTCCCACCCCATGGTGCCGTTGCGCAGCGCCACCACCCGGTTCGGCAGCCCGGCCCGCCGCAGGCTCTCGGCGCCGAGGATCGACCGTGTCCGCCCGGCGCAGTTCACCACCACCGTGGTCCCCGGCCGCTCCAGCATCCCCGGCACGCGGTAGGCGAGCTCCGCGCCCGGCACGTTGATGCCGCCGGGGATCGACATGGCGTGGAATTCCGCCATCGGCCGGCTGTCCACCACCAGCAGATCCGCGCCCGCGGCCTGCATCGCCGCCAGTTCCTCCGCATCGACGGAGGGGGTTTCGTAGTGATGCTCGACCCACTCGCCGAAGGCCTTGGAGGGCACGTTGACGCCGGAGAACAGCTCATACCCCGCCGCCTGCCACGCCGGCGTGCCGCCTTCCAGCACCTGCACATCGGTGCAGCCGAGCGTCGCCAGGACCTCGGCGAGGCGCGCGGCGAGACCCTCCCCGCCATCGGTGCAGACCACCCGCACGTCGCGGCGCGGCAGCAGCAGGGGGGCGCGGAACTCGGCCTGGGACAGCGGGCAGGGCACCGCCCAGAACAAATGGGAGGCACCGAACTCGCCTTCCTCCCGCGCATCGAGGATGGCGAGCTCGGCGCCGTCGCGCAGCCAGGCCTTCAGCGTCGACGGTGCGACCATGCGTCCCTCCCCTAAGTCCACGAAAGCCTAGCCCGCCTTGTCCGCAGGGCGAAGCGGGCGCATCTGCCGCCGGATGGATGCGATGCAGGTTTTCGATCGGGCGCTGCTGCGCCGCCGCCGCGACCGGGCCGCCGGCACGGTGCAGCAGGTGGCGCCGATCCTGGAGGATTGCGCCGACCGGCTGCTGGACCGGCTGGATGATGTGACGCGCCGGTTTTCCCGCGCGCTGGACCTCGGCGGACGTGGCGTGGTGGCGCCGAGGCTGCGCGACCGGGGCATCGCCTCGATTGTCTCGGCCGACCTGTCGCCAAGGATGGCTTCGCGCACTGGGGGGCTGGCGGTGGCGGCGGATGAGGAGTTCCTGCCTTTCGCCCCGGAAAGCTTCGACCTGATCGTGGCCAGCCTGTCGCTGCACTGGGTCAACGATTTGCCGGGTGCGCTGATCCAGATCCGCCGGGCCTTGGCGCCGGATGGCTTGTTCCTGGCCTCCCTGCCCGGCCTCGGCACGTTGCAGCCGCTGCGCCAGGCGCTGGCGGAGGCGGAGACGGCACTGCGCGGTGGGCTCTCGCCGCGCGTCTCGCCCTTCCCGGAATTGCGCGACGCCGCCGGCCTGCTGCAACGCGCCGGCTTCGCGCTGCCGGTGGCGGATGCGGAGGAAGTGGGGCTTGCCTACCGCACGCCCTTCGCCCTGCTGGCCGACCTGCGCGCGGCCGGGGAGGCGAATGCGGTGCTGGCGCGCGACCCGCGCACGCCGCCACGCGCCCTGTTCCCGATGGCAGCCGCCGCCCTGCCGGAAGGGCAGGACGGCATCCGGCCCGGCCTGCGGCTTCTGATGCTGACCGGCTGGGCACCGCATGAAAGCCAGCAGAAGCCGGCGCGGCCCGGCAGCGCGACGCATCGGCTGGCGGATGCACTGGGCAGCACCGAGCAGAAGACGGGTGAGAAACCCGGCGGGTAGAGCATTTTCAAGTCCGGCGTGCACGCCGGACAACTCGGAAAATGCGCCAAGACAAGCGCCCTAGCCCGCCGCGCAACCCCGCCATGCCTTGCATCGACAGGGACCACAGCGCATCTTCCCGCTTTGTATCAGCATCTTTTCGGGACGGTCCCACACATCATGGAGCAGCAGGCCGGCGAAAGCCGTCGCATCACCCTCCACGCGCCGGCGGATTTCGAAGGCATGCGCCGTGCCGGCCGCCTCGCGGCCGAGACGCTGGACATGATCACGCCGCATGTGAAGCCGGGCATCACCACCGAGGCGATCGACCGGCTGATCCACGACTTCGTGCTGGCGCATGACGCGATCCCGGCGACTCTCGGCTATCGCGGCTACACCAAATCCTCCTGCACCTCGATCAACCACGTGGTCTGCCACGGCATCCCGGGCGACCGGGTGCTGCTGGATGGCGACATCGTGAATATCGACGTCACCGTCATTCTCGATGGCTGGCACGGCGACACCAGCCGGATGTACATCGCCGGCACGCCGTCCACCAAGGCGCGGCTGCTGATGGACGTCACCTACGAGTCCATGATGCGCGGCGTCGCCGCCATCAGGCCGGGTGCGACGCTCGGCGATATCGGCCACGCCATCCAGTCCTATGTCGAGCGCAACCGCTTTTCCGTGGTGCGGGATTTTTGCGGCCACGGCATCGGCCGGCGCTTCCACGAGCCGCCGAACGTGCTGCATTTCGGACGCCCCGGCGAAGGCCCCGTCCTGAAGCCCGGCATGTTCTTCACCGTGGAGCCCATGGTGAATGCCGGGCGGCCGGAGGTGAAGGTGCTGGACGATGGCTGGACCGCCGTGACCCGCGACCGCAGCCTGTCGGCGCAGTTCGAGCACATGGTCGGCGTCACTGCCGATGGCGCGGAGATCTTCACCATCTCCCCGGCCGGCTTGCACCGCCCGCCCTTCGGCGCCTGAACGCAACGGTTGAACATCAGGCCTGGACGTTGCACCCTTCGCCGTTGAGCGAGGGGTGAGGATGGCGCGGAAGCCGCAATTTTCCGAGGCGAGTGCCGGGCTGGAGGGGTTGTTCCCGGCAGATGACGCCGGGTTGTCCGAGGCCGCGCCTCCGCCCGGACATTTGGGGCACCGCGCCCGAATGCGCACCCGGCTGCTGACGGCCGGCCCGGACAGCCTGCTCGACCACGAGATGCTGGAGATGCTGCTGTTCCAGGCGTTGCCGCGCCGCGACACCAAGCCGATCGCCCGCGCCCTTCTTGCCCGCTTCGGCAGTTTCGCGAATGCCATCGCCGCGCCCGCCCGCGACTTGCAGCAGGTGGAGGGGATGGGGGAGGCCGGTACCGCGGCGCTGAAGACCGTCCACGGCGCGGCGCTGCGGATGATGCGGGCGGAAGTGCGCGACCAGCCGGTGCTGAACAACTGGGACCGGCTCATCGGCTACCTGTCCGCCGCGCTGGCCCGCGAATCGGTGGAGCAGTTCCGGCTGCTGTTCCTCGACAGCAAGAACCGCCTGATCGCGGACGAGGCGCAGGCGCGCGGCACGGTGAACCACACGCCGGTCTATCCGCGCGAGGTTGTGAAGCGGGCGCTGGAATTGCAGGCGACGGCGCTGATCCTGGTGCACAACCACCCCTCCGGCGACCCGACACCATCCCGCGCCGATATCGAGATGACGCAGGAGGTGAAGGCGGCAGCGGCGGTGCTCGGCATCGCGGTGCACGACCATCTGATCGTCGGCAACGGCCGGCACCTCTCCTTCCGACGCGAAGGGCTGCTGTAGCGCCCCATCGCCGCTCCGCGGCGGGGGCCATCGCCGCTCCGCGGCGGGGGCCATTGCCGCTCCGCGGTGGGGCGCGCACTGTTTCCCACATCGCAGGACGGACGCAGATCCGTCGGGATGAGGAAACGCCATCATGCATCACCTGCTGCGCCTCTGCGCCGCCGGGCTGTGCGGCCTCGCGCTGCCTGGCCTCGCCACGCCGGCCGCTGCCGAAGTCGTCCGCTTCGAGACCCTGGAGAGCGTGCCGGCCTTCGAGGGCCGCAGCTTCGAGGGCACCGGCCCCTACCTCCGCATTACGGGCCGCGCCACCATCGCGGGGGACCCGGCGGACCCGCGCAACGCGGTGATCGCGGATATCGACCGCGCCCCGCGCAACGCTCAGGGACGGGTGGAGGCGGTGGCCGATGTGGTGCTGCTGCGGCCGGCCGACCCGGCGCGCGGCAACGGGACGCTGCTGGTGGACGTGCCGAACCGCGGCCGCAAGCTGGCGCCGCAACTGTTCGACGACGTGGCGCAGCCGGCCGCCAACCGCGCCGAACAGGCCGCCGATGCCGGGATCGGCTTTCTGCATCGCCAGGGCTATTCCATGGCCTGGATCGGCTGGCAGGCCGACATCCCATCGCAGCCCGGCCAGCTGGCGCTGGCGGCGCCGACACTCGATGGCGTGACGGGCGCGTCCCGCGACGAGTTCCTGTTCGACCACCTGCGCAACCCGGTGACGGCGACGCTCACCTGGCCGCTGGCCGACCCGGCGAACCTCGCCGTCACCGTGCGCGGCCACTGGTCCGAACCAAGGCAGACGCCGACCGGCCTTTCGGTGCGCGCCACGGGTCTACGGACGGTCGAGATCAGCCGCCCCGAAAGCGGCTTCGATGCCGCTGCGCTGTACGAGGTGACCTACACCGCGCGCGATCCGATCCTGACCGGCCTCGGCTTCGCCGCCACGCGGGACGTCGCCGCCTTCCTGCGCCGGGACACCAGCGCGGCGAACCCGCTGGCGCATCAGGGCCGGCCGATGGTGCAGCGGGCCGTCGGCTTCGGCGTCTCGCAATCCGGCCGCTTCCTGCGCGACTTCCTGTGGCTCGGCTTCAACGAGGACACCAGCGGCCGCATGGTGTTCGACGGCATCATCCCGCACATCGCCGGGGCCCGGCGCATGGCGACGAACTTCCGGTTCGGACAGCCCGGCCGCAACGCGCGGCACCCGCAGGACCCGGCCTGGCAGGCGGATCTCGGACCCTTCAGCTATGCGGCGATGGAAGACCCGGTCACCGGCCGGCGCGATGGGCTGATGCTGCGCTGCCGGATCGGCGCCACCTGCCCCAAGGTCATGCAGACCGACAGCGAGCATGAGTGGTGGGCTTCCCGCGCCTCCCTGCTGGTGACGGACCTGGACGGCAACCACATCGACTTGCCCGCCGATGTCCGCGCCTACATGATCGCGGGCACGCCGCATTTCACGAACCCCGGGGAGGCGCCGCGACGTGCGCCGACCATGGCCCTGCAGGTGAACCCGATGCATGCCGGCCCGCCGATGCGGGCCCTGCTGGTGGCGATGCAGGAATGGCTGGATACGGGCGTCGAGCCGCCGGCCAGCCGGGTCCCAATGCGGGCACATGGCACGCTGGTGGACGCCGCGGCCGCGGTGCCCACCAACATCCCCGGCCTGCCCTATGCCGGCATCTTCACCGGTGCCGCAGTTTCCGACCAATCCGTCTTCCCGCCACGGCTGCTCGGCGATTACCCGGTCTTGGTGCCGCGCGCGGATGCGGATGGCATGGCCATCGCCGGCATCCGCATGCTGCCGCTCGCCGTGCCGCGCGCCAGCTATACCGGCTGGAATCCCCGAGCGGAGGGCTTCGGCGCCGGCACCCTGTTCCCGTTGCAGGGCGCCGTCGTGCCGTTCGCCGCGACGCGGGAGGAACGCCTGGCGGCGAACGACCCGCGTCCCTCGCTGGCCGAACGCTATCCCGACGCCGCGTCCTACGTGGCGGCGGTGCGCGAAGCCGCTTCGCGGATGGTGGCGGAGCGCCTGCTCCTGCCGGAAGATGCCCAGCGCGCCGTGGCGGCGGCGGACGCAGGACGGCTCGCGCAGCTGGCGCGCGGCACCGCCGATTGACCGCAGGGGCGCGGACTCGGCATGCTGGCGGAACATGCAACGTCCCCTGTCGCTGATCCCCGCCCTGCTGCTCGCCCTGGTCGCAGGCGGCGATGCGCTCGGCCAGGGCAAGCCGCAGCCGGGTGGTGCGCCCCAGGCACCCCAGGCCCGAGCATTTCCGCCGCTGCCGACCAGCAAGCCGCCGGCACTGTCGGCCGCGCCGCAGGCCAGGGTGCCCACGGTGCCGGGCAAGCCGGGGGCGCCGTCGCCAGAGGCCACCGGGCGCATGGTTTCCTCCGGCACCGGCTTCGTCGTGGCGCCGGGGCGGGCGCTGACCAATGCGCATGTGGTGGAGCGTTGCCGCGCGCTCCGCGTGCGCGCGGCCAACGGCACGGACATGACCGCCCGCGTGCTGCGCGCCGACCGCCAGCGCGACCTGGCCCTGATCGAGGTGCCGGCCGAGGCCGGGCCGCCGCTGGCCTTCCGGCGGGAGATGAACATCCGGCGCGGGGAGGGCGTGGTGACCTACGGCTTCCCGCTGGCCGGCATGCTGTCCTCCGGCCCGACGCTGACGACCGGGGAGGTCTCGGCGCTGGCCGGGCTGGCCGATGACCAGCGCCAGTTCCAGATCTCGGCGCCAGTGCAGCCGGGCAATTCCGGCGGCCCGCTTCTGGACCTGGCCGGCCATGTGGTCGGCGTCATCGTCTCCAAGCTCAACGCTGCCCGCGTCGCCCAGCGCACCGGCGACATCCCGCAGAACGTGAACTTCGCGGTCAAGGGCAACGAGGCGCTGGAGTTCCTGCGCGGGGCCGGGGTGGTGCCGGCGATGGGCACGGGCCCGGCGCGGACGGCGGCGGAGGTGGGCGAGATCGCCCACCCCTCCACGCTGTTCATGCGCTGCCTGGGGTAGCCTTCTCGGCGCGGGCCAGCGCCAGGCCCCAGCCGGCCAGCAGCACCCACATGCCGCCATTCGGCAGCGCGCCCAGCGTACTTCCGCTGCTGAACGGCCAGAGCGGGATCAGGGTGGCGATAAACAGGCCGATCCGCAGCGGCGCCCCGCCGCGCCTCAGGCCCTGGAACACCGCGGCCAGCAGCAGCAGGGCAAACCCGGAAAACAGCAGCAGGCCGGGCCAGCCGGCGCTGGTCAGCGCTTCCAGGTAGGGGTTGTGGGCGTGGATCACGCACATGCCCGCACCGCCGCCATCAGACCCGGCGGCCCAGCCGGCATGATAGGCCGGGTCGGCGCAGTTCAGGCGGAAGCCGTTGGCGCCGAGGCCGAAGGCCGGGTTCTGGCGTGCCATCTCCAGCCCGCGGGCCAGGATCTGGCCGTAGTGGCTTTCGGGAAAATTGGCGACCTGGCGCGGAAACTGCACCGCCAGGCGGTTGAAGGCATCCGGCGCCACCACGGCGGAGGCTGCCAGCGCCCCCGCCCCGATCGCCGCCGCCAGCAGCGCCGGGCCGAGCAGGCCGCGCATCAGCAGGGCGGCGATGCCGAAGCCGAACAGGCCGAAGACCAGCGGCAGGCGCTGGCCGATGAAGACCAGCGTGGCCAGGGTCAGCGCGACCAGCGCCCAGGCGGCGAGCCGCGCCGGCAGTGATCCGCGCAGCAGCCGCCCAGCGGCATCCAGTACCGGCGGCCACAGGCTGATCACCAGGAAGGGCCCGGCGCGCGGCCGGGTGAAGGGGCCGGGCAATTCGCCCGCCGGCCAGCGCCGATGTCCCAGGATTCCGCGCCCGGCCAGCAGTTGCAGCCAGACTTCCAGCACGATCCAGGCCACGGCGAGGCCGACGGCGCGCAGCAGCCAGCGCCGCGCCTCGGCATCGGCCAGCACCCAGGCAGAGAAGGCCAGGATCGTCAGCGGGATGCGGACCCAGCCCAGCGCCGCCTGCATCTGCGCCCAGGCCGCGCCGTTCAGCAGCGTGCACAGCACCAGCCAAGCCCAGAAGCCGAGCGCCGCCAGAAACCAGGGCGCCCGGAACGGGGCGAAATCCCGGCGCAGGGCGCAGCGTAGCAGGAAGCCACCGGCCAGCGCCGCCAGCACGCCCTCCGCCACGCCGCGCGCGTGGATCAGCAGCAGCGGCAGCGCCAGCGTGGCGACCAGCGCCACGCGGTTGCCGGCTGCCTCGAGACGGGGGTTCATCGGGCGCATGGCGCCCGCCCCACGCTCATGCCGTGCGGTCGCCGCCCCCGCTGGTCAGCGCCGCCTGGGCCGCCGCCAGACGGGCCACCGGCACCCGGTAGGGCGAGCAGGAGACGTAGTCGAGCCCGGTCGCGCCACAGAAGTGGATGGAGGCCGGGTCGCCACCATGCTCGCCGCAGATGCCGAGCTTCAGGTCCGGCTTCGTCTTCCGGCCCTTCTCGGACGCGATCTGCACCAGCGCGCCGACCCCGTCGATGTCGATCGAGACGAAGGGGTCCTTCGGCAGGATGCCCTTCTCGACATAGAAGGGCAGGAACTTGCCGGCATCGTCGCGCGACAGCCCGAAGACGGTCTGCGTCAGGTCGTTGGTGCCGAAGCTGAAGAAGTCGGCCGATTCGGCGATGCTGTCCGCGATCAGCGCGGCGCGCGGCAGTTCGATCATGGTGCCGACCTGGTAGACGATGGTGGTCTGCTTCTCGGCGAAGACCTCCTTCGCCACGCGGTCCACCAGGGCGCGCAGGATCTCGAGCTCGCGCTTCAGCGCCACCAGCGGGATCATGATCTCCGGCACCGGCGCCTTGCCGGTCTCCTGGCCGATGGCGACGGCGGCCTCGAAGATGGCGCGGACCTGCATCTCGTAGATCTCGGGATAGGTCAGGCCAAGCCGGCAGCCGCGGTGGCCGAGCATCGGGTTGGCTTCCGAGAGGTCCGCCGCGCGGCGCTGCATCGCCGCCACATCGGCACCGAGGCTCTGCGCCACCTCGGCGATCTCGTTGTCCTTGTGCGGCAGGAATTCATGCAGCGGCGGGTCGAGCAGCCGGATGGTGACGGGCAGCCCCGCCATGATGCGGAACAGCTTGAGGAAATCCTCGCGCTGGAAGGGCAGCAGGCGGGACAGGGCGTCGCGGCGGCCTTCCTCGGTATCCGCCATGATCATCTGGCGCACGGCGCCGATGCGCTCCGGGTCGAAGAACATGTGCTCCGTCCGGCACAGGCCGATGCCCTCCGCGCCGAATTTCCGGGCGGTCTCGGCGTCGAGAGGCGTCTCGGCGTTGGCGCGCACCTTCATCTTGCGGACGCCATCGGCCCATTCCATCAGCGTGCCGAAGTCGCCCGAAAGCTGAGGTTCGATCATCGGGACGGAACCGGCGAAGACCTCGCCGGTGGCGCCATCCAGCGTCATCATGTCGCCGGCGGCCATGCGCTTGCCGCCGGCCATCAGGGTCTGGCCGGCATAGTCCACGTTGATGGAGCCGGCGCCGGCGACGCAGGGCCGGCCCATGCCGCGGGCGACCACCGCCGCGTGGCTGGTCATGCCGCCACGCGTGGTCAGGATGCCGCGGGCGGCGTGCATGCCGTGGATGTCCTCGGGGCTGGTCTCGATGCGGACCAGGATCACCGCCTCTCCCTTGGCGGCGCGGGCTTCCGCCTCATCCGCCGAGAAGACGATGACGCCACAGGCCGCACCGGGGCTGGCCGGCAGGCCCTTGGCCAGCGCCTTGCGCGGCGCCTTGGGGTCCAGCGTTGGGTGCAGCAACTGGTCGAGCGACTTGGGGTCGACGCGCCGGATCGCCTCGGTCCGGTCGATCAGGCCTTCACGGGCCATGTCCACCGCGATCTTCAGGCTGGCGGCGGCGGTGCGCTTTCCGTTGCGGGTCTGCAGCATGTACAGCTTGTTCTGCTGCACCGTGAACTCGATGTCCTGCATGTCCGTGTAGTGCGCCTCGAGCTTGGCGCGGACCTCCACCAGCTCCTGGTAGGCCTTCGGCATGGCCACTTCCATGCTGCGCTCGCCCGGCTTGGCGCGGGCTTCCGCCATCGGCTGCGGCGTGCGGATGCCGGCGACCACGTCCTCGCCCTGGGCGTTGATCAGGTATTCGCCGTAGAAGAAGTTCTCGCCGGTCGACGGGTCGCGGGTGAAGCAGACGCCGGTGGCGCAATCCTCGCCCATGTTGCCGAACACCATCGCCTGGACGTTCACCGCGGTGCCCCATTGCGCCGGGATGTCGTGCAGGCGGCGATAGGTGTTCGCGCGCGGGTTCATCCAGCTGCCGAAGACGGCGCCGATCGCGGCCCAGAGCTGCGCGTGCGGTTCCTGCGGGAAAGGCTTGCCGGTGACTTCGGCCACCATGTCCTTGTAGCCGGTGACGACGCCCTTCCAGTCCTCCGCGGTCAGGTGGGTGTCCTCATCGACACCGCGTTCCATCTTCGCGGTCTCGATGATCTCCTCGAACCGGTGATGGTCGACGCCGAGAACCACCGATCCGAACATCTGGATGAACCGGCGGTAGCTGTCCCAGGCGAAGCGGGCATCGCCGGAGGCGGCGGCCAGGCCATCCACCGTGGCGTCGTTCAGGCCGAGGTTCAGCACCGTGTCCATCATGCCGGGCATGGAAACGCGCGCGCCGGAGCGGACGGAAACCAGCAGCGGCCTGGCGGTGTCACCGAACTTCGCGCCGACCGCGTCCTCGATCCGCGCCAATGCGGTCGCGACCTGGTCCTGGAGTTCCTGCGGGTAGGACTGCCCGTGGTCGTAGTAGTAGGTGCAGACTTCCGTGGTGATGGTGAAGCCGGGGGGCACGGGCAGGCCGATGCTGGCCATCTCCGCCAGGTTGGCGCCCTTGCCGCCGAGCAGGTTGCGCATGTCCGCGCGGCCGTCATTGTGACCGGCACCGAAGCTGTAGACCCACTGAGTCATAGGACGGCGTTCTCCTGCATATGGGCGTGGACTGTAACGGTGCTGGATGGGCGCCGTGGCTCAGCCTTCGATCCGCGAAAAGTCTGCGACCGTATCCATGGCGCCCCTTAGCCGCGCGAGCAAGCGCAGCCGGTTTTCGCGCGTGGCTTTCTCGGGGGCGTTCACGGTCACCTTGTCGAAGAAGGCGTCGAGCGGGGCGCGCAGCGCCGCGAGCGCCGACATGGCGGCCGCAAAATCCTCGGCCGCCAACGCGGCGGCAACCGCCGGCTCTGTCGAGTCGAGGGCGGCTGCGAGGGCGATTTCCTCCGGCGCCGTCAGCAGCGCCGGGGCGATCGGGCCGGCATGGGGGCCGTCCTTCTTGTCCTCGATCCGCAGAATGTTGGCGGCGCGCTTGGCGGCGGCGAGCAGGTTCGGGCCGTCGGCGCCCTCGACCAGCGCCTTCAAGGCGTCTGCCCGCGCCAGCAGGCGCAGCAGGTCGTCTTCTCCGCCATGGCCGCCCCCTTGGCCGAAGGCGGCGGCGACAAGGTCGTGGCGTGCGCCCTCGGCGCGAAGCTGGACGCGCAGGCGCTCGGCCAGGAAGTCCACCACGCCAGCGGCGAAGGCCGCGACCATCGGCGGATGAGCGCCACCCTTCGGCGGCTGCCAGCCAGCCTTCAGCTTTTCCTGCGCCACGGCCATGCCGAATTCCGGGCTGGCGGTCGCGCCGAGCGCCTGGGGGAAGCCGAAGAAGGCTTCGGCCAGCGCATCGCCCAGCCGCAGCCGCAGGCGGTTTTCCCGGATGATGCGGAGGATGCCGAGCGCGGCGCGGCGCAGCGCGAAGGGGTCGCCGGAGCCGGTCGGGCGCTCGTCCACGGCGAAGAAGCCGGCCAGGGTATCCAGCTTGTCCGCCAGCGCCACGGCGATGGCGACGGGCGCCGACGGCACCGCGTCGCCCGGGCCGAGCGGCCGGTACTGGGTGCCGATCGCCTCCGCCACCTCGGGCGCCTCGCCCTGGGCCAGCGCGTAGTAGCGGCCGATGGTCCCCTGCAATTCCGGGAACTCGCCGACCAAGCCGGAGGCGAGGTCGGCCTTGGCCAGCCTCGCGGCACGCGCCGCCATCTCCGGGTCGGCGCCCACCTGCGGCGCCAGCCAGTGCGCCAGGCGTTCAATTCGGGAAACCCGCTGCCCCTGGGTGCCCAGCTTCGCGTGGAACACCACGTCGTCCAGCTTCGGCAGGAAATGCTCCAGCCTCTGCCTGCGGTCCTGGTCCCAGAAGAAGCGCGCATCGGACAGCCTCGCCCGCAGCACGCGTTCGTTGCCCGCGACCAGAGCCGCACCGCCATCGCTCGGGACGATGTTGGCGACGATGCCGAAGAACGGCGCTGCACCGCCATCCGGCGTCGTGAACGAAAAATAGCGCTGGTTCACACGCATGGTGGTGCGCATCAGCTCGGGCGGCAGGTCCATGAAGGCGGCATCGATGCGGCCGAGCAGCGGCACCGGCCATTCGACCAGCCCGGCCACCTCCTCCAGCAGCCCGCGATCCGGCACCATGGCCACGCCCTGCGCCGCGGCCAGCCGCGCCAGCCCGTCCTCGATCAGGGTCATGCGCGCGCCGACGTCCGGCTCCACGAAGCGGGCGCGGAGGCCGGACTCGTAGTCGGCCAGGCTGGTCACGGCGAAGGTGCGGTCGCCGGCGGCCATGATGCGGTGGCCCTCGGTCAGGTTGCCGCTCTGCATCCCGGGCAGCTCCGCGATGGCGAAGGGCACCACGGCGCCGTCGAGGAGGCACAGGATGCGGTGCAGCGGGCGGACCCAGGTGAAGGGGCCGTTCCACCGCATGGATTTCGGCCAGCCGAATTTCTGCACGATCTCCGGCAGCACGGTGGCCAGCAGGCTCGCGGCCGCCACCGTCTCGCCGGGCTTGCGCAGCACCCAGAAGCCGCCCTGCTCCTCCAGCTGTTCGCGCGTGGCGCCGTGCTTGCGGAGGAAGCCTTCCAGCGCCGCCGGAGGGGCGGCGGTGCGCGGACCGCGTTCCTCCTTCGCCTCGGTCGTCACCTCGGCGCGCAGCGTCGCGGACAGGCCGATGCGGCGCGGGCCGTGGAAGGGCCTCGGCGCGCCTTCCAGCAACGGCGCGGCGGCGGCGGCGAAGGACCGGGCCAGCGCCTCGGCACCGCCCGCCTGCATCCGCGCCGGAATTTCCTCGCAAAACAGTTCCAGCAGGAACTCGGGCATCAGAGGGCGGCCTTCACGTCGGTCTGGGAAAAATCATCGCCTTTGAACAGCAGCGGCGCGTTGCGCTCCCGCGCCAGGGCGTAGGCGAAGCAGTCGCCGAAGTTCAGCGCGGCCTTGTGGCGGCCCTTGCCAAAGCGCCGATGCGCCTCCCGCGCCAGCCGCACCTGGTCCAGCGTGACGGGCACGACCTCCGGCGCAATCCAGTCCAGCGCCTCATCGAGACCTTGCGGCGTCAGGCCGGCGCGGTTCTCGGCAACGATGGCCGCTTCCAGCCAGGAGGCAGCGGACATGGCAACCGGCGCGCCGGTCTGCAGCGCCACCACGAAGTCCGGAGCATCGGCCTCTCCCAGGACGATCGACATCAGCGCCGAAGTGTCCAGGATCATTTCGGCAGGCCATTCTCGTCGTAGAGGTCGGAATGGTCGCTGCTGGAACTGGCGCCCGGCGGCAGGCTTTCGCGCACGCGGCGGCCGATCGCCATCAGCGCCTCGTACTTCCGGCGCACCTTGTCGTCCCGCGCCGCCCGCTCGGCGGCCAGCCGCGCCTGCACCGCTTCCCGCAACGCCGCGGTGGTGCTGGTGCCGAGCAGGTCGGCCAGCGCCTTGGCGTCGGCGATCAGTGCCTCGTCCTTGATGTTCAACTGGCCCATGACGCCCTCACGGTAGAAGGATAGCGCATCATGGTAGAAAATCCGGCAAAAGTCACGCCGCCTCGCCTGCCACCCAGGCCTCGCAGCAGCCTTTCGCCAGGGCGCGGACGCGGCCGATGTAAGCGGCGCGCTCCGTCACGCTGATGGCGCCGCGGGCGTCGAGCAGGTTGAAGCGGTGGCTGGCCTTGATGCACTGGTCATAGGCCGGCAGCGCCAGGGGCGGGTCGTAGGCCAGCAGGGACCGGCACTCGGCCTCCGCATCCGCGAAGTGGCGGAACAGCATGGCGGTGTCGGCGCCCGAGAAGTTGTGGTGGCTGTATTCGACCTCCGCGCGGCGGAACACGTCGCCGTACTTCACGCCCTGGCCGTTGAAGTCGAGCTCGTACACGTCGTCGACGTCCTGGATGAACATCGCCAGGCGTTCCAGGCCGTAGGTCATCTCGAAGGACGGCACCTCGCAGGCAATGCCGCCGACCTGCTGGAAATAGGTGAACTGGCCCACCTCCATGCCGTCGCACCACACCTCCCACCCCAGGCCCCAGGCGCCGAGGGTCGGGCTTTCCCAGTCATCCTCGACGAAGCGGAAGTCGTGCTTCATGGGGTCGAGGCCAAGCTCGCGGTAGCTGGCGATCAGCAGGTCCTGCGCGTCGGCCGGGCTCGGCTTCATGATGACCTGGTACTGGTAGTAGTGCTGCAGCCGGTTCGGGTTCTCCCCGTAGCGGCCATCGGCGGGGCGGCGGCTCGGCTGCACATAGGCGGCCGACCAGGGCTTCGGCCCCAGCGCACGCAGCGTCGTCGCCGGGTGGAAGGTGCCGGCGCCGACTTCCATGTCGTAGGGCTGCAGGATCAGGCAGCCCTGCGCGCCCCAGAAGCGATGGAGCCGCAGGATGATCTCCTGGAAGGCGGGCGGCTTGTCGGACATGCGGGGCTTGCCGGGGGAGGTTGCCGCGGTTCAATACCGCCCCCCCGACCAAGCCGGCAAGCCAGGGACCCCTTCCGCCATGACCCTCGCCTTCGAAGATGCCGAACGCCTGATCCGCGCCTATTACGCCGCCTTCGACGCCGGCGACCGCTCCGCGATGCTGGCGATGGTCGCGGATGACCTGGTGCATGACGTGAACCAGGGCGGGCGGCGCAAGGGCAAGCCGGCCTTCATCGCGTTCCTGGCGCAGATGGACGCCGCCTATGCCGAGCGGATCGAGGACCTGGTGGTGATGGTGGACGCCACCGGGCAGCGCGCCGCGGCGGAGTTCCTCGTCGTCGGGCGCTACCTGCGGACCGATCCGGGCCTGCCGGAGGCGCGTGGCCAGGGCTACCGACTGCCGGCCGGCGCCTTCTTCACGATCCGGGATGGGCTGATCGCCCGCGTCGCCACGCACTACAACCTGCCTGACTGGATCCGTCAGGTTTCAGTCTGAGCGACGAAGTCCAGGACCAGCCGCGCCAGCGCCTCCGGCGCCTCGATCGGGATCATGTGGCCGCTGCCCCGCACCACGCGCAGCACTGCGCCCGGGATGCCGTCGCGCAGTTCCTCGGCCTCCGCCAGGCTGCGCAGGCGGTCGTGGTCGGCGGCGACGACCAGGGTGGGGCAGGCGATGTCGCCGAGGCGGGTGTCGGGCGCATCACGCCGCAGCCGGGACTGGCGGGCGAAGACGGTGCCGCCGAGCCGGTCACCCATGGCGCGCAGCCGCCCCAGCAGCGCCGCATCGCCGGCGCGATCCGGGTGCAGGGACGCCGCGAGGGCCGTGCGGCTCAGGCCACGGAAGGCGGTCTCGGCCGGGCGCCGGCCAATGGCCTCCCGCCGCGCCCGCTGCACGTCGCTGTCGGCGCGGGCGGAGGTGGCGACCAGCACCAGCGCCGCGACCCGCGCGGGCGCCATCCGCGCCACCTCCCGCGCCACGTAGCCACCCATGGAGAAGCCGACCAGCACGAAGTGCTGCGGCGCGGCCTCCAGCACGCGCCGGGCCATGCCCGCGATCGTGTCGTCCTGGAACAGGTCCCCATGCAGCACCGGGCCGAGGGGCGCGAGCGCCGGCTCCACCTCCCGCCACAGATCGGCATCGAGCATGTAGCCGGGCAGCAGCACGACGCTCATCCGGCGACACTTGGCGGTGCGGGGGCCAGGCCGCAGGATGGCGGGATACAGGAGACAGCCATGCCAGAGATCATCGTCTATGCCGTAGCAGGCCGCACGACGGACCAGAAGCGCGGCCTGGTCCGCGACATGACGGAGGCGATGGTGAAGAATTTCGGCGTCACCGCCGATGCCGTCACCATCCAGATCGTCGAGGCGGACAAGGATTCAAAGGCCAAGGGCGGCAAGCTGTTCAGCGAGCGGTAGTCACCCGACCTCGGCCTCCGGTACCCGCGGCAGGAACAGGGTGACGCAGGTGCCGGCGCCGGGGCTGCTGCGCAGATGCAGGCCGCCGCCGATCTGCCGCAGCATGCCATAGACCATGCTCAGGCCGAGCCCCGTGCCGTGGTCCGGTGCCTTGGTCGTGAAGAACGGCTCCATCGCTCGCGCCAATACTTCAGGGGCCATGCCCGTGCCGGTATCGGCCAGGGCGATGGCGACGTAGTCACCCGGCGCCAAGCCTTCGACCGGTGGCTCCGCGATGGTGCGGTTGCAGGCGGTGATCGCCAGTTCGCCGCCCGTCGCCATGGCATCGCGGGCGTTGATCGCCAGGTTCAGCAGCGCCAGTTCGAGGTGGTTGCGATCGGCGAGGGCGGGCCAGAGGTCCGGCGCCGTGTCGCTGGTCACGCGGATCCTGCCGCCGAGCGTGCGATTGAACAGGGCCGCCATGTCGGCCAGCGACCGGCTCACGTTGAGCGCTTCCGTCGCCAGGGGTTGCTGCCGGGCAAAGGACAGCAGGCGGGCCGTCAGCGCGCTGCCGCGCTCGATCGTCCGGCGCGCCTCAGCCAGCAGGGCCGCTTCGCGCTCGCGTGCCGCCGGCTCCCGGCCAATCAGACTCAGGCAGCCCGCCAACGCCGCCAGGACGTTGTTGAAATCATGCGCGACGCCTCCCGCGAGCTGGCCCAGCGCCTCCATCTTCTGGGCCTGCCGCAGGCTGGTCTCCAGATGCCGGCGCTGGGTGATGTCCGTCGCGCGACCCAGGATCCCGACCACCGCGCCATCCGGGCCAAGCAGCGGCATGTAGCGCGCATCGTAGATGATCGTCTCGGTGCCGAAGCGGATGGTCGGTTCATAGACATGCGCGGCCTTGGTCTCGAGGACGCGGCGCAGGCCCTGCGTGATGACGCCGCCCACCTCCTCCCCCAGGACCTGCACCGGCGTCCGCCCGCGCACTTCATCCATCGTGGCTCCGGCATGCGCCAGGCAGACACGGTTGATGAGCTCGTAGAGGAACTCGCCCTCCGGCGTCACGCGGACGTGGAAAAGACATTCGGAGGCGTTGTCGAAATAGGCGCTGAGCCGGTCCGGGACGGGTTCTGCCAAGCGCTGCGCCGCCAGTGCGACCGGAGCTTCCCGCGGACGGTACAGGCGCCGCGGCGGCCCCAGGCGCTGCTTGTCCGGGGTGGGCGGGGCGGCTTGGACCAGGTGCTGCGGAGCAGCCGGCACGCCGAGCCTGGTGGCACTGTCACCGATTCCAAGGACACTCACAGCATCGCCCCGGTCGTTGTATTTAGAAAACGTTACCAAGTGTCTGCAGTTGGCGAAAGCGTGTAATACTCCTCTATCATAATCGTGCGCTTACCAAGCACGGCGCCGGAAGTCGGCCCGCGGCCAGGATACCTACAGCCCAAGCCGCGCCCAGGCCGCGCGGTCCTGCACCGCCGCCATTGCACCCTCGGCCAGTGTGCCGCCGAGCGCGACCGGGGACATCGCGCCGGACAGCAGGCGCAGAGGCCAGGGCGGGCGGCGGGCGCCGATGCCGATCAACTGCGCCTTGTCGCCGAAGCGCGCGCGGAGGTCGGCCGAGGCCTCGCCCAGCCGGTCCGCCAGGCCGAGGTCCACGGCGCGCTTGCCGGTCCAGAAGCGGCCGTTGAACAATTCCGCCTCCGGCGCCCGCAGCTTCGCGCCGCGGCGCTGGCGGACCCAGTCCTGGAAGGTCACGTGCAGGTCGGCCAGCAGCGTCTCAAGCCGCGCCACATCCTCCGGGCGTTCGGGACGGAACGGGTCGAGGAAGCTCTTGTCCTCCCCGGCCGTGTGCATCCGGCGCTGTACGCCGAGCCGGCCGATCGCCTCCTCCAGCCCGAAGCTGGCGCTGATCACGCCGATGGAGCCGAGGATGCTGGCGGGATCGGCCACGATTTCATCCGCCGCGCAGGCCAGCCAGTATCCGCCGGAGGCCGCGGCATCCTCGACATAAGCGGTGACCGGGATCTTCTTCTTGTCCGCCAGCCGGCGGATGCGCTGCGCCACCAGGCTCGACTGCACGGCGGACCCGCCGGGGGAGTTCACCACCATCGCCACGGCGGCCAGGCGCTTGATGCCGAAGGCGCGGTCGATCAGCGGGCCGGTGGCCTGGGCGCTGATGCCGGAGGCGGCGAAGGCGCCGGCGGGGCGGGCGGCGATGACGCCGGACAGACGCAGCACGGCGATGCGGGGCGGCTTGGACAGGAAAGGGAGGTTCATGGGGCATAGATGCGGTGGACCAGGGCCGGAACAAGCCGGGGCCTTTCGCGATGCGGCCTGCCGCGCCATGCTCGGGCCGCTTCAGCCAGGGACGCCCGATGCCGAAATTCCTTCCCGTTCTCATCGCCGGTGCCGGCCCGGTCGGCATGGTCGCCGCCGCCTACCTGGCGGGGGAAGGCATCCCGGTGACCATCGTGGAACAGGCCGAGGAACTGCCCTCCGACCTGCGTGCCTCGACCTTCCATCCGCCAACCCTCGACATGCTGCGCCGCTTCGGGGTGGTGGAGGCGCTGGTGGAGCAGGGGCTGGTCTGCCCGCACTGGCAGTTCCGCGACCGCCAGACCGGCCCCATCGCGACCTTCGACATGGGAGCGCTGTCCGCCGACACGGACCACCCCTATCGCCTGCAATGCGAGCAGTGGCGCCTGACGCGGATGCTGCGCGACCGCATGGCGGCGAACCCGGACGTGACCTTCATCTACGACGCCAAGGCCGCCGATGTGGCGCAGGACGCCGATGGCGTGACGCTGACCATCGAGCGGCCCGACGGATCGCGCGAGGCGCTTCGGGGCAGCTACCTGATCGGCGCCGACGGCGCCCGCAGCGCGGTGCGCCGCGCGCTCGGCGTGGAGTTCCGCGGCCAGACCATTCCTGAGATCTTCCTGACGCTGTCGACGCCCTTCCCGTTCCATGAGGCGATCCCGGACCTCGCCGACATCTCCTACATCTCGGACCCCGAGGAATGGTACGTGCTGCTGCGCACCCGCAGCCTGTGGCGCGTGCTGTTCCCGACCGATGCGTCCCAGTCCGAGGAGAGCATGATGGACCCGGCGCGGATCGAGGCGCGGTTGCAGGCTGTGGTGCCGAACCCGGCGGGCTTTACCCTCGGCCACCGCACCGCCTACCGGGTGCATGAGCGGGTGGTGGACGAATATGTGCAGGGCCGTGTGTTCCTGGCCGGCGACGCGGCGCACATCAACAACCCGCTCGGCGGCATGGGCATGAATGGCGGCATCCACGATGCCTTCAACCTGGCGGAGAAGCTGACCGCGGTGTGGAAGGGCGCAGATCTCGCCACCATGGGCCGCTACGGGCGGCAGCGCCGCAAGGTGGCGCTCGACGTCGTGCAGCAGCAGGCGCTGCGCAACCGGCAGATCCTGAACCAGCGCGACCCGGCGGCGCGCGCCGCCTACCACGACGAACTGCGCGCCACCGTCGCCGACCCGGCACGCCACCACGCCTACCTGCTGCGGAGTTCCATGATCCAATCGCTACGCGACCTGGAGGCGGTGGCATGAGCGGGCATCCGGAGGCGGACATCTACCACCGCCAGGGCATGGGCCAGCGCGCCGGCATGGGGCAGCGGCCGGCGCTGGTTATGGTGGATTTCGTGGTGGGCTTCGCCGACCCGGCGCATTTCGGCGGCGGCAACATCGGCCCGGCCATCGAACAGACGGTGCATCTGCTGGCCTTCGCCCGCGCGCATCGCTGGCCGGTGGCGCATACCCGCGTGGTCTATGCCGAGGATGGCTCGGATGCCGGGGTCTTCACGCTGAAGGCGCCGTCGCTGCTGAAGCTGACCGAAAGCTCCCCGCTGTCGCAGATCGTGCCAGAACTGGCGCCGCGTCCGGGCGAGCACATCATCCGCAAGCAGGGCGCCTCCGCCTTCTTCGACACCAACTTCGCGAGCTGGCTGCGATATCAGGGCGCGGACACGCTGGTGGTGACGGGCTGCACGACATCCGGCTGCGTGCGCGCGACGGTGGTGGATGCGATGCAGCACAACCTGCGCACCGTCGTCGCGACGGATTGCGTCGGCGACCGTGCCATCGGCCCGCATGAGGCGAACCTGTTCGACATGGGCCAGAAATACGCGGACCTGCTGACTCGGGCGGAGATCGAGGCAGCGGCGGGATGACGCTGCGCGAAACCCTGCACGGCCGGCTTTCGCTGCCAGCCATCGCCGCGCCGCTGTTCATCATCTCGGTGCCCGACCTCGTCGTCGCGCAATGCTGCGCCGGCATCGTCGGATCGATGCCTTCGCTCAATGCGCGTCCTGCGAGCCAGCTCGACGAATGGCTGTGCGAGATCGAGGAAAGGATCGCGGCACATGACGCGGCGCATCCCGGCCGCCCCGCCGCGCCCTACGCCATCAACCTGATCGTGCACCGGTCCAACGAACGGCTGGAGCATGATCTGGGCGTGGTGGAACGGCATCGCGTGCCCCTGGTCATCACCTCGCTCGGCGCGCGGCCGGAGGTGAACGACACGGTGCATGGCTATGGCGGCCATGTGCTGCACGACGTCATCAACCAGCGCTTCGCCCACAAGGCGGTGGAGAAGGGCGCGGATGGGCTGGTGCTGGTGGCGGCCGGCGCGGGCGGCCATGCCGGCAGCCTGTCCCCCTTCGCGCTTGTAGGGGAAACCCGCGCCTGGTTCGACGGCCCCATCGCGCTGTCGGGCGCCATCGCGCATGGCAGCGCGATCCTGGCGGCGGAGGCGCTGGGCGCCGACTTCGCCTATCTCGGCAGCGCCTTCATCGCCACCGCGGAAGCGCGGGCGGAGGCCGACCACAAGCAGATGGTGGTGGATCACGCGGCGGAGGACATCGTCTACACCGACCTCATCACTGGCGTGCACGGCAACTACCTGAAGCCGTCCCTGGTCCGCGCCGGGATCGATCCGTCGAACCTGGCGGCGCAGGAGGCCGCGAAGATGGATTTCGGCGGCAACCGCGTGAAGAAGTGGAAGGATATCTGGGGTTCCGGCCAGGGCATCGGCGCGGTGCAGTCCGTGCAGCCGGCCGCGGCGCTGGTGGAGCGGCTGCGGGCGGAATACGCCGCAGCACGCCACCGACTGGGAGCGGCGAGCCCGCTGGTGCACCCGGCCTGGCGCGGCTGACCGATCTGATCAGTCGGTCGGGAGGGCCGCTTCCCTGTCTTCCACCTGCCCGTGGCGCGGCACGGCCACCTCCTCCATCGCCAGGCTGCGCACCGCCTCGAAGTGCGAGAGGAACACGTAGCCCCTGAAATGGGCGAAGAAGTCGGAGCGCTGCAGCGCATCCATCACCGGCCCCTTCACCTCCGACAGGTGAAAGCCGACGCCGGCGGCGTGCAGCCGGTCGGCAATCGCCTCCAGGCTTTCCAGCGCGCTGGCGTCGATCAAATTCACGGCCGGGCACATCAGGATGACGTGCCGCAGGTCCGGGCGTGCGGCGACCTCGGCGTAGATGCGGTCCTCCAGGTAGCGGGCATTGGCGAAGTACAGGCTCTCATCCACGCGCAGCGACAGGATGGCGGGATCGGTGAGGACGCTGTGCCGGTCGACGTTGCGGAAATGCTCGGTGCCCGGCACCTGGCCTACGATCGCCATGTGCGGGGTGCTGGTGCGCCACAGGAACAGCAGCAGCGACAGGCCCACGCCGGCCAGGATACCTTCCTCCACGCCGACGAACAGGACCAGCAGCATCGTCGCCGCCATCGCCGCGAAATCCGCCTTCGAGTAGGTCCAGGTCCGCCGGATGGCGCGCAGGTCCACCAGCGACAGCACCGCGACGATGATGGTCGCCGCCAGCACCGCCTGCGGCAGGAAGCGGAACAGCGGCGTCAGGAACAGCGTGGCGGCCAGGATGCCGATTGCGGTGATGGCGCCGGCCAGCGGCGTCGCCGCGCCGGCATCGAAATTCACCACGGACCGCGCGAAGCCGCCCGTCACCGGGTAGCCGCCGGAGACCGCGGCCGCGATGTTGGCGGTGCCGAGGCCGACGAGTTCCTGGTTCGCCTCGATGCGCTGGCGCCGCCTGGCGGCCAGGGTCTGCGCGACGGAAACGGATTCGACGAAGCCCACCAGGCTGATCAGCGCCGCTGCCGGTAGCAGTTGCAGCCACAGCGCGGGATCGAAGCCAGGCAGCGCGAAAGGCGGCAGGCCGGCCGGGATCTCGCCCACGATCTTCACCCCCCGGTCGTCGAGCCCGAGCCCGACCACGGCCAGGATCGACAGCGCGATGGCCGCGAGCGGCCCGGCCTTGGCCAGCAGATCCGCCTGGCGCGGCCGGAGCCCGAGTCGGATCAGGCTCGGCTTCAGCCGCTTGCGCACCCAGAACAGGAAGCCGACGGCGGTGACGCCGATCAGCGCCGTGAAGGGGTTGGTCGCGCCAATCTGGCCGAACACGCCCTGCGCGATGTGCGGCAGCGTGTCGCCCTCCACCGTGATGCCCAGGATGTGCTTGAGCTGGCTTGCGGCGATCAGGAGGCCGGAGGCGGTGATGAAGCCCGAGATCACCGGATGGCTGAGGAAATTCGCCAGGAACCCCAGCCGCAGCACCGCCATGCCGACCAGGATCAGGCCGGACAGGAAGGCCAGAGTCACTGCGGCCGCCAGGTAGGCGGCGGTGCCCTGGGCCGCGATCGGTGCGATGGCGGCTGCCGTCATCAGCGACACCACCGCCACCGGCCCCACCGCCAGCGTGCGGCTGGTGCCAAAGATGGCGTAGGCCACCAGCGGCAGGATCGAGGCGTACAGCCCGACGACGGGCGGCAGGCCGGCGAGCATGGCGTAGGCCAGGCTTTGCGGCACCAGCATGATCGTCACGATCACGGCGGCGAACAGGTCGCTGGCCGCCTCGCCACGGGTGTAGCGCGGCGCCCAGTCGAGGATCGGCAGCAGGTGTTGCAGGCGGCGGTTCATCGGGCGTTGTCTTTGTCCAAGCGTCGGCCCGGCATCTAGAGGGCGTTGACCGGCACCTTGAGGAAGACCCTGCCGCTGTCATCCGGCGGCGGCAGCGCGCCGGCCCGCATGTTCACCTGCAGCGAGGGGATGATCAGCCGCGGCATGCCGAGCGTCCGGTCACGGGCCTCCCGCATCGCGACGAACGCATCCTCCGTCACGCCATCCTTCGCATGGATGTTGTGCGCACGTTCCTCGGCGACGGTGGTTTCCCATTTGATGTCGCGGCCGTTCGGGCCGTAGTCGTGGCACATGAACAGCCGCGTCTCGGGTGGCAGTTGCAGCACGCGCTGGATGGAGCGGAACAGCGTGCGCGCGTCGCCGCCCGGAAAATCCGCGCGGGCCGAGCCGCCATCCGGCATGAACAGGGTATCGCCGACGAAGGCCGTATCGCCGATCACATGTGTCATGCAGGCGGGCGTATGGCCCGGCGTGTGCAGCGCGAAGGCCGTCATGCCGCCGATCTGGTAGCTGTCGCCATCCTTGAACAGCCGGTCGAACTGGCTGCCGTCGCGGCGGAACTCGGTGCCCTCGTTGAACACCTTGCCGAACACGTCCTGCACCACGGTGATGCGCTCACCGATGCCGATCCGGCCGCCGAGCTTCTGCTGGATGTAGGGCGCGGCGGAGAGATGGTCCGCATGCACATGCGTCTCGATCAGCCATTCGAGGCGCAACCCGTGCGCCTTGATGTGGGCGATGATCGCGTCAGCCGACTCATGCGTGATGCGGCCAGCCGCGTAGTCGATGTCCATCACCGAATCCACCACGGCGCAGGCGGGGGAAGCGGGGTCCTTCACGACGTAGCTGATGGTGTTGGTGGGCGCGTCGAAGAAGGCGGTGACCTCGGGCTTCACGGCGAGGTCGATGCGGTGTGGGATGGCGTCCATGGCGTTTCTCCTTTCGGCTTTGTTGGCGTCAGGCGCGTGGGGTGGCCGGTTGCAGGGAGTCCGGGCGGCTGGCGAGCCAGCGGGCGCCGCCCATGCCCAGCAGCATCGCGATCACGAACATCACCGCCGCGTTGCCGCCGAAGGTCAGCGCCGTGAAGGCCGGCCCCGGGCAGAAGCCGGCGAGACCCCAGCCGATGCCGAAGATCGCCGGGCCGGCCACGATGCGGCTGTCGATTGCCGTCGCGGTCGGCAGGTGGAACGTGCCGCCGAGGATCGGTCGCGGCTGGCGCAGCACCAGCCTGTAGCCGATGAAGGTCACCGCGATGGCGCCGGCCATGACGAAGGCCAGGCTCGGGTCCCAGCCGCCGTTCGGGATCGCGGCGAGGTCGAGGAAGTTCAGCACCTTCGCGGGGTTCGACATGCCGGAGACGACCAGGCCGAGGCCGAAGACCAGGCCGATGGCGAAGTTGATCAGGACAGACATGGCGGGCCTCACAACAGGTGGCGGGTGAGGAAGACTGTGGCCATGGCGGTCGCCATGAAGACCAGCGTCGCCACCAGCGACCGGAGGGACAGCCGCGACAGGCCGCAGACCCCGTGGCCGGAGGTACAGCCATTGCCCCAGACGGCGCCGAAGCCCACCAGCAGCCCCGCCAGGACCAGCAGGCCCGTCCCGGCCTCGATACTCGGCACCGGCGCCGTGCCGGTGAGGAGCAGCACGAGAAGCGGCGCTGCCACGAGACCGAGGATGAAGGCGAGCCGCCCGGCGAAGGCGTTGTCCGGGTATGGCGGCAGCAGCCGCACGGCGATGCCGCTGATGCCGGCGATGCGGCCAGTGGCGGCCATCAGCATCACGGCGGATGCGCCGATCAGCGCGCCGCCGAGAAGCGAGGCCACCGGGGTGAAGTCGGTGGCCGTCATGTCAGGCCCGCCCGGTGGCGCAGGTGCGGATGCCGAACAGCATGTAGGCCGGGCAGATGCGGAAGATGGCCGTGCCGAGCAGCACCAGGCCCACGGCCGCCACCAGGAAGCGCCAGGCGCCGAGCGGGGCGAACATCTCCGTGAGCAGGAAAGGCGACGCGAGGAGCACGGCGCCAAGCACGAAGCGTGCGGCGCGGTCGACGGAACCTATGTTGACCATGGGCTGATCCTCCGGTGGGTTGGCACTGGATTCATATCTGCGCAGATGCTAAGATGTCAACATGAAAACTGATACGACCAGTGATGCTTTGATTGTGCTGGAAGCCAAGGCGGAGGAGGCCGCGCGAATCCTTGCCGCACTGGCCAACGCGAAGCGGCTGATGGCACTGTGCCACCTGCTGGAGGGCGAAAAATCCGTGAACCAGCTGGCGGAGCTCGTCGGCCTGGCGCCGGCGGCGCTGTCGCAGCACCTGGCGCGGATGCGCGACCTGAGGATGGTCGAGACGCGGCGCGACGGCCAGACGATCCACTACCGCCTGTCCAGCCCCGAGGCGGCGGCGATCCTGGAGACGCTGTACCGGATTTACTGCGCACCCGCCATGAAGGGCTGATCCTGCCGCGTCAGCCGGTCCAGCAGGGCGGCCCGGTTCAGCGCGATGTCGGCGATGGTCAGATCGTCAAGAACCGAGAGAAACGCCCGCAACGCCCGTTGCAGGCCGCGCGACAGGTGGCAGACGCCGAGCAGCGGGCAGGTGTTGGTCTCGGCATTGAAGCACTCGACCAGCTCCAGCGGCGCCTCGGTCCAGCGGATGATCTCGCCAACCGTGATCTGCTCCGCCGGCCGCGCCAGACGCATGCCGCCGCGCCGGCCGCGGATGGTCTCGATGTAGCCGCGCCGGGCCAGCTCGCCCGCCACCTTGACCAGATGCGCCTTGGAGATGCGGTGCGCGCGGGCGACGTCATCCACCGTGACGATCTCCGGCGCCCGCAAGGCCAGCAATTGCAGCGTGCGCAGGGCGAAGTTGGAATACTGGGTGAGGCGCAAGGCTGCTCCTTCTCGCCCGTAAATCATCACATTCTATATCTATTTTTGTCAAGGCGGGCCGTTTCCCGCATTCCCTCCGAAGCTTCCTGCGCGGCGGCGTCCTGCCGCCACGACCAGGGATGTCCCGCACGAGCCACTTTGCCCTGCGCCTGGCCCTCCTCGCCGGGGCCGCCATCGCCGGCCTGATGCCCGCCGCCGCCCAGGAGTTGCCGTGCGTTCTGGCGCTGGTCACCACTGCCGAGGCGCAGGTGCAGGGCATGGCCTTCGTGCCGCTCAATGCGATGCGGGCGCAGGGCGCCACGGTGGAGGTGATGCTCTGCGGTGCCGCCGCCGATCTCGCGCGCCGCGGACCGCCAGGCCCGGCCGCCACGCCGATGTGGCCGATGGGTGCGACGCCGGCACAGATGCTGGCCGGCCTCGTCCGGGCCGGAGGCGCTGATCGAGGGCGTGCGCCCGGCGCAGCCGCCGTAGCTGGCGCGCCGCATGACCGACCGCGCCACCACCGTCCTGCCGTTCTGAAGCCCGGCCTCAGGCCTCGGGTTCGGCGGCCAGGGTCAGCAGCAGGTCCGGTTGTGCCGCGACGACGGCGGCGGGCGCGGCCAGGTGCAGCGCCTCGCTCAGCACCGTCTCCGCCGCCAGGACGCGCAGCCACCAGCCGAGCTGCGCCGGGTCCGCGCTGCCGCCGAGGCCGGGTTCCGCCATCACCACCACGCGCCAGGGCAGCGGCGCGCCAGGTTGCCGCCAAGCCTGCAGCCCGGGCAGGGCCTCGCCCGCCGCGCGCGGCTCCGGCTGGTCCGCGAACAGGTCGGCGGGCAGCGCCGGCTCAGTTTCCGGCGAGGCGACGCCGAGGAAGGAGGGGCTGCCCGCCTCGCTCGCGATCTCGCGTCGCGGCAGCGCGGAGACATCGGCGCGGGAGACCAGCCGGTGGGCGCGGTCCAGTACGGTGTCGGCTTCGGGCCGGCGCAGGCGAAGCACGGCCAGCAGCGTCCCCAGCACGGCGAGGCTGCCCTCCACCGACAGAAGCTGCCCGTCCTGGCGCCACAGCGCGGCCGGGTTGGTGGCCCGGGCGAAGGCGTGGCGCAGCGGCAGCCAGTCCTGGGCCAGCAGCGGCGCGCGCCCGGCGGCCGCTTCCAGCGCCGCCAGCCCCGGCATCGGATGGCCGCCCGGCATGGAGGCGCGGCGCGGCACCAGGAGGTGCAGCACGGGCACGCCGGCGGCGGCGGCGTGCCGGGCAATCTCCAGCATGGCGCCCAGCGGCGACGGCAATTCGGGCGCGGGCGGCTTCTGCACCTCCGGTGCGGGTGGCCTCTGCACCTCCGGTGCGGGCGGTCCAGCCGGCGGGGCCGCTTCCCAGTGCGGCGCCGCATCCGGGCGCGGCGTGAAGGGCATCACCAGGGGGCGGGAGGCGGGCCTGGACCAGGGCGCCTCCACCGGCGCGGCGCTGTCCGGCTGAGCATTCGGCGCGGGCTCCGGCGCCGGAGGCTCGGCTGGCCCGCTTTCAGCCATGGCCTCCGGGAGCACGATCTCCGGAACCACAACCGGGAGGGGCGCAACCGGCGGCTCCGCCTCGGGTGGCGGGGCGCCGGCCTGGGTGTGCATCTGGGCCTCGGCCGGACCCTGCGGATCTGCCGCCATGGCTTCCAGAGCCGCCTGCATCGGACCGCCCATCGGCAGGGTGGTGGGGGCGTTGCGGCCGGGCAGCACGGCACGCACGCGGACCCGGCCGGTCAGGAGATCCTGCGGCGTCAGCAGGACCGGGGAGGCCAGGATGAAGCCGGGCCGGCCGTCCTCCCGCGCCTGATCCGCCTCGCCCTCCGCCAGCAGGTCCATGCCGCGCATCAGGCGGATCAGCGGGCGGGCGGCAGGGTCCCGCGGGTCGGCGGCCCAGCCGGCCACCAGGTAGCCGTCCCACAAGGCCTCCAGCACGCCGACCGGGCCGCGGGAGGCACTGATCGGCGGATCGGCCAAGGGGCTAGAAGCCCGGCTGCCGCCGCGGCTCCACGCCACCGCCGCGCACCAGGCCACGCCGGCGCAGGCAATCCGTGAAGGCGCGGGTTTCGGCCTGGGCCCGTTCGCGGCGCACCTGTTCCTCGCTGCTGGGCAGGCCGATCACCACACGGCGCCACTGCGCCTCGACCTCGGGCGACTGGCGCGCCTCGGCCCGGCATTCGGCCTGGGCGGGGCTGTCGGACATGGCGGGCATCGCGCCGCGGCCGGACCCGCAGGCGGCCAGCAGCAGCAGCGCGGCGAGGGAGGCGAAAGTTCTCATGGGGCCTGCTCCAGCCAATCCTCGATCAGCCGTCGGGCGATGGAATCGGCCCGTGGCAGGGAAAAGCCATGCGCGGCCGGGTCGCGCAGCTGCTCGCGGGTGAACCAGCGCGCGTCCATCAGCTCCTCCGGGTCGATGCGGATGTCATCCGACAAGCCCTCGGCATGGAAGCCCAGCATGATGCTGGCGGGAAAGGGCCAGGGCTGGGAGGAATGGTACAGCACCTCCCCCACCTCGATCGCCGCTTCCTCCATCACCTCCCGCCGCACCGCCTCCTCCAGGCTCTCGCCGGGCTCCACGAAGCCGGCGAGCGTGGAATACATGGCGACGTTGGGGAAACGGTGCGAATGGCCGAGCAGGCAGCGGCCCTGGCGCACCACCAGCATGATGACGGCCGGGTCGGTGCGCGGGAAATGCTGCGCGTTGCAGTTGGTGCACTGCATGGCGTTGCCGGCGCTGCGCGGCGCGCATTCATGGCCGCAGACGCCGCAGAAGCGGTGCCGGGTGCGCCAATGCATCAGCCCGCGCGCATGGGCGAGGACGGAGGCCTCCCCCTGCGGCAGCAGGCCTGCCACCTGGCGCAGGTCGGTGAAGCCGCCCATGCCATCCGGCAGCAGCGGCAGCGGGTCCTCCGCGGCGGAGCAATCCACCGCGAAGACCGGGCGGTTGGCCCACAGGCCCAGGAAGGCCCAGGGGCCACCGGCCATGCGCACCGCCTCGGCCGCCGCGCCGGTCAGCAGCACGGCCTCCGGATGGCCATCGGCCACGCCCTTCATCAGGCTGCGGCTGCGCCAGACCGGGGCGAACAGGGTTTCGGGGTCGGACAGCGCCTGGGCGATCCAGTCGGCATCATCCCGGCGGGTGCCCGCACGGTCGAGCGGGCTGCCGGTATAGGCATTGGGGCGGCTTGCGGGGACGGAGAGCATCGGCGCGGACCCTGCCACGCGGGCGGGGCCGGGGCAACCGAGCGGAACAACCGAGCAGCTTCCCGAGAAAACTGCGTGTCCTGCGGCCGGCATCCGCTGCCGGCTGAGCGGCCGACTGGCCGCCGCGCCCAGTGGCGCGTAGCCAAGCGGCCGGAGGCCGCGCCCGGCGCTTGAGGGTCACGCGAGGTTGGGGCATTGCCCCGGGACGCCCGAGGCCCGATATTGGGGTTGGAAGGTCGGCGACGGACGTGCTCCTCGCCAACCCGGTCAGGTCCGGAAGGAAGCAGCCGTAACGAGTTCTCGCGCGGGTCGGCCGCCGATCTTCCACCTGATTCCCCGCGGCATCCCTTGCGGCCCTGGCATCCGGGCCCCCCGCTTCCCGGACAGCACCCCACCATGGCCAGCGACATCTTCGGTGACCCTGTAGCGGCCGAGCTTCCGGAACCCCCGGCGGAGGGTCCGGGCCTGTTCGGCGATCCGGCGCCGGTTGCACCAGCCCAGGCGCCCGCCGCCCTGCCGGCCGCGACGCCCTACCGAGTCCTCGCCCGGAAATACCGGCCGACCAGCTTCGCCGACCTGATCGGCCAGGACGCCCTGGTGCGCACCCTGAAGAACGCCTTCGCCCAGGGCCGGGTGCACCATGCCTTCATGCTCACCGGCGTCCGCGGTGTCGGCAAGACCACCACCGCCCGCATCATCGCCCGCGCGCTGAACTGCATCGGCCCGGATGGCCAGGGCGGGCCGACCCCCGACCCCTGCGGCGTCTGCCCGGAATGCCGCGCCATCCTCGCCGACCGCCACCCGGACGTGCAGGAGCTGGACGCGGCCAGCAACAACGGCGTGGACGATGTGCGCGAACTGCGCGACCGCCTGCGCTTCCGCCCCGCCCAGGGCCGCTTCAAGGTCATCATCCTGGACGAGGTGCACATGCTGAGCAGCGCCGCGTTCAACGCGCTGCTGAAGACGCTGGAGGAACCGCCGCCGGACGTGAAGTTCATGCTGGCCACGACCGAGCTGCGCAAGGTGCCGACCACCATCCTGTCGCGCTGCCAGACCTTCCACCTGAAGCGCGTGCCGCAGGACCAGCTGCGCGCCCACTTCGCGCGCATCTGCGAGGCCGAGGCGGTGCCGGCCGAGGCCGAGGCGCTGGCCATGGTGGCGCGCGCGGCGGATGGCTCCGTGCGCGACGGCCTGTCCATCCTGGACCAGGCGATGGCGCTGGCGGGCGGCGAGGCCGTGTCCGCCGCGCTGGTGCAGGACATGCTGGGCCTGGCGGATCGCGGACTGGCGGTGGACCTCATGCAGGCGCTGATGCAGGGCGACACTGCCGGCGCCCTGGCGCTGTCGGAGGCCGCGCATGAACGCGGCACCGACCCAGCCGTGGTGCTGTCCGACCTGCTGGACCTGACCCACCTGCTGTCCCGCATGAAGACCGTGCCGGCGCTGCGCGACGATCCCGCCCTGCCCGAGGCCGAACGGTCCCGCGGCGCGGCGCTGGCCGACAAGCTGCCGATCCCGGTGCTGGCACGGGCCTGGCAGGTGCTGCTGAAGGGGCTGCAGGAGGTGGCGCAGGATGGCGTCAACCGCCGCGCCGCCGCCGAGATGGTGCTGATCCGCCTCGCGCATCTGTCCGAGTTGCCGACACCGGGCGACCTCGTGCGGCGGCTGACCGAAGCCGGCGCCGCCAGCGCTGCGCCGCCAACCGCGGCGCCACCCCCGAATGGTGGCGGCGGGCTGCGCGCCATTTCCGGCGGTGGCAGCGCCGCGCTGGCCATGGCCGTGCCCGCGCCACAGGCCGCGGCGCCCGCGCCGGTGCCGTCCAGCTTCCGGGAGATCGTGGCCCTGGCCTCCGGCCGGAAGCCCAGCCTGCACGCGCATCTGCGGCTCAACGTGCATCCGGTGCGGATCAGCCCCGGCCGCATCGAGATCCGGCCCCGCCCGGAAGCCCCGCGCGACCTGGCGCAGCAGATCACCGCCCTGATGCAGGAGGCGACCGGCACGCGCTGGACCGTCAGCCTGGTGAACGAGGGCGGCGAGCCGACGCTGGCCGAGCAGGGCCGGACCGCGGAGGCCGACCGCCTGGCGCTGGCGCAGAACCACCCGCTGGTGCAGGCCGTGCTGGCGGCCTTCCCAGGTGCGAGAATCGAGGCGGTGCGCGATGCCTCGCTCGATGCCTATGGCCTGGCCCCGGCCATGGTGGCCGACCTGGCCGCCGCATCGTTGGGCGATGGGTCGCCAGGCGGGGGGCGGGACTTCGCCCCGCCCGACGCCGAGCCGGTCGGCCCGGACGACGAACTTCCCCAGGAGGATTGAGAGACGCCATGAAGAACCTCGGCAACATGCTGAAGCAGGCGCAGCAGATGCAGACCCGCATGCAGGAGATGCAGGCGAAGCTGGAACAGACGGAAGTCGAGGGGGCGGCCGGCGGCGGCATGGTGAAGGTGCTGCTGTCCGGCAAGGGCGATCTGCGCCGCGTCACCATCGACCCCTCCCTGATGACGGCGGATGACCGGGAGGTGCTGGAGGATCTGATGGTCGCCGCCCACGCCGACGCCAAGCAGAAGGTGGAGGCGACGATGGCGGAGGAGATGCAGAAGGCCACCGCCGGGATGAACCTGCCGGGCGGCCTTGGCGGCCTCGGCGGGCTGAAGCTGCCGTTCTGACGGCGTGGCGCATGATCCGATCGAGCACCTGATCTCGCTGCTCGGCCGCATCCCCGGCCTCGGCCGGCGCAGCGCGCGCCGTGCGGCGCTGCGGATGCTGATGCGGCCGCAGGAGACGATGCTGCCGCTGGCGGAGGCGCTGACCGCCGCCGCCCGCGCGGTACGACCCTGCGAAAGCTGCGGCAACCTGGATGCGCAATCGCCCTGCGGCATTTGCCGCGACCCGCGCCGCGACCGCCACCTGGTCTGCGTGGTGGAGGGTGTGGCGGATCTGTGGGCGCTGGAACGCGCGCACGCGCACCAGGGGCTGTACCATGTGCTCGGCGGTACGCTGTCGCCGCTGGCCGGCATCGGGCCGGAGGACCTGTCCATCGCACCGCTGCTCGCCCGCATCGCGGCGGAGGGGGTGGATGAGGTGATCCTGGCGCTGCCCGCCACGGTGGATGGCACGGCCACGGCGCATTACGTGACGGACCGGCTGAAGCCCGCCGGCGTTGCGGTGACGCGGCTGGCGCAGGGCGTGCCAATGGGCGGCGCGCTGGATGTGCTGGACGAGGGCACGCTGGCGGCGGCGCTGCGGTCGCGCCGGCCGGCCTGACCGGGGCGCGAGGAGGAAACCGATGGTGAAGAACACGATCTGCCTCTGGTTCGACAAGGACGCCGAGGCCGCTGCGCGTTTCTATACCGAAACCTTCCCCGACAGCGCGGTGCACGGCGTCCACCGCGCCCCCGCCGACTATCCCTCCGGCAAGGCGGGCGACGTGCTGACCGTGGATTTCACGGTGGCTGGCATCCGCTGCCTCGGCCTCAATGGCGGCCCCACCTTCCGGCACAGCGAGGCCTTCTCGTTCCAGATCGCCACCGAGGACCAGGCCGAGACCGATCGCTACTGGGACGCCATCATTGGCCATGGCGGGCAGGCGAGCGCCTGCGGCTGGTGCAAGGACCGCTGGGGCATCTCCTGGCAGATTACGCCGCGCACCCTGACCGAGGCGATGGCGGCCGGCGGCGAGGAGGCAAAGCGCGCCTTCCAGGCGATGCTGGGCATGACGAAGATCGACGTCGCGGCGATCGAGGAGGCCCGGCGCGGCTGAGCGCCGGCGCTAGAATCAGTCAGGCGCTGATAGAAGCGCCAGACAGCCTTCAGCATAGTGTTCTGTCGTGCGATTCACGCCTTGGACGATCGCACTCTAACTAACCTTCCCCTTGCCGAGCCCGTGCGGTTCCTTCGGCCGCGCCCCGGGCCGGCGCGTCCAGGCACGGGTGAACTCGGCGCCGAGCAGGAAGACCTGGGCGGAGTAGTACACCCACAGCAGGACCACGATCAGCGCCCCGGTGGCACCGTAGCGCGCGGCGATGCCGCTGCCGCCGATGTACCAGCCGATCAGCGTCTTCCCGAGGGTGAACAGCAGCGCGGTGCACAGCGCCCCCATGGCGACGTCGCGCCAGCGCAGCCGACGGTCCGGCAGCACCTTGTAGATGGCGGCGAACAGCAGCGCCGTCAGCATGAAGGACACGCCGAAATTGGCCGCCCGCAGCAGCGGCGCCGCCAGCGGCAGGTTGCTGCCGGCCCACTCGCCGATCGCCGACAGGGCCGTCGACGCCAGAAGCGAGACCAGGAGGAGAAAACCCGTCGCCGCCACCAGGCCGATGCTCAGCAGCCGGGCGCGCAGCAGGTAGGAAACGGACAGGCCGCGCGGTTCCGCCTTCCAGATGGCGTTCAGCGAGCCCTGCAACTCGGCGAAGACGGCGCTGGCGGTGACCAGCAGGATGACCAGGCTGACCAGCGCCGCAAAGCCGCCACCCTCCGTCTGCGCCTCCAGCCCGCCATCGTTGACCAGCGACTGGATCGCGATCGCGCCGTCCCGCCCCACCAGGCCGATGAGCTGGGACGCGACCGCGGCGCGAACCGTCTCCTCGCCGAAGGCCAGGCCGGCGATGGCCACCGCCAGAACCAGCAACGGGGCCAGGGAGAACATGGTGTAGCAGGCGATGGCGGCACCCCGCGTCATCGCCTCGTCCTCGATGTAGCCCTCGACGGTCTCTCTGATCAGTTGCCAGGCGCCCTTGCGCATCGTGACCCTTCCAGGGCGGGTCATGCCGCCGCGGCTCCAACCGTTCTGCCGCGCGAAGGTTTCCGCGCGCCCCAGGATAGCTTGGCAAGCGACGCCCCGTCGCGTAGGCGGGGCGGAGAGACGGGAGCATTGCATGGCCGACATCGAGATCGACATCGCCGGCGAGAAATTCGCCGCCAGCTTCGAAACGGCCGATGCGCCGAAGACCGTGGCGCGGTTCCGCGAACTGCTGCCCTTCAGCGACCGCATCATCCATGTCCGCTGGTCCGGCGAGGCGTGCTGGATTCCGATGGGCGAGCGCGACCTCGGCATCGGGCATGAGAACGCCACCAGCCACCCGGCGCCCGGCCATGTCATCGTCTATCCCGGCGGCGTCAGCGAGACCGAGATCCTGATCGCCTACGGCCCCTGCTGCTTTTCCAGCAAGGCGGGGCAGCTGGCGGGCAATCATTTCCTGACCATCACCGGCGGGCTGGACCGGCTGGCGAAGATCGGGCGTTCCGTCCTGTGGGACGGCGCGAAGTCCATCACATTCAGCAAGGCGGGTTGAACCATGGGTGTTGCGATGGTCGATGCGACGGTGGGCACGGGGGCGCTGGCCGTCTCCGGCAAGCCGGTCGCGGTGCATTACACGGGCTGGCTGTTCGACGATAAGGCAGCGGACAAGAAGGGGAAGAAGTTCGACTCGTCGCGGGATCGCGGCGATGCGTTTCGCTTCCAGCTCGGCGCCGGCCAGGTGATCGCGGGCTGGGACCGTGGCGTGCAGGGCATGAAGGTTGGCGGGCATCGCACGCTGACCATCCCGCCGGAATTCGGCTACGGCGCACGCGGCGCCGGCGGGGTGATCCCGCCGAACGCGACGCTGGTGTTCGACGTGGAGCTGCTGGAAGTCGGCTGATCCAAACGGCGCGGAGGGTGCTTGCCCTCCGCGCCTGCCATCTGGTAACTGCGCCACTGCATCAAGAGTTGGGCCGACGCCCAACGCCAACCTGCCCTCCCGGGCAAGGTGGCGCCCCCAGAACGGGGGGATGCGGCCTCACCGGGCAATTATTCGGGAAGCGCCGCCGTCGGTCCGGGTTTGCGGAGGACGGCATGCTGGACGACACCGGGCCAGGCCTGGATTTTCAACTGTTTCTTGGGCCCGGGGACCGCGCCGAATTCGTCGGCACGGCGCGATGGCGCGACCGCATGGGGCGGATCGCGCCCTGCCTGCTGTATGTGCTGCTGCACCACCGAAACGGCGAGACCTGGACCCATGCCTGCCGGGTGCCGCCGGACCGCCGCGCCGGCCACCTGACCCTGCACCTGGAACGCGCCCTGCCCGGCGACCGCTGCGCGGAACTGTCCGCGTGGCTGCGCGCCGCTGCCCTGCGTGATTGACAGCGCCGCCCGGCGCGCGATCCTGCCATTGCAGGGCAGGAAACAAATCCATGAATCGCAGGACCATCCTCGCAGCGGCCGCGCTGGCGGCACTGGCGCGGCCCGGATTGGCACAGGGTCGCCCGGTTCGGCTCGTGGTGCCGGCGCCGCCAGGCGGCGCCATCGACGTCATCGGCCGGCTGTATGCCCAGCGCATGACGGTGCGCGGCGCTGGCAACTGGGTGATCGAGAACCGCGCCGGCGGCAACAACACCATCGGCGCGGCGGAAGTGGCGCGCAGCGCGCCGGATGGCGCGACCTTCCTGGTGAATGCCGACATCCACCTGATGGGCCGCCGCGTCGTGCCTGGCCTGACCTACGACCCGGTCGCGGATTTCACGCCGATCGCGCGGTTGGCCACAGCGCCCCTGGTCATCGTCGGCCACCCCGAGGCCGCCCGCGCCACCACGCTGGCGGAACTGGCGGAGCGCATGAGGGCGGAGCCGCGGCGCTACACCATCTCAACCTCCGGCGCCGGGTCCATGGCGCATCTGGCGGCGGAGGGGCTGAAGCGCCGGGTCGGCGCGGCCGATGCGGTGGTGGCGCATTACCGGGGCACAGCGCCGGCGATCAACGACGTGGTCGCCGGCAATGTCGCGCTGATGGTGGCGCCGCTGCTGTCGGCGCAGCCGCTGGTGCAGGCCGGCCGGCTGCGTGCCTTCGCACTGGTCTCGCCCGGCCGCAGCAACGCGATGCCGGAGGTGCCGAGCGTCGACGAGGCCGGCGTGCCCGGCCTGCATTTTCTGCTGTGGTACGCCGTGTGGGGGCCGAAGGGCATTTCCGCCGAGGCCGCGGCGGCCTTGGCCACGCAGTTCAACGCCATCGGCCGCGAGGCCGAGATCGCGCAGCGGCTGACGGCGATGGGCGCCGAGGCCTATACCACCGACACGCCCGCCGCCTTCGCCGCCTTCATCGCGGCCGAGGACGCCAAGAACGCGCAGATCGCCGAGGCCGCGGGCATCAAGCCGGAATGAGCGAGCCGATCCTGATCGCCGGCGGCGGCATCGGCGGCCTGGCCGCCGCGCTGGGCCTCGCCACGCAGGGCTTCCGCGTCACGGTGCTGGAGAAGGCATCGGCGATGGGGGAGGTCGGCGCCGGCATCCAGCTCGGCCCCAACGCCTTCCACGCCTTCGACAGGCTCGGCATCGGCGACACCGCGCGGGCGATGGCGATCTACGTCGACCAGCTTCGGCTGATGGATGCGCTGAGTGCGGAGGAGATCTGCCACATCGACCTCGGCCCGGCTTTTCGGGCCCGCTTCGGCAACCCCTACGCCGTGATCCACCGCGGTGACCTGCACGGCGTGTTCCTCGCCGGCTGCCGGCGCCACGACCGCATCACGCTGCGCACCTCCGCCGAGGTGGTGGCCTATGAGCAGGACGGCACCGGCGTCACCGCGGTGCTGGCGGATGGCGAGAGGCTGCGGGGCCGCGCGCTGATCGGCGCGGACGGGCTGTGGTCCAAGGTGCGGCGGCAGCTGGTGGGGGATGGCGCGCCGCGCGTCTCCGGCCACACCACCTATCGCAGCGTGATCCCGACGGACCGCATGCCGGAGGCGCTACGCTGGAACGCCGCGACGCTGTGGGCCGGGCCGAAATGCCACATCGTCCACTACCCCTTGCAGGGCTGGCGCGCGTTCAACCTGGTCGTCACCTACCACAACGACGCGCCGGAACCCGTCGCCGGCAAGCCGGTGGATGCGGCCGAGGTTTTTGCCGGTTTTCAGCACGTGCATCCGCTGGCGCAATCCATCATCCGCCAGGGCAGCGACTGGCGGCTATGGGTGCTGTGCGACCGCGACCCGATCGAGGGCTGGGTCGAGGGTCGCGTCGCACTCCTTGGCGATGCCGCGCACCCCACCCTGCAATACCTGGCGCAGGGCGCCTGCATGGCGATGGAGGATGCGGTCTGCCTGGCGCAGTCCCTCTCCGCGCATCAGGGCGAGGTCGCGCCGGCGCTCGAGGCCTATCGCGCCCAGCGCGTGCTGCGCACCGCGCGTGTGCAGTTGCAGTCCCGCGCCGTCGGCGACCACATCTACCATCCCGCCGGCGCGCATGCGGCGCTGCGCAACGCGGTCATGGCAGCAAAATCCCAGGACCAATGGTACGACACGCTCGCCTGGCTCTATGGCGGCCCCACGCAGCAGGAACACACAGCATGAGCGCCGAAATCGCCCACGCCATCCGCGAGCTCGTGCTCGCGAACCGCATCCTGGCGCGGGAGGATGTGATCGACGATTTCGGCCATGTCTCGCTGCGCCACCCGACCAACCCGGACCGCTACTTCCTGTCCCGCAGCCGCAGCCCCGTCGCGGTGACGGCGGATGACATCATGGAGTTCGAGCTGGACGGCACGCCCATCGCGCAGAACGGCAGGCGGATGTATTCCGAACGCGCGCTGCACGGCACCATCTACATGGCGCGGCCAGATGTGCATTCCGTCATCCACCACCACGCGCGCAGCGTCATCCCCTTCACCGTGCTGCGCAACCTGGTGCTGAATCCGATCTTTCACATGGGCAGCGTCATGGGCTCCGACGTGCCGCTATGGGACAGCCAGCCGGAATTCGGCGACACCAACATGCTGATCGACGACCTGCCGCGCGGGCATTCGTTGGCGCGCGCGCTGGGCGCCAACCGCAGCGTGATGCTGCGCGGGCACGGCGCCTGCAATGTCGGCGTGAATCTGCGCGCGGCGGTCTTCACCGCAGTCTACATGAAGCACAATGCGGAGATGGTGCTGGCCAGCATTCCGCACGGCACGCCGGAGTACCTGACGCCTGGCGAGGTCGAGAAGACCGCTGCCATGCTGCTGTCCGACATGCCGCTGGCCCGAGCCTGGGACTACTGGATCACGCGCGCCGACTACGGCGGCATCTGATACCCCCGCCCGAAAACGGTAGCCTGCGGCCAACCACGTCGGCCGATGCCGCGAATGCCGTCCGCGGCGAGTGCCGCGTAGCCAAGCCGGCAGAGCCGGCGCCTGGTGTCTGAAGGCATGAAACAACATGCCAGCGGTCGATGAAATCGAGCGCTGGTATGAGGCTCACGCGCGGGCGCTGAACCAGCCTTCGAAACTGGCGAAGGTCGCCTCCGCCCCGGCGATCATCGCCGCCAGCCGCCCGGCTTCGGCGCCGCAGGCCTCAATGGCGCCGCAGCATTCGCGCCACATGGCGCCGTGGCGGGCGCCGTAGCCGCGCAGGAAGCTGCGGCCGGCCTCGCCGGGCAGGATGCCGTCCAGCGCCCGGGCCAGGTGCTGGCCGCCCAGGGTCGAACCCTCCGTCACATACAGGCAGCCCATCGCCCAGGCGGCACCCTCCGGCGCCGGCAGGGCCGCCACCGGCGCCAGCGGCTTGGCGCCGAGTGCCTTCAGGTCGGCCAGCAGCATGGGCGAGCGGCGCCGCGCCTCGACCTTTATGCCGAAGGGCTCCAGCGAAGGTGCCGCGGCCAGCGCCGCCTCGACGCCGAGGTGGAAGCCGAGCAGGCGGCGCAGCAGCCCGACATATTCGGCCGCCTCAATACGGCCGGCGGCGAGCCTTGAGAACACCGGCACACCATGCAGCCGCTCATGCACCGCCCCGGTGGCCTGCCGCAACGCGATCCGCGCCGCATCCCCCGGCACGGGTTCAGTCCTCGTCCTGCGGCGGCAACTGGCTGGCGTGCCGGATCAGCGTCTCCAGCACCGCCGCCGTGCGGGCGACGGAGGCGCGGACGGATTCCAGCAGGTCCGGCATCCGCGCCACGTCGACGCCATCGGCGATTTCCAGCGCCGCAAGCTGCGCATTCTCCACCACCGAGGCGAGGATCGCCTGGTAGGCGAGGTCGGCCTGCCGGTCGAAGCGCCCGGCAGGCCGGCGGCTGCCCTCCTCGATCCCGGCCTGGAAGCGGCGGCGCGCGGCATCGGCCGCCTTGCGCTCCGCCAGGTCGTTGAACAGGAAGACGAAGCCGAGCACGCGGTCGGGCGCGGAGAAGACCGGGTCGGCGCGCACCAGCACTGGCTTGCCGGCGCCCTGGCCATCCGCGAGGCGCACCTCCCCGCGCCAGGACCGCTTGTTCTCCATCACGTCGCGCAGGCGGCGGCCGACTTCGGCGGGGTCGGCAAAATAGGGCAGCAGGTGGTCGATACGGCGCGGCGCGGCACCACGCAGTCCTGGCAGCAGGCGGTCGAAGGCCTCGTTGCGCAGGTCGATGTTGCCGGTGGGATCGCAGATCACGACAGGCTGCGCCGAAAGCCCGACCTGCCGGCGCACCTGCGCCAACTGGTCCTCCGCGATCAACATGCGGACGGACCGGAACTGCAGCACCACGTCGGTGACGGTGTCGCCGATCAGTCGCGCGGTGGCGAGGTCCTTGGGCGACCAGGGCTCCGACCGGCCCTCCACCACCTGGTTCCACTTAGCGAAGGATTGCCGCGGCGAGAGGTCGCGTGGGTCATCGCCGATCAGGACCGGCTTGGTCGGGTCGCCGCCCCAGGTGACGGTGGAGACCTGCTCCGGCCGGAACCACACCAGGTATTCGCCCGGCGCGGTCGAGATCGGTGCCGCCAGTACGCCGCTGGCCACGCGGGTCAGGCCGGCCAGGTGCGGCGCCGCGCCGACCAGAGAGGCGGTCGCGATCACCGGGGCAACTCCCGAAGCCCTGGGCTGGGCGTCCAGCCACTTGCCGATGTCGCGCAGCCCGGCGGTGCCCGGCACGTCGCCTGTGGTCTGGGTCTGGCCCTCGAACAGCAGCGCCGCGCCGCTGGCACCAAGCGGCAACAGCAGGGTCTGGGCGTTGTCGAACAGCGCGGTGCGCCAGTCGCCGTCGCGGGTGATCGCCTCGATCATCCGCTGTTCCAGGCGCCGCACGGCCAGTTCGGCCTGCGACTGCACGAAGGATTCCAGCGCGGCGATGCGCGTGCCCACCGCCTCCGCCAGCAGTTCCGTCACCGCGCGCAGCGCGAACGGCGTGCGGCGCGGGGTGTTGTGGTGGCAGGAAACCAGGCCCCACAGCCGCCCGCCAACCAGGATGGAGGCGACCAGCGTGGCGCCGACGCCCATGTTCTTCAGGTACTGCACATGCACCGGGGAGGTGCTGCGCAGCACGCACAGCGACATGTCCAGATCCTGCCCGGTCAGCGGCGACAGCCGCGGCTCCAGCCGCACCGGCGCGTAGTGAACATCCGTCACCACCCGCACGCGGTTGCGGATATACAAGCGTCGCGCGATGGCCGGGATGTCGGAGGCCGGGTAGCGGTTGCCAAGATAGGGCTCCATCCCCGCCGCATGTTCCTCGGCAAAGACCTCGCCATGGCCGTCATCGTCGAAGCGATAGACCATGACCCGGTCGTAGCCGGTGAAGCCGCGGAAGATGCGCGCCACTTCCTCGCACAGCGGGCGCACGGCGTAGCTGCCGAGGATTGCCAGCAAGGCGGGCTCGATGCGCTTCGCGGCGTCGTCCAGCGGCGCGGCGCGCTCCAGCTCCAGGATCACGCCGCCGCCGATGGGGCGATGCACCTGCACGTCGAGCGGCACGCCCGGCCCATCCACCACCCGCACCGCGGCCGGCACCACGTCCAGCCTGTCGACGAGCAGCGGCGCGATGGCGCGCGCGATCTCCGGCGCCACATCCGCCAGCCGGCGCCCGAGCGGCGATTCCGGCAGGCCGAGGAAGGCCGTTGTGTTGGCGCTGAGTTGCAGCACCGTCAGCTCCGGCTCGCGCAGCGCCAGCAGGGCGCCATGCGGCTGGATCGAGGCGGCGAGGTGAATCTGCTCCCGCTCGCAATTCGAAAGGTCGGCCGCGCCGAAGGCGGGAGAGCCGGCGGACATGCCGGATATATCCGCAGTCACCGAGCCCTGTCCTCGCTCGCCTCGCGGTCTTCGCCGATCTCGTAGCGTTCGAGCTTGGCGTAGAGGCTTTGGCGGCTGAGGCCGAGGGCGTCCGCGGCGGCAGTGCGGTTGCCGTTGGAAAGTCGCAGCGCCTGTTCGATGCAGGCGCGCTCCACCAGCGCCGCGGTGTTGCGCACCATGGTCGGCAGCGGCACGCGGCCGACATCGTTGGCCAGCGTGCCGAGCGCCGTGCGCAGCGCCGCGGCCTCCCCGGAGGCCAGGACGCGGCGACCGATGTCGCGGATCATCAGCCCGATCATTCGGCTGCCGTCGCGGGAGATGGCGCAGCCAGAGATCTCGACTTCGACCTCGGAGCCGAGGTTACCGGTGAGCTGGGTCGGGAACAGGCGGACCTCGCCATGCTGGGCTATGGTGGCCAGCAGCACGGACAGGTCCATGCCGGGCTGCGCCAGCCAGCGGTCCAGCTTTTCGCCCAGGATGCTGGCCTCCGTCCCGGCCTGGGCCAGGTCGAGGAAGGCGCGGTTGGCGCGGCGCACCAGACCATCGCCATCGATGGCCACGAAGCCGTCGGGCATGTCCTCCAGCAGCGCGTCGCTGCGCGGCGGCGCGGCGCGCTGCGGGGCCGCGGCGGCGGGGCTGAGCTGGATCAGGAAGACGGGGCCCGGCGTGCGCGCCATCAGGGAGGCGCGCAGCAGCCACGGCGTGGCATCGGCACCCAGATGCACCATGATGCCCGGCGCGCGGCCCTGTTCACGGGCCCGCATCAGCACGTCGCGCAGCGCGGCGCGGTCGCGCGCGGCGACCTCGTCGGAGAAGTTCCAGCCCGGCGCCATGCCAAGCTCGCGGATGGCGGCCGGATTGGCCTCCACGATGCGGAGCGTGGAGGCGGCGATGACCAGCACCGCCTCGCTCGATGCATCGAACAGCAGGCGCGACCGGGTCTCGATCTCGCGCAGCTTCCAGTAGTCCTGCTCCCGCGCCTGCTGCGCCGCGACCAGACGGGATTGCAGTTCCGCCACCGCCTGCATGTTCTTGCCGACGGCGATCAGTCCGGCCTGCCCGCCGAGGCGGACGGTGGTGTATTCGATCGGCAGTTCGAGGCCGGAGGGGAAGCGCTGGGTGATCTGGAGGTAGGCGGAGACGCCGCTGGAGCGTGCATCCTCCACCATCCGGCGAACCTGGAGGCCGGCGATCTCGCCGACCGTTTCCATCCAGGGGCGGCCAAGCCACTCGCGCACCGGCTCCGCCGGAATGGCGTCCGAGAGGCTGGCTTCGCGGATCACACCTTCCCAATCGAGGCTCAGGGTAATGTCCGGCTGAATCACGGCGACGCGGGTCATGCGGGAATCCGATTGATCTGCCAGTCCACCAACGTCAATTCGGGGTGGCTGGCCCACGACGGCGTCAGGGAGGAGGCGCCGTCACGGTAGACCTTTTGTGGGGTTTGGCCAGCCTGACGTCAATGCAGGATGACGTTTTCACGCATTTGGGACGTGTTTCTTTGCAACTCCAAGCTTTTGTCCAGGAAGCTTGACACTTCCTTAGGCGATCCGCCCTATGCGCGATCATGCGCGACACGCCCATCGTCATCGTCGGTGCCGGACTCGGCGGGCTGGCGGCTGCCATCCACCTGGCGGCCAGGGGGCGCCAGGTGCTGGTGCTGGAGCGGGCCGCCACGCCGGGCGGCAAGGTGCACAGCATACGGGTTGGCGGGCTCGACGTCGATGCGGGGCCGGCCGTGCTCAGCCTGCCCGCGGTGTTCCGGGCGCTGTTCGAGGCAGGTGGAGCGCGACTGGACTCGCATCTGGACCTGCAAGCGCTGCCGGTCCTCGGCCGGCATGTCTGGCCCGACGGCCGGCACCTGGACCTGCTGGCGGAGCCGCAGGCGGCGGAAGCCGCCATTGGTGCGTTCGCCGGCGCCGCGGCAGCGCGTGGTTTCCGGGATTTCCGCGCCCGCGCGGCGCGCTGCTACGCGGCGTTGGAAAAACCGTTCCTGACGGTGCAGCGGCCGGGGATGCTGGCGCTGGGGACGCAGGCCGGGCCAGGGCTGCTCGGCACCTCCCCCTTCGGCACGCTGTGGGACGCGCTCGGCGAGCATTTTTCCGACCTGCGCCTGCGGCAGGTGTTCGGAAGGATGGCCGCCTATGTCGGGTCCTCCCCACTGCTGGCGCCGGCGACGCTGATGCTGGTGGCTCATGTCGAGCTATCCGGAACCTGGACGGTGCGCGGCGGCATGGCGCGGCTGGCGGCGGCGCTGGCAGAGGTGGCGGCCGCGCGCGGCGCCACCTTCCGCTACGGCGCGGAGGTTGCCGGGATTCTGGTGCGCGGCGGCCGGGTCGCCGGGTTGCGGCTGCGGGATGGGGAGGAGGTGGCGGCGCGGCAGGTCGTGCTAAACGCAGATCCGGCGACGCTGGCGGCCGGGCATTTCGGGGCGGAGGCGGCGCGTGCCGTGCCGGCCCTGCCGGCGTCCCGCCGATCCTTCTCCGCCTACAGCTGGGCCATGGCGGGGCGGGCCGAGGGCTTGGACCTGCCTCGGCAGGCGGTCTTTCATTCCTCCGACCCGACCGCCGAATACGCCGCGCTGGCCCGCGGCCGGATGCCGGCGGCACCGACGGTGACGCTGTGGGCGCAGGGCCGCGGCGTGCCGGGGCCGGCGTCGAACGCCTCCGAGCCGCTGCTGGCCCTCGTCCCAGCCCCGGCGCGGCCAAGGTGCGATGCGGAGGATGATGCGGCCGGCCCGGAAGCGGCGGCGCTGGCCACCATGTCCCGGGCCGGTGTCACCCTGACGCGCGACGCGACCGTCGCGACCACGCCACGCGACCATGAACGGGCCGCGCCCGGCACCGGCGGCGCGCTGTATGGCCAAGCCGTGCATGGCTGGCAGAGCATCTTTGGCCGGCCGGCGGCGCGCAGCGCCCTGCCGGGACTGTATCTGGCCGGCGGCGGCACCCATCCCGGTGCCGGACTGGCCATGGCCGCGCTGTCCGGCCGGCTGGCCGCGGCGGCGGTTCTCGGGGAGCGTGCATGACCAACTCGGGCTGGGCTTTTGATCGTGCGGCGGCGCCGCGCGGCTATGGCTGGTGGTACGTGGACGCGCTCAGCGAGGATGGGCGGCACGGCCTGACCATCATCGCCTTCATCGGCACCGTCTTCTCCCCCTGGTACACGCTGGCCCGCATGGGCGGCGCGGCCGCGGATCCGCAAAATCACTGCTGCCTGCACGTGGCGCTGTACGGCGCGCCGCAGCGCTGGGCGATGACGGATCGCCGCCGCGGCGCCCTCAGGCGCGGCCCGGACTTCCTCCAGATCGGCCCCAGCGCGCTGCACTGGGACGGCAACGCCCTGACCATCCGGATCGAGGAGGTCACCGCGCCGCTGCCCAGCAGGCTGCGCGGCACGGTGGTGCTGCGGCCGGAGGCGCTGTCGACCCGCGCCTTCCAACTCGATTCCGAGGGCCGCCATCACTGGCACCCGATCGCCGCCCGGTCGCGGGTGGAGGTGGCGCTGGAAAGCCCGGCACTGCGCTGGTCCGGCCCTGCCTACTTCGACACGAACTGGGGCAGCGCGCCGCTGGAGCAGGATTTTGTCGGCTGGGACTGGTGCCGGGCGCCGATGCCGGAGGCGACGGCCATCCTGTACAACGCGCAGCGGCGCGACGGCACCGCGCAGTCGCTTGCCCTGCGGGTGGCGCGCGACGGGGCGGTCACGGATTTCGAACCGCCGCCGCCGGTTGAGATGCCGAAGACGCTGTGGCGCATCGCGCGACCGACGCGGGCCGAGGCTGGTGGCGCGCAGGTGGTGAAGACGCTGGTGGACGCACCCTTCTACTCGCGGTCCGAGATCCGCACGCATCTGCTGGGCCAGGAAGCGACCGCGGTGCATGAAAGCCTGTCGCTGGACCGCTTCGCCTCCCCCGCCATGTTCGCCATGCTGCCCTTCCGGGTGCCGCGGCCCTTCACCTAGACCGCAGCCGCACCGCCAGGTCGAAGGCATGCGTGAAAAAGGCCGCGACCAGTGCGGCCGCCACCCACCCCCAGCCGGCCCCGGTCAGCGCTGCGCGCAGCGCCAGGGCGAAGGCGACGCCAGGCAATACCAGGCCGGCGAGGACCAGCGGCGCCAGGCCGCGGCCGGTGCGACGGTGCCACAGGAACAGCGCCAGCGCCTCGGCCAGCAGCACCAGCAGCACCAGGTCGGCGACCCGGCCGGAGGCGAAGAAATCCTGCATCCCTCACCCCGAAGCTGAACCAGCTTTCATCTGACGGAACCTTGCCCTGCCGCCCCCTGCCGCCACCTTGATACAGTGGTGGGCACGACGCGAGGCTGGCAGGGTTGCCGGCCGGCGGCAAATGGCCAAGAACCCGCAGGCTGGCCGCGGCGTTGAGGCTGGCGAGGACAATGTTCCAGGAGGATGCTTCGCATGGGATTTCCGACGATGAGCTTGGCCACGGGCGCCCTTTTCGCGGGCATCGCCCTCGCCCCCTTCGCCGCAGTTGCGCAGGATGGCGATGCCGCGGCGGGCCAGCGCGTGTTCAACCAGTGCCGCGCCTGCCACACGGTAAATGAAGGCGGCCGCAATGGCGTCGGTCCGAACCTGCACGGCATCGTCGGTCGTCAGGCGGCCTCCGTGCAGGGCTTCCGCTATTCCGCGAACATGCAGGAATGGGCGCCTGGCAAGACGTGGGACGAGGCGAACCTGCGGGCCTACCTGACCAACCCGAAGGATGTCCTGCCACGCGGCAGCATGTCCTTCCCCGGCCTGCGCAACCCGCAGCAGCTCAACGACGTGATCGCCTACCTCAAGACCCTGAGCTGAAGCATCAGGCGGCCGGGATCACGCGATCCCGGCCGGCAGGCCTTCCCAGGCTTCCTCCGGCGTAAAGCGACGCGGCAGCAGGCCCTGGTCGGCACAGTAGTCGATGGCCAGGGCGAGTGCCGGGCGAAGCGCCGCCCGGCTGCGGACCGCGGCGCCCGACTCCGCCAGCATCCGCAGCAACTCGCCGACCAGCGCCGGGTCGCCGTCCACCACGTCGCGCCGCATCACCACCAGGTGGTTCAGCGGCAGGAAGCCGTGGCGGTGGCGAAACGCCTCGCCGGCGGCGGCCGGGTCGGCGAAGACCGGGCGCAGGTTCGGGTCATTGGGCAATTCGTTGCCGAAGATTGCGGCATCCACCTCGCCGGATTGCAGCAGGCCGAGCAGGTCCTGCCCGGGCTGCGCCCGCGTCACCCAGGGCGGGTCGCGGAACTCCGGGACATGCGCGTCCTCAAAGGTGGTCCAGCGCTGCTGGTCCGCGCGCACCCCATGCGTCTCCGCCAGGCTGCCGCGCAGCCACATGCCGGTGGTCTGGCTGTAGGCGCGCACGGCGATGCGGGCGCCGGCAAGGTCCGCCGGACCCTGGATCGGGCCATCCTTGCGGCACAACAGCGCCGCTTCCTGCGCCCGCTCCACCAGCACCACCGGCAGCAGCACCAGCGGCTTGTCATAGGCGCGCGCCATCAGGAAGGTAGCGATCGCCATCTCGCTGACCTCGTACTTGCCCGCCCGGACCATGGGCGCGAAGGCCTTGCTGACGGGCGCGATCTTTTCGACCGCCAGCCGCAGCTTGCCGGAGGGGATCGCTCCCTCCAGCAAGGCCTTCGTCCCGGGGTAGCTGGCGATGGCGGCCGAAAGCGTGCGCGCCTCACTCACGATAGGACGGGTCCATCCGGTCCAGCTTGCGCAGCAGCGCCGGCCATTCCATCACGCCATAGGGGCGCCGCGTGCCAGGCTGGTAGTTGTTCCAGGTGGCGTCCACCACCGCCTGCGGCACCTCCACCAGCTTCTGGCCGGTGGCCTGGGCTGCAAGCTGCGCGCGGCAGGACAGTTCCAGCCGGTGCATGGCGTTGAACGCCTCGCCCACCGTCTTGCCCACCGTCAGCAGGCCGTGGTTGCGCAGGATCAGCGCGTTGTTGTCGCCGAGGTCCCGCACCAGGCGTTCCTGCATCTCCATGTCCAGCACCACGCCTTCGTAGTCGTGGTAGCCGATCTTCGCGAAGCGCATGGAGGTCTGGTTCATCGGCAGCAGCCCGCATTCCAGCGAGGACACCGCCATGCCTGGCCAGGTATGGGTGTGGATGACACAGGCGATCTCGTGGCTCGCCTCGTGGATCGCGCCATGGATGACGAAGCCGGCGCGGTTCACGCCATAGCCGAGGCCGCCGGGGAAGTCCGGCTTGGCCAGGACGTTGCCCTGGACGTCGATCTTGACCAGGGAGGATGCGGTGATTTCCTCGTACAGCATCCCGTACGCATTGATCAGGAACGCGTTGTCCTCCCCGGGTACGCGGACGGAGATGTGGTTCGCGGCCATGTCGGACATGCCGTAGAGGTCGATCAGGCGGTAGCAGGCGGCCAGGTCGATGCGGGCCTGCCATTCCTCCGGCGTCACGCGGTCGCGGAGGGAGGGGATCTGGAAGCGGTCGGGGCTGTCGGGCATGGAATTTTCTCCGGTTATTCGGGCAGTGCGACCTACTCAGGCAGAGCACTCTACTCAGGCAGAGCACCCTACTCAGGCAGAGCACCGGCGAGACGGACGATCTCCCGCCACCGGCTGATCTCCTCCGCCATGAAGGCACGGAAGGCTTCGGGGCCGTTGCCCACCGGGTCGGCGCCCTGTTCGATCATGCTCTGGGCGTTGCGCGGCAAGGCGAGGGCGGCATGCACGTCCGTGGTGATCTTCTCGATGATGGCGGGCGGCGTGCCCGCCGGCGCCACCATGCCGAACCAGGAGGAGGCGCTGAAGTCCGGGTAGCCCAGTTCCACCATGGTCGGCACGTCCGGATTCGACCGCGACCGGGTGGTGGAGGACACCGCGAGCGCCCGCAGCCGCCCTTCCCGGATGTGACCGATGACGGAGGGGATGGTGGCGAACATGAAGTCCACCCGCCCGGCCAGCAGGTCGTTCAGCGCGACAGCGCCGCGATAGGGCACGTGCAGGGTCTGCGTGCCGGCCATCTGGTCCAGCATCACGCCGGACAGGTGGGCGGAGGTGCCGACGCCGGTGGAGCCGTAGCTGAGCTGCCCCGGCCGCGCCTTCGCCGCCGCCACCAGCCCCGGCACGTCGCGGATGGGGGAGGCTGCCGGGACCACCAGGATGTTCGGCACGCCCGCCAGCAGCGTGATCGGCGCGAAGTCGCGCAGCGTGTCGTAGGGCATGTTCTTGACCAGGCTCTGGTTCACCGCCAGCGGCCCGACGGAGCCGACCAGCAGCGTGTAGCCATCGGGGGCGGAGCGGGCGACATGCTCGCTGCCGATGTTGCCGCCGGCGCCGGGGCGGTTCTCGATCACCACGGACTGGCCCCAGGTCTCGGTCAGCGTCGCGCCCAGCAGGCGGGCGATGATGTCGGTGGTGCCGCCCGGGGTGAAGGAGACGACGAAGCGAACGGGACGGGTTGGCCAGGCGCCCTGCGCCCGCGCCGTGGCGGCGAGGCCGGCGAGCGGCAGGGCCAATGGCAGCACCAGCGCGCCGCGCCGGCCGATGGTGAAGCCCTGGGTCATGCTGGTCGTCTCCCGTAGGGCGGTCGTGCAGCCACCCGATTCAGCGGGGGAAGATGCGTCGGCAGTGTCCATGCGACAAATGGAAAGAATTTCGCCAGTAATTCCTATCCTGCATCAGTGGCCGGCAGCAGGCCAAGCCGGCGAGCCGCCACCACCCGATACAGCGCGTCGCCCCAGAGGGCTTCCTCCGCCCGGGCGGAGTAGACCAGGGAGATGTCGTGCTCGTCGTCGGAAGCGACCGCCGCGGCGGCGATCAGGGGCCAATCTGGCGCCGGCAGGCGGCGCAGCCGGCCTACCTGTTCCGGCGTCAGCGGCATCGGGCAGCCCATCTTGGGATAGATCGAGGCGATCGCCTGCCAGAAGAAGCGAATGGCGCGGGATTTGTCTGCCGGTTGCAGCGCCGGCAGCACCAGGCGTAGCCAATGGGTGCCGGTGACGGCATGCAGCGCGCAGAATTCGGCATTGTCGGAGCTTCGCGGGAAGGTGGTGGCGGCGAGCACCATCAAGGTATCGCTCGCCATGCGCCGCATCGTGTCCCGGCCCACATCCAGCCAATTGTAGACAGGCGCGAATGACGGCATCGCCGCGGTGCGGCGCATGGCGTGCCACAACAGGCCGTCGTCGAATTCCAGACCGCGCAGCGCCGGGTCCGCCGCCACGCGCAGCAGCACCGCGGCGGGCTGGTCGGTGATCGGCTCGGCCCCGATCCCCTCCCCGAGCGGCAGGTAGGTGGCGGCCCAGTAGCCGAGGCTCTCCGCGATTTCCGCCGCAGTCCCCGAATCTCGTGCATAGGCCAGGCGCATCAGCGCATGCAGGGCACTGGCGGCAATGCCGGGCAGCAGGCGCGGCAGGTACAGGTCCTGCAGGGTCTCCGCGCTGCCGAGGCGGGCGAGTTCGGCCCGGAAGAAGGCGCGGTAGGCGGCCTCCGCCTGCCGGTCGCCGAGGCGCGCCGTCCAGTGGCCGGGATCGATCGCCGCATCCGGCGCCGGCAGCGTGCGCAGCGGGTTGGCGGCGAGGTAGGCCCCGAGGAATCGCGCCGCGTCGGCCTCTCCGCCCCCGAGTCGGCGTTGCGCCCAAAGCACCATGGCGGCGTGGTTGGCCAGTGCCTCGCCGAATTCGGCGCTGTAGCCACGGGCCGACTCGAGCGCCGGGGGAGGGTCCGGGGTCAGCAGGGTGGGCGGGCTCATCGAGGCTTCTCCAACCGGCGGCGCGCGATCCGCATCCTCCGACGATTGGCCGTGGTGGTCCAGGGCCGCCGCGGGCAGCCGACCGATCGTTGACCTGAATTCCGCCGGCGTGGCTTCCAACCTACCTACGGGATATGGTTTGATGCTTGCATCCTTTGCGGGAGATGCGATGGCGTCCGCAATCGTGAGTCGTTTGACTTGATCGATTGAACCTGACCGCATCCTCGGTCGTTCCTGATGTTGGAAATGGCGTGATGATGCGCGTGGCCTATGTTCGCAGTTCAGACCCTGTCACCGCGGCGCGGCATTGCCGGACGGCCATCGGCCCGGGCGCGCCGGCGATGCTGCTCGCCTTCTGCGGCGGCAAGCATGACCCGGAGGCGATGCTGGCAGCGCTGCGCCGCGAATTCGGCCCCGTGGCCACCTATGGCGGTTCCGCCGCCGGTGCCATCGGGCGCGAGGGCTTCGGCTACAGCGGTTTCGAGCTTGGCCTGGTCGCCATCATGGATCCGGTGCTGGCGCCGCAGGTCGTGATGACGGAAGCGCTGCTGGGCGGCGAGGTCGCGGCCGGCGCCGCGCTCGGCAATGCGGTCGGCGCCATCGCCAGCCCGGATGCCGCCTGCATGCTGCTGTTCGACAGCGTCGCCAGCCACCGCCCGCCGCGGCTGCACTTCGCCAGTTCGATCGTGGAGGGCTTCAACGACGCCTTCGGCACCACGCCGCTGCAATTGTTCGGCGGCGGCCTGCTGACCGACATGAACCTGACCGGGGGCTGGGTCTTCGCCGGCGACCGCGTGGTGAAGCATGCCGCTGTCGCGCTTGTGTTCCCGCCGGGTATCGAAGTGGAGACCGTCATCATGCATGGCTGTCGCCCGATCAGTTCTTTCATGGAGATCACCCGGATCGATGGTGCGGATGTCTTCGAGCTGGATGGCGAGCCGGCGCTCGGCGTGATGGAGCGGATGCTGGGCCTGCCGATCGGGGAGACCCGCGGCCAGGAATTGTCGCTGGTGGTGACCCTGGGCCAGAAGCTGGGCGAACCCTACGCGCCCTACGATGAGGGCGCCTATGTCAACCGGCTGATCCTGCGCGCCAATCCGGAGGCGGGCTCGGTCACGCTGTTCGAGCCGGATTTCGCAGTCGGCACGCTGGTCCAGATCATGAGCCGGGACAACTCGCTGATGCTGGACTCGGTGAACCGGGGCGTTGCCGCGATGAACCGTGCGGTGGAGGGGGAGGACAACCTGCTGGGCCTCTATATCGACTGTGCCGGCCGGGCGAGCGCCCGTAGCGGCGCCTCCATCGAGGAGGCGGAGCTGGTCTCAAAGGCCTTCTCGCCCAGCATCCCCCTGCTCGGCTTCTATTCCGGCGTGGAGGTCGCGCCGGTCGGCGGCGGCATCAGCCGGTCACTGGACTGGACCGGCGTGCTCGCCGTACTGCGACGACGCCAATGAGCCGGATCAAGCCCTCTCCGGTGCCGGTGGACCGCGAGCTCGCCTATTACCGGCGGGAATGCAACGACCTCGGCGCACGGCTGCTGCGGTTGCAGGAGGAGCAGAGCCAGGCCTTCCGGGAGGCGCGCCGCAGCCGCACCGTCGCCAAGCTGATCCGCGAGGCGCACCGGCTGACCGACACCTGCAACCTGCCCGGCGAGATCGGCGAGCCGATGCTGGAGGTGGTGGTGGACAACGCGCTGTGCGACCGCGCGGCGTTCCTGGAACACGTCTCGCCGGACCAGCCGGGGCGCTTCCGGGTCACCCATGTGATTGGCATGAGCGGCGAGAGCTATGCCTCCGAGGTGGTGGTGCCGGCAGCGCCAGGCTTCTTCTTCACCACCTCCCGCACCTTGATCGAGCCGCCGGCCTATGAGCTGACCTCGATCCTCCGCACGCCCTACGTGCTTTGGGCCTACGATCCCGGCAGCGGCGTGGCGCTGATCCTGGGCAACCATTCCGAAGGCAACGTCACCCGGCCCTTCGAGAGCCGCGACCAGGAGTTGGTCGAGGGCGCGCTGTCCGTCTACATCGACGTGCGTGCCCGCAAGGCGGCGGAGGTCGAGCTGCGCGCGGCGAAGCTGGCGGCGGAGGAAAGCGGCGCGGTGCGGTCCCGCTTCCTCGCGACCCTCAGCCATGAATTGCGCACGCCACTGAACTCCATCATCGGCTTTTCCGAGATCATGGCGCCGGGGTCCAACATCCCGACGACGGAGGAACAGCGCGCCACCTACATGGCGCAGATCAACGAATCCGGCCGGATGCTGCTGGAGCTGATCGACAGCATCCTGGACTACGCCAGCCTGGAGAATTCGGCGCCACGGCTGCGCCGCGAATGGGTACCGGCCGACAGCCTGGTGACCACCGCGGCGGGGGAGGTGCGCGCCATCGCGGTGCGGCAGGATGTGCAGCTGGAGGTGATGCCGGGCGATGAGGGCCTGGAGGCCTTCGTGGACCGGCTGCGCTTCCGCCAGGTTCTGACCAACCTGCTGGGCAATGCGGTGAAGTTCACTCCGGCGGAAGGCAGCGTCCGCATCGGCGTCATGGCGCTTCCCGAGGGCGGGCTCGAAGTCGTGGTGGCGGATTCGGGAATCGGGATGGAGCCGGCCGACATCCCGCGCGCCCTGGAGCCGTTCCAGCAGGTCTCCTCCGACCACCGCCGGCGCTTCGCCGGCACCGGGCTCGGCCTGCCGATCGCAAAGAGCCTGGCCGAGGCGCATGGCGGCAGCCTGGTGCTGGAGAGCATGCCGGGGCGCGGCACGACGGTGCGCGTGCGCCTGCCGGCCGAGGCGGTGCGGCCGGCGGAACCCGGCAATGTGGCCGGTGAGGCCTCGGGTGAGGTGTCGGGTGAAGTCTCGGCGGAGGACGCGCCTGGATAGTCCAGCCGCGCCCCGAAGGGCGCGGCCTGGCCCTCAACGCCCCAGGGTGGCGGGGGTGGTGGCGGCGAGCGTCGCCAGGTTCTGGTCCACCGCCTCGTACAGGCCCCAGCATTCGGTGTAGCCGAGCGGGAAGCCCGGGGACCCGGCCTCGGAATCCTGCTGGCGGGCATGGATGTAGCTGGTCCATTTCCGCGTCGCCGGGCGGCGGTGGTGGAAATCGTGGCAAGGCGCATCGCCGACCAGGACGAACAGCCGGACAAACAGCTGCACCGTCAGCATGTTGAGCCACCAGCCGGCCCAGCGCACCAGGCCATTGAAGGTGCCGGCACCGGCATCGGGCGGGGCGATGCCGGCGAACACGCCGGTGGTCGCATGGCATACGAAGGTCTTGTCGCGCAGCGCGATCGATTCCGCCTCCGGGAAGCGGTGCTCGCACAGGATGCGGTAGATGGTCGCGATCTGCAGCAGCACCGTCACCGGCACCAGCCAGATGATGGCGAATTCCAGCAAGGTCCCGGTGGCTGCCGCCAGCGCGATGCAGGTGCCCCAGAAGGCGCGGCCCATCCAGTCATGCGCGCGGTCACCGCTGAACAGCGCAGCCTTGATGCGGCGCTGCAGGAAGCGCCAGTGGAACATCGGCGAGACGGTGTTCACGGCAATGCGGCGCCACAGTTCGGCGCGCGGCAGCCCCGCCTCCAGCCGGCACATGCCGAGCACGAAGTCGGCGAATTCGTCTTCCTCGGTCAGCAGCTTCTTGGCGCTGTGGTGCATCATGTGCTCGCGCTGGTAGTCCTCGAACCGCTTGAACAGCAGGAAGGCCGAGACCATCCGGCCGGCGCGGCGATTGCGTTCGCGGCTGGCGAAGACGGTGCCGTGCGAGCAGTGGTGGAATATCACCACCTGGAACAGGCCGAGGCCGGAGGAGGTCAGCAGCCAACCCAGCGGCAGCAGCAGCCAGGCCACCAGCGGCGGCGAGGCCAGCAGGAACGGCGCGGCGCCTAGGCCACAGCCGCCGAGGGTGAGCATCAGCGCGCCAACCACGAATTTCCAGGCAGGGTGTTCCGGCATCGCTTCCCCCGGGGCCGGCTTGGCGGTCAGCCAGGTGAGGAAGGGCTGCATCGCCCGCGGCAGGCGAGCCGCCATTTGGGCGCGCGGATCGCCCGCGTGGACTTCCTGGCTCAGCAGCGCCTCGTCGGCGGTGAAGCGGTCTCCGGACACGTACATGAGGGAACTTTCCTTTCGCTTTGTTACGCCGAGGTCGGCAACGGCTGGACCATACATGGGCCACGCGGTCCGCGTCCCTTGCGTTGCAACGGGAACGAAAGGGACGGAAGACCAGCACAAGCCACGCGCGCACGCCGTTTCGAGGGTGACTTGGTTGCGCGAGTGCATGGCGAGGAGAGGCCACTGCGGGTGCGCAGTCTTCGCAATGCGATGAAACTGCGACCGGGAGTTGCAGAGCAATCGGGCGCCGAGGCGATTTTTAAAGAAATTGCGAAATCAATCCATCGCCCCGCGACAAATTCCGGTTTCGAATCGGATGTCTTCGCTTCGTGGGGTCGGGTCGGGACCCCGCTCCGGAACAGCGGGGCCCCGCCACCGTTCATGCGACGTAACCGAAATTGACCAGCAAGGCGCCCGGATGTCCGACCCGACGAAGCAGACCAGCAGCCCCAGCTACCGCTTGGCAGTGGAGGATCCGGATTTCCTGCTGCGTGACGAGATGCGCGCAGCCCGATTCGGCATGGAGTACCTGAAGGCCGAACTCGCCCTGCGGGACTGGGGCGTGCGATCGACCGTGGTGGTGTTCGGCAGCGCCCGGGTGCCGAACCCGGAGGCCGCCGCCGAAGTATTGCGCGAGGCTGTGACGCCGGAGGCGCGCCGGCTGGCGCAGCGACGGCTGGAGTTCGCCTCGCACTACGAGGCGGCGCGGCACTTCGCCCGCATCGTCAGCCGGCGCGGCGGCGCGCTCGCGCAAGGTGGCGGCCCGCGGGACAACGTCATCGCAACCGGCGGCGGGCCGGGCATCATGGAAGCGGCCAACCGGGGCGCGGCGGATGTCGGCGCACCGTCCATCGGCTTCAACATCACCCTGCCGGAGGAACAGGTGCCCAACGCCTACTCGACCCCGGCGCTGACCTTCCGCTTCCACTACTTCGCCATGCGGAAGATGCACCTGGCGATGCGGGCCAATGCGCTGGCGGTGTTCCCCGGCGGGTTCGGCACCTTCGACGAGTTGTTCGAGATCCTGACCCTGGTGCAGACCCGCAAGGCCGGCCCGCTGCCCATCGTGCTGTTCGGCCGCGCCTACTGGCGGGAGGTCCTGAACCTGGAGGCCATGGCCGCCCACGGCATGATCGCCGAGCGCGATCTGGCGCTGTTCGAGATGGTGGACGACCCGGAGGAAGGCTGGGCGACGCTGGTGCGCCGCGGCCTGCGCGCCCACACCCCACCGGCCGACCAGCCGGTGGCGTAAGCCTCAGCCACCGCCCTCGACCGCCTCGACCAGCGCCGCAGCGACAGCCAGCCTCGCTTCCGAGCCCTCGCTGCTGCGTGGCAGCACCAGCCGGCCGTTGCTGAGCCGGAGCGGCGGGGAGGCCCGCTTGGGCGGCGCCGCGTGCAGTGTGGCGGCGGCGGCCTCCGGACCGACATCCAGCCGGGCGATGCCGGCGGCGCGGCAGCGGACCGCGAGGCCGGCCAGCGCCAGCAGGTTGCGGAGCGGCGGCGGGGCGGGGCCGAAGCGGTCCTCCAACTCATCCTCCAGCCGGGCAACCGCCTCCGCGTCGCCGTGCCGCAGAAGCTGGGCGAGGCGGCCGAGCAGGCCGGTGCGCAGACTGGCATCCCGGACATGATCCTCCGGCACGAAGGCATCGATGCCGAGCACCAGCACGGGGGCCCATTCCCCCTCCGGCGTCTCGCCCCGCGCAGTGGCCAGCGCGCGGCGCAGCAGGTGGCGGTACAGTTCCAGCCCGACCAGCCGCATATGGCCGGCCTGGTCCTCCCCCGCCAGGTCGCCGGCGCCACGCAGATCCAGGTCGCGGGCGCTGATGGCGAAGCCGGCGCCGAAGCGGTCCAGCGCCTCCAGCGTCCGCAGCCGGCGTTCGGTGGCGGCGGACAGGCGCTGGCCGGGCTCGGTCACCAACGTGGCGCTGCCGCGCACCCTTCCCCGCCCGACCCTGCCGCGCAGCTGGTGCAGCTGGGACAGGCCGAAGCGGTCGGCGCGCCAGACGAGCATCGTGTTGGCGCGCGGGATATCGAGCCCCGCTTCGACGATGTTGGTGCTGAGCAGCACGTCGCCCCCGCCCTCCGCGAAGCCGACCATGGCGGCGTCCATCTCCGCAGGCGCCAGCCCGCCATGCGCCTCGACCAGCGTGAGGTCCGGCACCAACCGCTCCAGGCGCGCCCGCATGGGCGCGATGTCCTCGATGCGCGGGCAGACCAGGAAGGATTGCCCGCCGCGCGCCGCCTCCCGCCGCAGGGCGCGGGCCAGCAGCCCGTCGTCGAGCGTGGCGCGCAGCGTGCGCACCGGCTGGCGGCGGGCCGGCGGCGTCGCGATGACGCTGAGGTCGCGCAGGCCGACCAGGGCCGATTGCAGCGTCCGCGGGATCGGAGTTGCCGTCAGCGTCAGCACATGCAGCCCCTCGCCCGCGCGCAGCCCGGCCAGCGCCGCCTTTTGCCGTGCGCCGAAGCGTTGTTCCTCGTCGATGATCAGCAGGCCGAGGTCCTGGAACGTCACGGATTTCGCCGCCAGCGCCTGGGTGCCGATGGCGATCGCGATCTCGCCTCGGGCGATGGCGGCGCGGGTGGCGCGGGCCTCGGCGGGGGGCGAGAGGCGGGACAGCGCCGCGATGCGCAGCGGCAGGCCGGCGAAGCGCTGCCGGAAGGTCTCCAGGTGCTGGCGCACCAGCACCGTGGTCGGCGCCAGCAGCGCCACCTGCCGGCCGGCCAGTGCGGCGGCGGCGGCGGCGCGAATGGCGACCTCGGTCTTGCCGAAGCCGACATCGCCGCAGACCAGCCGGTCCATCGGCCGGCCGGAGGCGAGGTCGGTCAGCGTCGCCGCGATGGCGGCGGCCTGGCCTGGCGTCGGTTCATGGCGGAAGCGGGCGGCGACCTCGGCGTAGGCTTCTTCCGGCGGCCGCAGGATGGGCGCACTGGCGGTCTCGCGCGCCCGCACCTGCTCCAGCAGCGCCTCCGCGCTGGTGCGCAGCGCCACCTCCGCCGCCGCCTGCCGCTTGGACCAGGAGGCCCCGTCCAGGCCGTCGAGCTTCACCGACGCGGCCTCCGCGCCGTAGCGCCAGATGCGGGGCAGATCCTCGAAGGGCACCAGGCGAAAGCTGTCGCCGGCGAAGCGCAGGCGCAGGCAATCCTGGCGGGCCTCGCCAGCCGCGACCGTCTCCACGCCGCACAACTCGGCAAGGCCATGATCGAGGTGGATCACGGCATCGCCGGGGCGCAGATCGTCCTGCGTGTCGAGCACGCCGGCCTGGGCCGCGGCGTGGTCCGGCGCGGGGTGGATGGCTGCCATCGGCACCAACACGGCCTCCGGGGTGGCAAAGCCCTGCGCATCGGGTGCGGCGGGCAGCCAGGCCAGGCTGCCGGGCAGGGCGGCCAGCAGCGCGGGCCAATCCCGCGCCTCGACCGGCTGCCGATCCAGCCGGTCCGCCAGCCGCGCCAGCAGACGGCGGGCACCGCGCCCGGCGCCGCCTGCCAGGGCCAGGCGGCGCCCTCCGCGCAGCAGGGCTTCAGCCCAGGCGAGGAACGCCTGTTCCGGCCGCGACTGCCCGGCGAAGCGCGGCACCCCGGCCTCCGCGGCAGCCTGGCCAACAGGCTGCACCACGCGACCTTCCAGGGCGACGGTCCAGGCTGCCTCGTCCAGGTAGATCCGGTCTGGTGGCGTCGCCTCGACCCGCGCGATGCGGGCGGCGAAACCTTCCGTCACATCGATGCGACGCTGGCGTAGCGCGGCCTCCGCCCCATCATCCAGGACGATCCGCGCCTGCGGCAACAGGGACAGGGGGGCGATGGAATCGGCCCAGTCCTCGGTGGCGGGGCCGAGGCGCAGGACGTCCACTGTTTCCTCCAGGCTGCGCTGGGTCAGCGGGTCGTAGCGCCGGATTTCCAGGATGCGGGCTTCCTCGTGCCGGATGCGCCAGGCGGCTTCCTCCGCCGCCCAGGCGGGGAACAGGTCGAGGGTGCCGCCATGGATCGCGGCCTCGCCCGGCTCGTCCACCCGCTCATCCAGCCGGTAGCCCAGGGCTTCCAGCCTGGCTTCCAGCGCCGCCGCATCGAGCCCGGCACCGGCCCGCAGCACCAGCTCCGCGGCGGGCCGACCGAGGCGCTGCATGGCAGCTTCCGCTGGCAGCAGCAGCAGGCGCGGGCCGGCTGCGTCGCGCGCAAGCGCCGCCGCCGTGGCCATGCGCTGGCCTACCACGGCGCGGGAGGGGCCGGCGCGGTCATAGGGCGGAACGTCCCAGCCTGGCAGCAGCAGCACCTCCATGGCGTCCGGCGCCAGGGCCAGGGCGGCGCGGTGCAGGCGGGCGGCACGGGCCTCGCCACGCGCGATGAAGGCCAGGCCGCCCGGCCCCGCCTCCATCGCCGCCTCCACCAGGCGGGCGGCGAGCAGGGCATCCGGTTCGGCGGGCAGCATGCGGGTCGCGATCCTCGGCTTGGCTTGGGACGGAGATGCCAACGCGCGCCGCGCCGCTGCGTTACCGAGCCTGAACCAGGATGAGGACAGGATGATGCAGCAGCGATGGCCGGACCGGTTGTGGGTGGTCCGCCACGGCGAGAGCAGCGGCAACGTGGCGCGCGACGCCGCGGACTTGGCCGGGCACACGCACATCGACATCGGCGGCCGCGACGTGGACGTGCCGCTGAGCGAGCTGGGCCGCCGGCAATCCGTCGCGCTCGGGCACTGGTTCGCGGCGATGCCGGCCGAGGCGCGGCCCGATGTCGTCTTGTCCTCCCCCTACCGCCGCGCGCGGCAGACCGCGGTGCTGGTGCAGGAGGCGGGGCGGCTGCCGGTGGACCCGCGCGACTTCGTGCTGGATGAGCGGCTGCGGGAGAAGGAGTTCGGCATCCTCGACCGCCTGACCCGCCATGGCATCGCGCAACACCACCCGGACCAAGCGGAGATGAGGCGCATCCTCGGCAAGTTCTACCACCGCGCGCCGGGCGGCGAGAGCTGGTGCGACGTGATCCTGCGGCTGCGCAGCGCGCTGGATACCGTCTCGCTGCACCATGGCGGGTCGCGGGTGCTTCTGGTGGCGCACCAGGTGGTGGTGCTGTGCCTGCGGTATCTGCTGGAGGGCCTGACGGAGGAGGAGATCCTGGCGATCGACCGCGACGGCGACGTGGCCAATTGCGGCGTCACCGAATATGCATTCGATGCCGGGCGCGGCCATGCCGGTGGGCTGGCGCTGCGGCGCTACAACTTCGTGGCGCCGTTGCAGGCCGAGGGCGCCAAGGTGACGGCGGAACCCGACGCGCCGATCGGTGCGCGATGAGCGGCGTGGCGGCGCTGACGCCGGAGCTGCTGCGCGGCATGCCCCTGCCGCACCATTCGGACGGCGAGGACAAGGACCAGCGCGGCCGCGTGCTGGTGGTGGGCGGCAGCGTCGAGGTTCCGGGCGGCGCGCTGCTCGCCGGCGTGGCCGCGCTGCGCGCCGGGGCGGGCAAGCTGCAGATCGCCACCTGCCGCAGCGTCGCGCCGGCGCTGGCCGTGGCAGTGCCGGAAGCCCGCGTGATCGGACTGGACGAGACGGCGGAGGGCGGCATCGCGGCGGGGGAGGCCGAGACGCTGGCCGGGCGCTGCGGCCGCTGCGACGCTCTGGTGATCGGCCCCGGCATGATGGATGGCGATGCGGCCGGTTCGCTGACCGAGGCCTTGCTCAGGCACGACATCGCCGAGGGTTTCGTGCTGGATGCCGCCGCGCTGTATGGGCTGCGCGGCATCGGCGGCCGCGCCGGTCGCGTGGTGCTGACGCCGCATGCCGGGGAGATGTCGCGAATGCTCGGCGTGACGCGGGAGGTGGTGCGGGCCGACCCGCTGGCGGCCGCGCGCCGGGCGGCCTCGGCGTTGCAGGCGGTGGTCGCGATGAAGGGCGCCTGCACCTATGTCGTCACGCCGCAGGGCCAGGCCTGGGCCTGCGACCGCGGCCAGGTCGGGCTGGCAACCAGCGGGTCCGGCGACACGCTGGCCGGCATCATCGGCGGGCTGCTGGCCCGTGGTGCGGCGCCGCTGGCCGCGACACTGTGGGGGGTGTTCCTGCATGCCGAGGCGGGGGCGCGGCTGGCCGCCGCGCGTGGACGTGTGGGATTCCTCGCGCGCGAATTGCTGGCCGAAATACCGCCCGTCATGGCCGGCTTCGATACGAGGCAGGACCGCGAAGAAAGCCGCTGGACCAAAGCCACGGCGACGTGAAGGATGGGCGCCATCCAGATTGAGGGCCCGAGGCATGGCTGGTTTCACATTCTCCCGGCGCGCAACTTTGTTGGCAGGTGCGGGGCTGGCGACGGGGCTGCGGCCTGGGCTCGCCCCGGCCCAGGGCGCGCCCGTCAAGGTGGGGGAGCTGAACTCCTACAGCCGCATGGCCGCCTTCTCCGTGCCCTACCGCAACGCCATCCAGCTGGCCGTGGACCAGATCAACCAGGCCGGCGGCGTGATGGGCGGGCGGCCGCTGGAATTCGTCTTCCGCGACGATGGCAGCACGCCGGGCGACGCGGTGCGCGTGGCGGAGGACCTGCTGACGCGGGAAAACTGCGTGTTCCTCGCCGGCACCTTCCTGTCCAATGTCGGGCTGGCGGTGTCGGATTTCGCAAACCAGCGGAAGAAGCTGTTCCTGGCGACGGAGCCGCTGACCGATGCGCTGACCATGGCGCAGGGAAACCGCTACACCTTCCGCCTGCGGCCCTCCACCTACATGCAGACGCGAATGCTGACGGAAGCGGCGCGCGGCAAGACGGCGAAGCGCTGGGCGATCGTCGCGCCGAACTACGAATACGGGCAGTCCGCGGCGGCGAACTTCAAGCGGCTGATCGGCGAGAGCATCCCGGGCGTCGAGATCGTGGCGGAGCAATACCCCGCGCTCGGCCGCGTCGATGCCGGCGCCACGGTGGGCGCGCTGGCGCAGTCGCGGCCGGACGGCATCTTCAACGTGCTGTTCGGCGCCGACCTGACCGCCTTCGTGCGGGAAGGCAACACGCGCGGCCTGTTCGAGCGCCGGCTGGTGCTGTCCATGCTGACCGGAGAGCCGGAATACATGATCCCGCTCGGCGATGAATGTCCGGATGGCTGGATCGTCACCGGCTATCCCTGGGAGCAGATCCAGGAGGCGCCACACAAGGCCTATATCGAGGCCTACCGCGCCCGCTTCAACGACACGCCGCGCAAGGGCAGCCTGCTCGGCTACGTCACCGCGCAGGTGGTGGCGAACCTGCTGAACAAGGCCAACACGACGGAAACCGAAGCACTGGTCGATGCCCTTCGCGACCTGCGGACGGAGACCGTGGTGGGGCCGGTGCTGATGCGCGGCCTGGACCAGCAGGGCACGATGGGCACCTGGGTGGGGGAGACCGTGCTGCGCGGCCGCACCGGCACCATGCGCAACGCGCGCTATGCCGACGGCGCCGACTACATGTTCCCCGAGGCCGAGGTGCGCGCCGCCCGTCGTTCGGCCTGACCTGACCTAAGCCCTGATGGATTTCGGCTTCATCCTGGTCCAGTCCCTGTCGGGACTGGCCAGCGCCTCCTCGCTGTTCGTCATCGCCTCCGGCCTCACCCTGGTCTTCGGCGTCACCCGCATCGTCAACTTCGCGCATGGCAGCTTCTACATGCTCGGCGCCTATGTGGCGGTGACGGTGGTGCCGTGGCTGCTCGAGATCGAACGCTCGCCGCTGCTGTTCTTCTGCGGCGTGCTGGTCTCGGCGGTGGCTGTCGGATTGCTGGGCGTGCTCATGGAGTTCCTGCTGCTGCGACGGCTCTACAAGGTGCCGGAGCTGTTCCAGCTATTGGCCACCTTCGGGGTGGTGCTGATGGTGCAGGACGCGGTGCTGCTGGTGTGGGGGCCGGTGGAGATCCCGGGGCCACGGGCGCCGGGGCTGCGGCACGGGGTGGAAATCCTCGGCCAGCGCTTCCCGGCCTATGAGCTGTTCCTGATCTGCGTCGGGCCGGCGGTGCTGGGCCTGCTGTGGCTGCTGATGCACCGGACGAGGTTCGGCATCCTGATCCGCGCGGCGACGCGGGACCGGGAGATGGTGGGCGCGCTCGGCGTGAACCAGGCGATGCTGTTCACCGGCACGCTGTTCCTCGGCGCGTTCCTGGCGGGGCTGGGTGGCGCGTTGCAGATCCCGCGCGTCTCGGCCAATTCGCAGATGGACCTGTCGATCATCACGGAGGCCTTCGTCGTCACCGTCATCGGCGGTATGGGCTCGGTGCCCGGGGCCTTCATCGCGGCGGTGCTGATCGGGCAATTGAACGCCTTCGGCGTGCTGATCTTCCCGAAGATCACGCTGGTGCTGGTTTTTCTCCTCATGGCCGCCGTGCTGGTCGTGAAGCCCTGGGGGCTGCTCGGCCGGCCGGAAGCGGCGGCGGGGCGGGCCGCCCTGCCCGAGGGCATCCTCGCGATTCCACGCTTCGGACGCATGGAAAAAGCCATCGCCGTGTTGGCCGTCCTGGCGACGCTGCTGGTGCCGCTGTTTGGCGACGCCTACACCGTCAAGGTGGCGACGGAGGTGCTGATCTTCGCGCTCGCCGCCTTCTCGCTCAACTTCCTGGTCGGCAATGGCGGCATCGTCTCCTTCGGCCATGCCGCCTATTTCGGGCTCGGTGCCTATGCGGCGGGGCTGCTGGTGACGAAGGGTGGGCTTTCGATGGAACCGGCGCTGATCGCGGCGCCGATCGTGGGCGGTGCCTTCGCGGCGCTGTTCGGCTTCTTCGTGGTGCGGCTGTCCGGCATCTACCTGGCGATGCTGACCCTCGCCTTTGCGCAGATCGCCTATGCCGTCTGCTTCCAGTGGGTGGAGGTCACCGGCGGCGACAACGGCGTGGTCGGCGTCTGGCCCAGTGAATGGGCCAGGGCGCGGGAAGTGTTTCATTATCTCGTCGCCGCCTGCTGCATCCTCGGCATCGCGGCGCTGCGCCACGTGATCTACGCGCCGTTCGGCGCGACGCTGCGGGCGGTGCGGGATTCGGAACAGCGGGCCAATGCCATCGGCATCGATGGCCGCACGCATCGCTGGCTGGCCTTCACCCTGGCCGGTGCGGCAGCGGGGCTGGCGGGCGGGCTGTACGCGTTCTCCAAGGGCTCGATCGACCCGACGCTGCTGGGCATCCCGATGTCGGTGGATTTCCTGGCGATGATCCTGCTGGGTGGCATCCAGACTGTGATGGGCGCGGTGGCGGGGGCGGCGGCATTCCATTCCATCAAGGACTTCTTCATGCCGCTGACCGACTTCTGGCGGTTCTTCCTCGGCGCCTCCATCATCGCGCTGGTGCTGATCTTTCCGCGCGGATTGGGCGGCGCCTATGGCGCGCTGCGGAGGCGGGCATGACGCTGCTTGCGGTCGAGGGCCTGAACAAGAAGTTCGGCGGCGTCGTTGCGGCGCAGGACGTGTCCTTCGCGCTGGCGGCAGGGGAGATGCTGGCGATCATCGGGCCGAACGGCGCCGGCAAATCCACCACCTTCAACATGGTCGGCGGGCAATTGCCGCCGGATAGCGGGCGGGTGGTGCTGGCCGGGCAGGACATCACCGGGCAGCCGCCGCGGCTGGTGTGCCGGCTCGGCGTCGGGCGCACCTTCCAGGTGGCGCAGACCTTCCTGTCCATGTCCGTGGTCGGCAACGTGCAGATGGCGCTGATCGCGCATCATGGGCGGACGCGGGACGTGGTGGCGCAGGCGGCGGCGCTGTACCGGGCGGAGGCGGTGGCGCTGCTGGATCGCGTCGGCATGGCGGCGGAGGCCGACCGGCCGATCGGCGAGCTGGCCTATGGCGACGTGAAGCGCGTGGAGCTCGCCATCGCGTTGGCCGCCGCGCCGAAGCTGCTGCTGATGGACGAGCCGACCGCCGGCATGGCGCCGCGCGAACGCGCCGCGCTGATGCAACTGACGGCGAACATCGCGCGGGAACACGGCATCGGCGTGCTGTTCACCGAACACGACATGGACGCGGTCTTCGCCCATGCCGACCGCATCCTGGTGCTGGTGCGCGGCGAGGTGATCTCGGAGGGGTCGCCCGAACAGGTGCGTGCCGATCCGGAGGTGCAGCGCGTGTATCTCGGCAGTTCCGGCCATAAGGCGGCCCAAAGGGCACAGGATCGGGCCAGGCGGGCGGCGCATGGCTGAGCCGGTGCTGGAGTTGTCCGGCGTGACCGCGGGCTATGGGCCGGCGGAGGTGCTGTTCGGGGTCGATCTTTCGTTGCATCGTGGCGAGGTCGCGGCGCTGATGGGGCGCAATGGCGCGGGCAAGTCCACCACGCTGAAGGCGATCATGGGAATGTTGCCGCCACGGTCTGGCCGGGTGCGCTTCGCCGGCGCCGACATCACCGGCTGGGCACCCTACCGCATTGCCCGCGCCGGCCTCGGCTATGTGCCGGAGGACCGGCGCATCTTCACCGACCTGACGGTAGCGGAGAATTTGGAGGTCGGCCGTCGTGCGGCGCGAGGCGGACGCGCGGCATGGACCGTGGAACGGCTGTACGAGATCTTTCCCAACCTGGCGGAAATGCGCGGGCGGCGGGCTGCTGCGATGTCGGGCGGGGAACAGCAGATGCTGACCATCGCGCGCACGCTGATGGGCAACCCGGATGCGGTGCTGCTGGACGAACCCTCCGAAGGCCTGGCTCCCGTGATCGTGGAGTTGATGGCGGAAGCGGTGCTGCGGATGAAGGAGGAAGGGCTGGCCGTGCTGCTGTCCGAACAGAGCTTGGACTTCGCCGCCGCCGTATCCGACCGCGCCTACGTCATCGAGAAGGGCAGCATCCGCTTCGCCGGCAGCATGGCGGCGCTCGAGGCCGACGAGGCCATCCGCACCACCTACCTGACGGTGTAGGCGATGGCGCGGATAACGGCTGGCATCGATGTCGGCGGCACCTTCACGGATCTGTTGCTGCAACGCGCCGATGGCTCGGTCGCGCTGGCCAAGGTGCCGACCACTTCGCCGAACCAGGCGGATGGCGTGCTGGCCGCGATCGAGGTGGCGGGGGCGACGCCGGCCGGGCTCGACCTGATCATCCACGGCACCACGGCCACCACGAATGCGGTGCTGGAGCGCAAGCTGGCCAAGGTCGGGCTGATCACCACGGAGGGGTTCCGGGACGTGCTGGAACTTGGCCGCCGCACCCGGCCCAACGCCTATGGCATGACCGGTGGGTTCGAGCCGCTGGTGCCGCGCGAATGGCGGCGGGAAGTGCCGGAACGCATGGATTCGCGCGGCGGCGTCGTGACGCCACTCGATGAGGCGGCGGTGGCGCGGGAGGTGCGGGCGCTGCTGGCGGAAGGCTGCGAGGCGCTGGTGGTGCATTTCCTGCACGCCTACGCCAACCCGGCGCATGAACGCCGCGCCGGCGAGATTGCGCGGGAGATCTGGCCGAACGCCTACGTCACCCTGGGCCACGAGTTGCTGTCCGAGTTCCGCGAGTATGAGCGCGGGACCACGGCGGCGGTGAATGCCGCGGTGCAGCCGGTGCTGGATCGCTACATTACGCGACTGCAGGCAGAACTGGCGCGGCGCGGCCACAAGCGCGACCTGCTGGTGATGAACGGCAATGGCGGCACGGTTGCGGGAAAACTGGTGGCGCGGGAGGCGGCGAAAACGGTGATGTCGGGCCCCGCCTCCGGCGTCATGGCGGCGGCGGCGACGCTGGTGCAATCCGGTCTGCGCAACGCCATCACCTACGACATGGGCGGCACATCCACCGACGTCGCGCTGATCGCGGGCGGGGTGCCGGAGGTTTCGGCGGAGCTGTCGATCGCCTACGGGCTGCCGATCCACCTGCCGATGGTGGATGTGCGGACGGTGGGCGCTGGCGGAGGGTCCATCGCGGGCCTGGACCGGGCGGGCATGCTGCGGGTCGGGCCGGAAAGCGCGGGCAGCATGCCGGGGCCGATCTGCTTCGGGCGCGGCGGCACGCGGCCCACCATCACGGATGCGAACCTGGTGCTGGGTAGGTTGGACCCGGCGCGGCTGCTGGCGGTGCGCGACGCGGTGCCGATGGACCGGGTGCGGGAGGCGTTTGCACGCGAGATCGGCGAGCCATTGGGGATGACGGTGGAACAGGCGGCGGAGGCGACGCTGCGGCTGGGCAACGTGCACATGACCGGCGCAATCCGGCTGGTCTCGCTGTCGCGCGGGCATGATCCGCGCGATTTCTGCCTGTTCGCCTTCGGCGGCGCGGGGCCGCTGCATGCGGTGGCGCTGGCGCGGGAGATCGGTATCCCGATGGTGCTGGTGCCGGCGCGGCCCGGGCTGACCAACGCGCTGGGCTGCCTGGTAGCCGATTTGCGGCAGGATGCGGTGAACACGCTGAACCGCGGGCTGGACGACATCGCCGAGGACGAGATTGCGCAGACCCTGGCCGCCCAGCGGGACCGCGCCCTGGCGGTGGTGCTGGCGGACAGCGCGGAGGTGGAGCGGACGGACGTGCTGCACGCGGCGGACATGCAGTTCCGCGGCCAGACCCACCTGATCCGCGTCGCCCTGCCGCGCCCCGACATGGCGCGTGCCGAGATCCAGGCCGCCTTCGAAGCCGCCTATTTCGCGCGCTTCCAGGTGCATCTGCCGGAAATCCGCGCCGTGCTGGTGAATTTGCTGACAACCGTCATCGGCCGCCGCCACGCCTTCCCGCTTTCCGCGCTGCTTGATCCTGCCGCACGCCACGGCGATGCGCAGGTCGGGGAACGCGCGCTGTATGCCGAAGGCGCCTGGCACCAGGCCGTGATCTGGCAGCGCGAAAGGCTGGCGGAGGGCGCGCGCATCGCGGGTCCCGCAATCATCCAGCAGGCGGATGCGACGACGGTGCTGGAGCCGCGGTCCGAAGCGGTGGTCGATGCCATCGGCAACCTTCGCATCTCGGTGCTGCCATGACGGATGCCCTGACGCTGGCGGTGATCCAGGCTGGCCTGCAGCAGGTCTGCAACGAGATGGACATCGCCTTCTCCCGCGCCGCCTTCTCGCCCGTCATCGCGGAGGCGGATGACCGATCCGATGGCATCTACGCGGCGGAGGACGGCGCGCTGATCGCGCAGGGCGAACTCGGCCTGCCGGTCTTCGTCGGCACCATGGCGCATTCGGCGGCGCATCTGGTGCGGCTGATCGGGGAAGGCGCGGTGGCGGCGCCGGAGCCGGGTGATGTCTACATCGTCAACGACCCGTATCTGGGCGGCACGCATCTGATGGATGTGCGCTTCGCACGGCCGTTCTTTGTCGATGGCGCCTTGTTCTGTTGGTTGCAGAACACCGGGCATTGGCCGGATATCGGGGGCATGGTGCCGGGCGGGTTCTCAGCCCACGCCACCGAGGTCGAGCAGGAAGGCCTGCGCCTGCCTCCCGTGAAGCTGTTCAAGAAGGGCGTGCTGGATCGCGAGATCCTGTCGATCATCCAGTCCAACATCCGCGTTGCCGACCAGCGCATCGGCGACATCAAGGCGCAGGCCGCGGCGCTGCTGGTGGGCGAGGCGCGACTGACCGAAATGGTGGCGCGCTATGGCGCCGATACGCTGCGCGACGCCATCGCCGGCATCCGCGCGCGCGCGGCGGAACGCATGCTGGCGGAAATCCGGCGCATCCCGGATGGCGTCTATCTGGCCGAAACCTACGTCGACTCCGATGGCGTGGTGGACGAGCCGTTGCGCATCGCATTGGTGGTGACCCGGCAGGGCGATGAGCTGGTCTTCGACCTGTCGGGCTCCTCGCCGCCCTGCCAGGGGCCGATGAACTCGGTCTGGGCCACAACCTGCTCAGCCGTCTATCTCGCCATGAAGCACATCTTCCCCGAGGTGCCGATCAACGCCGGCACCTTCGCGCCGCTGCGCGTGCTGCGGCCGGAAGGCACCTTCCTCGATGCGCGCTACCCGCGCCCGGTCTCCGGCTGCGCGGCGGAGGTTTCGCAACGTATCGCGGAGGCGGTGTTCCTCGCCATCGTGCAGGCGCTGCCTGGCGAGGTCTGGGCGGCGCCGGCCGGAACCTCGGGCAATTTCGCGCTCGGCGGCTTCGATCCGGCCCGCGGGGCGGGTTACGTGATGTACCAGATCACCGGCGGCGGCTATGGCGGCACGCAGGGCGCCGATGGGCTGACGAATGGCTGTTCCACCATCGGCATCAGCAAGACGGCGCCGGTGGAGGTGATGGAGCAATACTACCCCGTCCTGTTCCGCCGCTTCGCCATCCACGAGGGCTCGGGCGGCGCCGGGATGCGGCGCGGCGGCTTCGGCGTGCACTACGAGGTGGAATTGCTGCGCGGGGAGGCGAAGGCGAGCTTCGTCATGGACCACGGCCGCTTTGGCCCGCCTGGCGTGCTCGGCGGCGGCGATGGCGCGCCGAATGTCGTGAAGCTGCATCGCGGCGGCACCACCACCATCCCGCTGCACCTGTCCAAGGACCAGGGCCTGCGGATGCAGCCGGGCGACCGGGTGGAGGTGATGACGCCGGGCGGCGGCGGCTACGGCAACCCGCGCGACCGCGACCCGGCGTTGGTCGCGCAGGATGTCCGGCGCGGCTACTACACCACCGAACAGGCCAAGGCGCTGTGGGGATGACCGCCTACCATCGCCCGACGACGCTGCAAGCTGCGCTGGCCATTCGTGCCGCGCAGGACGTCGCCGTGCTGGCCGGCGGCACCGACATCTTCCCCGCCCGCACCGCGCGCGCCGCCTGGGGCGATCCGGCGCACCGGGACGTGCTGGACATCAGCGCGATCGGCGGCCTGGACCGGATCGAGGCGACGGCGGAAGGCTGGCGCATCGGCTGCCTGGTCACCTGGACGGCGCTGATGCAGGCGGCGATGCCGCCAGCCTTCGACGGGTTAAAGGCGGCTTCCCGCGAGGTAGGCGGGATGCAGGTGCAGAACCGCGGCACGCTGGTGGGCAACCTGGTCACCGCATCCCCGGCCGGAGACGGTATCCCGAACTTGCTGGCGCTGGACGCCTCGGTGGAACTGGCCTCGCCGCGTGGAGTGCGGGTGCTGCCGCTGTCGGACTTCGTCACGGGCTACCGCGCCACGGCACTGGCCGCGGATGAACTGGTGACGACGCTGCTGGTACCGCGGCTGGACGGCGCGCGCGGGGCCTTCCGCAAGCTGGGCGCGCGGCACTACCTCGTGATTTCCATCGCGATGGCGGCCTGCGTGGTGGCCACGGATGCGGCGGGTCGGATCAGCACGGCGCGCATCGCGCTCGGCGCCTGTTCGGCGGTGGCGCAGCGGCTGCCGGGGCTGGAGGCGGCGCTGGCGGGCGTGGCGCTGCGCGATGCGGTCGCGGTACCGCAGGCCGCGCATCTCGAAAACCTCGCTCCGATCGACGATATCCGCGCCAGCGCCGCCTATCGCCGCGACGCGGCACTGGTGTTGCTGCGGGACCTGCTGGAGGCGTTGCGATGATCGACCTCGCCTTCACGCTGAACGGCGCACCCTGCACCGTCACCGCACCGCCCTTCGCGCCGCTGTCAGACACACTGCGCGAACGGCTCGGCCTGACCGGCACGAAGGAGGGCTGCAACGCCGGCGATTGCGGCGCCTGCACCGTGCTGGTGGATGGGGCCCAGGCCTGCGCCTGCCTGATCCCGACAGCCCAGGCGGCGGGCGCCGACATCGTCACGGTCGAAGCGACGTCAGGCGAGATCGGCGCCGTGCTGGCGCGGCTGCGCGCGGCCTTCCTGGCGCATGGCGCGGCGCAATGCGGCATCTGCTCGCCCGGGATGCTGATGGCGGCGGCGCATCTGCTGGTGCGGGAGGTGTCACCGGACCGGCAGGCGGTGCGCGATGCGATCGGTGGCGTGCTGTGCCGCTGCACGGGATACGTGAAGATCCTCGATGCGGTGCTGGATGCGGCGCAAGGCGGCACGATGCCTCCGCCGATGCCGCGGGCGGGCGCTGCGGTCGGCGCCGATGTGGCCCGGCTGGATGGCGTGGCAAAGCTGGATGGCACCGACCGCTTCGGCGCGGATGCGGCGCCGGCCGATGCGCTGTGGCTGCGCGTGGTGCGGTCGCCGCATGCCCGTGCGCGTTTCGAACTCGGGATCCTGGATGCGGCGCGGCTGGGGCTGGACGCGATCCTGACGGCCGCCGACGTGCCGGGCCTGAACGCCTTCGGCATCATGCCGAACCTGAAGGACCAGCCGGTCTTCGCCGAGCGCCACGTACGCTTCCGCGGCGAGGCGGTGCTCGGGCTGGTCGGGACTCGTGAAGCCGTGGCGGCGGTGCCGGACGAAAGCCTGCCGATCGCCTGGCACCCCCTGCCCGCGTTGCACGGTACGGAAGCGGCACAGGCGCCGGGTGCGCCACAGTTGCACGACCACGCCCCCGGCAACCTGCTGATCGAGGGCCGCCTGAACCGCGGCACCGTCGCGCCAGGCGCCGTGACAGCCGAGGGCAACTTCCACACCGGCTTCGTCGAGCATGCCTACATCGAGCCCGAAGCAGGCCACGCCTCTCCCACGGAGGACGGCATGACGGTCTTCGCCTGCACCCAGGCGCCCTACATGGACCGGGAGGAGACGGCCCGCGTGCTCGGCATGGCGGAAGACGCGGTGCGCATCATCCCGAGCGCCTGTGGCGGCGGATTTGGCGGCAAGCTCGATGTCTCCGTGCAGCCATTGCTCGCCGTGGCGGCGCGCAAGGTCGGACGGTCGGTGCGAATGGTGTATTCGCGGGCCGAGAGCATGGCCTCCACCACCAAGCGCCATCCCGCCGCGATCAGCGCGCGCATGTCGGCGGATGCCGAGGGCCACTTCACCAGCTACGAGATGGACGCCGATTTCAACACCGGCGCCTATGCCAGCTGGGGTGCCACCGTCGCCAACCGCGTGCCGGTACATGCCGGCGGTCCCTACCGCATCGCCAATCTGCGCAACCGGGCGCGCGCCATCTACACCAACGACACGCCCGCCGGCGCCTTCCGTGGATTTGGCGTGCCGCAGGCGGCGATCGCGACGGAATCGCTGGTGGATGACCTGGCGGCGCAACTGGGCCTGGATCGCTGGGAGATCCGGCGGCTCAATGCCATCGGGCGCGGCGATACCACGCATAGCGGGCAGGTGTTGCATGCCTCGGCAGGGCTGCCGGAATGCCTTGATGCGCTGAAGCCGGGGTGGGATGCGATGCTGTCGCAGGTCGCCGCACACAATGCCGATGCACCACGGCTGCGGCTCGGCGCCGGCATCGCGTGCATGTGGTACGGCTGCGGCAATACCAGCATGTCCAACCCTTCCCGCATGCTGGTCACGCTCGGGCGTGACGGCGCGCTGACCTTGTTCAACGGCGCCGTCGATATCGGCCAGGGCAGCATCACCGTGATGGCGCAGATCTGCGCCGATGCCGTCGGGCTGCCGCTCGATAAATTCGGCTTCGTGCTGGGCGATACGGCGCTGACGCCGGATGCCGGCAAGACCAGCGCCTCCCGCCAGACCTTTGTCAGCGGCCGTGCGGCGATGGAAGCGGGGCTGGACCTGCGCCGCCGCATCCTGGCGCTGGCCAATGCGGGCGAGGATGCGCGGCTGGTGCTGGAGGGCACGCGGCTGCGCGTCGGCGAGGCGCGGGTGATCGACCTCGCGACGCTGGAGGCCGCGCTGGAAGGCCAGGGCCGCTACGACCCGCCGACCACGGCGCTGGATGCGGATGGCCAGGGTATGCCCTACGCTACCTACGGCTTCGCCGCGCAGATCGCGCTGGTGGCGGTGGACATGGCGCTGGGCACCGTGAAGGTGCGGCGCATCGTCGCCGCGCAGGATGTCGGCCGCGCGGTGAACCCTGCGCTGGTGCTGGGCCAGATCCATGGCGGCATCGCCCAGGGCCTCGGCCTGGCGCTGATGGAGGAGTTCATTCCGGGCCGCACCGAGAACCTGCACGACTACCTGATCCCGACCGCCGGCGACGTGCCGGAGATCGAGGTGCACCTGATCGAGGATCCGGAGCCCGAAGGTCCGTACGGGGCAAAGGGCGTCGGCGAGCCGGCGCTGGTGCCGACCGCGCCCGCCATCCTGTCCGCCATCCGCCATGCCACCGGCGTGACGCTGCGCCAGGTGCCCGTGCTGCCGCATCGGTTGTGGGAGGCGCTGCGGGCATGAGCGACCACACCAGCCCGGAGGCACGTTCGCGCAAATTCGGCGCGGCGGAGGGCGACCAGGGCATCGTGCGCTGCGATGCCTGCCCGGTGCTGTGCCGCATCCGTCCCGGCCGCAGCGGCGCCTGTTCGCGCTATGCCAACGAGGATGGACAGCTGGTTCGCACCGACCAGGCCGTGGCGCTGGCGCGGGCGGTCGAAACGGGCGCGCCCGTGGTACCGTTCGCCGAAGGCGGCTGGGATGGCCAGTTGCTCGACCCCTCGCGCGCCTTCGTCACCGGCATCGGCGCCGGCACCACCTATCCGGACTACAAGCCGGCGCCCTTCATCGTCGGCGGCACGCATGCGGGCGTGGATACCGTCACCATCGTGACGGAGGGAATCTTCAGCTACTGCGGCGTCAAGGTGAAGATCGACACGGACCGGCACCTCGGACCGGAAGCCGCCGCCGTGCGTTGCAACGGCGAACAGGTCGGTCACGTCACCACCGCGGAATACGGCAGCCAGATGCTGTCGTTGGGCGGGGTGCGGCACCTGACGGGTGGGTCCAAGCGGGAAGGCACCACCACCTGCGACACGCTGCTGAAGCTGTGCGGCGGGGATACAGTGGAACTTGCCATCGATGGCGGGCACACGGTGCTTGTGCAGGCGGGACAGGCGCCGGTGGTGGATGGCAGGCCAGAGCAGCGCATGCGCGTCGGCTGCGGCAGCGCAACCATCGGCATCTTCGCGCAGCAATGGCTCGGCCATGCGGATGAGGTGATCGTGGTGGACGACCACATCACCGGCGTGCTGTCGGAACACCAGGCCGGCAAGGTGCTCGGCATGCGGCCGACCGGCATCCGCCTTCGCGGCCGGCGCTCCACACCCGGGCGCTATTTCCAGGTGGCGCAGCCGGGGCTCGGCTGGGGCGGCACGGATATCAGCGATCCGCTATCGATCATCGAGAAGATCGATCCGGCAGTGGCCTGGCCCGGACTGCGCCTGCTGCTGACCTCCACCACCGGCGAGGATGCACTGTGGTGCGTGCTGGACGACCAGCTTCGCCCGGTAGCGGCGGAGATGCCGGCCGATGTCGCGAAGGTGGTCGAGCGGATCGGGGAGAATTGCGAACCCTCGCTCTGCACCGTCATCTTCATGGCCGGCGCCGGCGGATCACTGCGGGCCGGAGTCACCGACAATCCCGTGCTGCTGACGCGCAGCGTCGCCAGTGGGGAGACGCGCGTCACCATGGGCGGCGCGCCGGTGTATCTCTGGCCTGGTGGTGGCATCACCGTGATGGCGGACGTGCTGCGCCTGCCGAAGCGCGCCTTCGGCTTCGTGCCAACCCCGGCGCTGGTCGCGCCCATCGAGTTCACGCTTCCGCGCGCGCTTTACCAGCGCCTCGGCGGCCATATGGGCGAGATCGTGCCGGTGGAAGACCTGCTGCGCGGGCTCGGGCCGCAGCTGCGGGTGGAGGGGTGGCAGGATGGCAATCCCTGGCCCTTCCCGGGCTGAACCCACCATCCAGCGGTTGCACGGGGAAAGGCTGCACCTGCAGCACGGCCCGATCGACGTTGTGCTGCGCGCCTGGGGCAGCAGCAGCGAGATCCGCGCGGCGGAGGCGGCGGCGGCGGCGCGGTTCCGCGGCATCCTGCCCGAACTCGTCGCCGAACTTCCGCTGCTGCGCCAGCCGGTCGCCGCGATACCGCGCGGTGCCATCGCGCGGCGGATGCATGCGGCCTGCCTGCCTTTCGCGCGCCAGGGCATCTTCGTCACTCCCATGGCCGCCGTGGCCGGCGCGGTGGCGGACGCGCTGCTGGCTGAGATGCGCGCGGCGGCGCCGGGGCTGGCACGTGCCTTCGTCAACGATGGCGGCGATATCGCCGTGTTTGCCGGCGAGGGTCTATCCGTCGGCATGGTCGCCGACCCCACGCCCGGCTTCGGCTTCGATGGCGCGCTGCGACTGCACGCGGTCGATGGCATCGGCGGCATCGCCACCTCCGGCCGGCACGGGCGGTCCTTCTCCCTCGGCATCGCCGATGCGGTGACGGTGCTGGCGCGGGATGCGGCGACGGCGGATGCGGCGGCGACGCTGATCGCCAATGCCGTGGATTGCGACAGCCCCGCAATCCTGCGCATGCCAGCGGATTCGCTGGACCCGGACAGCGACCTCGGCGCGCGGCTCGTCACCACCGATGTCGGCGTGCTGACCGGGGACGAGATCGCGGCCGCGCTGGATGCCGGCGCCGCGCGCGCCGAATCCTGGTGCCGGTCCGGCCTGATCCGCGCCGTCGCGCTCCGCCTGCGCGGCCACCACCGGCTGGCTGGCGCCCCGCTTCACCTGCTGACGAAAGCCATGGCATGACCGAGACCCTCGCCATCCGGAAAACCGTGCTTTGTGTCGAGGAGATCCGCCACGATGGCGGCCCGCCGCTGGCGACGCCGCTGCGCAAGGGCTGGTGCGCCGTGGTGCTGCGCAACCCCTTCGCCGGTCGCCACGAGCCTGAGTTGATGTGGATGATGGAAGCGATGAAGCCGATCGGGCTGATGGTGGCGGAACGGCTGCTCGCCGGCCTCGGCGGCGACCCGGCCGCGATCGAGGCCTATGGCAAGGGCGGTGTCGTGGGCACCGCGGGCGAACTCGAGCACGGCGCGCTGTGGCATGTGGCCGGCGGCTATGCGATGCGCGGGCTGCTCGGCCAGGCGCTGTCCATCGTGCCATCGATGACCAAGGTCGGGCCGATGGGAGCGATGCTGGACCTGCCGATCCACCACCGCAACGCCGCCTATGTCCGCAGCCACTTCGACGGCATCTCCTGCGTCGTGCCGGATGCGCCGCGGCCGGACGAGATCCTGTTCGCGCTTGCCATGACCACCGGCGGCCGGCCGCATGCGCGCGTCGGTGGCCTGACGCAGGCGGAGATCAGCCGGTGGGACGGCCAGCGGTAGGCCGTCCCCGGTCCTGCCGGGGCGAACGCCCGAAGCGCGCGGTGTAGCTGCGGGAGAAATGCGCCGCGCTGACGAAGCCGCAGGCCATGGCGGTGTCGAGCACCGACAACGGCGTCTGCCGCAGCAGGCGGCGCGCATGGTCCAGCCTCAGGCCCAGGTAGTGCGTGCCGATCGTGCGGCCGAGGTGGCTGCGGAACAGCCGCTCCAGCTGCCGCACCGAGATGCCGGCGTGGCGCGCCAGATCCTCCCGCGGCAGCGGCGCCTCGAGGCTGCGCTCCATCTGGTCCAGCACCGCCAGCAGGTCCGGGTGGCTGGTGTCGTAGCGCTCCCGCAGGCTCATCCGCTGCGGCTCGCCGCCGGCGCGCGGGCGGGTGTGCAGGAACCACTCCGCCACCGCATGCGCAAGCGCGCGGCCCTGCGCCGCCTCGATCAGCGCCAGCATCATGTCCAGCGCCGCGGTGCCGCCGGCACTGGTGCAGCGGTCCCGGTCGATCTCGTACAGCGAACGGGTGAGGTGCAGGCGCGGGAAGCGCTCCGCCATCGCCGGGATGTAGTCCCAGTGCGCGGTGCAGCGGTAGCCGGCCAGCAGCCCGGCGCGGGCCAGCACGTAGGAGCCGCCGGAGATGCCGCCGATGCGGGTGCCACGCGCGGCTTCGGCACGTAGCCAGGCGAGTGTGGCCGGGTCCTCGAAGGCCGCGGGATTGCCGCCGGCGCAGACGAACACGACCTCCAGGCTGCCGGGCTGCGCCAGACTCTGGCTCGCGCCGTGGTCGGCCAGGATGGACACGCCGTTCGAGGCCCGCACCGGACCTCCATCCGGCGAGACATGCACCCATTGGTACAGCGTGGTGCCCGCCAGGTCGTTCGCCGCACGGAATGGCTCCATGGCGCAGCCATAGGCGATCATTGCGAAGTCGGGGATCAGCAGGAAGCCGATGCGGGTCGGGGGGCGCTCCGCCGGCACTTCCGTCCTGCCGCGCCGCGTCTGCCCGCGCGGGTGGGGCAAGCCGGAGGAGGCGGAGCGTATGGGCGAGTGGCTGGGCATTGGATCGCGTCATGGTAGAATATACGATTCAGCCTGTCCACCATTCGGCGCTTGCCGCCGCAGCGGCCGCAGCCTAAGGATGGCGCACGCATCGCGCCGCGCCGTGCCGGCGCCCCGCCCCTGCGTCCCAAGGCCTCCCGAAACATCGCAGCCGGAGAGCCCGATGCCCGTCCTCTCCGTGCGTCACATCACGACCTATCGCTACAAGCAGCCGGTCGCCTTCGGCGAGCACCGCATGATGCTGCGGCCGCGGGAAGGGCACGACCAGCGCATCCTCGATGCCGCGCTGACCATCACGCCGAAGCCGGCGGAGTTGCGCTGGCTGCACGACGTCTTCGGCAACAGCGTCGGCGTGGCGCGCTTCAGCGGCCGCGCGAAGGAGTTGCGCTTCGACAGCACCGTGCGGCTGGACCACGCGCCGATCAACGCGCTGGACTACCCGATCAACGAGGATGCCAGCACCTATCCCTTTGCCTACGACGTCGACGAACTGCCCGACCTCGCCCGGTCGATCGAGCGGCAATACGCCGACCCGGACCATGCCGTGGAACGCTGGGCGCGCAAATTCGTCCGCCGCAACGGCCCGACCGGCACGCGCGACCTGCTGACCCGCATGACGCACGGCATCCGCGAAAGCTTCGACTACATCGCGCGGTCTGAACGCGGCGTGCAGGCGCCGGTGCAGACGCTGCGGTTGGGCAGCGGCACCTGCCGCGACTTCGCGGTGTTCATGATAGAGGCGCTGCGCGCGCTCGGCCTCGCGGCGCGCTTCGTCTCGGGGTACCTGTACGTGCCGCAGGCTGGCGGCCGGGTCGGCGGCGGGGCGACGCATGCCTGGCTGCGCGTCTATGTCCCCGGTGCTGGCTGGGTGGAACTGGACCCGACCAATGCCATCATCGGCAACCGCGACCTGATCCGCGTCGCCGTGGCCCGCGACCACCGGCACGCGATTCCGCTGCACGGCACCTGGACCGGCTTTCCAGCGGACGACCTCGGCATGACGGTGGAGGTCAGCGTCACCGCGGTCGATCCGATCCCGGTTGCGGTTCCGAAGGCGGCCCTGCAACCCTAGGCCCATCGTTACGTTCAGTCCGACATTCCCGCAAATTCGAGGAGCACCGCCATGCGCATCAGCGCCGGCTGCCAGATTACCTATGACTGCCCGCAGCCCACGCCGATGATGCTGATGGTCAGCCCGCATCCCTCGCGCCTGCCCGACCTGGTCGGGCCGCACCAGATGAGCTTCGACCCGCCAATTCCCCACCGCGACTACGTCGATGGCTTCGGCAACACCTGCACGCGCATCGTGGCCCCGGCTGGCCGCCTGACGATTTCCACCAGCTTCGTTGCGCAGGATAGCGGCCTGCCCGACACCATCTTGCCCCATGCGCAGCAGCATAGGGTGGAGGACCTGCCGGACGAGGCGCTGGTCTACCTGCTGGGCAGCCGCTACTGCGACACGGACAAGCTGGGCGACACCGCCTGGGCCATGTTCGGCAACGGGCCGACCGGCTGGGCCCGCGTGCAGGCGATCTGCGACTACGCGCACAACCACATCACCTTCGACTACCAGCGCGCCAGTTCCACCCGCAGCGCTGCGGACGCGCATCGCGAACAGGTCGGCGTGTGCCGGGACTTTGCGCATCTGGCGGTGACGTTGTGCCGCTGCGTCAACATCCCGGCGCGCTACTGCACCGGCTACCTTGGCGACATCGGCATGCCGCCGCCCTATGGCCCGATGGATTTCGCGGCCTGGTTCGAGGTATATCTCGACGGCGCCTGGCACACCTTCGATGCCCGCAACAACATGCCGCGCATCGGCCGCATCCTGATGGCGCGCGGCCGCGACGCGACGGACGTGGCCATCGCCACCACCTTCGGCCCCTGCACCCTGTCCGGCTTCAACGTGGTGACGGACGAGGTCACCACCTGAGCATGGAGCCCGCTGCGGTCACCGTGGTGAACGAGGGCGGCGCCGCACGGCTGGTGCTGGTCTGCGAACATGCCTCCAACCACATCCCGGCGCGCTTCGACGCGCTCGGGCTGCCGGCGGCTGAACTGCAGCGCCACATCGCCTGGGACCTCGGCGCCGCGGCGCTGTCCCGGCGCCTGTCGGCATTGCTGGACGCGCCGCTGTTCCTCTCGGGCTATTCGCGCCTGCTGATCGACTGCAACCGGCCGCCCGGCGTACCCAGCAGCATCCCGCTGCGCAGCGAGGCCACGGACATTCCCGGCAACCAGGGGCTGACCGCAGCGCAGGTGGCGGAGCGGCAGATGCTGTTCTTCATCCCCTTCCAGGACCGTATCGCCAGATTCCTGGATGCCCGCGGGCCAGTCGCCGTCGTCGGCGTCCACAGCTTCACGCCGGTGTTCCACGGCGTGGCGCGGCCCTGGCAGGCCGGCGTGCTGCATGGCGCGGCCACGGCCTTCGGCCAGGCGCTGATCGATGGCCTGCGAGCCGACCCGGCGCTGGTCGTCGGCGACAACGAGCCCTACCGCATCGACATCGCGGAGGACTACACCGTGCCGGTGCATGGCGATGCCCGCGGCAACCCGGCGGCGCTGATCGAGGTGCGGCAGGACCTGCTGGCCGATGCGGCCGAAATCGAGGCCTGGGCGCAGCGCCTGGCGCCCATTCTGCGTGAAGCTGCGGAGCGCCTCCAAACCGTCACGTGACGAAGCGGCGACGCTGCGCGATGAGGGTCGGTCTCCTCGGGATCACCCCATGCCGCGCTCCGAACACCCGCCGGCCCTGGACCGCGTGATCGCGGACCCCGCGCTGCCGAGCCTGGTGGTGGACCAGGTCTCCAAGCAGTTCGGCGAGACCCGCGTGCTGGATCGCGCCAGCTTCACCGCCCTGCCCGGCGAGTTGCTGGCGCTCATCGGCCCCTCCGGCTGCGGCAAGTCCGTGCTGCTGCGCGCCCTGGCCGGGATGGATCCACCGACCAGCGGGCGCATCGTGCAGGACGGCCGGGACGTGACCTTTCGCCCGACCACTTCGCGCGACGCCGGCTGGCTGATCCAGCGGCGGGACACCCCGCCGGGGGAGACCGTGAGCGGCAGCCTGGACCAGGCGCTGCGCGGCCGCGCCTGGCCGCGGGCACGGCGGCAGCAGCGGGTGCAGGAGCTGCTGTCCCTGCTGCATTTGGCGGGGGAGGCCGGAATGGCCCTGGCGCAACTCTCCGCCGGGCAGGTCCAGCGCCTGGCACTCGGCCGAGCGCTGGCACCAGAGCCGGGGCTTCTGCTGCTGGACGATCCGCTTTCGGCGCAGGACGCGCCGCTGCGGCTGCTGCTGCGGCAGGAGTTGCGGGCGCTGCAACGCCGGCTCGGCACCACCACCATCCTGGCGACGCAGGACCAGGAGATGGCGCTGGCCATGGCGGACCGCGTGCTGGTGATGGCGCGCGGCCGCATCGTGCAGGACGCTACGCCGGAGGCGGTGTACCGAACGCCGGCCAGCGCCTTCGTCGCCGGCTTCCTCGGCCGCGGCAGCCTGTTCGACGGGGTGGTGGAGGCGCCGCCTGGCATGGTGCTCGCGTCTGGCCACCTGCTGCCCTGCCGCGCCGCCCGGCCGCTGCTGTTCGGCACGCCGGTGCAGTGCTTCGTGCGGCCGGAGGATGTGCGCCTCGGCCCGAACGCAGCCGCGCTGCCGGGCGGCTTCGAGGCCGTCGTCATGCAGATGGATTTCCTTGGCCCCGCATGGCGGCTGGGCCTGGAGGCCGGCGCGCTGCGGCTGGAGGCGGATGTGCCGGCCAGCGCGCCGCCCACCCTCGGCGAGACCCTGCGCGTGGCGCTGCCGGCCGACCGCCTGCTGGCCTTCCCCTTCGAGCCGTGAGGCCTCGTCAACGCGCGACGCGCCCCTCCAGCGGATAGGCTGGGTCGTTGTAGCCGGGCGTGGAGGGATGGCCGGGCGTGACCAACGCATCGACCAGCGCCTCGTCCTCATGGGTGAACCGGTAGGCGAGCGCCCCCATGTAGTCTTCCCACTGCGCCTCCGTCCGGGGGCCGACGATGGCGCCGGTGACCAGGCGGTTGTTCAGCACCCAGGCGAGCGCGAACTGCCCCGGCGTCAGGCCGCGCTCCGTCGCGCGCTGCGCCATCTCGGCGGCGATCGCCAAGCTTTCCGGGCGCCACTCCGTCTCCATCATCCGCTTGTCCTGGCGCGCGGCACGGGTGCCCTCGGGCGGGGCGGCGTCCGGCTTGTACTTGCCGGTCAGCACGCCGCGCGCCAGCGGCGAATACGGGAAGACGCCGAGGCCGAGATTGGCGCAGGCCGGCAGGTGCTCCACCTCCACCATCCGGTTCAGCGCATTGTAAAGCGGCTGGCTGACCACCGGGCGGTCGATGCCGGCAAGGTCACACAGGCGGCAGATTTCCGCCACGCGCCAGGCGCGGTGGTTGGAGACGCCGAAATGCCGGATCTTCCCGGCGCGCACCAGGTCCGCCATCGCATGCACCGATTCCGCCAGCGGCGTCGCGTGGTCTTCCTTGTGCCAGTACAGGATGTCGATGCATTCGGCGCCGAGCCGGCGCAGGCTGGCCTCGACCGCGAGGAAGGCATAGCGGCGCGACAGGCCGCCGCCATTCGGGCCGGGCTGCACCGGGTTCGCCAGCTTCGTCGCCAGCACCCACCAGGCACGGTCGGCGGCGATGGCACGGCCCACCACCTGCTCGGACGCGCCGCCATTGTAGGCATCGGCGGTGTCGATGAAATTGATGCCCTGGCCACGAGCACGGTCGACGATGCGCCGGCTGGTGGCCTCGTCCGTCGCGCCGCCGAACATCATGGCGCCGAGGCAAAGCGGCGAGACCTTGATGCCGCTGCGCCCGAGATTGCGGTAGTCCATGCGTCGTTCCTCACCCGGCCTGTCGGCGGCAGCCTAGCCGGCACGAGGACGTGACGGAACCCGGCGGCCTACCGGCGGCGGCCGCGGCGGAACATGCCCCAGAGGCCGCGCAGGATGGCGATATTGCGGATAAGCCTGAACATGACGACCTGTCTCCCTCTGTCTCAGGGATGACAGCGCGGCAACCCGCCTTCGGTTGCGATCAAGCGGGCTTTGCCGGGAGCAGCCTGCGTCCGAAGGCCAGGATCGCCAGCACCGGCAGCGCCAGCCCCACCACGGTCGCCGCGATGACGAGGTCCGGCAGCGCGGCGTAGGCCCCGCGCTCCACCACGAACACCGCGTTCAGGCCGCGGGAGACGATGGCGCCGGCCTGCAGCGCCAGGTTCATCAGGGACGCCATCAGCGCGAACCAGGTGGCCCGCCGTCCCTCCGGCGCGTGCATCGCGATCAGCGTCAGCATCGGGATCATGGCGAGCTGCGCCATCGGCGCGGAGAAGGCGGTATCGACCAGCCCGATGGTGCGGGCGCCGAAGCCGAACATCCGTTCGGTCCATTCATGCAGGCCGAACAGCATGCCGATGGTTGGCAGCATGAAGGCCGCATTCAGCACCGCCAGCCAGAAGAACACAGCCCCCAGGGGCCAGCGCACGATCCGACCACCGAGCAGCAGCGCGCCCAGGATCGCAAGCCCGGTGCCCAGCTGTCCGAGCGTGCCGAAGAAGCCCTGGCTGTAGCCCAGCACGTCGATCTGCCACCATTGCAACGCTGGCCCCGGCGCCGGCATGGCGCGGAAGGCGAAGATGATGAGGCCGGCCGCCGCCATGGCGCGGCGGATTTCCGGCGGCACGCCCGCCACCGTCAGCCGCAGCAGCGCCAGCAGCACGACGAGCGCCAGCAGGAAGCCGATCTCCTCGGCGAAGGGCGGCTGCGCCAGGCCGAGCGTGAGCATCGCCGCGCCAAAGGCCGCACCGCCCCACAGCACCCGCGCATCCGGGCGCTCCCGCGCCTCGCCGGTCTCGCGCAGCAGGAAGGCCGCGATCAGGGAGGGCAGCGGCAGCAGGGCGGCGATCAGGAAGATGGTGGACGTCGGCCACACCTGCGCCAGCCAGCCGCCGAGGCCGGCCGTCGCGAAGGCACCGCCCATCAGCGCGACGCGACCGAGCACCTGCACGTCGCCCAGTTCCGCCTGCACCACACCCGGGTCGCGCGGCGTGCCCTGGGCGTCGGTGCGGTCCACCACCTCCGTCGTCATCGCATCCGCGACGCTGTCCTGAACGACCAGTCCAACGACAGCGGCGAGCGAGGCGGCGACATAGGCGGCCTCCGCCGGCACCGGCGCGGTCAGCCCCGCCGCCGCGGCGGCCAGCACCAGGTTGGCGGCGACCTGCAACGCCGCACCGAGCAACACATAGGCGCGGCGGCGGGAGCCCATGATGGGCACCGTATCCACCAGGTGGCCGACCACCATCTTCAGGGTCCAGGGCACCGTCAGCCAGGCCGCCAGCGCCAGCAGGCTGGAGGCGGACAGGCCAAGCTGTTCGCGTACCCAGAAGGTCTCGGCGATCGCCGCGAAACCGCTGGCGCCGGCGACCAGGTAGATCAGCAGCGGCGGCGCGGTGCGCCGGTTCAGCATGGCCAGCGGCGCCAGCCAGCCGCGGGCGGGCTGGTCAGCCATGCGTCATGCTTGGCACATGACCTGCCAACCTGCGGCCGGCACCGCCGGCCGAGGCCGCGAATGCGGGCCGCCGCAGGTGCGGCGAGCCAAGTGAAGCGCCGGCGCCTGAGGGTGGGAATGCGGCAGCATTTCCACGGCCCGGTGTCAGGCTGCCGGCGACAGCACGTGGATGACGCGGCTGGCCACCATCTCTCGCGTCTTCGCGGCATAGGCCGCCATGTGCGGCGCGGCGCCATGCGCGGCCAGGGCGGCCGGGCTTTCCCACTTCTCCACCACCACGAAGCTGTCCGGGCCGAGCGGGGTCTGGATGCGGCCGATGCCCTCCGCATCCACCGCCGGGCCGTATTCGATGCAGCCATCCTCGGCCAGCACCGCCGGGATGTTGGCGCGCATTTCCGTCAGCACCGCCTCCCGCATTCCCGGCTTCGTGGTGATGATGGCGAGCACATGGATCATCGGGGCGTTTCCCTGGTTGCGCCGGCAGGGTCCGCCGCGGCAGGGGCGGGCGTCAACCTCACACCAGCCCGCCATTCACATGCAGCACCTGCCCGGTGACGTAGGCGGCGCCGGGCGAGGCGAGGTAGGCCACTGCCCGCGCCACATCCTCCGGCGTGCCGAGCCGGCCGAGCGGGATGCGCGCCCGCACGGCATCCCACTGCGCCGGGCTCAGCGCGGTATGGCCGCCGGCGTCCTTCTGGGTGAAGCCGGGCGCCACGGCATTCACGGTGGTGCCGGATTTCGCCGCCTCCACCGCCAGCGACCGCACCAGCGCCTCCACCCCCGCCTTCGCGGCCGCCGTCGCCGGGAACAGCGTGGCATCGGTTCGGAAGACATGCGCGACAAAGGAGGAGATGGCGACGAGCCGCGGCGCCTCGCCCGCCGCCAGCAGCGGCAAGGCGGCGCGGGCCAGCCGCAGGAACGCCCACAGCACCGTGTCCATGGATTTCGCGAAGCCGGCGTCGGTCAGGTCCGCCACCGGCGTGCGGTCGGCGAAGCCGGCATTGGCCACCACCACGTCCAGCCCGCCGAAGCGCGCCACGGCCTGCGCCACCAGCGCGGCCGGCGTCTCCGCATCGCCGATGTCGCCCAGCGCCACCTCGGCCAGCCCGCCGGCCTCGCGCACCGCGCCGGCGGTCCGCTCCGCACCCTCCGTATTGCGGCGGGTGTGCACCAGGATGGCGGTGCCCGGCCCGGCCAGCGCGCGGCAGCAGGCGGCGCCGATGCCGGTCGCGGCGCCGGTGACCAGGATGGTACGGGGGCGGCTCGGCATCGGGGCACTCCTTCGGGGAAGCGGCAGGATGTGGGGGACGCCGCGGTGCCGCAAGCTGGCCCGAACATTGCAGAGCCTCCATGAGCTATCCCGCCCTGCAAGGACCTCCTCGATGCGTCTCTCGCGCCGCACGCTGCTTGCCGCCGGCCCCACGCTTCTCGCCGCGCCCGCTCTCGCTCAGAGCCTCACGCCCATCCGCTTCACGCTGGACTGGCGTTTCCAGGGCATCCATTCCTGGTTCTACCTGGCCCGCGAGCGCGGCTGGTTCCGCGAGGCGGGGCTGGAGGTGACGATCGACCAGGGCGACGGCTCCGCCGGCACCATCACCCGCGTCATGTCGAATGCCTATGACGCAGGCTTCGGCGACATGAATGCGATCATCCAGCAGGCAGCCAACCGGCCTGGCGAACAGCCGCTGATGGTCTACCAGATCTACAACAAGGGCCCCTTTGCCGTGTTGACCAAGGCGGATGGGCCGATCAAGACGCTGGCCGACCTGCAGGGTCGCAAGCTCGGTGGGCCGACCGGGTCGTCCGCCATTCTGCTGTGGCCGCTGCTGGCGCGGCTGTCGGGCGTCGATGCCTCGAAAGTCGAGATCGTCAACATGTCGCCCACCTTGCAGGAGCCGATGCTGATCCGCGGCCAGGTGGATGCGGTGACGGCCTTCAGCCTGACCAGCCATTCCAACCTGGTCGGCCTCGGCCTCAATCCGGACCACGACTTCCGCTGGTTCATGTTCGCCGATTCCGGGATCGAGGCCTATTCGAACGGCGTCATGGTCTCCCAAAGGTTGGCGCGGGACAATCCGAACGCGGTGCGAGGGCTTGTCGCCGCGATAAACCGGGCCATGATCGAGGTCGGCCGCAACCCGGCCATGGGGGCGCAGCTGATGCAGCGCGTGGAGGCGACCATCAATGTCGAGGTTGAGCGCCAGCGCATCGAATTCGCCTGGCGCGCGGTGATGGCGGTGCCCGAAACCATGCAGCTCGGCGCCGGCGACCTGGACGATGCGCGCCTCACCCGCGCCATCGCGCAGACGGTGGAGGTGTTTGGCCTGCCGCGCACGCCGACGCCCGCCCAGGTGTTCAGCCGCGCCTTCCTGCCGGCGCGTGACCAGCGCGAGCTGCCGCCGGCGCGGGCCTGACACCAATGCCTGGCACCTTGCTGATTCGTGGCGCGCGCGCCTGGGTGCCGGGCTGCGATCCGCACCGGCCGCCGGTGCGGGACGTGCTGATCCGCGAGGATCGCATCGTCGCGGTCTCCGAACCCGCCGGTGCCCTGCGTGAGGGCCCGCCGCTGGAGGTGCCGATCGGGACGGAGGAGCTGGAAGCCTCCGGCCGCCTGCTGATCCCGGGCCTGGTCAGTGCGCATTACCATTCCTACGACACGCTGCTGAAGGGCCGCTTCGAGGACATGCCCTTCGACGTCTGGGCGCTGCATTCCCAGCCGGCCTATTGGGGCCGCAGGTCGAAGGCGGAGTTGCGCGCGCGCACGCTGCTCGGCGCCATGGAGTGTCTGCGGAACGGCATCACCACGATCCAGGACATGAACAGCCTGGTGCCGCAGGATGAGGAGACGCTGGACATCATCCTGTCCGCCTACGCCGAGGTCGGCATCCGCGTCGTGTTCTCGATTGCCGTGCGGGACGTGCCGGATTTGGATATCGCGCCCTTCCTGCCGGAGATGACGCCGGAGGTGGCGGCGCTGGTGACCGGCAAGCCGGGCGACCCGGCGGCCGACCTTGCCTTCGTCGCGGCGCAGATCGCGCGCCTGTCGCCGCTGCCGCCGCGGCTGCATTGGGCGCTCAGTCCCTCCGGCCCGCAGCGCTCCTCCCGCCAGCTGCTGGAAGGCATTGGGGAGCTGTCGGAGCTGCACGGGCTACCGGTGCTGACGCATGTGTATGAGACGCGCGCGCAGTTGGCGAAGGCGCGGCGCGAATACGGCGCCGATGGCGGGTCGCTTGTGCGGCACATGGCGGCGGTCGGGCTGCTGACGCCGCGCACCACGCTGGCGCACGCCATCTACATCACGCCGGAGGAGATCGAGCTGGTGGCGCGCGCCGGGGCCGGCGTGGTGCACAACCCGCTGGCCAATCTGAAGCTCAAGAACGGCGTCGCGCCACTGGCCGACTTCAAGCGCCACGGCGTGCGGCTGGCGCTGGGCTGCGACAACAACAGCTGCTCCGACTGCCAGAACCTGTTCCAGGCCATGAAGATGTTTTGCCTGTTGTCCGCCGGCAGCGATGCGAATCCGGGCGGCGCGCTGGCCTGCGACGCGGTGGAGGCCGCCACGACCGGCGGTGCGCGCGCGGTGGGGCTGGAGGGGCAGGTCGGCGCGATCGTGCCGGGGATGAAGGCGGACCTCACGCTGCTGAACCTGGACGACCTCGCCTGGCAGCCATTCGGCAGCGCGGCGCGGCAGATGGTGTTCTCCGAGACCGGGCGCGGCGTGGACACGGTGCTGGTCGATGGCCGCATCGTGCTGCGTGGCGGCCGCCTGACCCTGGTGGACGAAGCCGCCTTCCGGATGGAACTCGCCGAGGTGATGCAGCAGGTGGAGGCCGACTATGCCGCGCTGGTCGCGCACCAGGCGCCGGCCATCGCGCCGCTGCTGGAGGCGACCGCGCGGCTGTCCCGCCAGGACCTCGGGCTGAACCGGCTGATCGGGCGCGCAGCCGACTGAAACGACGGTGAAACCGGCGCCGCTTCCCCCGCCGCGCCGGCTCCGTCATGGTCGGGCGGAGATCAGGGGAATCGGCACGGGATGAGTGGCTGGGACATCGCCTTCGGCCACCCCGTCACGCGCGGGCTGGTCGGCGCCACCATCGGCATCCTGCTGCTGGCCGCGGCCGTCATCGGCGCGCTGTCCGTCAGTGGTCGCGCCAGCCCGGCCTTGCTGCGCGAATTGTGGCTGCGGCTGGGGTCCTGGGCGGTGCTGCTGCCGCTGATCATGGCGCCGATCCTGGCCGGGCGCGTCTTCACCATCGCCGCCGTCACGCTGCTCGGCCTGGCCTGCCTGCGGGAGTATGACCGCGCCACCGGGCTGTTCCGCGAATACCTGCTCGTCGCGGTCGTCGCCATCGGCATCCTGGCCGCGAACTTCGCGGCGCTGGACCACTGGTACGGCTTCTTCGTGGCCCTCTGGCCGCTGACTGTGACGATCATCGCCGTCGCCTCCATCCCGCTGGACCGGCCGGGCGGCTACATCCAGCGCACGGCGCTCGCGATCTTCGCCTACATGCTGTTCGGCGCCGGCCTCGCGCATCTCGGCTACATGGCGAACGACCCGAACTACCGGCCGCTGCTGTTGCTGCTGGTGCTTGCCGTCGGTCTGAACGACGTGGCGGCCTTCACCAGCGGCAAGCTGATCGGCGGGCCGAAGCTGCTGCCGGCGACCAGCCCGAACAAGACCATCTCCGGCGCGCTCGGCGCGCTGGTCTGCACGACGCTGCTGGTGGCCTATGTCGCCGGGCTGATCTTCGAAGGCACGCCGATGGACAGCCCGTGGAAGCTGATCCTGCTCGGCGCGCTGGTCAGCATCGGCGGGCAGGCCGGCGACCTGATGCTGTCTTCGATCAAGCGCGACATCGGCATCAAGGACATGGGCGTGCTGCTGCCCGGCCATGGCGGCATCCTGGACCGCTTCAACAGCCTGCTGCTGGTGGCGCCGGCGACCTTCCACCTGATCCAGTTCTACATCGGCTGGGGCATGGATGCGCCGACGCGCATCCTGACGGGCGCGCCATGACCGACTGGCAGATCAAGCCGGCCCGCGACCTCGGCCTGCCCACGGCGGAACGCCTGCGCAGCCATGGCCGGGAGGCAGGCCTGGTCGGCACGCTGCTGCAGGGCAGCTGGCGCCGGCTGGTGCGCGCATACATGGCGGCGATGCACCGGCTGGAGGTGACCGGGCGCGAGAACCTGCCCGCGACGCCGCCTTACGTCATGGTCGCGAACCATTCGAGCCACCTCGATGCGCTGGCCGTCGCGGCGGCGCTGCGCGGGCTCGCGGCACGGCGTGCGCATGCGCTGGCCGCGGGCGATACCTTCTTCACCTCCACGCCGATGGCCGCCTTCGCCGCCTATGCCATCAATGCGCTGCCGGTGTGGCGCCGCAAGACCCGCCTGAAGGATCTGGTGACGCTGCGCACGCGGCTGGAGGAGGATGCGCTGGTCTATATCCTGTTCCCCGAGGGCACCCGTTCCCGCGACGGCAGCATGGGCGCCTTCCAGCTGGGCCTCGGCGCCTTCGTCGCGGGCTCCGCCGTGCCGGTGGTGCCCTGCTGGCTGGAAGGCGCGCACGCCGCCTGGCCGCCGCAGGCGCGCCTGCCTAAGCCAGGCCGCCTGCGCCTGCACATCGGCACGCCACTCAGCTTCGCCGACACGCCGCAGGACCGCGCCGGCTGGGCGCAGGTCGCGGCGCAGTGCGAGGCGGCCGTGCGGGCGCTGGCGCCGAGATGACTCTTTACGAACTGAAACCCCGCTTCCAGGCGCTGCTGCGCCCGATGGTGGGCCGCATGGCCGCCGCCGGCATTACCGCGAACCAGGTGACGCTGGCCGCGGCGATTGGCTCCGTGGCGCTCGGCGCGCTGCTGCTGGCGACGCGGATCCACGCCTGGTTCCTGCTTGTGCCGCTGTGGCTGCTGCTGCGGATGGGCCTGAATGCCGTGGACGGCATGCTGGCGCGGGAGCATGGGCAGAAAAGCCGGCTCGGCGCCTATCTGAACGAACTAGGCGACGTGGTCTCCGACGCCGCGCTGTACGCCCCCTTCGCGCTGGTCGCGCCCTTCGGGCCGGGCTGGGTCGGCGCCGTGGTGGTGCTGTCCGTCGTCTCGGAATTCGCCGGCGTGCTGGGGGCGGAGCGACGCTATGACGGGCCGCTGGGCAAAAGCGACCGCGCGCTGGTCTTCGGCGCGCTCGGCCTGTGGATCGGCCTGGCCGGGCCGCTGCCCGAGGTGACCTTCTGGATCATGCCGATCCTGGCCCTGCTGCTGGCGGCCACCATCGTCAACCGCGTGCGCGCCGGGTTGCGGTAGCCTACTGCCCCGGTGTCGGGATCGGCGGCGGCGCGAGGGTGGCGACGAAGCGGAACCGCTCGCCCGGCGGCCATTGCGCAACCAGCCCGCCGCCGCGCAGCAGGGTGGACAGGATGCGCATGCCGAGGCCTCGGCCCTTCACCTTGTCATAGTCCTTCGGCGGTCCCTCGCCGCCATCCTCCACCGTCAGCGTGCCCGCTCCATCCAGCCCGCCGATGTCGAGCCGCACCACCACGCCGTCGCGTCCGTATTTGAAGGCATTGGTCACCAGTTCGGTGACCACCAGGCCGAGCGTCGTCACCCGGTCGCCGTCCCAGATCTCCGCCTCGCTGGCCTCGGTGAGTTCCAGCTCCAGCGGACGTTCCGAATCGCCGACGCCGAGCGAGTTGCGCAGATCCTCGATCAGGCCGCGCAAGTAGGTGCCAACCGAGACCTGGCCGATGGCGGGGCCGGAGAACAGGCGCTCATGCACCGCGCCGATGGTCATGATGCGGCGGGCGGCCTGTTCCAGTTGCAGGCGGGCTTCCGGGTCCTCGACCTCCCGCAATTGCAGCCGCAGCAGGGTCTGGGCGATCTGCAGGCTGTTCTTGACCCGGTGATGCGCCTCCCGCGTCAGCAGGTCGCGGTCGCGGCGGTCCCTCTCGCGGTCGATGGCGAGGCCCATGACATTGGCCAGCGCCTGGAGGAAATCGACGTCGCTTTCAGAGAAATCCTCATCCTCGTCCTGGCTGTCCACCTCCAGCACGCCGAAGGGCGGCGCGCCGGCCTCGCCGCGGATCAGCACGTTCACCGCCCGACGCACGCCGTGCTCGACCATGACCTGCGGTGTGCGGAAGCGCCCCTCCCCGCCCAGATGGTTCGAGATGACGGGTGCGCCGGTGCGCAGCGCGAAGCCGGCCGGGGAGGCGAGGTCGGTGCCGAACTTGATGACGCCGACCACACCGTCCCGCCAGCCGACGCCGGCGACGATCAGCAGCGCGCCTTCGCCCGCGATGTGCTGCAGGACCTTGGACAGCATGGTGCCCAGCCCTTCCGCCGCCATGCGGGCTGCCTCGTCCAGCAGCGTCTCAAGATCCGGTCCGCGCAACGCCTCGCGCCCGAAGGCGGAAATCAGCTGCTGCTGGCGCAGGCGGCGGCGCAACTCGCCACCCTCTTCAATCACGACCTCGCCGGACATCGCAGAAATTCCATTGCGCGCAGACTTCGATCCCGCGCCGAAACTCCTGTCCCGGCGACGCCTCCGATCTTCCATCCCATGCGCGGCGCAGCATTTGCAAGCGCGTGGCCGCGTAACGGTTGCGCCGCCTCGGCCAATGCGAAGACTACCAGAACAGGCGGGCCGGCGTTCCCACCAGGATGCGCGCGCGATCTTCCGGACGCGGTGTCCAGTCCGTGAACAGGTCCAGCAGCGCGCCGTCATCCGGCATCGTCGCGGCGGGGATCGAGGTGTGCGGCCAATCTGTGCCCCACAGCAGCCGATCCGGGTTGGCGGCCAGCAGCGCCGCGTGGAACGGCTGTGCATCGGCATAATCCGGGAATGCCGTCGAGAGCCGGTAGGGCGCGGAGACCTTCACATGCGCCGCCCCCTCCCCCACCAGCCGCAGCAGGGCCTGGAAGCCGGGGTCCGCGATGCCGAGCGCCGCCGGCACCATCAGCATGTGGTCGAGCACCACCGGCATCTCGCGTGAGATTCCGGAAAGCTCGGCCGCGATGGCCGGCAGCCGGCGGTGGTGGCAGAATACCTGCACTACCCAGCCCAGGTCGCGCATCACCGGGCGGAACCGTTTGAGAACCTCCAGCCCCACTCCCTGCACATAGCCCGGCCGCGCATCCGGCGCGTGCTCGTGGAAGCGCAGCCCGCGCACGCCCAGGCGGTGCCAGTCGCGCAGCGCCTCGGGCGCGACGCGCGCATCGGTGATGGCGATGGCGCGCAGACGGTCCGGCGCGCGTTCCAGCGCATCCAGCAGCGCCGCATTGTCGTAGCCATGCGCGTTGCCCTGCACCAGGACGCCGCGCGAAAGGCCAAGCCGGTCGAGCAGCGCGAGATAGGCCTCGACGGGCGCATCGGGCGGCGTGTAGCCGCGGCCTTCGGCGAAGGGAAAGCGCGCCTCCGGCCCGAAGATGTGGGCGTGGGCATCCACCGCACCTGGCGGTGGCGCGGTGTGCGGCAGGCGGGGCAGGGCGACCGGCCCGGCGATGCGGGCCGGCGCGGTGCTCATGCCTCCGCGGCCAGCAGCGCGGGCGTGATACGCCAGGCGGCGGCTCCGGCCTCCGGCGGCTCCATCAGCAGCGGCAGGGCGTTCGGCGTCCGCACATTCGCCTCCAGCCCCGCAGCCTGGCGCAGCGCGCGGAACAGCGCGCCATGCGCGACCACCAGCACCGGCCCGGGCCGTGTCACGGCACGGTTGATGCCGCGAACCGCGCGGTCCCGCAGTTCGGCGAAGGTCTCGCCGCCCTTCGGCGTGTAGTCGCCGGCGATCCAGTCATCGTACCAGTCGCCCATCGGCAGGCCTTCCTGCGCGCCGAAATTCACCTCGGCAAGGTCGGGGTCCAGCGTCACCGGCAGGCGGAGCAGCTCCGCCGTCACCTCCGCCGTGCGCCGCGCCCGCACCAGCGGGGACGCGACGATGCTGGCGATGCCGATCGGCTGGATGGTGCGCGCGGCGCGGGCCGCCTGCGCCTCGCCCACTTGGTTCAGCGGGATGTCGGTGCGGCCCTGCGACAGGCCCTGGGCGTTCCAGTCCGTCTCGCCATGGCGCAGGAACCAGAAGGTGGTGGGGTGCAGCATCTTTTGTTTAGCCTCGCGCCTGTTCAGCCGCAGTCGCCGCCGCCACGCCCGGCATCGCCGCCACGCGCGCCTGCAGCGCCGCCAGATTCGTCAATGCCACGGCATCCAGCTTCAGGAACCCGCCGAAGGCGACCAGCGCGGCCAGGAAGATGTCCGGTGCCGTGGGCTGCGCGGTGCCGAGCAGCGTGCCGCCCGCCTTGGCCACTGCCGCATCGGCGAAGGCCAGCGCCTGCGCCGCGCCGCCCGTCGCATGGGCCCGCACCGCCTGCTGCGCCGCCTGGTCGTCCCCGGCCAGGATTCGCGGGTTGAAGGCGGCCGAAAAACTGCGGCCCATGGTCCAGTGGCACCAGGCGAGCCATTCCAGCCCCTTCGCGCGTCCCGTCGCATCGCGCGGCAGCAGGCCGGCCTCCGGCGCCGCCTCCGCGAACCAGCACAGGATGGCGGGGATTTCCGTGATGACGGTGCCATCCGGCAGTTGCAGCGCCGGCACCTCCCCCTTCGGGTTCATCGCCAGGTAGTCGGGGCGGCGCGTGTCGCCGGCGCGGATCGAGACGAAGCGCGCCTCGAACGGCACGCCGGAAACCATCGCGACCTGATGCGCGATGGAGCCGGAGCTGAAGGTGGAGGTCCAGAGGATCGGGGTGGACATCGCCGGCGGGCTCAGGCCCGGAGCCTCACGCCGGCAGCCCTTCCTGCTGCAGCGCGCGCTGCACCGCCGGGCGGGACAGCATGGCGTCGAGGTGCTTCGCGAGGTGCGGCGGCAGGGTCATGCCGGACCGCCGGGTCGCCCAGTATTCCACGAAGAACAGCGCCGCATCGGCCACGGAATAGCCCGAGGCCAGGGCATAGGTGCCACCGGCCCAGTTCCGGTCCAGCGTCTCGAAATACTTGGTGGCCAGCGCCTTGCCCTGTTCGACCACCTTCGGGAAATCTGCCTCGTTCGGGGCGAAGTTGGCCGGACGGAACTGGCGGGTGAAGCCCTGCGGGTGGATGGTGCCGCAGACGTAGTCCAGCATCTCCAGGCAGCGGGTCTCGGCCTCGAACTCGGTCGGTACCAGGGCGGCTTCCGGGTTGGACTTGGCCAGCCACCAGGCGATTACGGGAAATTCGGTCAGCACGCGGCCATCGCCGCGGTCCAGCGCCGGGACCTTGGATTTCGGGTTGACCGCGACGTAGTCCGGCTTGTGCTGGGCGCCGTCCTTCAGCGCCACCGCCGACAACTCGTAGGGCTTGCCGATCTCCTCCAGCACGATGTGGATTCCGAGCGAGCAGGCGCCGGGCGAGTAGTACAGCTTCATGGACCGTCTCCAAGGCAAGTGTTGGCGGGAGACTAGGATGCGGCGCCTGGGGCGTCACCCCCTTGGCCGGGTCGCCGCGACATGTGCAGACTGTCGGCAACAAGGTCTGCAACCGAGGGAAACGCTGGAATGACGACGCGCCGATACCTGCTGGCCGGCTTTGGCGCCGCGCCGCTGCTGGCCATGCCACGGCTGGCGCGTGGCCAGTCCGGCGTTCAGGCAGGCGGCTACCCCACCCGCGCGGTCACCATCGTCGTGCCGTTCCCGCCCGGTGGCGGCACGGATGTGCTGGCGCGCATCCTCGCGCAGAACTTCCAGGAGAGCTGGCGCCAATCCGTCGTGGTGGAAAACCGCGGCGGCGGGGCCGGGCGGATCGGCCTGCAGCAGGTGCAGCGGGCGCAGCCGGACGGTCACACGCTGCTGGTGACCTCGACCGGCGGGATCATGGGCCTGGCCGGCGCGGGCGGCGACGCGGCCTTCGCGGTGCGGGACCACCTGACGCCGGTCAGCCTGATCGCGGCGCCGGCCTATGTCATCGCCATGCATCCCGGCGTCGGCGCGAAGACTGTCGGGGAGCTTGTGGCGCTGGCGAAGCAGCGGCCCGGCCACTTCACCTTCGGCAGCAGCGGCACCGGCGCCGCCAGCCACCTGGCGGCGGAGCTGTTCTGCTCGATGGCAGGCATCGAGATGCTGCACGTGCCCTATCGCGGCACCGGCCCGGCGCTGACCGACCTGATCGCCGGCCGCATCCACCTGATGTTCGCGCCGCCGCAGACCGTCGCGGCGGCGGTCGCCGCGAACCAGGTGGTGAACCTGGCTGTGACGTCGGAACGCGCCAGCGCCCTGTTGCCGGGCGTGCCGCCGGCAAGCTCCACCGGCCTGCCCGGCTATGCCGCCGTCGGCTGGTTCGGGCTGTTCGCGCCGAGGGGGCTGCCGGCGCCGATCGCCACGAAGATCGCGGCGGATGCGGCAACGGCGCTGTCCACCCAGGCGACGAAGGACCGGCTGGCGACGCTGGGCGCGGAGCCCGAGCCGATGACGCCGGATGCCTTTACCGGCTACATCGACGCGGACATCGCCAAATGGCAACGCGTCGTCCGCGAACGCAACATCACACTCGAATAGGCTAGACCCGATGATCCGGTTGGCGACCTTCCTCGCAGCGGGCGACCTGCGCCCGCGCCTCGGCGCTGTCGACGGCGAAACGCTGCGCGACCTTTCGGCGGCACATGGCCCGGACTGGGACATGCGGCGCGCCCTGCTGCTGCCGGTGCCGGCGCTGGCCGCGATTATCGCGCAGGCACCGCAGCGCCACCCGATCACAGCCTGCCACATCCTGCCGCCCATCACCAATCCCGGGAAGATCTTCTGCGTCGGCAAGAACAGCAAGGTGCACCGCGCGGAGCTGGTGGCGCAGGGCATGCTGAAGGAAGACCCGCAGGAGCCGACCGGCTTCGTGAAGCTGGCCGAGACGCTCGTCGGCGAAGGCGCCCGCGTCGCGCGGCCGGAGGGCATAACGACCTTCGACTACGAGCCGGAACTCGCCTTTATCGTCACCAGGCGCGCTTTCCATGTCGGGCGGGAAGACGCCCGGCATTACGTCGGCGGGATCACGGTCCTGAACGATCTGACGGCGCGTGAGATCCAGAAGCAGGAGGTGGTGTCCGGCACCAAGTTCTGGGTCTCGAAGAACATGCCCGGCTTCTGCCCGGTCGGCCCCTACGTGGTGCCGCTGGCGGAGGTGGCCGACCCCTACGACCTGTGGCTGACCTGCGACGTGAACGGCGAGCGCCGGCTGCGCGTCAACACGGATGAGTACATCCACCGCATCGAGGGCATCATCGCCCACTTCACCCGCTTCATGCCCTTCGAGGTCGGCGACATCATCGCCACCGGCGCGCCGCGCGGCACCGCCATCGGGCATGCGAATGCGGCGGAGCTGTACCTGAAGCCCGGCGACACCTGCGTCGCGGGTCTGGAAGGCCTGATGCAGTTGACCACGCATGTGGTGGCGCCGGGGGAAAGCTGAGCCGCCAGGTCCTGGCGCGTGTTCCAGGCCGCCCTGCGTGGACGCCGGGCCTGACGATGCTTCAATCCTCCGCGTCGCGCGCCCGGTCCAGCGCGCTGCGCAGGCGGCGCAGCAGGGGCAGGATGACGGCGATCTCGGCCTCGGCCAGGCCGTGATCCACCGCGCAGACCGATGCCTCGGCGATGCCGACCGCGCCGGCGCGGGCGGCGCGGCCCGCCGGCGTCAGGAAGACCAGCTTGCCGCGGCCGTCCTTCGGGTCGGGCGCGGTACGGACCAGGCCGCGCGCCTCCAGCTTCTGGATGGTGTTGGTCATCGCCGGGCGTTCCACCTGCACGGCGCGGGCGATGCGCGCCAGGCTGCGGCCGTCGCCCATCCGGGTCAGGTGGTTCAGCACGATGAAGTGGGACAGGCGCAGCCCCTCCGGCAGCGCCCGTTCCAGCCGGTTGCGGGCCAGATGCTCGATGATGGCGATCTCGTTCAGCAGCATGAAAACGGGCGGGTCCGCCGCGTGCTCCGCCGCCACCTGCTGGTCCCGTACCGGCGGATCGCTCATGCAGGGCGGATGCGGGTGGCGGCGGGCCAGCGCGGCGTCGGCGGCACGGCCGGGCCGTAGCCAAGGCGCCCCAGCATCTGCACGGTTCCTCCCTGCCCCAACATCGCCTGTGCCTCCGCGTAGTGTTCGGCCATCGCGGGAAACTCCTGCAACGCCTGGCTCACCGGATGCAGCGAGAGGCCGAGGCCGGTGGCGGCGAGGTTGAGGCGCAGCCAGTCCCGGCCCGAGGCCAGCGCTTCGGCCCGGCTGTTGCCCGGGGTGCTGGTCCAGACATAGGCCGGCGTTGCCTCCAGCATTGGCGCGTAGCGCGCCACCATGATGTCGTAGCCGGGGCGGCCGGGCAACATCGCCTCCCGCGTGATCTGGCCGGCGGCGACGGCTTCATCCAGCCCGGGACCGTAGATGCTGATGCCGTCCGGCTGGGCGGCCACGGCATCGCGGCCCATCCGCATCAGGTCGACGCTTTCCAGATGCGCCGCCTCCGTCGTCGCTTCCGTCCGCCAGGCACGCCAGGCCAGGGCGCGGATGGCGGCGACCTGGTCCGGTGCGCTGGTGCCGCCGAAGCGGCGCGGCGCGGCGACCTGCGTGGCCAGGTCGGCCAGCGCCTCGGGCGGCACCGGGCGCGCCATGTCATAGGGGCGCTTCACCGACCGCCGCTGGGCCCATGGGCGAACAGCGGGTCCGGGCTGCCGCCGGGCGCCAGCCGCAGCAGCGCCACCGGGCGGCCGTCCAGCCGCGGGCGAGGCTCGCCTTCGGGGAAGGGCGTCAGCGTGGTGGCGAAGCCCTGCGCGGCGGCGGCCAGGCGGAACAACTCGGCAAAGGCGCCGAGGCCGATGGTGATCTGGCGATCGAACGGATCCGTCACCGGCAGGCGGCGGTCGAGGTCGCAGCGCAGCACCACCGTATCCGGCGCGGCTGCGGGCAGTTCGGCCACCCAGGGCTGCCGGTTGTGCGGGTTCGGTGCCAGCACGGCCCAGGCCAGGGCGCGGATGCGCGGGTCCGGGTGGGCGGCGGCGGCCGGCGCCTCCGCCCAGGGGGCGGCCGGGTCGCTGCGAGCGGCCTGGCCCATCGCGCGGCCGGCGGAGGGCAGCGGCGACAGGATCAGGGCGGCGGCGCCGGCGGCGCGGAGGATGTGGCGGCGGGTCAGGGTCATGGCGAGCCTATTTTGTTTGATATCGAACTAGATAATTCGCTATCGAACTTTCTGCAAGCCGAATCAGCCTCTGCCGGGGCCTCCCCACCGACCGCTCCGCTCAAGCGGACGCGACCGGCCCATGTGGGTCCCGGCCGAGACGCCCCTCGACAGAGGCCCCGGCGTCGTGGTCCGCTATCGGCATGGGAGGAACCAACCCGGCGGCGCAGGCCACGCCCGAGATCTCGGGTCCGCTTGGGGATGGCTATCTTGAACTGGATGCGTCGCTCACCATCCTGCGCCCCGCCGCCTGGGCCGGCCGACACCTTGCGGAGGTCCTGCCCGCTTCCGCCGAGACGTCGCTGCGCCAGGTGATGTGCTCCGGCGCCGGCACCAGCCTGGTGCTGCCGGCGCCCAGCGCAGCCGGACCGTCCGACGAGCGCGTGGAATGGCAGGTCCACGGCAATGCCGCCGGCGGCCTGTCCATCTTCCTCCGCCGCCTGCCGGACCCCCAGGCCGGCCGGCTCGGCCTGCTGGCCGCGCTGGATGAGGGGTTCCTGCTGGGCGAGATCGTCGGCGATCCGTCGGGGCCGCCGACGGATGTGCGGTTCATCGAGGCCAACCCGGCGGCCATCCGCCTCGCCGGGGAGGACTACACCGGCCGCAGGCTGTCCGACCTCGACTCCGCCCTGGCCCCCTGCTGGCGTGAGATTTTCCGCGCGGCGCCGGCCGAGGGCAGCGGCCTGCGCTTCGAGTTCCTCCTGGCGCCGCTGCGCATCTGGCTGGAATGCTACGTGGTGCGGCTGCCCCTCCCCGGTCCCCGCCTCGTCGCGGCGCTGTTCCGCGACGTGACGGAGCGCCGGCGCGCCGCCGCGGCACTGGAGGAAAGCGGCCGGCGCATGGCGGCGATTGTCGCCCATGCCGCGGTCGGCCTCAGCGAGGTCGCGCTCGATGGCCGGTTCATCGAGGTGAATGACGAGTTGTGCCGCATTTTGGGCCGCGACCGCCCGACGGTACTCGCCCTCGGCGTTGCCGAGGTGACCTGGCCGGAGGATCTGCCGGCCAGCCGCGCCGCGCTGCAACGGGTGATCGAAACCGGGAAGCCTGTGGCGGTGGACAAGCGCTACCTGCGCCCGGATGGCAGCGCGGTCTGGGCCAGCAGCAGCCTCAGCCGGCTGGACGACGAACAGGGCCGCCCTCGCGCCGTGCTGGCGGTGACGGCGGACCTGACGACGCGCCGGCAGAACGAGGCGCATCTGTACGAGAGCGAGGCGCGCGTACGCACGCTGGCGGAGGGCATCCCGCAACTGGTCTGGCGTTCCTCCCGGGCGGGCGAACTCGATTGGGTGAGCCCGCAATGGACCGCCTTTACCGGGCTGAGCCTGGAAGCGAGCCTCGGCCATGGCTGGCTGGAGGCGGTGCACCCCGAGGATCGCGAGGCGACGCTGGACGCCTGGGCGGTGGCGGAGGCGGAGGGCCGCTTCGCCGTCGAACACCGCATCCACGTCGTCACCGACGGCTACCGCTGGTGCCAGAGCCGGGCCGCGCTGCGCCGGGAGGATGGCGTGGCGGAATGGCTCGGCACCTCCACCGACATCGAGGACCAGGTGCGCCTGCGCCACGACCTGGCGCGGGCGCGGGACGAGATGGAAATGCTGGTTGCCGACCGCACCTCCGAACTCGCCAATGCGCTGGAGGCGCTGCGTGCCGAGGTGCAGGAGCGCGAAAGGGCGGAGGAGGCGCTGCGCCACACCCAGAAGCTGGAAGCCGTGGGACAACTGACGGGCGGCATCGCGCACGACTTCAACAACATGCTGCAGGGCGTCACCGGCGGGCTGGACATGGCGCGCCGCCGCGTCGAACAGGGGCGCGGCGCGGATGCGGTGCGCTACCTGGAGGCCGCGCAGGATGCGGCGCAGCGCGCGGCGGCGCTGACCCGGCGGCTGCTGGCCTTCGCCCGGCGCCAGCGCCTGGAACCCCGCCTGCTGGACCCGGGTGCGCTGATCCAGGGGATGAGTGACCTGGTCCGCCGTACCGTCGGACCCTCCATTGCGGTGGAGCTGGAGCTGGACCAGGGCCGCGGCAGCAGCGTGCTGTGCGACCCGAGCGAGCTGGAGGGGGCGTTGCTGAACCTCTGCATCAACGCGCGCGACGCCATGCCGGACGGCGGGCACCTGGTCATCGGCACCGCCACGCGGCGCTTCGGCAAGGCGGAGCTGCTGCGCCATGTCGGCGCGGAGCCGGGCGAGTATGTCGGCCTCTCGGTCTCCGACACCGGCACCGGCATGCGGCGGGAGGTGATGGAGCGGGTCTTTGAGCCCTTCTTCACCACCAAGCCGCAGGGTCAGGGCACCGGGCTTGGGCTCAGTCAGGTCTATGGCTTCGTGCGGCAATCCGGCGGGCTGGTGCGGATTGAAAGCACGTTGGGACGCGGCACCACGGTGCGGCTGTGGCTGCCGCGTCACGACATGCTGGCGGCGCCGGCGGCCGCTGAGTCGCGCACCGCGCCGAAGCGCTGCGCAACCGGCGAGGTGGTGCTGCTGGTCGATGACGAAGCGGCCGTGCGCACCCCGGCCGCCGCCCGGTTGCGGGAGCTGGGCTACGAGGTGCTGGAAGCCCAGGACGGCGCCGCCGCGCTGCGGATGGTCAGCGCCCGGCAGCGCATCGACCTGCTGGTAACCGACGTGGGCCTGACCGGCAGCATGAACGGGCGGCAACTGGCGGAGGTGCTGCACGACCAGCGGCCAAACCTGCCGGTGCTGTTCATCACCGGCTATGCCGGATCCGTGCTGCCGCAGGGCGTCGACGTGATCGGCAAGCCCTTCGCGCTGGATGCGCTGGCGCAACGGGTTCAGGCGGCGCTGGCCCGGCCTTGACCGGACGGCGCTTTCCATCCGGGCCGCCGCGCGGATAGGCTCGCCGCAAAGCCAGGAGGACTTCATGCCGGAATACCGTACGGTTGCCGAACTGCTTGGGCGCGGCGCGGCGGACGAGCCCGCCATCCGCGCCACGGAAGGCCGCGCGCCGCTGACCTATGCGGCGCTGCGCGAACTGGTCGCGGCGACCGGGGCGGCGCTGAACGCGGTGGGCATCGGGCGCGGCGACCGGGTGGCGATCGTGCTGCCGAACGGACCGGAGATGGCGACGGCCTTCCTGGCCGTGGCCTGCCACGCCACCACGGCGCCGCTGAACCCGGCCTATCGGGGCGAGGAATTCGAGTTCTACATCGACGACCTGAAGTCGAAGGCGCTGCTGGTGGCGCAGGGCGTCGAGACCCCGGCCCGCGCGGCGGCGGCGAAGCTCGGCGTGCCGGTGATCGAGGTGGTGCCGGATGCGACCCGCGGTGCCGGCGCCTTCACGCTGGTGGGCGGCACGCCGGGCCAGGCGGCACGGCCGGGCCTGGCCGGGGAGGATGACGTGGCGCTGGTGCTGCACACCTCCGGCACCACGGCGCGGCCGAAGATCGTGCCGCTGACGCATGGCAACGTCACCGCCTCCGCGCGCCACATCGGCGCGGCGCTGGCGCTGACGGCCGATGATGCCTGCCTGAACGTGATGCCGCTGTTCCACATCCATGGGCTGATCGCCGCCGTGCTGTCCTCGCTCGGTGCGGGCGGCGCGGTGTGCTGCACGCCGGGCTTCGATGCGCTGCGCTTCTTCCGCTGGCTCGATGAGGAACGGCCGAGCTGGTACACGGCTGTGCCGACGATGCACCAGGCGATCCTGTCGCGGGCCGAGCGCAACGCGGACATCATCGCGCGTGCCCGGCTGCGCTTCCTGCGCTCGTCCTCTGCCTCCCTGCCCGGCCCCGTCATGCAGCAGCTGGAGAAGACCTTCGGCGCGCCGCTGGTGGAAAGCTACGGCATGACCGAGGCGGCGCACCAGATGGCGTCCAACCCCCTGGCCGGGCCGCGCAAGCCGGGCAAGGTCGGGCTGCCGGCGGGGCCGGAAGTCGCCATCATGGCCGATGACGGCACGATGCTGCCGCAGGGCGAGATCGGCGAGGTTGTGATCCGTGGCCCGAACGTCACCAAGGGCTACGAGGCGAACCCGGAGGCGAATGCCAAGGCCTTCCTGAATGGCTGGTTCCGCACCGGCGATCAGGGGATGCTGGACGAGGACGGGTTCCTGATGCTCACGGGGCGCCTCAAGGAACTCATCAACCGCGGTGGCGAGAAGGTGTCGCCGCTGGAAGTGGACGGCGTGCTGTCGGCGCATCCCTGCGTGGCGCAGGCGCTGTGCTTTGCCATGCCGCACGCCAAGCTCGGCGAGGAGATCGGCGCCGCCGTGGTGCTGCGCGACGGCATGGAACTGACGGAGCGCGAATTGCGCGACTTCGCTGCGCAGCACCTGGCGGACTACAAGGTGCCGCGGAAGGTCGTGTTCCTGGCCGACATCCCGAAGGGGGCGACGGGCAAGCTGATGCGCATCGGGCTGGCCGAGAAGCTGGGGCTTTCGCTGTGAGCCCTGCCGTCGAGGCGGCGCGGATCACCGCCATCACGCCGCAGCTTCGCACCACGGACCTGGACGCCTCGATCGGCTTCTACACCGGCAAGCTCGGCTTCACGCTGGGCTTCCGCTGGCAGGATTTCTATGCCGGCATCTGCGCGGGCGAGGCGGAGTTCCATCTCAAGCTCGTCGATGCGCCAGATCCGTCCATCGACTATGTCGCGCAGGGCGACCACGTCCATCTCTACTTCCAGGCACCGGATGTCGAGGCGCTGGCGGCGGAGTTCCGCGCGCGCGGCGTCACCCTGATCGACGGGCCGGTAGACCGCCCCTGGGATACGCGCGAGATCGTCCTGCGCGACGACCAGGGCCACACGCTCTATTTCAGCCAGCCGCTCAACCAGGAGGAAAGCAAGTGATGCGGCTCTGCGTGTTCGGCGCCGGTGCGATCGGCGGGCTGATGGCGGCGAAGCTCGCGGCCAAGGGCGATGCGGAGGTCACGGTGGTGGCGCGCGGGCCGCACCTGGCGGCGATGCAGGCGAACGGCCTGCGGCTGCGCGGCGGCGGGCAGGACATTGTGGTGCATCCGCGCTGCGTCGGGTCGGCGGCGGAAGCCGGCGTGCAGGATTATGTCGTCGTCACGCTGAAGGCGCATGCGCTGCCGGGTGCGGCGCCGCAGATGCAGCCGCTGCTGGGGCCGGACACCGCCATCGTCTCCGCCGTCAACGGCATCCCCTGGTGGTACTTCTACAAGCATCCCGGCGGCTTCGAGGACCACCGCGTGAAAAGCGTCGATCCGGAGGGCCAGGTGTGGGAGATGCTGCATCCCTCGCGCGCCATCGGCGCCATCGTCTACCCGGCGGCGGAAGTCGCCGAGCCCGGAATCATCGAGCATACCTATGGCGACCGCTTCACCCTCGGCGAGCCTGATGGCAGCCGCAGTGCGCGCGTCAACGCCCTGTCGGAGGCGCTGATCGCCGCCGGCTTCAAGGCGCCGGTGCGCCCGAAGATCCGCGACGAGATCTGGGTGAAGCTGTGGGGCAACCTGGCCTTCAACCCGATCAGCGCGCTGACCGGCGCGACGCTCGATGTCATCACTGGCGATCCAGGCCAGCGCCAGGTCGCGCGCGACATGATGCTGGAGGCGCAGGCGGTCGGCGAGAAGCTCGGCGTGCGCTTCGGCATCGATGTGGACAAGCGCATCGCCGGCGCGGCGGAGGTCGGCGCGCACAAGACCTCCATGCTGCAGGATCTGGAACGCGGCCGGCCGATGGAGATCGATGCGCTGCTCGGCGTGGTGGTCGAGATGGCGGAGATGGTGGAGCTGCCGGTGCCGACCTGCCGCACCGTGCTGGCGCTGGTCCGCGCGCGCGGCCGCAGCGCGGGGTGTTACGCCGGCTGAGGATTGAAGATGTTGCGGAGCGTGCCGATTCCCTCGATCGTCACCTCCACCACCATCCCCGGCCGCATCGGCAGCGTGCCGACCGATGTGCCGCAGGCGATCACGTCGCCGGGTTGCAGCGTCATCTCGCGCGAGATCAGCGAGACGATGCGGGCCGGCGGCAGGATCATGTCGCTGCACGGATAATCCTGGCGCACCCGGCCGTTCAGCGCGACCTTCACGCGCAGCGCGGACCAGTCGATTCCGGTGGCGATGGCCGGGCCGATGGGGCCAAAACTGTCGCAGCCCTTGGCGCGCGCCCATTGCGGGAAGGACGGGTCGGCGTGCAGCAGGTCCAGCGCCGTCACATCGTTGATGCAGGTCAGGCCGAAGATCGCGGCCCCCGCGTCAGCCTCCGACACATCGGTGCAGGTCGCGCCGATCACCAGGCCCAGCTCGCCCTCGTAGATCACGCGGCCGGCGTAGCTGGCGGGCGGGCGGATCGGCGCGTCGGGGCCGATGACGCAGCGCGGGTTCTTCAGGAAGGTCAGCGGAACGTCCGGCAACGCCAGGTTCTGCTTCGCGGCGGCCTCATGAAAATTGTTCCACAGGCCGATGAACAGGCCGGGCTGCACCGGGGCCCGCAGCGCCACATCGGCCAGTGGCACCACCTGCCCGGTCGGCGTCGGGCTGGCGAACAGGTTGCCCTGGTGGACCTCGACGGCCTCGCCTTCCAGCGTGCCGAACCCGTCCTGGCCGTCATGGTGGAACCGCACCCAAAGCGCCATCCGCGTTTCCTCCTGCATGCCTGGAGGAAGCCGTAGGACATGCAGCGACGCGGGTCGAGGGTTTGCAGGCCCTCGCGCGGCCCCTACTCTCGCCTCCGGCAGGGCGAGGAAACCAGGCATGTCCGCGGGCGTCGACAGTTTCGACTACGTCATCGTCGGCTCCGGCGCCGCCGGCTCCGTGCTGGCGAACCGGCTGACGGTGGACCCCGGCGTGACGGTCTGCGTGCTGGAAGCCGGGCCGCCGGACCGCAACCCGTTCATCCATATCCCCGCCGGCTTCATCAAGACGCTGGCCGACCCCGGCGTCACCTGGCAGTTCAAGACCGAAGCCATCCCAATGACCGGCGGGCGGCGCATCAGCACGACGCAGGGGCGCACGCTGGGTGGCTCCTCCTCCGTCAACGGGCTGATCTACAACCGTGGCCAGCCGGCGGACCTGGACAGCTGGGCGCAGCGGGGAAACCGCGGCTGGGGCTACGCGGATTGCCTGCCCTACTACCGGCGCAGCGAGAACCGCGTAGGTGTCGGCGATGAATCCCGAGGCCGCAACGCCGACGGCATTCCGATCACCGACATGGACTGGATCAACCCGGTCTCCGAAGCCTTCATCCAGGGCTGCCTCGGCCTCGGGATTCCGCGCGCGAAGGACTACAATTCGGGCCATCAGGCCGGTGTCGGCTACTACCAGCGTACCATCCGCAACGGCCGCCGCATCTCCGCCGCCGTCGCCTTCCTGCGGCCGGCGATGAAGCGCCCGAACCTGGAGGTCCGCACCAACGCCCGCGCCAGCCGCATCCTGTTCGAGGGCAAGCGCGCCGTCGGCATCCAGTACGTTGCCGCGCCCGGCGCCCCGGTACGGGAGGTGCGGGCGCGGCGGGAGGTGATCCTGTCCGCCGGCACGGTCAACACCGCGCGGCTGCTGCAGATCTCGGGCGTCGGCCCGGCCGATCTGCTGGGCCGCCTCGGCGTGCCGGTGGTGCATGAGGTGCGCGGCGTCGGCTCCAATTTCCGGGACCACTACGCCTCCCGCTTCGTGATGCGCGCGAAGCCCGGGGTGCAGACGCTGAACGAATTGTCGCGCGGCCTGAAGCTCGGCGGGCAGATTGCGCGCTGGGCGTTGCGGCGGCCCAACATCCTGGCCACCACGCCCTCCCACGTCCACGTCTTCTGGAAAAGCTTCGAGGGGCTGGACGAGCCGGACCTGCAATGCGTCTTCACCCCAGGCTCCTACGCCGAGGGCAAGGTCTATGTGCTGGACGACTATCCCGGCGTCACCGCCGGCGCCTGGCAACACCGCCCGGAAAGCACCGGCTGGGTGCGGGCGCGCAGCACCAACGTGTTCGAGGACCCCGAGATCAACCCGAACTACCTCTCGGACCCGATGGACATCCGCGTGCATCTCGGCGGCATGCGGCTGCTGCGGCGGATGCTCGGCACGCCGGAACTCGGCCGGCTGCTGGTGGGCGAGACGCTGCCCGGGCCGAAGGTGCAGGGCGACGACGAATTGCTGGACTTCGCCAAGCGCAACGGCAGCACCACCTACCACCTGATCGGCACCGCCCGGATGGGACCGGAGACCGACCCGAGCGCGGTGGTGAACGACCGGCTGCTGGTGCATGGCATGCAGGGGCTGCGGGTGGTCGATGCCTCCATCATGCCCGCCATGCCTTCCGCCAACACCTATGCGACGACGCTGATGATCGCGGAGAAGGCGGCCGACTTCATTCTCGGCAGGCCGGCCGGTTGAGTGGCGCGGCCGGGCGCCGCATAACGCCCAGCCATTGCAGGACCACCGCCATGCCAGAAAATGAGGATCGGGTCGGCCAAGCGGTCGCCCTGGCGCAGGATGTGGGCGAGGACCTCGATTCCATCCTGCTGACCACCTACCCGGACGCCGAGACGCTCGACACGCTGCGGCCCGGCGCGCCGGACCTCGCCACGGTGAACGCCGTGACCCGCGCCGTGGCGCAGGCGCTGGCGGCGCAGGGCGTCGAGATCTTCGTCCAGGTCGCCGACCGTGCCGCCTTCCGCCGCTGGATGCAGGGGCGGGAGGATACGCCCGCCATGCGGCGCGCCTGGATCGACCGCGGCCGCCTGCTGCGCGGCGCCCCGGCCTTCCGCGCGCTGGGGCTGGAGCCGCCGGCCGCGCCGAGGCCGCCGGGCTTCGGCAAGGCGCCCGGCCCGATCGCGGACCGGCTGATCACGGCCTTCGAGGCCGAGGATGGTGGCGCCTTCGACGACCTCGCCCAGGCGCTGCTGGCCGCCGAGCGGCAGGACGTGCTGGACTTGGCGCTGCGCAAGATCGCCGCGCGCCACGGCGACGATGCGGCGGAGGAGCTGGAGGACACGCTGCTCGCCGCGGCGGAGGCGGCCAGGCTCGGCCCCTCCGGCTGGGCGCAGGTGGTGGCGCTGCCGGTGGCGCTGCCCGCGGCACGGCCGCCCGATGCCGGCGCGATGGGCGAGAGCCTGGTCGCGGCCGGCCTGCTGCCGGACAGCCTGGAGGTCCGCTTCCTGCCGGGTTGGCGGTCGCCGGACGCGGTGGCGGAACTGTCGCCGCTCGCGGTGCGGCGCATCCTGCTCGACCTGCTGGCGGGGGCAGAACCGGCCGACCTGCCGCCGGGCGATACGGACCAGTTGGCGCAGCGCGGCTTCGGCGTGCTGGTCGGGCTGCAGGTCGACTGGTCCCTGCCTATCTGGGACGACATCGCCGAGGCCGGCGACCTGCCGCCGGAGCCGGAGGAGGACGCCGTCGAGACGCCCGAGGAAGCGCAACGTGCCGAGATGTTCGACCGCTGGCGCGGCGCGACCTTCGAGGCCTGCGAGGGCTGCGTGCCGCTCGCCATCGTGCCGCTGTCCGAGGTGGATGCCGAGATCGCGGAATTCATGGAGGAAGCCGGCGGCCAGACCGGAAGCCTGACCGAGATCCGCGACTTCGTCGCCATGGCCCGCGACGAGGCACGTGGCGAGGAAGTGGTGTGCCGGCCGGAGGTGCTGGGCGATGCGCTGGAGCTTTCGCTGTACACCGCCGGCGGCCGGTTCCTGGACAGCATGACCCTGGCCGGGGACCGCCTGCCGGCCCCGGCTGAGGAGGTGCCGCGGCTGATCGAGGCCTTCGTGCGCGTGGTCCGCGATACGCCCGGCAACTGAAGATTTGCCCGTTCTGAAAGCTTGTTGAACGCTTTTTGGGCATTTCGGGTGACAGCCCTGCCAGATTCCGCGGCGCGTGCCGTTGCCCGGATGGCACGTGCCATGCAACACGGGGGGCGGCGGTGCGCCCGGCGAAAGCCGGTCGCCGGGGTGGCGGAAGCCGGTCCCCGGGCCGCCCTGCCCGGGCCGCGACTCGAAGGGCGGCAGTCGGGAAGAATCAGCGCTTGCGTCGGCCCTCGGGCGGGCCGGCCTGCGGAGCGACGGAGCCGATGAAGAAGATCGAGGCGATCATCAAGCCCTTCAAACTCGATGAGGTGAAGGACGCGCTGCACGAGATCGGCCTGCAGGGGCTGACCGTGGTGGAGGCCAAGGGGTTCGGCCGGCAGAAGGGGCATACGGAGCTCTATCGCGGCGCCGAATACGTGGTGGACTTCCTGCCGAAGGTGAAGATCGAGGTGGTCTGCCCGGATGGGCTGGCGGAGCGGGCAATCGAGGCGATTACCGCCGCGGCCCGCACCGGGCGCATCGGGGATGGCAAGATCTTCGTCAGCGACGTGCAGGAAGTGATCCGCATCCGCACCGGCGAACGGGGCGAGGACGCGGTCTGAGGTGACCGACCCGCGCGGCATCGCGCGGGGTTGGCAGAAAACGGGCCGGACCGGCGGTGGCGCCGGGGAAGGCTGGCCGGGTGGCAGGGGGGATCCCGCCATCCGGGCGCGCGACGGGGACCGGTTCCCGTGGCGTGGCATTTGGCACCGGGGATACAGAACGGGACAGGACCGCACACGATGGCGAAGAAGCCGGCAGCCGGGGGCAACAGCGCCGCCGTCTCCAAGGTCATGGAAATGATCAAGGAGCACAGCGTCGAATACGTCGATTTCCGTTTCACCGATCCGCGCGGCAAGTGGCAGCACACTGCGCAGCACGTCTCCACCATCGATGAGGACGTGTTCGCCGACGGCATCATGTTCGACGGCTCCTCGATCGCCGGCTGGAAGGCGATCAACGAGTCCGACATGATCCTGATGCCGGACCCCGGCACGGCGGTGATGGATCCCTTCGCGGCCAAGCCGCAGATGATCCTGTTCTGCGACATCGTGGAGCCCTCCACCGGCCAGCTGTACTCCCGCGATCCGCGTTCCACCGCCAAGCGGTCCGAGGCCTACCTGAAGTCGACCGGCATCGGCGACACGGCGTTCTTCGGCCCGGAGGCCGAGTTCTTCGTGTTCGACAGCGTGAAGTTCGGCACCGGCGGCAACTACGGCATCTACCAGCTCGACAGCATCGAGGGGCCGGGCGCCAGCCTGAAGGACTACCCCGAGGGCAACATGGGCCACCGCCCGGTGGTCAAGGGCGGCTATTTCCCGGTGGCGCCGGTGGACAGCGAGGGCGACCTGCGCGCCGAGATGCTGTCGACCATGGGCGAGATGGGCCTGGCGATCGAGAAGCACCACCACGAGGTGGCGCAGTCCCAGCATGAGCTCGGCACCAAGTTCGGCCCGCTGGTCCAGCAGGCCGACCACATGCAGATCTACAAGTACTGCGTGCACAACGTGGCGCACAGCTACGGCAAGACCGCGACCTTCATGCCGAAGCCGATCTACGGCGACAACGGCAGCGGCATGCATGTGCACCAGTCGATCTGGAAGGCCGGCAAGCCGGTGTTCGCCGGCAACGGCTATGCCGACCTGTCGGAGATGGCGCTGTACTACATCGGCGGCATCATCAAGCACGCCAAGGCGCTGAACGCCTTCACCAATCCGACCACCAACAGCTACAAGCGCCTGATCCCGGGCTTCGAGGCCCCCGTGCTGCTGGCCTATTCGGCCCGCAACCGCTCCGCCTCGTGCCGCATCCCGTATGCGACGAGCCCGAAGGCCAAGCGCGTCGAGGTCCGCTTCCCGGATCCGGGTGCGAACCCCTACCTCGCCTTCGCCGCCATGCTGATGGCCGGCCTCGACGGCATCAAGAACAAGATCCATCCGGGCGATGCCATGGACAAGGACCTGTACGACCTGCCGCCGGAGGAGCTGAAGGGCATCCCGACGGTGTGCGGCTCGCTGCGCGAGGCACTCGGTGCGCTGGCCGCCGACCACGAGTTCCTGCTCGAGGGCGACGTGTTCACCAAGGACCAGATCGACAGCTACATCGAGCTGAAGTGGGGCGACGTCTACAAGTTCGAGCACACCCCGCACCCGGTCGAGTTCGAGATGTACTACTCGGTCTGATCGGCCAACCGCCGTTCAAGCCAGGGCCGGGGCGCAACAGCGCCTCGGCCTTTTTCATGTGCGGGCGCTTCAGGCCATGGAGGGAATGCCGCCTGGCATCGCATGGCGCGGCGGCAGGGCCAGCGACAGCCGCAGGCCGCCAGCGGTCCAGTCGCGCTCGATGCCCCCGCCCAGCTGCCGTTCCGCGAGCTGCTTGATCAACCGGCTGCCGAAACCCTGTCCCTGCGGTTCACCCGGGGGCGGCCGGCCGCCCTGCTCCGACCAGTGCAGCCGCAATCCGCCATCCGCGGCAAAATTCCAGGCCACCGAGACGCGACCTTCGGGCGAGGCCAGGGCGCCGTGCCGGGCCGCATTGGTGGCGAGTTCATGCAGCAGCATGGCCAGCGGCTGCACCGCCTCCGCCGCCAGCCAGGCAGGTGGACCTTCCGACCGGTAGCGGCCCGCATAGGGTGCCAGCTCCCCCTCCGCCACCGCCGCCATCTCGGCGCCGTTCCAGGACTGGCTCGCCAGCACCGAATGGGCGCGCGCCATGGCGGCGACGCGGCCTTCGACCGCGGTCACGAACTCGCCCGGCGGCAGGTCCCGCGGCGCCAGGCGGATCAGGGCCAGCGCCACCGCCAGGGCGTTCTTGGCCCGGTGGTCCACCTCCCGCATCAAGTAGCTGCGGCGGTCCTCGGCCTCCCGCTTGTCCAGGGCACGGGCACGCAACTCCGCCGCCGCGGCGCGCAGCCCAAGTCGCAACGCGTCCAGCTCCGTCACGCCGGAGGGCCGTGCCGCTGGCGGCGGGCCGGCCCCCTCCGCGGCCGCGGCCAGGCCGCGGGCATCGGAGGCGAGATCGCCGACGGAGCGTGCGAGGCGCCGGGCAAGGCCCAGCGCCATCAGCGTACCGCCGCCGATCACGACCAGCCCGCCGAGGATCAACACCGCCAGCGGGCGCCACCAGCTGGCGGCGTAGTTGGCCCAGGGCTCCGTCACCGCGACCACCCATCCTGGCGCGATCGGGATCTGGGCCGTGCCGAGCACCAGCTCCTCCCCCTCCAGCCCCGGTCCGCGGAAGAAGCCGGAGGGCTGCCCCGCGGTAGCCTGCCGGAACCAGGCGGGCACGGCACGCCCGACCAGGCGAGCATGGTCGCGGGACCGGGCGGCGACATGGCCCTCGGAATCGACGACGGTCGCGTAGGCGCCGCCGCTCAACCCCTGGCCTTGCAGCAGCACCGCCAGGCGCGCCGGGTCCAGGGCCATGCCAAGCGCGCGGATGACGCGACCCTCGCGCAGCACCGGGACGAAGATGAAGGAGACGGGGCGGCCAGAGGTGCGGCCGCGGATCACGCCGCCGACCGCGGTGCGGCCGGTGGCGAAGACCCTCGGCAGGGGTGCGTTCTCGGCTGGCAGCATCAGGCCGCCGGGCAGCGCCGTGCCGGCGGGCACCAGCGTGTGGACATGGTTGCGGAAATCCGGGCCGGGACCGATGACCACCACCCAGGTGTCGAGCGGCGCCGCCACCTCCCGGGCCCGGGCATGGAACAGCGCGAGATCGGCCGCCGTCGCGCCCTCATCCAGCAGTCGGCTGGTCGACAAGCCGGCGAGCATGGATTCGAACCCGGCGATCTCCTGGTTGATCGCCAGCCCAAGCGCCCGCGCGGTCCATTCCAGGCGGGTTTCGAAGCCGTGGCGGTAAGCCTCCACCGCGCGCCAGGCGACAACGGAACCGAGGCCGAGCGACGGGATCAGCAGGGCGACGAACAGGGCGAGGAGATGCGCCTTCAGGCCGAGCGGGCGCCGCGGCGCGGCCTGGGCGGTGGCCCGCCGAACGGCACTTGGTTCCTGCATCGGCACGGCCTGCCCGCCCCTCTCCCATCGCCGAAGGACAAGCTCCCTCCCGATTTGGGCAGGTTCCTAGACTCAGATGGCAGGTTCGCGAAGCGATCCCGCCGAGAAGAACAACATTATTTTTCTGCCGGGGGTTCAGCCTCCAGCGGCGGCGGCACATCCGTCGAGCCCTCCCGGCGGTCCCGGTACAGGGCCGCACGGGCCAGCAGCATCAGTGTCACCGGCGTGGTGATGACGACGACGACGCCGATGAGCAGTTCATGCAGCACCAGCCGGGTCTGCATCACGGAGAAGAAGAGCATGGAGGCAACCAGCACGCAGCCGATGCCCATGGTCGTGCCCAGGGTTGGTGCATGCACGCGGTCATAGAAGCTGCCCAGCCGCAGCAGCCCGGCGGAGCCCACCAGCGTCAGCCCCGCTCCCAGCAGCAGCAGCAGGGACACCAGGATGGCGGCCCAGCCGGGCAGCCCTGCAAAGGGTATTTCCGGGATCGCGGTCATTCGATCACCTCGCCGCGCATCAGGAACTTGGCCAGCGCCGCGGTGGCGACGAAGCCGAGCAGCACCATGATGAAGGCGGCCTCGAAATACACCGTGCTGCCGGTGCGGATGCCGAAGACCAGCAGCAGGATGGCGCCGTTCACATACATGGTGTCCAGCCCCAGCACGCGGTCCTGCGCGCGCGGGCCGACCAGCACGCGGAAGGCGGCGCAGCCCATCGCCAGCACCAGCATGATCTGCGCCAGGTAGACCGACCAGGACAGCAGGGATGCGGTCATTCGAAGATTTCCCTCAGCCGGCTCTCATAGCGGTCCTTGATGATGTGCACCCAGTCGTCGTCCGGGATCAGGTCCAGCACGTGCAGCAGCATGGTGCTGCGGGCGCTGTCGTATTCGACCCAGACGGTGCCGGGTGTCGCCGTGATGATGCAGCCGAGCACCGCGAGGCCGTAGGGGTCGCGCAGGTCGAGCGGCACCAGCACGAAGCCGGACTGCCGCGGCACCTCCCGCGGCCGGCCGCGCAGCACGATGCGCGCGACCGCGTTGTTGGAGCGCACGATCTCCACCAGCACCACCCAGGCCAGTTGTGCCATGGCGCGCGGGCGGCGCAGCCGGGCCTGCGGCGGGCGCAGCGCCACCAGCGCCCAGCAGGCGCCGAAGGCGGCCAGGCTGCCCATCAGGATGGAGCGCGGGGCGACGCTGCCGACCAGCAGCAACCACATCACCACCAGCGCAAGCCACAGCAGCGGGTAGGGCAGCAGCCGCGTCATGGACCGGATTCCACCACGCCGCGAACATAGGCCGCCGGCGCGTGCAGCCCATCCGCCGTCGCCTGCATGTAGCGCAGCACCGGCCCGGCCTGCACCGTCATGGCGACGGCCAGCACCAGCAACCCCACAACCGGCGCGATTTCCACCAGTCCGACCCGCGGCGCCGGGCCGGAGGACGTCCAGAAGGCGTCGATGCCGGTGCGCGTCATCGCCACCACGGTGGCAAGCCCGGACAGCAGCAGGGCCGCCAGCAGCAGCCAGGACCCGGTGGGAATGGTGGCCTGCCCGCCGGTGAACAGCGGCGCCAGCATGGCGAACTTGGCCAGGAAGCCGGACAGCGGCGGCAGGCCGGCCAGCAGCAGCGCGCAGACCGAAAAGCTCAGGCCGAGGATGGCGATGGTGGCGGGGATGGCGACGCCGACGGCATCCTCCTCAGGCTCCTCCTCCTCGCCGGTGCCGAAGGCTTCGCGGGTCACCGCCAGCACGTCGGCGCCGACCTCCTCGCGGTTGCGCTCCACCAGCTCGATCAGCAGGAAGAAGGCGGCGATGCCGAGGATGGAGCTCGCCATGTAGAACAGCGCGCCGCCGGTCACCGCCACCTGCCCGGCGCCGATCGCGGCCAGGAGGGTGCCGGAGGACACCAGCACGCAGGCGCCGGCCAGCCGCGGCATGCTCTGCGTCGCCAGCACCGCGATGCAGCCATATCCGATGGTCAGCAGCCCGCCCGCCATCAGCCAGGTGCCACCGAAGCCGGCCGATGCGCCGGCGCCCTCGCCGAACAGCAGCAGCCACAGCCGCAGCACGGCATAGACGCCGACCTTGCTGAGGATGGACAGGATGGCCGCGGCCGGCGTGCTGGCCGCGGCATAGGCCGGCACCAGCCAGAAGCCCAGCGGCCACATGCCCGCCTTGATCAGGAAGGCGATGCCGAGAATCGCCATGCCGGCCTCGAACAGCCCGCGATCCGCCGGGTCCATTGCCGGGATGCGGCCCGCCAGGTCGGCCATGTTCAGCGTGCCTGCCAGGCCATAGACCATGCTGACGCCGACCAGGAACAGCAGCGAGGCGCCAAGGTTGATGGCGATGTAGTGCAGCCCGGCGCGCACCCGCGCGGTGCCGGACCCGTGCAGCAGCAGGCCATAGGACGCCGCCAGCATCACCTCGAAGAACACGAACAGGTTGAACAGGTCGCCGGTCAGGAAGGCGCCGTTCAGGCCCATGAGCTGGAACTGGAACAGCGGATGGAAATGCGCCCCCGCATTGTGCCAGCGCGCAAGGGAGAAGGTCAGCGCCGCCAGGCCCAGCACCGCGGACAGCAGCAGCATCAGCGCCGAGAGCCGATCCAGCACCAGCACGATGCCGAAGGCAGCCGGCCAATCGCCGAGGCGGTACACCTGCACCGCGGCGGCCTCCGCCCCCGGCACCGAATCCGCGCGCAGCAGCAGCAGCACCGCGAGCCCGACCAGCGCGACCATGGAGGCGATGCCGAGGCCGGCCTTGAACTGCCGCTGGTCGGGCACCAGCACCATCAGCGTGCCGGCCAGCATCGGCAGGATGATCGGCAGGATCATCAACTGGTCGATCCAGGCCATCAGCGATCCTGCTCCCGCCCATCGACATGGTCCGTGCCGGTCAGGCCGCGGGAGGCCAGCAGCAGGACCAGGAACAGCGCCGTGGTGGCGAAGCTGATGACGATCGCGGTCAGCACCAGCGCCTGCGGCAGCGGGTCCGCATGCTGTGCCAGGGTGCCGGTGCCGCCCGGCGGCAGGATCGGCGCTGCGCCGCTGCGCAGCCCGCCGGTGGAGAAGATGAACAGGTTCACCGCATAGGACAGCAGCGACAGGCCCATGATGACCTGGAAGGTGCGTGGGCGCAGCAGCAGCCAGACGCCGGAGCCGGTGAGCACGCCGATGCCGAGGGAGACGATGAGTTCCATCAGTCGCCCCCCACGCCATTGCCTGCCGGGGCCGCCTGGCGCAGCGGCTGCGGCGCCGGCGGTGCCGCCGCCACCGGCCGCGCCGCGGCACGGTGGCCGCGCACGGACTGGTGGGCGAGCGCGATCAGCATCAGCACGGTGGCACCGACCACCAGCGCGAACACGCCGATGTCGAAGATCAGCGCGCTCGCCGTCGGTATGCGGCCGATCAGCGGCAGGTCGGCGTAGTCGAAATAGGTGGTCAGGAAGGGGTAGCCGAACAGCATGGGCACGACACCCGTACCGCCCGCCAGCAGCAGCCCGAAGCCGATCCAGCGCAGCGGCAGCACACGCAGGTGGTCCTCCACCCATTGCGCGCCGCCAATCATGTATTGCAGCAGGAAGGCGATGGACATCACCAGCCCGGCCGCGAAGCCGCCGCCCGGCTGGTCATGCCCGCGCAGCAGCAGGTACAGCGCGACCACCCCGATCACAGGGAACAGCATGCGGGAGACAACGCCCGGCACCAGCAGCCAGTCGGAGGCCGTATCGCCGGCCCGGCGGTCCGGATGCGCGATGTCGGCCGCATCCTGGTCCCGCTGTTGTTCCGGCACCTCGATGCTGTCCGGCGCGGGGCGGAAGCGGCGCAGCAGCGCGAAGACGGACAGTGCCACCACGCCGAGCACCGCAAGCTCCCCCAGCGTGTCGAAGCCGCGGAAATCCACCAGGATGACGTTGACGACATTGGTGCCGCCGCCCTCGGCATAGGCGCGCGCCAGGAAGTGCTCGGCCAGCAGCTCCGGCGGAGTGCGCGTCATGACGCCATAGGCCAGCACCGCCATGCCACCGCCGGCGCCGACGGCGATGGCCAGGTCGCGCAGCCGGCGCGTCAGCGTCACCACCTCCGGCGTCCCGGCCGCGGTGCCGGCCTGGCGCTTCGGCAGCCAGCGCAGGCCGAGCAGCAGCAGCACCGTCGTCACCACCTCCACCAGCAACTGGGTCAAGGCGAGGTCGGGGGCGGAGAACCAGACATAGGTGATGCAGACCACCAGCCCCACGGCGCCGAGCAGGATCAGCGCCGCCAGCCGGTGGTACTTCGCCTGCCAGGCGGCGCCGATGGCGCAGGCGGCGCCCACCAGCCAGACCAGCCCGATCACCGGGTCCACGGCCCAGGGCGTCAGGTTGCCGGGCGCCAGCCCGCGCAGATACACCGCCAGCGCCGCCGCGAGGATGGAGACGCCGACCAGCAGGCGGAGCTGCGGTTGCAGGCGCCGCGTGCCGAGCCAGGATTCCAGACGGCGCGCCAGACGCCAGGACAGGAAGACCATCACCCGCTCGAAGATGCGCTGGCCCTCCCAGCGCCGCAGCAGCGGCACGCCCTCCGCCCCGGTCAGCAGGTAGCGTTGCAGCAGCAGGTACAGGCCGACGCCGGCGGCGAGCGCGATCACGCTCATCAGCAGCGGCAGGTTGAAGCCGTGCCAGACGGCGAGGCTGTAGTCCGGCGTCGCCTCCCCGAGCACCGACGTCGCTGCCATGTGCAGGTAGGGGCCGACCGTCGCCGCCGGCAGGAGGCCCACCATGATGCAGGCCAGCACCAGGATCTCCACCGGGAAGCGCATCCATTCCGGCGGCTCGTGCGGCTTCTGCGGCAGGTCCTTGGGATCCGGGCCGAAGAACGCGCCGTGGATGAAGCGGAGCGAATAGGTGACGGCGAAGGCGCTGCCGACCATGGCCAGCAGCGGCAGCAGGCCAAAGGCGACGGGCAGCGGGCTGTCGGCGGACAGCGCCTCGGCGAAGAACATCTCCTTCGACAGGAAGCCGTTCAGCAGCGGCACGCCGGCCATGGCGGCGGCGGCCACCAGCGCCAGCCGCGCGGTGAAGGGCATGGACCGGTTGAGGCCCGACAAGCGCCTGATGTCGCGCGTGCCGGTTTCGTGGTCGATGATGCCGGCGGCCATGAACAGGCTGGCCTTGAAGGCCGCGTGGTTCATGATGTGGAAGATGGCGGCCACCATGGCCAGGCTGCTGTTCAGGCCGAGCAGCAGCGTGATCAGGCCGAGGTGGCTGATGGTGGAATAGGCCAGCAGCCCCTTCAGGTCGTGCTGGAAGATGGCGATGTAGGCGCCGACCAGCAGCGTCACGAGGCCCGCGGTCCCGACCATCCAGAACCATTCGTCAGTGCCAGCCATCACCGGCCAGAGCCGCGCCATCAGGAACACGCCGGCCTTCACCAGCGTCGCCGAATGCAGGTAGGCGGAAACCGGCGTCGGCGCCGCCATGGCGTGCGGCAGCCAGAAATGGAACGGGAACTGCGCGCTTTTGGTCAGCGTGCCGAGCAACACCAGCACCAGCGCCGGCACGTACAGCGGATGCTCGCGGATGCGGTCGCCGGCGGCCAGCACCACGTCCAGTTCGTAGCTGCCGACGATATGGCCGATCACCAGCACGCCCGCGAACAGGGCGAGGCCGCCGGCGGCGGTGACGGTCAGCGCCATGCGCGCGCCATCCCGCGCCGCAGCGGTGTGGTGCCAGTAGCCGACCAGCAGGAAGGAGAACAGGCTGGTCAGTTCCCAGAAGAACACCAGCTGCACCAGGTTGCCGGACAGGACCAGCCCCAGCATCGACCCCATGAAGGCCAGCAGGAAGGCGAAGAAGCGTGGCACAGGGTCTTCGGCCGACATGTAGTAGCGGGCGTACAGCACCACCAGGAACCCGATGCCGGTGACAAGCCCGGCGAACATCCAGGCGAAGCCGTCCATCCGCAGCGACAGGTTCAGGCCGAGCGTCGGCATCCAGGGTAGTTCCGCCCGCAAGACGCCGCCCCCGGCCACCGTCGGCCAGGCCAGCCAGACCAGCAGCAGCGCCCCGAGCGTCACCGCGCCTGCCAGCCGGGCCGCGGCATCGCGGGCGTTGATCGGCAGCAGCACGGCGGCCAGCGCGCCGAGGAAGGGCAGCGCGAGGGCGGAGATCAGCAGCAGCGCATCGGGCATCAGCGCGCGGACATCATTCGGGGGCCTGCACCGGCGCGGCCTGGCGCAGCAGCGTCACCACGTCCTGCGGGTCGCGGGCCTGTCGCAGGCGTTGCAGCACCTGCGGGTTGCGCAGCGACCGGCACAGGCCGGACAGCGCCGGCAGGAACCCCTCGGCATCGGCTTCGGGCCACAGCACGGTGAAGACCAGGTCCACCGGTTCCTCGTCTCGCGCCTCGAAATCGATCGCGCGCGCCAGCCGCGTCACTAGCAGCAGTGGCGCATCGTTGCCGGGCAACCGGGCATGCGGCAGGGCGACGCCGCGGCCGAGCGCGGTGGAGCCGAGTTGCTCCCGTGCCTCCAGCGCCGCCCGCACTTCCTCCGCCGGACGGCCGAGGCGCTGCGCCGCCTGTCCGGCCAGGTCCTGGATCAGGCTGCGCTTGTTGCCGGCGGCCTGCCCCAGGGCGATAACCTCGGCCGACAGAAGATCGGTGATCGGCATCTCATCCTCTTCCGGCCCGCGTTGCCGGCCGCGTGGCCTGACGGGCGCCCGGCCGGCAACGCGGGCCGTGCCGCAACTGTTGCATGCGGTGCGCCACGGGCGGCACCATAGCCCGTGACATGGCCTATGTCGCCCGGCGTGACTTGCGGCCGGCTGTTTGGCAGGTAGATGAACAAGAGTCCATGCAGGGTGCGCGGATGGGAAGCGGCCCCAGATCGCCATTGAGAAGGCGGAACCGTTGGCCGCGTGGCACGCTGCCCTCGGGTGGATGATCGGCTTCGAGAACGGCGCGTTCGGGAACAGGAGGCAGGAATGTCGGCAGGCAGGTTTGGACGGCGGGCCTTGGCGGCGATCCCCCTCGCGCTGGCGGCGACCCGCGCGGGGGCCCAGGGCGCGGCGCGGCCGGTGGTGGTGTCCTCCAAGATCGACACGGAGGGGGCGCTGCTCGGCAACCTGATCCTTGTGGCGCTGGAGGCGGCGCGCATCCCGACCGAGGCGCGGCTGTCCCTCGGCCCGACCCGCATCGTGCGCACGGCTCTGGTGGCCGGCGAGATCGACCTCTACCCGGAATACACCGGCAACGGAGCCTTCTTCTTCCAGCGGGAGGATGATCCGGCCTGGCGCAGCGGCCCCAGCGCGCATGAGCTGGTCGCGCGACTTGACCGGGACGCGAACAACCTGGTCTGGCTGGCCCGCGCCGAGGCGAACAACACCTGGGCCATCGCCGTGCGCGGCGACGTGGCGCGTGCCGAACGCCTGACGACGATGGAGGATTTCGCCCGCGCCACCACGGCCGGCAAGCTGCGCCTCGCCGCCTCCGCCGAATTCGTCGAGAGCCCGGCGGCGCTCGGCAGCTTCGAGCGGACCTACGGCTTCAGCTTCCCGCGCGACCGCATCACGGTGCTGCCGGGCGGCGACACGGCTGTGACCATGCGGGCGGCGGCGCAGGGCATCTCCGGCGTCAACTCGGCCATGGTCTACGGCACGGATGGCGCGATCTCGGCGCTGAGCCTTATCGTGATGCGCGACACCAAGGGCGCGCAGATCGTCTATGAGCCGGCCCCGGTGGTGCGCGCCGCAGTGCTGGAGGCGCATCCGGGCCTCCGCGACGCGCTGGCGCCGGTCTTCGCCTCCCTGACGCTGGAGAAGCTGCAGGAGCTGAACGGCAAGGTGGCGGTCGAAGGCCGCACCGCGGCGGCGGTGGCGCGGGAGCATTTCGGCACCCTGCGGCGCGGCTGATGCCTGCGGCGGTCGCGGGACGCGGCCTGCTGGCGCTGCTGGTCCTGGCCGGACTGCTGCTGCCCTGGCTGACGGTTTCACCGAACCGGCTGCTGCCGGGCGCGCCGCTCGGCGGATTTTCGGCAACAGGCTGGGCCGGGGCCGTGGCGCTGGCGGCCCTGGCGCTGGCGGTGTTGCCGCGGGTCCCGCCGATGATCGGCGCGGTGCTCGCTGTCTCCGCAGCTATCCTGCTGCTCTGGGCCACCGGCGATGCGGCGGGCCGCGCGCTGGAGGGCATGGCACCGGCGGCGCGCGCCGGCCTCGGCGGGGGTTTCTGGGTGGCGCTGGTCGCGGCACTCGTGCTGGCTGCCTCACGCGCCGCAGCCCTGCCCCTCGCCGGCCGCGCCGGCCTGGCGGTGCTCGGGCTTGGCGGGCTGGCCACACTCTGGCTCGGCGGGGTGTTCGAACCGCTGTCCCTGATGGTGGAATACCGGGCGCGACAGGATGCCGTGCATGCGGCGCTGCTGCGGCATGTGGCGCTGGCCGGCGGTGCGCTGCTGCTGGCGTTGCTGGTCGCCGTGCCGCTGGCCTGGGCCGGGTTCCGCCGCCCGGGCGCCGCAGGTCCGGTTGGGGCGGTGCTCGGCGCGATCCAGGTGGTGCCGGCCATCGCGCTGTTCGCTGCGCTGATCCCCTTGCTGGCGGCGCTGCTGGCGCTCGCCCCGGCGCTGCGCGGCCTGGGGCTGGGAGCGATCGGCCCGGCGCCCGCGGTCATCGCGACCGCCGGCTACCTGGCGCTGCCGCTGTGGCGCGCGGTGCTCGGCGGGCTGGTGTCCGCCAACCCCGCCGCCGTCGCCGCCGCCCGCGCCATGGGCATGACAGAAGGCGGCATCACCCGGGAGGTCCGCCTGCCGCTGGCGCTACCGGTGTTCGCCGGCGGGCTGCGAGTGGCGGTGGTGCAGGCGATCGGGCTGGTGACGCTGGGCGGCTTGGTCGGGGCCGGGGGCCTCGGCGCGCTGGTCTTCGAGGGGCTGGCGCAGTTCGCCACTGACCTGATGCTGCTTGGCGCGCTGCCCATCGTGCTGCTGGCACTGGTGGCGGATGCGCTGACACGATCCGTCGAACAAATCCTGGGGACGCCCGCATGATCCAGTTTGAGGATGTCGCGGTGCGCTTTGCGGAGGTCGATGCGCTGTCCCATGTGACCCTGACCGTGCCGGATGGCGTGCTCTGCGCCCTGGTCGGGCCATCCGGTTCGGGCAAGTCCACGCTGATGCGGCTGGTGAACCGGCTGGTGGAGCCCAGTGCCGGCCGCATCCGCGTGCGCGGCCAGGACGTGGCGGGGCTGGAGCCGGCGCGGCTGCGGCGGTCCATCGGCTATGTCATGCAATCGACCGGGCTGTTCCCGCATCGCAGCGTCGCCGCCAACATCGGCACCGTGCCGCGGCTGCTGGGCTGGGATCGCGCCCGCATTTCGACCCGGGTCGAGGAATTGCTGGCGCTGGTGCAGCTCGACCCCTCCCTTGGGGAACGCCTGCCCGGCGCGCTGTCCGGCGGCCAGGCGCAGCGCGTCGGCCTGGCGCGGGCGCTGGCGGCGGACCCCGACATATTGCTGATGGACGAGCCCTTCGGCGCGGTGGACCCCCTCACCCGCCGCGACCTGCGCGTGGAGCTTCGGCGCATCCATGCCGAAACCGGCAAGACGATCGTGCTTGTGACGCATGACCCGGAGGAGGCGCTCGAACTCGCTACCCAGGTGGTGGTGCTGCGCGACGGAAGGGTGGAGGCGGATGGCCCACCGGCCGCGCTGGTCGCGCCCGATGCCGCGCCCTTCGCCCGCGAATTGCTGGGCGGCGCGCAGCCCGGCCTGCGGCGCCTTTCCCTGCTTTCCGTCGCCGAGGCACGCGATCCGGCCCCGGCGCCCCCCGGCGCGCCGATGCTGCCCGCGGATGCGACGCTGGCCGATGCGCTGTCCCGCATGGCGGAAACCGGCCGGAACGTGCTGGCGGTGGAAGGCGGCTCCATCAGGCTCGACGCCGTCCTGGCCCGCGGGCGATGAGAAGGTTGCGCGCGGCGCCGCTGCTGCTGGCCGGCGGGCTGGCCCTGGTGGCGCTGCTGCCGGCCTGGTTCGGCGGCTTCCCGGCCGGGCGGCTGGCCGCGCTGGCGCTCGGCCATGTCGGGCTGGCGCTGGCGGGCGTGATCCCGGCGGCGCTGATCGGCCTGGCGCTCGGCATCCTGGTGACGCGCCCGGCGCTGCTGGCGCTGCGTCCGGCGGCGGATGCGCTGGCCGCCGGCGCCCAGGCGGTGCCGCCCGTCGTGGTGGTGGCGCTGGCCGTGCCAGCCTTCGGCTTCGGCTGGGGGCCGACCATCCTGGCACTGTTGCTCTACGGCATCATGCCGGTGCTGCGTGCCACCGTCGCGGCGTTGGAAGCCGTGCCGCCGGATGCGCGGCTGGCAGCGCTGGCGCTCGGCTACACGCCGGCCGGCGCGCTGCGGGAGGTTGAACTGCCGCTTGCCTGGCCATTGGTGCTAGATGGTCTGCGGGTGGCGCTGGTGCTGGCGGTGGCAACCGCCGCGGTGGGGGCGCTGGCCGGCGCGTCCACCCTCGGCACGCCCATCGTCCTTGGCCTGCAGAACCAGAACCAGCTCCTGGTGCTGCAGGGCGCCGCGGCGACGGCGGCACTCGCCTTTGCCGCGGAGGGTCTTCTGCTCGCGGTGGTCAGGCGATAGCCGTGTCCTCCAGCGTGATGCCGCTGAAGAAGTTCAGCGCGCCGGGCATGGCCTGGAAGCCCGTCACCGACTTCGCCATCGCATAGCCCTGGCTGCGCCACGCCAGCCCGACCAGCGGCGCTTCCTGCAAGGCGACGCGCTGCGCTTCCAGGTAGATCTCGCGCCGCTTCGCCGCGTCGAACTCCGCGCGTCCCGCCTGCATCAGCTCCTCCAGCTTCGGGATGCGCAGCCCGGCGCTGCGGACATAGGAGGGTGACAGCGAACCGTCGATCAGGCTGTTCAGGCCGTCCGCGTCGTTGTTGTCGGTCGCCGTGCCCATCACCGCGATGTCGAACTGGCCGCGATTGCCGAGGTTCACCCGCGTCGCCCAGTCCGGCAGACGCAGCTCCGCCTGGATGCCGACGGCGGCGAGGTGCTGCTGCACCACCTCCGCCGTGTCCTTGTGCATGCCGTACTGCGCGGTGGACAGCAGGCTGGTGCTGAACCCGTTCGGAAGGCCGGCTTCCCGCAGCAGGGCCTTCGCCTTGTCCGGATCGTAGGCCTGGCCCTTCGACAGCGTCTCGTCGAAGAATTCGCTGCCCGGCGCGATCGGCAATCCCTCGAGCGCGCTGCCGCGGCCGAAGAAGGCGACCTTGACGATGTCGTCCCGCTTGATGGCGTGGCCGATGGCGCGGCGCACCCGCGCATCGCCGAGATGCGGCCGCGTCGCGTTGAAGTTGAGGTACATGAAGGGACCGTTGGTGGCGTCCAGCTTCAGCCGCTCGTCCGCCTCGATCGCCGCCATCGCCTGCCACGGCACGTACTCGATCAGGTCCACGTCGCCGGCGCGGATGGCGGAGACGCGAAGGTTTTCGTCCGCATAGGCAATCAGGCGCAGGCCGCGCAGCTTCGGCTGGCCCGGCTTGTAGTAGCGGTCGAAGGCCGCGAGATCGATGGAGGTGCCGCGTTCCTGGCCGGTGATGGTGAAGGGCCCGGCGCCGATCGGCAGCACGCCCGCACCGGTCGGGCTGCGCGGGTTCACCATCATCATGTGGTAGGAGGCCAGCCAGTTCGGCAGCGTGGCGATCGGCGACTTCGTGGTGATGCGGACGGTGCGCGCGTCCGGCGTCTCCACCGCGGCGACGTTCTGCATTTCCGCGCGGTAGTAGGCGGTGGAGCGCTCGGCGGCAATCTGCTCGATGTTCCATTTGACATCGGCGGCGGTGACCGGCTCGCCGTTGTGGAACAGCGCATTGCCGCGGAGGCGGAACACCCAGGTGGTGGGGTTTTCGTTCGACCAGGATTCCGCGAGTTCTCCGCGCAGCTTGCCGTCCGGCGCATAGGACAGCAGGCCGCGATGGATCAGCAGCTTCACCGTGGCGGCGGCGGTGCCGGTATTGGCCCAGGGCTGCAGGCTGGGCGGGAAGGAGGACAGGCCGAAGCGCAGCACGCCCGGGCTCCGCTGCGCCCAGGCCGGGCTGGCCCCGGGCAGGAAGGGAAGTGCCGCTGCCGCGGCGAGTAATCCGCGTCGCGAGGTCTGCATGATCTTGTTCTCCCTGTTTCAGATGGCTCCGTAGATTTCCCGGGCAGGACCGGGCGCAATGCTGCCTTCCGCCACGTCACGCCGCACGGCCTCGCGGTCCCGCTGCGAGGGCGGGCCGTAGCCGCCGCCGCCGGGGGTGATGATCTCGACCCAGTCGCCGGCACGCAACAATCCATTGCCGAGCGCGAAGGGCGCAATGCCCGGCGCAAAGCGGAATTCGCCCGACGCGCCCGGCTGCCCGCCCTCCAGCCCCCAGGGGCGCGACAGGAAGCGGGAGCCATCCAGGCGCAGGCGACATTCCGCTTCGGCGCGATAGACACGCCTCAGGCCCATGCCGCCGCGCTGGCGCCCGGCGCCGCCCGAGCCCTCGACCAATTCGTAGCGCATCAGCGTCAGCGGGTATTCGATCTCCAGCGCCTCGACCGGAAGGTTGGAGGTGTTGGTGGTGTGCACATGCACGCCATCCAGCCCGTCCTTTCCGGCGCGGGCGCCGAAGCCGCCGCCGATGGTCTCGAGGTAGACCCAGGGTTCGCCGGTGACGGGCTGGCGGCCGACGAAGGAGGCGACGAAGCAGGCGCCGTTATGCGCCGCCGTGACACGGGCCGGCACCGCCTGGGCGAGCGCGCCGTGGATCAGGTCCACGACCCGCTGGCAGGTGGACAGCCGCGCATTCACCGCCGCCGGCAGCACGCAGTTCAGCACACTGCCTTCCCGCGCCGTGACCTGCAGCGGCCGGGCGAGGCCGGCATTCGGCAGCAGCGTCGGGTCCACCACGGTCTTCACGGCGTAGTAGACCGTGGCGAGCAGGGCCGTCATCGTCATGTTGATGCCGGCGCGCACCTGGTCCGGGCCGTCGAAGTCCAGCGTCATGCCGTCGCCCGCGACGGTCAGGGTCAGCGTCAGGGGCAATTCGCCGGTGATCTCCGGGCTGTCGTGCACATCCGCGAAGGTCCAGCTGCCGTCCGGTATGGCCGCGATGCCGGCGCGCATCTTGCGTTCCGCGTAGTCCTGCAACGCCTCCCCGGCCGCCAGCACCGTCTCCGTGCCATACTTCGCACACAGCGCCTGCATGCGCGACACGCCGAGCCGGTTGGCGGCCATCTGCGCGCGAAGGTCGGACAGGCGTTCCCGCGGCACCTGGCAGTTCAGCAGGATCAGCTCCTGCACGTCCTTCTGCAACGCGCCGGCGCGGTACAGGCGGATCGGCGGGATGCGCAGGCCTTCCTGGAAGATGTGCGCATGTCCGCGATCCGCGAAATCCGAATGGTGCGCCAGGTTCACGGCCCAGGAGACGATGCGGCCATCGACGAAGATCGGCTCCGCCAGCACGATGTCCGGCAGGTGTGTGCCGCCACCCTCATAGGCGTCGTTGCCGACGAAGACGTCGCCGGGCTGCATCTGGTCCATCGGGTGCCGCTTCAGCACATGCGCGATGATGCCGATGAAGCTGCCCAGATGGATCGGGATGTGCTCCGCCTGGCACAGCGTGTTGCCGGCGATGTCGAACAGCGCCGTGGAGCAGTCCCGCCGTTCCTTGATGTTGGTGGAGTAGGAAGCGCGCACCAGCGCCTCCCCCATCTCCTCGACGATGGAGGAGAGCGCCGAGCCGATGACCTCGACCGTGATCGGGTCCGGGCGCGTGCTGCTCATGCCAAGGCCTCCAGGATCAAATTGTCATAGGCGTCCACGCGCGCGTCCTGGCCGGGCAGGATAACCGTCGTCGCATCCATCTGCTCGACGATCGCGGGGCCGGCGATGCGGTTGCCGGGGTGCAGCCTGTCCCGCGCATAGACCGGCACGGCGACCACGCCGCCGGCCTCGGGGAACCACACCTCCCGCGTCGCCTCCAGCGCGGCCATCGCGTCCGGGCCATGCAGCGGACGGGGCTTGAGTTCCGCCTTGCGGACCAGGCCGGTCGCCTCCAGCCGGAAGGTGACGAGTTGCACCGCCTCGCCCTCCGCGACGAAGCCGTACATCTGGCGATGCGCGGCGGCGAAACCCTCCGCCAGATGCGCGAGCGTCGCAGCCGTGAAGGAGCCGTCCGGCAGCGCCACGGGCAACTCGTAGTTCTGGCCGGCGTAGCGCATGTCCACCGTGCGGCGGATCATGCGCTTGTCCGGCGCGATGTGTTCCTGCGCGAACCAGCGTTCGGCGGTCGCCGCCAGGGTCGCGAAGGCCTGCTCCATCGGTGCCAGCGCCTCCCCGTCCAGCGACGTCAGCCGGGTCGCGGCGAAGTCGGCGCGCAGATCCGTCAGCAGCAGGCCCATGGCGCAGAGGATGCCGGGGTTGCGCGGCACCAGCACGCGGCGGATGTCGAGTTCCTTCGCCAGCCGCGCCGCATGCAGCGGCCCGGCGCCGCCGAAGGCGATGAGCGTGTAGTCCCGCGGATCATGCCCGCGCTGCACGCTGATGACCCGGATGGCCTTCGCCATGTTGGCGGTGACGACGGACAGGATACCCTGCGCCGTCTCCATCACCCCAAGCCCAAGCTGCGCCGCCAGCCTTTCCACGGCCGCCACCGACAGGTCGCGCCGGATCGGCATGCGGCCACCGAGCAGATGCGTCGGGTGCAGCGTGCCGAGCACGACATTGGCATCCGTCACCGCCGCTTCCTCGTTGCCGCGGCCATAGCAGACCGGCCCCGGATCCGCGCCGCAACTGCGCGGGCCAACCTTCAGCAGCCCACCGGAATCGACGAAGGCAATGGAGCCGCCGCCGGCGCCGACGGTGTGGATGTCCAGCATCGGCGCCTTGATGGGGTAGCCATGCACGATGGCCTCCCCGGTCAGCCGCGGCTCGCCACCCTGCAACAGCGCCACGTCCGTGCTGGTGCCGCCCATGTCGAAGGTGATGAGGTCCGGAAAGCCCGACAGCCGCCCGATCGCCTGCGCGCCGACCACGCCGGTGGAGGGGCCGGACAGCACCATGCGCACCGGCATGTCCGCCGCCGCCTCGAACCCGATGACGCCGCCATTGGATTGCGTGAGGTGCGGCGTGGCGGTCACGCCGAGCGCCGCCAGCCGTTCCGCCAGGCGCTTGATGTAGCCGCGCATGACGGGGCCGAGGTAGCTGTTCACCACGGCGGTGGATAGCCGCTCATATTCTCGAAATTCCGGCGCGATCTCGTGACTGGCCGTCAGGAAGATGCCGGGCAATTCTTCCTCGATGATTCGGCGTGCCGTGGCCTCGTGGTCCGGCCGCACGAAGCTGTAGAGGAAGCAGATGGCGATGGCCTGCACGCCGGCGGCTTTCAGCGCCCGCGCCGCCTCGCGCACCGCCTGTTCATCCAGCGCAGTTTCCACAGTACCGTCTTGGCGGACACGCTCCGGCACCTGCAACCGCAGCTCTCGCGCCACCAGCACCGGTGGCTTGTCCACCTGAAGGTCATACAGGTCCGGCCGCTTCTGCCGGCCGATCTCCAGCAGGTCGCGGAAGCCATCCGTGGTGATAAGGCCGGTGCGCACGCCGCGATGCTGGATCAGCGCGTTGGTGGCAACCGTGGTGCCGTGGCCGAAATAGGCGATCTCGCCCGGCGCGCGCCCGACCTGCTCCATGCCTTCCGCCACGCCACCGGCGATGCCGCGGGACGGATCATCCGGGGTGGAGGAGACCTTCCAGACCGCAATGCGGCCGGACTCCTCCTCAAACAGGCAGACATCGGTGAAGGTGCCACCCGAATCCACGCCGACACGCCAGCCCAAGGCCCAGCTCCCCATCCCGTCGCGGCGACAGTCTCGCGCCGGCTGGCGCCGAAGGTCAATTCTCCGGCATGCACAAGGATGGGCCTCGAAGCGGTGCATGAGGCAGACTATGCGCAACGACCCACCGAGGATGCCGCTTTTGGACGCAGCCGTGCTCACCGACCTGCGCCGCCGCTACGCCGAGCCCCACCGCATCCACCATGGCTGGGCCCGCATCGGCGGCATGCTGGAGGTTGCGGAGGATGTCGCCGGTGCCATCGCCAACCGCAGCGCCTTCATCCTGGCCGTGCTGTTCCACAATGCCGTGTTCGAGCCAAAGACGCCCGACAGCGCCCAGCGCAGCGCGCGGCTGATGCGCGAGATGATGGGACGCGCCACGCCGGCCACGACACTGGCGCGGGCGGAGGCGCTGATCCTGGCGGTGGCGCGGCAGGAGTTGCCAGAGACGCGCGACGCATCGCTGCGTGGCGATGCGATGCTGCTGCTGGATTCGGACCTGTCCATCCTCGGCGCGCCACCGGCCGCCTTCGACGCCTATGAGGCTGCGAACCGGCAGGAACAGGCGCATCTGCGGCCCGATTCCTACCGCGCCGGCCGGTCCGCCGAATTGCAGATGCTGCTGTGGCGCGAGCGCATCTTCCGCACGGACCGCTTCTTCCTGGCCTGCGAGCGCCAGGCCCGCCGCAACATCGAGCGTGCGCTCGCGCAGCTCGACACGGAATAGCTACAGCGCCTCCAGCACCGAAACGGGCAGCTCGGCCAGAAGCCGCGCCATGGGCAGCGCCGGCCCCTCATGCACCTGTCCGGTCATCAGGTCGCGCCAACGCCCGGTGGCGGCAACGTTCACACTGCTCCAATCCGCTTTGCGGGCGGGGAAGCGTGCGGCGAAGACCATCAGGCCCGCCTCGCCGTGCCGTCGCCCGAAGGCGATGAGGTTGTCGGCCGGCTGGTCCAGCGCCTGATAGCCACCCTCGGCGTAAAGCGCCGAATTGGCACGCCGGTGCGCCAGCAGAGTCGCGGTCAGCGCCAACTTCAGGCGGCCGTCACGCCAGCCCTGCCGCATGGTCCGCGCCGCCTCGACGGCATCGCGCTGCATGGCCTCCCGGATCTCGGCAAGCGCAGTCTCGCGGCTGGAAAAATCCACCGGGCGCCGGTTGTCCGGATCCACCAGGCTGAGGTCCCACATCTCCGCACCCTGGTAGATGTCGGGCACGCCCGGCAGGGTCAGCTTCAGCGCGGTCTGCACCAGGCTGTTGTCCAGGCCGAGCCGGGCGATGCGGTCCTGGAACGGCAGGAAATCGGCCAGGAAGGCTTGGTCCGCCAACGCCTTGCGCACCAGCGCCAGCATCGCATCCTCGTAGGTCGTATTGGGTGCCGCCCAGTTCGAGTGCCGCTTCGCCTCCCGCATCGACTTCACCATCGCGCCTTCGAGCCGCGTGGCGAAATCGGCCAGCGTTCCGGCATCCGGTGCCGCGCCATCCGGCTGCACCGGAAATGCGCCGAGCAGAAGCTGGTAGAACAGGACCTCGTCGTTGCGATCCGGCGTGCGTCCGGGCGCGTCGCCGCGCAACATCGCGCTCCAGCGCCTCACCTGCTGCGCCCACTCCTCCGGCATCTCGGCCAGCACGGCGAGGCGCGCGCGGGTGTCCTCGCCGCGCTTGGTGTCATGCGTCGAGGTCGACAGCATCGCCTGCGGCCAGTCCTTGGCGCGCTCCGCATTACCGGCATGGAACTCCGCAGGCGATACGCCAAAATGGTCGGGATGGCCGCCCACCTCGTTCAGCGCGACGAAGCGGTTGTAGCGGTAGAACGCCGTGTCCTCGAGGCCCTTGGCCATGATCGGGCCGCTATACTGCTGCACCCGCATCGCCAGGCGCTGCACCGCGTGCCGGCTGAAGCCGCTGCGGGGCTCGGCGACGAGGTCGGCGGTCAGCAGGCGGTGCAGGAAGTCGAAGACGCTGGGGTCGAGATCCGGCTCCGCCTGCCGTGCCGCGGCAACGGCGTGCGACAGATCCTGCCGGTCCGCATCCGTGGGTGGCGACGTTGCATCCACATAGGTGCGGTACACCGGGAACCCGGCGACAATCGCGGCCAGGCCGCGCTGCAGGATGTTGCGGGTGAAGTCGGCGGTGCGCGGCGTCTGGATCGCGATGCGCACCGCTTCTTGCGCCAGCATGGCAAGCTCGCTCGCCATCTCGTTCCGCATGATCCGCAGTTTGCTGTCCTGCACGATCTCGGCGAAGGACTCACGCTCCCCGGTAAAGTCCTCATAGAAGCGGGTCAGCGCCGACTCGCCCTGCGGGTCGACCAGCACGCCGAGCACGAGGTTGGCGAATTCGTAACCCGTGGTGCCCTGCACGGGCCAATCGGGGCGCAGGTGTTCCTCGCGCGCCAGGATCTTCTCGACCACCAGGTAGAAGGGGCGCGGGGCCTTGTCGCGCAGCCGTTGCAGGTAGCCCTTGGGGTCCAGCAGACCATCGACATGGTCGATCCGCAGCCCGTCCAGCGTGCCGTCGCGCAACAGGTCGAACACCAGGCGGTGCGCCTGCTCGAACAGCTCCGGCAGCTCCATCCGCAGGCCGGCGAGTTCGTTGATATTGAAGAAGCGGCGGTAGTTGATGTCGTCAGCCGCGACGCGGAAATGCGCCGCGCGCCAATGCTGGTCCTGGATCAGCGCATCCAGGTCCCGCCAGCTTGCCAGCTGGCCCGCCTTGCCGTTCAGGCGGGCGATCGCATCCTCCACGGCGGCGCGCGCCGAGGGGTCGCGGCGCACCAGCGCGGCCAGTTCCGCCTGCAGGTCGCGCGCCCGCGCCACCACACGCGGACGCCAGTCGGAGATCCCGGCGAAGGCGTCGCCCAGACGTTCCAGCGCCGGGTGATCCTCGCCCAGCACGCGGCCATAATGCGGCGGGGTGATCGGCAGCTTGTGCGTGCCATAGGCCCAGACGGCGAAGCTGCCGGCCTCCGCATCGAAGCGAAGTTCCAGCTGTCCCGCCTCAAGCACCGCGCCGTACTGGTCGCCAAGGAAGGGCACCAGCAGGCGGCGACGCGCGTTCCAGTCGATGTCGAACCAACCGGCGTAGTCGGAGTCGGACCCCCATTCGAGCACGTCGAGCCACCAGGGATTGTCGGCACCGCCGACGCCCATGTGGTTCGGCACGAAGTCGAGGATCTGGCCAAGGCCGTGCTCGCGGAAGGCCTTCGACATGGCGCGGAATGCCGACTCGTCGCCGAGTTCAGGGTTCAGCGCGGCGTGGTCGACGATGTCGTAGCCATGGCTGCTGCCGGGCCGCGCCTTGAGGTAGGGCGAGGCATAGACATGGCTGACGCCGAGCCGCGACAGATACGGCGCCAGCCTGGTCGCGTCGGCGAAGCCGAAGTCCTTGTGGAATTGCAGGCGGTAGGTGGCGCGCGGGATCACGGGTTCAGACATTCTCGGCATCCTCGATGGACCAGCGGACGGACCACGGGCCCGGAAGTTCACCCTGCCGCCAGATCACGCGGCCGGTTGACGGCGGAAAGCCACTCATTGGATCAGCGGACAGGTTGGCGGCCAGCAGCAGCGCGCCACCATCCCCAAGCGCCCAGCGAATTTCTACCGCCCCCGCGCCGATGATGCGGTAGGTGCCGCCTCGCCGGATGCCGGGCAGACGTGGCATGATCTCCGCATGGCGCACCGAGAGTGCGTCGCGGTACCAGGCGACCCACTCGGCATGCGGCGGCTTCGTGGCGTCCTCCCAGCGCAGCTTGGCACTGGCGAAGGTCGCCTCCGCCAGCGGGTCCGGGATGCGCTCGCGCGAGGCAGGATCGGCAAACTCCGGAAACCGCGAGAACTCGCTGCGGCGCCCTTCGCGCACCGCATCCGCCAGGTCGGGCCCGAAATCGCAGAAGAAGGGAAAGGGCTGCGTCGCAGCCCATTCCTCACCCATGAACAGCATCGGCACCTGCGGCAACAGCAGCGAAACGGCAGCGACGGCGCGCACCGCCTCGGCCGGCGCGAAATGCGTCAGGCGATCGCCGAAGGCGCGGTTGCCGATCTGGTCGTGGTTCTGGATGAAGGCGACGAAGGCGGTCGGTGGCAGCCCGGCGGAGGGTTCGCCGCGGGCATGGCCGCGATACGGCATCACCTCGCCCTGGAAGGCAAAGCCCTCCGCCAGCGCACGCGCCAGCCGTTCCGTATCGCCGTGGTAGTCCGCATAGTAGCCGGCCTGCTCGCCACTGGCGGCGACATGCAGAACATGGTGCACGTCGTCATTCCACTGCGCCGTGTAGTGGCTCGGCGCACCCTGGGCATCACGTCGAAGCCGCGACGCCTGGTTCTCCTCATTCTCCAGCAGCAGGTGCACCGGCCGGTCGGGGACCGCGGCCCGCACGCGCTGCGACAGCTCCTCCAGCAGGTGCATCGGGCTGTCATCGATGATGGCATGCACGGCATCCAGGCGCAGGCCGTCCAGGTGAAACTCCTCGATCCAGTACAGCGCGTTGTGGATGAAGAATTCGCGTACCGGCGCGCTGTCCGCGCCATCGAAATTCAGGGCAGCACCCCAGGGTGTCGCGTGCCGATCGGTGAAGGCCTGCGGCGCGATGGCGTGGAGATACGCGCCCTCCGGCCCGAAATGGTTGTAGACGACGTCGAGCAGCACCATCAGGCCGCGCGCATGCGCTTCCTGGACCAGCGCCTTCAGATCCTCCGGCCGTCCATAGCTGGAATCCGGCGCGTAGGGCAGCACGCCGTCATAGCCCCAGTTGCGCGTGCCCGGAAAATCCGCGATCGGCATGATCTCGATTACCGTGACGCCGAGCGCGACGAGGTGATCGAGCTTCGCGATGGCAGCCCGGAAGCTACCCTGCGACGTGAAGGTGCCGATGTGCAGTTCATACACCACCGCCTCGCTCCAGGGGCGCCCGCGCCACGCGGCATCGGTCCAGCGATGCGCGGCGGGGTCGATGACCTCGCTCGGTCCGTGCACGTCCTCCGGCTGGAAACGCGAGGCCGGGTCCGGCACGCGAAGGCCATCCGGCAGCACGAAGCGGTAGCGGGTTCCGGGCGCGGCGGTCTTGACCAGCAGCCTGTGCCAGCCGCCGGCTTCCGCCTGCATCGGCAGCACCTCCGCCGCATCCTCCAGCACCAGGCCCACCATCTGGTGCGAAGGCGCCCAGATACGAAACCGCACGCCTCCTTCGGACACTGGCGTGGCGCCGAAGGGCATGCGGTGGGCGCGGGCGGTGCTTGCGTCGTCGATCATGCGGTGGCTTTCTCCGGGGATCGGCAAACTGGTGGCGCGGGCATTCGTTCCGCGCCTTCGCCAAATTCTTGAGGCGTTCTGTGTCACCGACGAAATGTGATGTGCAACGGGAACGCGCATCCGCTTGTGATGTTGTGATGCGGCCACAGCTTTTTGCGTCGTGGTAACGGGGATTGTGAATGCGGATACGACAGGTGGTTGCGGCGCCGCAGCTGATGCGGCCAACACGAATTCGCGAGGGCTTGCCCTTTCCTCTCGGAGCAAGCTGGGACGGTGTGGGCGTCAACTTCGCGCTGTTCTCGGCGCACGCCACCAAGGTGGAGCTTTGCCTGTTCGACGATTCGGGTGAGACCGAACTCGAGCGCCTGGAGCTGCCCGAATACACCGACGAGGTCTGGCACGGCTATCTGCCGGATGCGCGGCCGGGCACCATCTACGGCTACCGCGTGCATGGTCCTCATGCGCCGGATGCCGGGCACCGCTTCAATCATCACAAGCTGCTGCTGGACCCTTACGCGAAGGCGATCATCGGCGACCTGGCCTGGGGGCCGGAACTGTTCGGATACCGGATGGAATCGGCGGATGACCAGACCTTCGACGACCGCGACAGCAGTCGGCTGATGCCGAAATGCCGCGTCATCGATCCCGCCTTCACCTGGGGTCGGGAACGCAGCCCCGCCGTACCGTGGGATCGCACCGTCATCTACGAGACGCATGTAAAGGGCATGACCAAGCTGCATCCTGGCCTGCCGGAGGACATGCGCGGCACTTATGCCGGCCTGGCGGCGCCGGAGGTGGTGGACTATCTGCGCAACCTCGGCGTGACGTCGGTGGAATTGCTGCCGGTGCACACCTTCCTCAACGACCAGTTCCTGCTGGACAAGGGCCTCACCAACTACTGGGGCTACAACACCATCGCCTTCTTCGCGCCGGCGCGGCGTTATGCCCGCACGCCGAGCTTCGCCTTCTCCGAGTTCAAGGAGATGGTGGCGCGGCTGCACGATGCCGGGCTCGAGCTGATCCTCGACGTGGTCTACAACCACACCGCGGAGGGCAATGAGTTCGGCCCGACGCTGTCCTTCAAGGGCATCGACAATGCCAGCTACTACCGGCTGCTGCCGGAGACGCCGCGCTGGTACATGAACGATGCCGGCACCGGTAACACGCTGAACCTGTCGCACCCGCGCGTGCTGCAGATGGTGACGGACAGCCTGCGCTATTGGGCGACGGAAATGCGCGTCGACGGCTTCCGCTTCGACCTGGCGACGATCCTGGGCCGGGAGACGCATGGTTTCGACGAAGGTGGCGGCTTCCTCGATTCCTGCCGGCAGGACCCGGTGCTGTCGCGCGTCAAGCTGATCGCGGAGCCGTGGGATTGCGGACCCGGCGGCTATCAGGTCGGTGGCTTCCCACCGGGCTGGTCGGAATGGAACGACCGGTTCCGCGACCAGGTGCGCGCCTTCTGGCGCGGCGACGAAGGCCAGGCGCCGGAACTCGCAGCAAGGCTGAGCGCGTCGGCGGATCTGTTCAACCGTCGCGGGCGCAAGCCGTGGGCCAGCATCAACTTCATCACGGCGCATGACGGCTTCACGCTGAACGACCTGGTCAGCTACGACGACAAGCACAACGAGGCGAACGGCGAAGGCGGCCAGGACGGCCACAACCACAACCTGTCCTGGAACCACGGCGTCGAAGGGCCGACAGACGACCCCGAGATCGTCGAACTGCGCGAGCGCCAGAAGCGCAACCTGCTGGCGACGCTGCTGCTGTCACAGGGCACGCCGATGATCCTGGCCGGCGACGAGTTCGGCCGCACCCAGCAGGGCAACAACAACGTCTATTGCCAGGACAACGAACTCAGCTGGCTGAACTGGGCGGGCGTGTCCGCGGAGGGACTGGGGCTGGCGGCCTTCACGCGCAAGCTGATCGCGCTGCGGCAGGGCTTCCCGGTGCTGCGCCGCGCGCGCTTCCTGACTGGCGCGGTGAACGAAGAACTCGGCATCAAGGATGTCACCTGGGTGACGCCCTCCGGCACCGAGATGGAGAACGGGCACTGGGATGATCCGCATGCGCGCTGCTTCGGCATGCTGCTGGATGGCCGCGCGCAGGCCACCGGCATCCGCCGCCCGGCGGCCGACGCGACGCTTCTCGCGATATTCAACGCGCATCACGACGGCGTCGAATTCGCGCTGCCGGAACCGCCGGCGGGCCAGCGCTGGCTGCTGCTGGTGGACACCAACAAGCCGGAGGTGGAGGAGCCGGAGCCCTTCGAATTCGGCCACCCCTACATGGTGACGGGCCGTTCGCTGCTGCTGTTCGTGCTGCACCCGGAGCGCGGCGGCCGCGCGATCCTGGCGGCGGCGCGCACGGCGCTGCTGGCCGGCACCACGCCACCGCCCATCCCGGGCGGTGGCTGAGACCCTCAATCCACGAAAAGGTGCATGTCGGGCGGCAGGCGGCGCACCGTCTCGCCGGCCCGCAGGCGCTCCAGCACCATCAGCGCGGCGGGAACCTCGGCGGGCTCGTAGGGCTTGGTGAGGCAGCCGCGCGCGCCGGTATCCTCCATCTCCTGCCGCCAGGTGGAGCCATAGCCAGTCGCGTAGAGCACCGAGACGCCGCGGGCCACCAGCGTGCGGCCGATGCGCAGCCCGCTCTGCACGCCGCCGAGATGCAGGTCCACGACGGCGAATTCCGGATCGTGCTGGGCGGCCAGTTGCAGGGCCGCGGCTTCCGAATCGGCGGTGCCGCAGACGAGGAAGCCGGACCCGTTCAGCGCCTCGCCAGCCGCCATGGCGATGATGTCCTCATCCTCGACAACCAGGACTGTCCGCGCGCCGCTCGATGGCATCCGCAAGCTCCCTTTGCAGATTGTGTCAACGTTGAGGCGCGCCTGGAGGTTCCGCGCTTAAGGTCAATGCGAGATCTGTAGAGGCCTCAGCCCCGCAGCAGCGCCTCCACCATCTCCCGCGTCGGGGTTGCGCCATCACGCGCCCGCAGGCCGCCGGCGGCAGAGGCGAAGCGCATGGCATCCGCCACCGGTTGGCGCTCCGCCATCGCCAGCGCATAGGCACCGTGGAACACGTCACCCGCCCCGGTGGTGTTGGTGGCCTGGACGCGGAAGGCGGGGGTGATCCGGGGTTCCGGGTCCTCCGCCGTCAGCCACAGTGTGCCCTTCTCCCCCCGCGTCACCGCGGCGGTGCGGCAGCCGGCGGCGATGGCCTTGCGCAGCCCGTCCACCGGACGGGCGCCGGGCGCGTAGTTAGTCAGGCCGGGCTGGGAGAAGATGGCGTGGTCGCTGCGCGGGATCAGGTCCAGCAGCAGCCGCGTCTCGCTTTTCTCGCCGTCGATCACGGTGGGAATGCCGCGGGCGCGGGCGTGGTCCAGCGCAGCGCCACTACCCTCCGGCCAGCGCGGGTCGCACAGGAAGGCGTGGGCCGTATCCAGCAAGTGCAGCGGCAGCCAGGCGGGATCGGTGCCGAGGTTGTCGCCGCGATAGGAATATATGCTACGCTCCCCGACCGGGTCCACCAGCACCGCGGAAACCGGCGTCCGCGCGTTGGGCGCCACGTGGCAGTGCGAGACATCGACCCCCTGTGCCGTCAGCGCCTCCAGCAGTGGGCGGCCATTGAGGTCGTCGCCCACCCGCCCCCAGAAGATGCAGCGGCCGCCCAGGCGGGCGACGCCGATGGAGGCATTGGCCGCCAGCCCGCCGGCGCCCAGGCTGTAGCTGTTCGCCCGGTTCTTGGATGGTGGCTGGACGATGTCCTGCACGAGGAAAGTGTGGTCCATGACGACGCTGCCGAGGCAGATCACGGTGGTTCGGAGATCAGGCTGATTCATGCCACCCAGGGTTCCATTGCATCGCCCACCGCGCCAAGCGGAGATTGCGCCGCCTGCATGGTTGCATGCACGAATCCTGCATCTGGGGCCGGAGGTACTGGTGCTGGACAAGCCCGCAGGCCTGCCGGTCTCGGCCCGCCAGGGCGATTCGCTCGAGGCCTGGCTGCCGGCGCTGCGCCTGGGCAAGAAGCGCCTGCCGCAGCCGGCGCATCGGCTGGATGCGGACACCGCCGGCGTTCTGGCGCTGGGCCGCACTGCGCCCATGCTGGCGCAGCTCAACCGTCTGTTCGCCGAACGCCGGGTGGAGAAGGTCTATTGGGCGGTGGTGCGGGGCGGGCCGGACGGCGAGTCCGGCCTGGTGGACGCGCCACTCGGGAAGATCAGCAGCGCGGCCCAGGGCTGGCGGATGCGGGTGGACCCGAGGGGTGATGCGGCACGCAGCGCCTGGCGGGTGCTGGGCCGTGGCCCAGGGCTGGCGTGGCTGGAACTGCGGCCGGAGACCGGGCGGACGCACCAGCTGCGGGTGCACTGCGCGCATCTCGGCTGCCCGATTCTCGGAGATGCGATGTATGGAGGCGGGCAAGCCGGCGGCCTGCATCTGCTGGCGCGCAGTCTGGCGTTGCCGCTGGAGCCGCCGCTGCGGGTGGAGGCGCCGGTGCCGGCGCATATGCGGGCGGCGCTGGCCGCCTGCGGCGGGTAGCTACGCCTCAGCGCACGCGCAATTCGGCCGCCGCCGCAATGCCGTCGGCGTCCAGCACGGTGACGCGGTAGAAACCCGGGCCGGGCGGCGTCCAGGCGGCCTCCCGCCGGGCGCGCTGATGCGGCAGCGGCGCGCCATCCACCAGGAAGACCAGCGGGCGGCGGCCGCCGGTGGCGCGCAGGGTGACGGGGCCGGCGCCCTCCACCAGCTCCGCGCCCGGCATCGGGAACAGCAGGCGCAGGCGGTCGGCGGCCTCGGCGAAGGGGCGCGGCGCGGCGCGAACCTGCAGCGGCTGGCGCGGCGCGGCCGGCAGGCGGGCGAAGACCTGCGCCAGCACCGGCAGCGCCGAGGCGCGGCCGTTCAGGCCGGGGATCGGCGTGCCGTCGGGCCGCCCGATCCAGACACCCGCGACATGCCGCGCATCCAGCCCCAGCGCCCAGGCATCCCGGCCGCCCCAGGAGGTGCCGGTCTTCCAGCCCACGCCGGCCGGCCCACCGCCCGGAAAAGGCTGCACCAGGATGCCGGCGACCGCGGCGGCGGCGCGCGGCGTCACCACCTCCGGCCGCTCGACGGGCGCGACGGGCAAAGCGGTCAGCGCTCCGGCGCGCCCGGCATCGCCGAGCAGCGCATACAGCGCCACCAGTTCCCGCAGTGTGGTGCCAGCGCCGCCGAGCGCCAGCGGCAGGGATGGCGCCGCACCCGGCGCCAGGCGCGGCGGGCTGCCGGCCGCCTTCAGCGCGGCGGCGTAGCGCAGCGCGCCCAGTTCCGACAGCAGCGCCACCGCCGGCAGGTTCAGCGACTGCCGCAGGGCGTCCGCGGCGGTGACGCGGCCGGTGAAATCGCGGGAGAAGTTTTCCGGCGCGTAGCTGCCGAAGCGGAAGGGCAGGTCCGCCACCAGCGTCTCCGGCCGCGCCAGCCCGGCCTCGAAGGCCATGGCGTAGAGGAAGGGCTTTTGGGCGGAGCCGGGCGAGCGCACGGCGCGCGTCAAATCCAGCATGCCGGCCCGGGCTTCGACGCCGAAACTGCCGCCGACCAGCGCGCGGATTTCCCGCGAACTCGTCTCCGCCACAACCAATGCAAAAGCAGCGCGATCCGGAAACTCGTGAAGTGCCGCCTCCGCCACGCCTTCCAGGGCGCGTTGCAGGTCGCGGTCGAGGGTGGTGGCGATGCGGCTGCCCGGCGCGGCGCCCTGCGCCACCTGGCGCGCCAGATGCGGGGCCAGGCGCGGCATGGGCTGGCGGGCGGCGGGCACCGGCGCGGCCAGCGCCAGCGCCACCTCCGCACCGCTGACACCGCCGGCCCCGGCGGCACGGACCCGCAGCACGCCGTCGCGGGCGGCCCGCGCCGCATCCGGGTGCCGGTCCGGCCGCAATGCCTCCGGCCGCCGGGCCAGCGCCACCAGCAGCGCCGATTCGGCGGCGTCGAGCTGGCCGGGCGGGCGGCCGAACCAGGCCAGGGACCCGGCGCGCAGACCCTCCAGGTTGCCGCCCTGCGGCGCCAGGGTCAGCCAGATGCCGAGGATTTCCGGCTTCGAGAAGCGCGCTTCCAACTGCACCGCCCGCAGGATTTCCAGCGCCTTGCTGCGCAGGGTCCGGGGCCGCGGCTCCAGCAGCCGGGCCGCCTGCATGGTCAGGGTGGAGCCGCCGGACACCACTCGTCCGGCACGCACCCATTGGAAGGCGGCGCGGCCCAGCGCCAGCGGGTCGAAGCCCGGATGCCAGTGGAAGCGCCGATCCTCCGCCGCCAGCAGCATCGCCAGCAGGTGCGGCGGCACGTCCGCGGCGGCGGTCGGCAGGCGCCAGATGCCGCCCGGGGCCGGCAGGGTGGACAGGGTGCGGCCTTCCCGGTCCAGCACCTCGATCCCGGCCCGGAGGCGCGACAGGTCGGGCGGCAGGGCACGGTCGGCGGCGACGGCCGCGCCGGTCAGCACCGCCAGCCCGGCAAGGCCCAGGCGGCGCCGCATCACTCGGCCGGCAGCACCGTGATGCGCGCCACGTTCTGCCGCGCGAAGACGCCGGGCCGGTACATGTCCTGCGCCTCCATCCCCGGCAGTTCGAACGTGCCCGCGGTCACCGCCCGCAGCCGCACCGCGAAGCGCGCCAGCGGCTGGTCCGGCGTCAGCTCCAGCGCCGCGGCGAAACGGTCGTCGCGGGCCGGCTGCACGTCCGGCGCGGTGAGTTCGCCGAGCCAGGTCATCCCCGGCACGGCGCCCGGGCCGAGCCGCCCGGCGATCTCCCACCCCGCCGGCAGGCCCTGGATCACCATCGCCTGGTGACGGTCATTGGTGGTCGCACGAGCCTCCAGCAGGAGCACGAAGCCCGTGCCCGCGCGCAGGGTATCCAGGTTCAGCGGCTGGCCATCGAGCGCGAAGAAGCGCCGCGCCACCCGCATGCCCTGGGATGCCGCCGGCAAGGGGGAGGTCGGGACCCCGGCGATGGAGACCGCCTGCACCACCGGCGCATCGCCGCGATTGCGCACGCTGCCCGCCGCCGTCAGCGGCGCCGTCACCACCGGCGCCACCGGCAGGTCGCGCCCATCCAGCGTGATCCGCGCCGGGCGTCCGTCGCGACCCAGAACGAAGGCGGCGGCGACCGCCCAGGCCTGTTCCTGGGTATTGCTGACCGCCGGCGTGAATTCGGCGCCGGGCAGCCGCGCCAGCAGCGCCGGCAGCCGGTCCTGCGCCGCGCCGCTTTCGCGCAGCAGCAGGGCGGTCGCCAGCGCATCCCGCGCGGCGCTGCCGAAATCGCCGTGCCAGACCTGCCGGGCCGGATCGGCAAGCGCGGCGGCGAAGATCGCCTCGGCCCGCGCGGTGTCGCCAGCGCGGGCGAAGGCGGCGGCGAGCTGCGCCTTGGCCAGCGGCGTCGGCAGCTTCTCCAGCTGCTCCGCCAGCCGCCGCGCCGCGCCGAGCCGGTTGCGGCCCGCCAGCGACAGGACGTGCACGCGGAAAGCCTGCGTCGCCAGGAACTCGGCCGAATCGCCGGAGCTTTCGATATCGTCATCGGCCGCCTGCAGCGCCGCGTTCAGCGCCGCTTCCGGAACCGCCGCCCCGGCCGCGCGGGCACGCAAAAGCGCCTCGGTCGCATAGAGGCTGGCCCAGCCCTGCACCGAGCCCTCCGCACTCCAATAGCCAAAGCGGCCATCGTAACGCTGCCGGTCCAGCACGGAGGAGATCGAGCGCCCGAGCAGCGCCGCATCCTCCTGCGCCGTATCGGCATTGGACGGTGCGTAGGACAGCGCCAGCACGCGGGACGCCGCCTGTTCGACGCAATCCAGCGGAAAGCGCCGCAGCGCGCCCAGCAGCGCCAGCGGGTCATACCGCACCGGCGCGCCCCAGCTGGCCGTGGCGCGCCAGGTGCCGGGCAGGAAGCGGGCGGCCGGCAGCGCCACCGCCGCCGTCGCCCCCGGCGCCAGGGTGCTAATGGCAATCTCCGTTACGGCGGGGCGGGATGAGCGGACGGTGATCTCCGCCTCCCGCACCGTGCTGAAGCCGCCGGGGCCGCTGACCGCCACGCGCAGCGTGCCCTGCCCCACCATCGCACCTCGCAAGGTGGTGGCCGGCACGGCGCGGGCGCCGGCGGCGAGATTGACGTCGAGGCTCGCCGGGCCGGCGAGTTCGATGGCGCCGGTCGCGGTCAGGCTGACCCGGAAGTCACCCGCCGGCAGTTCGACATTGTGCAGCAGCACCGGTAGGCGCACCTCGTCGCCCGGTGCCAGGAAGCGCGGCAGCAGCGCTTCCGCCACCGCCTGTTCCCGCACCGTCATCGGCCGTGCGGCGGCGCCGATGCGGGCGCCGTCCCAGGCCACCGCCATCAGGCGCAATTCGCCGGCGAAATCCGGCAGGTCCAGCGTCACCGTCGCCGAGCCATCGGCGGCGACCGCGACCGGCCCGTGGAACAGCGCCACCAGTCGCTGCGGCACCTGCAGCAGCGCCGCGCCGCCCATGTCGTCGCCGCCCTGCCGCAGCACCGCGGCCTCGCCCTCCGCGGGCGCGATCAGCCGGCCGTAGTCGTCGCGGATATCGAGGCCGAGCCGCCGCCGGGCGAGAAAATGCTCCACCGGGTCGGGGCTGGGGAAGTTGGTAATTCGTAGAATGCCTTCATCCACCGCGGCCAGCGTCACCATCGCCGTGCTGCCAGCCCCGGCCAGGCGCAGCGGGATCGCGACGCTGCTGCGCGGCCGGGCCAGCGGCGGCGCCTCGATCGCCACATCCAGCCGCCGCGCCGCCGGGTCAAGCCCGACCCAGGCGAGACCGAGCGCACGTCCAGGCCGGCCGGCGGGTGCGTTCCCCGGGCGGAAGACGGTGACGGCCACATGCGCGCCCGGTCCCCAGGCGGCATCGACGGGGATCTCGACCTCCGCCCCCGCCTCCGGGACCTCGATCTCCCGCACCGAGACCACGGTGCCGGTCAGCACGGCGACGCTGGCGCGGCCGGCGAAGGGGGATGTGATGCGCAGCCGCGCGGTGTCGCCGGCCGCATAGGCACGGCGGTCGGCGGCGACATCGACGCGGTCCGGCACCTCCGCCGCCTCGGCCTGCGCCCAGCCGGCGCGGAAGCGGATGCTGGCGATGGCGAGGCCGTTCGGCTCCGTCACCTCCAGCCGGTAGCGGCCGAAGCCGAGGTTGCGGGCGAAGCGCGCCGGGCGGCCGGGCGCCACCTCGACCTCGGCCGAATCCACCGGCTCGTCGCGCCACACCGTCTCGTAACGTGCCAGGCGCTCGCGCATCACGATCCGCCAATCCGGCCTTTCGCGCACCAGGCGCAGGCGCAGGTTGGCGGCGATGGCCTCGCCCGCCGGGTTCACCGCGGCGATCTCGAAGGCGGCCTCGGCGCCGTCATTCACCGCGCCGCCCTCGAAGGCCGGGCGGATGGCCAGCAGCGTGCCGCGGGCGCGCACCGGCAGGGACAGGCGCGTGCCGCTGGTGCGGCCACCGGGTTCGGCTATCAGTACGGCGACATCGGCGCGCAGCGGCTTTGTGGTGTCGGGGGCCTGCGGCAGCAGCAGGGACAGGGTGGCGCGGCCCTCGGCATCCGTCTCCGGAATCTCGAAGCTCTCGAGGTCCGGCGCGAAGCTCTCGTCCTGCAACCCGAACTGCCAGCCGCGCCACGCGGCGAAGGGCTCGGGATCCACTGCGAGGCGCAGCTCCGCCGTGCCGGTCAGCCCGGCGCCGGGTGCGCCGTACAGGAAGCGCGCGGCCACCGGCACCTCCAGCGCCTGCCCCGGCACCAGCGGCCCGGCGACCGGACCGGCGCTGACCTCCAGCCGTTCCGGCACGAAGGCGTCGACCCGAAAGCTGGTGCTGCCGATCGGCGGCGCTGCGGGGTCCGCCAGCACCTCCACCGTCCAGGCACCCACCGGCGCGCTGGCGGACAGCGCCACCGGCGCCACGAAGGCCGCCCCCGCCACCCGGTCCGGCACGGTCTCGAAGAACACCTGCCCGTTCGGACGGCGGATGCGCAGCCGCGCCGGCAGGTCCACCGGCTGCCCCGCCGCATCGCGCAGCAGCGCGCCGACCTGCACCACCTCGCCGGGCCGGTAGATGCCGCGGTCGAGCCAGATGAAGGCGTCCAGCGCCCCCGGATGCGGCCGGCCCGCGGCGCCGCGATCCGAAAGATCGAAAGCGCCGGTCACCAGGTCCAGCGTGGCGAAATCCTCGCCGGAAAAGGCCTGCACCGCGACCGGCGCCAGTTGGCCGGCGCCGCGCAGCACGGCCGCGTTGAAGCGCGCCAAGCCGTCCGCGCCGGTCACCGCCTCCGCCAGGATGTCGTTGTTGCGCGCCAGCAGCGCCACGCGCACATCGGCGCGGACCCTGGCATCGGAGAAACCGCGCACCTGCACGGCCATGCCCTGGCTGCCCTGCCAGGCGGTGATGCCCAGATCCGTCGCCAGCACGGGCAGGGAGGCCGAGCCACCGCGCCGCGTTCCGTCGCCCGGCCGCGCCACCAACACATACATGCCCGGTCCGGCGCTGCGCAGCGCCTCCGGCAGCGGAAGCGCGGTGCGCGCCATGCGGTTGGGCGTGGCGGCGGGCAGCTCCGCGCGGCCTTCCCAGACCACCCGGCCCATCTCCTCGGACAGGTTCTCCGCCATCCAGTCATCCATCGCCTGGCCCGGGCGCCAGTCGCGCATCAGCGGCACCAGGTTGCGCTCCGTCACCCGCACCAGCTTGAGGGTCAGCGCCGTGACGTTGACCGTGGCGACGGTCACGCGCGGGTCCTGGCCGCGCGGCAGCACGAAGGCGCGGTTGTCGAAGGCGATCCGGGCCGGGCGGTTCGGCATGGCGATGGGGTAGGTGGTATCGCGCAGCACGCGCAGCCCGTCCTCCCCCGGCATCCCGGCGCGCAGCACAACCCGCGTCGTCGTCCCCCAGGGCAGGCCAGCGACGCAGATCGCGTCGCCCTCCCGCGTCACCGACATGTCCGGCAGCGCCGGTTCCGCGCGTAGCCAGTCCTGCGGCTGCCAATCCGTGCGGCGGGCGGGGGCGGAGGTGAAGGCCAGGCAGGCGCGCGCAGGCTCCGCATCCGGCTCCGTCGTGATGCGGCGCACCAACAGGCCGGCGGCACGCCGCGCGGCGGCCAGCGTCTCGCGCTGCTTCGCATCCTGCGGCGCGCGCTCCACCACGGCCTGCAGCGCCTCGATCTGCCACATCGGCTGGTCCAGCCGCCGCAGCGCCTCCGCCATCACGAGCAGGGAGGGAATCTCGGGCTCGCCGCCCGGCACCATCATGAAGGCGTTCCAGCCGGCGCGCAGCGCGCGGTTGGCATCCGGCGGCGTGCGGCGAAGCTGCGCCCAGGCAAGCGCGGTCCAATGGTCCGCCGTCGCCTGCCCGGCGCCGACCCGTTCCTCCCACGCCGCTGCCGCGGCGGACCAGTCGTTACGGGATTCGGCGGCGCGGGCGCGGGTCTCGGCCTGGCTGCGCTCCTGCGCCGTGCCGCCGGCCGGAAAGCGCCGGGTCAGCGACTGTTCGTAGGTGGAGGCGTCGCTGGACAGGCCGGGAAGTTCGAAGGACGCCACCGGCCGAGGCAGCAGCCAGGCCAGCACCAGGAGCACGGGCAGCAACCAGCGAGGCGACATGGAAGGCTCCTGAGTGCGGCGTTTTCGCCAGCATGGCACAGCGGCAGCCTGAGTGAAGCGTCTTGACCGGGGGTTAAACCCTCACGCGGGCGGCGGCACCGCATGGTGCCCCGAAACCCGCGCCCCCGCATCCCGCGGCAGCCGCAGCGCGCCGGGCAGCGCGGCCAGCATCACCAGGCCGGCGACGAGGAACCCCGCCTGGAACTCCGGCAGCCCCGGCAGCGCGGCGCCGGTGTAGGAGGTGCCCGCCGCCAGCGTCAGCGATCCCAGCACCACGCCGAGCGCGACGGAGAATTGCTGGATGGTGCCGGTCATCGCGGTGGCCGCCGCCAGCCGGTTCTGCGGCAGGTCGGCGAAGGCCATGGTGGCCATGGAGGTGAATTGCAGCGACCGCGAGAGCCCGCCCGCCGCCAGCACCGCGAAGATCGCGATCGGCGGCCAGGACGGGTCGAACAGCGCACACACTGCGACCCCCGCCGCCGCCAGCACCGCATTCACCGCCAGCACGTTGCGGAATCCGAAGCGTCGCAGCAGCGGCCTGATCATTGGCTTCATCACCAGCGCGCCCAGCGCCGTGGCGAAGGTCACCAGCCCGCTGCCGGAGGCTGAGAGGCCGAAGGCCAGTTGCAGCGTCAGCGGCAGCAGGAAGGGCAGCGCGCCGGCGCCGACGCGGAACAGCGTGCCGCTCAGCATCGGCATGCCGAAGGTCGGGATCTTGAGCAACGAGAGATCCACCGCCGGCCGCGCCACGCGCCGCGAATGTCGCACCGCGAGCAGCGCCGCCAGGCTGCCGAGCGCCAGCGCGCCCAGCGTCACCCATAGCGGTACGAGGCCGCGACCGATCGTCTCCAGCCCGCTGACAAGCAGCGCCAACGCCACGCCCCACAGGGTCAGGCCACGCTTGTCCAGCGGGCCGGGGTCCTGCGCCTCCGTCTCCGGGATGAAGCGCCAGACCAGCACCAGGCCGAGCGCGCCCACCGGAATGTTGATCCAGAATACCGCGCGCCAGGACACCGCATCGGTCAGCAACCCGCCCAGCGGCGGGCCGAAGACCGGGCCGAGCAGCGCCGGCATGGTCAGCCAGGTCATCGCCGTCAGCAATTCCTCCTTGCTGACGCGGCGCAGCAGCAGCAGCCGGCCGACCGGCACCATCATCGCCCCGCCGAGTCCCTGCAGGATGCGCGCCGCCACCAGCGTGCCGAGGCCCTGCGACAGGCCGACGAGGGCGGAGGCGCCGGTGAAGACCAGGATCGCCCACATGAACACCCGCCGCGGCCCGAACCGGTCCGCCACCCAGCCGGAGACCGGGATGAAGACGCACAGCGCGACCAGGTAGGAGGTGATGGCGACGGACAGGTGCACCGGGTCCCGCCCGAGGTCCCGCGCCATCGCCGGCAGCGCGGTGGCGACCACGCTGCTGTCCAGGTTCTGCATGAACAGGGCGCTGGCGACGATGGCGGCGACGATACGGGGGTCGCGGGGCGTTGCGCTACTCACCCGGCGGCCATCTCGCGCAGCCGGTTGCGCTGGATTTTTGGGCCGTTCGGGCCGTCCACCACGGGGAAGGCGTCCAGCGCCACGATCCTCGCCGGCACCTTGAACTTCGCCAGCCTGTCGCGGCAGGCGGCCTGCACCGCGGCCTCGTCATAGCCCGGCGCAGGAATGACGAAGGCGACGGGCCGGCCGCAAGCCTCCACCACCTGCGCCGCGGCGATGCCCGGCTGCGCCTGGAGGAAGCCCTCGATCTCCTCGGGTGAGACCAGGAAGCCACCGATCCGCAGCGCGTCGCCGCGGCGGGTCAGGAATGCGAAGCCGCCATCCGGCTGCGGCTCGGCCAGGTCGCCGCTGCGGAACCAGTTTTCGGGCGTCATGGCGCGGGCGGTGGCCTCGGGGTCGCCGAGATAGCGGTCGAACAGGGACGGGCCGCGCAGCAGCAACTCGCCATCCTCCGCGATGCGCCACTCCGCCGACTCGCTGACCGGCCTTCCACCACCCGCGGCGCGGTGCGGCCCGGATGCGTCCTGGCCGGCGAACAGGGCCTGCGCCTCGGAACTGCCATAGACGCCGCGGGCCCGGAGATTCAGCGCGTCGGAAGCGGCCATCACCCGGTCTGACTGCCCGTGGAAGCCAGCGAAGCCGGTGAAGGCAAACGTGGAAAAGGGGCTGCCGGCGGCAGCCTCGGCCAGCTTCAGCAGCAGGTCGTCGCCGCCGACCATGTGGGTGACGCCCTCCGCCCGGATCAGCGCATCCGCCGCCGCGGCGTCGAAGCGTTCCATGCAGGCGATGCGCGCGCCGCCCGCCACGCCGGCCAGCGCCATGCTGAGGCCAAAAGTCCCGCACAGCGGCACGGCCGCCAGCACCGCCGCCCCCTTCACATCGGTGCCGAGCCGCGCCGCCACATCCGCGGCATGGCCGGCAATGCCCGCCTGCCGGTGCAGCACCAGCTTCGGCCCGGCGGTGGTGCCGGAGGTGGTGAAGGTCAGGCACTCCGACTCCGGGGTAGCGAGGTCCGGTGCCTCCCCGGCCGCCAGCAGGGCATCGCGCGGCAGCACCGGCAGTCCGGCAAGCGTCCCCTGCCCCAGCGCATCCATCCCGAGCACCAGGCGCAGCGAGGCCGGTGGGTCCGGCAGGACCTCCGCCGCATCCACCGTCGCGAAATCGCGCGCGACGGCGATGGCGACGGGCTGCGCGCGGGCCAGCAAATTGCCGATCTCGGCCGCCCGGAAGCGCGTGTTCAGCATCACCGCGCAGGCGCCGCGGCGGGCCAGGGCGAACAGCAGCAGCAGGAAGTCCGGGCGGTTCGGCAGGAACACCGCCACCCGGTCGCCCGTGCCGATCCCCGCCCGAGCCAGGCCGGCGGCCATCCGGCGCACCCGCAGCGCGGCCTCGGCCCAGGTCATGCCGGGGAAGGCGAGACCGTCCGGGTCGCCGGCGGCGGTGGTTTCCAGAAGCTCGGTCAGGGTGGCAGGCCGGTTCATGGCGGCATGATGCGGCGTGGCCGCCAGGGCCGCCAGACCACCCACCGCCCGCTTGACGCATGCCAGCCCAGGCAGGACCGTCGGGGCATGACCGAAACCGCTCCTGATCCCGTCACCCTCGCCGTGCTCGAGAACCGCTTCCGGGCGGTGGTGGAGGAGATGGGGGAGGCGCTGCTGCGCACCGCGACCTCCCAGATCCTGAACTCCTCCCGCGATTTTTCCATCGCGCTGTGCGACGCGCGCGGCCGGCTGGTGGCGCAGGCGGACCACATCCCGGTGCATGTCGGCGCCATGCCCTTCGCGGCGGAGGCGGTGCTGGCAGCGTTTCCGGGCCAGATGCGCCCCGGCGACTGCTTCCTGCTGAACGACCCCTGGCACGGCGGCAGCCACCTGCCGGATTTGACGATCGTGTTGCCCGTCTTCGAGGAAGGGGCGCTGGTTTTCCTTTGCGTCGTCCGCGCCCACCAATCCGACATCGGCGGCGCCACCCATGGCGGCTACAACCCGGGCGCCACCGAAATCTGGCAGGAGGGCCTCCGCATCCCGCCGATCCGGCTCGGCGAGGGCGACACGCTGCGGGAGGATCTGGTCGCCATGCTGGCGCTCAACACCCGCATCGCCCGCGATTTCCGCGGCGACCTGATGGCGATGTGGGGCTCGGCCCGGCTCGGCGCGAAACGGCTGGAGGCGCTGCTGGCCAGCCACGGCGCCGCCAGGCTGAACGCGGCGGTGGAGGCTATCCTCGACCTTGCCGAGGCGCATGCCGGGCGCATCATCTCCGGCTGGGCGGACGGTACCTACCACGGCGAGGCGGTGCTGGACGATGACGGGCATGGCGCCGAGGACGTGACGATCCGCGCCACCGTCACCAAGCAGGGCGCCACGCTGGTGGTGGATCTGACGGCCAGCGACCCGCAGACGCTCGGCTTCGTCAATTCCTCCTGGCCCAACACGGTCAGCGCCGTGCGCATGGCGCTGGCCTACCTGCTGGACCCCGAGGTCGCCAAGAACGACGGCGCCTTCCGCCCGCTGACGGTCATCGCCCGCGAGGGCACGGTGGTGCGCGCCGCTCCCGGCGCGGCGGTGACGCTGTGCACCAGCCATTGCTCCAACGAGATCGTCGAGGCGGTGGTCAAGGCGCTGTCCAACGCCTGCCCGGAGCGCGCCATGGGCGGCTGGGGCAGACGGTTCCGCATCGCGATCCAGGGCGAGGACCCTCGGCGTCCGGGCAAGAAATTCGTCTGGCACCTGTTCCACGCCCGCCCCGGCGGCGGCGGCCACGCGAAGGGCGACGGCTGGTCCGGCGCCGGCGAGTGGCATTCCGCCGGCGGCCTGAAGTTCGGCAGCGTCGAGATGGCCGAGGCGCGCTTTCCCCTGTTCTTCAGGCGCCATGAATTCCTGGCGGGCTCCGCCGGCGACGGCCAGTACCGCGGCGGCCTGGGCGGCGAGCTGGAGCTGGTGCTGCAGACCGCCGGCCCGGCCCGCGCCAACACCGCGGGTGACGGCGCGCGGCACGGCGCGGCGGGAATGCTCGGCGGGCAGGACGGCGCGCCGCACCACTACCGGCTGCTGCCGGTGGCGGGCGAGGCGCGCGACCTGCGGACCAAGGAAGCCGGCATCGCTCTGGCGCCCGGCGACGTGCTGCATGTGCGGTCCGGCGGCGGCGGCGGCTGGGGCGATCCGGCCCGGCGCGATCCGGCGGCCCGCGCCGCCGATGCCGGGGAGGGGCTGGTCTGATGCGCCCGCCCTACCGGATCGGCTGCGACGTCGGCGGCACCTTCACCGACGTGGTCTGCATCGGCTCCGATGGCGCCACCCTCCTCGCCAAGGCTGCGACGACGCCGGAGGACCAGTCGCGCGGCGTGCTCGATGGCCTCGCCGTACTGGCCGGGCTGCTCGGCGTGACGCTGCGCGACCTGCTGGCGCACACGGAACGCCTAGTGCACGGCACCACCGTCGCCACCAACGCGCTGCTCGAGCGCCGCGTGGCCCGCATCGGCATGCTGACCACCGAAGGCCACCGCGACATCATCGAGATGCGGGAGGGGCTGAAGCCCGAACGCTACGACCTGCGCCTGTCACCCCCGGAGCCGCTGGTGCCGCGCCGCCTCCGCCTCGGCCTCCACGAACGGATCCTGGCCAGCGGGGAGGTTGCGGTTGCGCTGGACGACACCTCGCTGGCCGAGGCCATCGCGGCGCTGCAGGCCGAAAAGGTCGAGGCGGTGGCGATCTGCCTGCTGCATGCCTGGCGCAGCCCGGCGCATGAACAGGCGGCCGGCGCTGCCGTCGCCGCGGCGCTGCCCGGGGCCTATGTTACCCTGTCCTCCGACGTGCTGCCGCAGATCAAGGAATTCGAGCGCTTCTCCACCACCGTGGTGAACGCCGCGGTGGGGCCGATCGTCGCGCGCTACCTCGGCCGGCTGGAGACGCGGCTGGCGGAGGCGGGGCTGGCCGCGCCCCTGTTCGTCATCCTGTCACATGGCGGCGTCGCGCCGGTCGGCGAGGCCGCGCGGCTGGCCGCCGGCACGGCGCTCTCCGGCCCGGCCGGCGGCGTCGCCGCCGGGCTGGCGCTGGCGCGTGGCGGCCTTGGCGAGAACCTGGTCACCTTCGATGTTGGCGGCACCTCCACCGATGTCGCGCTGATCGAGGCCGGGGAAGCCGCGCTCGGCCGCGGCCGCGTGGTGGGCGGGGAGCGTATCGCGCTGGAAAGCCTGGACATCGTGACGCTCGGCGCCGGTGGTGGATCGCTGGCGCATGTCGGCGCCGGCGGGATGATGCGCGTGGGTCCGCGTAGCGCCGGGGCCGTTCCCGGCCCGGCCTGCTACGGTGCCGGCGGCACGGAGCCGGCGGTGACGGACGCCAACCTGGTGCTCGGCTACCTGGACCCGGCGCGCTTCCTCGGCGGCCGGCGCGCACTGGACCTGCCAGCGGCGGAGGCGGCGGTTGCGCGGCTCGGCGATGCGCTCGGCCTTCCGATGATGGACTGCGCCGCCGGCATCCATGCGCTGGCCAATGTCGCGATGGCCGATGGCATCCGTGTCGCCACGGTCCGTCGCGGCGTAGATCCGCGTGGCTTCTGCCTGCTCGCCTTCGGCGGTGCCGCGGGGCTGCATGCCAGCGCGGTGGCGCGCGACCTCGGGATGACGCGGGTCGCCGTGCCGCTGCTGGCGGCCGGCCTGTCCGCCTGGGGGATGCTACAGACCGACCTGCGCTACGAGGTGTCGCGCAGCCTGGTCGGCAGCACCGGCCTGCCGGAGGAACCGGCGCTGCGCATGCTGTTCGCGGAATTGGAAGCCGCCGCCCGCGCCCGCATGGCGGAGTGGATGCCATCCGGCGATCCCGGCCTCCGCCGCAGCGCCGACATGCGCTATGGCGAGCAGGTGTTCGAAGTCGGCGTACCGCTGGATGCCGTGCCGTGGGAGGTCCCTGGCCTGCCGGAGCACCTGGCTTCGGCCTTCCACGCCCGGCACGAGGCCCTGTTCACCTATGCCCTGCGCGGCGAGGAAGTGGTGCTGGTCACGGCGCGCGTCGCCGCCATCGGCCGGCTGCCGGCCTTGCCCGTGGCGGTGATGCCCGCCTGCCCGCCCTCCACGCCGATGACGCAGCGCCGCGCCTACATCGCGGGCGGCATGCGGGACATTCCGGTCTTCGCCTTCGTGGCGCTGGCCCCTGGCCAGGCCGTGTCGGGCCCGGCGATCGTGGAGAGCGATACGACGACGGTGCTGCTGCTGCCCGGCGACACGGCGCGGCTCGACCCGCGCGGGTGGCTGGAGATTGCGGTCGGGGGTCAGGCCCGGCCGTAGTGGAGGCGAGCCTCACCGGCGGCATAGGTGGAGATGACCGGCTTCAGCGCCGCATCGGCACCCGGCTGTTCCGTCAGCCAGCCGGCGTAAAGCCCCTCCAGCACCGCGCCGATCCAGCCGCCATCGGCATCGTCGCCGGCGCCGATGGCCGGTGCCGCGCCGTGGCTGACCAGCAGGCGCCGATGCTCGACATCGACGGCCAACTGGCAGTAGCCCCATTCGGCCGCTGCCAGCGCGTTGTTGATCTGCGATTCCAGCGCCTTCAGCGTGTCGCAATGCGGCAGCGGCATCGCAGCCGCCATGCGGCGGCCCACGGCGCGCAGCAGCGCGTCGCGGCCGGAGACGTCCAAATGTTCCTCCAGCGTCTCCACCAGCCCGCGCAGGAACAGGCGCCACTGCGACGCGACGCCGCGCCGGGCGAGATAGGCGGCCGTCGCCGGTTCCGCCGATGCGAGATCCATCATGCCCATTCCCATACCATGGCTCAGAAACGCGGGACCCTTGAAACGCAGAGCGTGCCGAGGTCGCGAATGTGGCCCACCACTTGTGTGTCACGCCGAAGGCGTGCCGTTGACCCGACGCACCAGGCAGCCGGAGGCTGCGTCGGCACCTGATGCCTCAAATCAGCGATCGAAGCGATAGCGGGCATAGACCAGGCCCCGCGTCTCGCTCCAATCCGCTGCCTGATCGAAGCGCAGTGCGCCGCCGATGCGCAGCTGCGGCGTGACCATGTACTCGATATCGCCGCGCAGACCGCCGGTCAGGCCGGTCTTGGACTGGCCGGAGTAGAAGGCATCCACGCCCGGTTCGCTGTTGGCACGGCTCTGCAACCCGCCCTGCAACCCGGTATCGTTCGGGAAGATGGGCGTGCGATCCTCGGTGAAGGTCGCGACGCCGATGGTGGCGCCAGCCCTGTAGGACAGGTTCTCGGACCGCCCGCGCCAGTCGATCGGCACGTTCGCCGCAATGAAGGACTGCGGGCTGAAGTAGCCGCCATGGCCGAGCGTGAAGAAGCGCAGGTTCTTGTCGTAGGCGAAGTAGACAAGGTCGAGGCCCGCGACCAACTCCTCCGTCGCCGAGCGCCAGATCGGCGTCTGGAAGCCGGCCCCGGCTTCCATCCGGCTGTTCTCCGCCACGCCCTCTCCGGCCATCGTGTAGTAGCCGCCGGCGATGTAGAAATTCGTCTCGCCGCTGCTGAACTCGATCTGCGCGCGGCCGCCGGTGCGCACGACGCCGCCCCAGATGGTGTTGCTCTGCGGGTCGCGCAGGCCGCCCCAGGACAGCAGGCTGTCCGTCATCGCGCGGCGCTCCGCGGTCAGCCGCAGCCGCACGCCGTCGCCGATCTCGGGCGCGATCTCCAACCCGCCGACGATATTTTCCTGCAGGAAGCCGAGCGGCGTGCTGCCGATATCAGCGGTGAAGCCGGACCGCGCATAGGCAGCGCCGAGCGCCACGCCGGACTGGCTGCTTTCGGTGTTGCGCGCCTGCGCCGCCTGCTGCGGCGTCAGCGTGCCCTGCAGGCCGGGCAGGGATGACGCAAAGCTGCCGAAGCGCCGCATCGCAGGCAGCGAGCCGGACAGCTCGCCATTGTCCAGCGTGACCGCGCTGGCGCGCGCGGTCAGCCGCCCGCCGATGCCGGGCACCGCGACGCTGCCCTCCGCGCCGACATGGGTTTCTGTCAGCGAGTCGATGCCGTCATCGCCCGATCGCACGCGCATGCCGATCGCCGGCGTCACGCGCGGCGCGGCTTCCTGCCGCACCTCGCCCAGCTGGCGGTTGATCTCGTTCAGCAGCGGGTCGGCCGGCTGCGCGCCCTGCGGGGCGAAGCCCTGGGCCTGGCTGAACTGCTGGCCCTGCATCTGGCCGCTCCTCTGGCCGCCTGCCTGCGGCTGGCCGAAATCCTGGCCCGCCAGCGGCACGCGGCGGAACGGGTTCTCGTAGCCCTGCGGCGCCTGCTGCTGCGGCAGGGTCGCCTGCGGCACCATGGACCCGCCGAGCATCCCGGGCGGGTTGCTGACGCCGATCTGCTGGCGACGCAGCTGCGCCGCCTGTTCCAGCGCGTTGCGCGCACGGCGCTGGTCGCCCCAGGCGCGGGCAAGCCGCGCTTCGAGCAGCGGGATGCGCGCATCGTTCGGCATCAGCGCCCGGCCCTCGGACAGGATGGCCTCCGCCCGGCTCCAGTCGCGATTGGCGATGGCGGCATCGATGGCCGCCTGCCGTGCATCGGTGTCCCGTGGGTTGCGGGACAGCACCGCCTCGGCGATGCGCCCGGCCTGCTCCGGCTCCCGCGCGCCCTGATACAAGCGTGCCAGGGCGAGGTTGGCGGCGGGGTTCTCAGGGTTCTGCCGCAGCGTCGGCATCAGCACGTCGAAGGCGCTGGCCTGGTCGCCGGCGCGGTTCAGCTGGTCCGCCGCGCGGATCGACAGGCCGGCGGAGATGCTGTTGGCCTGGCGCCGCTGGTCGGCCGTCAGCCGGTTGGCATCGATGCCGGAGGCGAGGTTTGCCGCCTCCTGGTTCAGCCCGGCTTCCAGCAGCGTCGACGCGCCGGCAAGCTGCGCCGAGGGCGCCTGGCCACGCTGCGCGATGGCATACATCCGCGCCGCTTCCTGCGCGCCGCGCGGATCGTTCATGGCGTTCAACGCGCGCACCGCCGCCGGCCCGGCCTCTCCGGTCGGGTCGCGGCGCGAGGCGATGGCGATCAGGCGGTTCCGCGCCTCCTGCCGCCGCCCGATTCGCGCCAGCGACGCCGCGGCCTGCACCTCCCCCTGCACGCGGGAGGAGGTCAGCAGCCGGTTCTGGTCCGCCGTGCGGCTGCGGGCCGGGATGCGTTCCAGCAACTGCACGGTATCGGCCGGCCGTCCCTGCTCGCTCGCGAAGATCGCGGCCGCATGGATCGTGTCCGGCGTCGCGCGGTTGGCCACCGTCGCCGCGATCATCTGGTTCGCCTCGGCCCCACGGCCGGAGCGGGCGAGCAGACGCGCGAAATCCAGCCGCGGCCAGGGATTTGCCGGGTCGTTCTGGATCGCCGCGCGCAGCAGGGCACTGGCGGCTTCCGGGTCGTCGGTCCGCTCGGCCTCGGCGCGCAGCGCCTCGGCGCGCACCTGGGGGGCATTGGTGCCACCGAGCCTGCGGAACACCTCCTCGGCCTCGGCGAACTTGCCCTGTTCCTGCAGCGCGTTCGCCAGGCCCGACATCGCCGCGCCGAAATTGCCGCGGCGTGCCAGGGCGGCGCGGTAGCGCTGCTCGGCCAGCCCGGCATTGCCCTGGCGCAGCGCGATGTCGCCCAGCAGCGCCTCGGCATCCGGCCGGTCGCCGCCGTTGCGCGCGACAATGCGCGCCAGCAGCGGCTCGGCCTCGGAGACGTTGCCGGCGGCGACCAGGTTGCGCGCCGCCTGGATGTCCGGCCCTGGCGTGCCGCCGCCGCCAGCGCCAGCCCGGCCCGGCGCGGTCGGCCGCACCGAGGCACCGGCCAGCGCCCGCTGCCAATCGGCGCGGCGTGCCGGGTCGGCCTCGATCGCCTGTTCCAGCAGCCGGCGGGCATCCGCCTGCCGGCCCTGGCGCAGCCGGATCAGGCCGAGGCCGCCCAGGCCGTCCGGGTCGTTCGGCTCCACCGCCAGCAGCGCGGTGAAGGTCTCCTCCGCCTCGCGCAGGCGGCCGGCATTGTAGTTGCGCCAGGCGGTAACGCGGGCACTGCCCACCTCGTCCACCGCGCCCTGCGGCGGGTTGCGGGCTTCCTGGAGCCGCCGCTGAATCTCGGCGTCGTTCGGGAATTGCTGCAGGTAGCCTTCAAGTGGCGTCACCGCCTCCGGCCCCGGTCCGATCCAGGTCAGCGCCTGGCGCCAGGCGGCGGTCGCGCTCTGCTGGCTGTCGGGGCGGTTGGACAGGCGGCGCAGCGATTCGATGCCCTGGGCGCGGGTTTCCTCGCGGTAGGTCAACACCTGGGCGTTGGCGAGCTGCACGGCGGTGTTGTTCGGGTTGCGCTGCGCGAGCCGGCCGAGGCCCTGGCGCGCTTCCGCCCAGCCGTTCTCGGTGCCGGCAAGGGCCTGGTAGTATTCGAGTGCGAAGCTGTCCGGCACCGGGGCACCGGCGAAGATGGTGCGGTAGCCCTGCACGGCCTCCGCGTTGCGGCCGGCCTGGGCCAGCTGCCGCGCCTGCGCCAGCGCGCCGGCATCCACGGTGGAGGTCCGCACCGCCACCTGCGCCTGCGCCGTGCGCGGGTCCGCCGGTGCATTGGCACGCAGCTGGCCCAGCGCTTCCTGCGCCTGCGCCACGTTGCCGAGTTGCGCCTGCGCCTCCGCGATGCCGGCGAGGGCATCGGCGTTGCGCGGGTCCACCTGGATCACGCGTTCCAGCGTGCGAACCACCTGGTCCGGCCTGTTCTGCAGCTTCCAGTAGTTCGCCTGGTCCAGCAGCGCCGTGATGCCGCGATCCTGCGCCGAGGCCGGCGCCGCGAGCAGTACGGCCGCCACCAGCGCCGTGCCGAGAAGGCCCGCCCGGTAGGACGAAGTTGTCACTCTGGTCATGTGGTCCTCGTCCGGAGACGGATGGCCGCGCGACGGCGCAGCGCCCAGTAGGCGGGAACGGCGACGATGGCGCAGGAAATCGCCAGCAGCAGCAGCAGCAGGTCCGGCCGGGTCTGCAGGAAGTATTGCGGCCAGATGTGGGGCGGCAGGGAGCCGACCGTGTAGTGGTTGCCGAGCGTGAAGCCGCTGATGCGGCCGGAGGACAGGATTGCCAGGTCACCCTGTACGCGCGGCGCCTGTTCCGGATCGCGCAGCGCCGCCAGCATGTCCTCCAGCCCCTGCGTCGTGGTGCCCGAAAGCGCCACGACGGAACGGCCGGAGCGCAGCGGGCTTTCGAAGCCCATCAGGATGCCGAGGCCATCGCCGGTGGAGGTCAGCAGCGCCTGCGCCTGTTCCCGCGCCACCCGCGGCTCGTCGCCCAGGAACAGGTTGCGGAAGCCCTCCAGCGCATCCGGCAGGGCGACGGTCAGGCGGTTGCCTTCCAGCCGCACCGGCCCATCCTCGCGCAACAGGCGCTCCAGCGCCGGCTGCCGGCCGAGCGGGCCGATCACCAGCAGGTCCTTGCCGGCGACGCTGTCGAGGCCACCGGGCCGCACCACCGTGATGCCGGTGGTGGCATGGCCGACATGGGAGGCGAGGCGGCCCATCAGAGTCAGGAAGGAGCTGAGCTCCGCTGCACTCGGCTGTTCCGGCACCACCACGCCCGTCTCGGTGAAGTTCGCCATGCGGGTGAAGGGGAAGCCGGAGCCCGCGAAGAAGGCGAGGTTTGGCAGCGTGGTGAAGCGGTGCGCATCGGACAGGTCAATGGTGCTGTCCGGGTCGATGCCGGCGCGCACATCGGCCGGCACCGCGATGCAGTCGCCACGGTGCAGCGGGCGTATGTCGAAGCGCATCTGCAACTCATTGGCGCCGAAGATCAGGTAGGGCGGCAGGCCGAAGCGCGAGGTCAGCCGCTCCGTCTGGCCGAACTGCCGCGTCAGGATGCTGAGCGGCCAGGGCGCATCCGCATCGCGCAACGGCAGGCTGCGCAGGTAGATGTCGTTCAGCGCGATGTCGAGACGGGAGACCGCCACATCCATGATCGGCCCGGGCGGGGAGCGGTAGTGCAGCTCCACCGGCAGCGGCCGGCCACGCCAGGTGTACAGGTCCGGCGCCGTCCGGAACGGCACCGAGATCGGGCCCGGCGCGTAGCCGAAGGCCTGGAGCTCGGACGGGTCCACCAGTTCCCCGAGCCGCACAGGCCGGTCGCTGCGCACCCAGCGCGGCGCGTCGTAGGGCTGGCGGGTCGGGACGCTGACCGGCTGCACCACGGCGATCTCGCCGGCCAGCGCTTCCTTGCTGTTCGCCAGCACGATCGCGGCCTGCGCCGCTTCCTCGCCGGTGCGGCCGCCGACGATCAGCAGCAGGCCGAAGCGGTCCGTCGGGTTCGGGATCAACGCCAGGGTCGGCCCGTCGAAGCGCGGCAGCGCGAGGCCGGGCACCGTCTCCGGTCCGCCGGCGATCACCACGGCATTGCCACGCTGCGGCAGGCTGAAGGAGACCGGGAAGCTGGCGCCTCGGTAATCCGCCTGAACCGCGAACCAGGAGGCCACGGTGGCGGCCGCCTTCAGCGATTCGTTGCTCACCGCCTGCGGCACCACCACCGGCAGCACCAGCGGCTCCCGCAGCAGGCGCGGGTCGAAGAACGGCTCCGGCAGGCGGGCCAGGTCGCGCTGCAACGGCAGGCGCTCCAGCGTCAGCTGCAGGGTGGAAAGGTCGGAGACGTTGGCCCAGAGCAGGCCCGAGAGCGGGTCGTTGCACTCCTGGGTATAGCGGCCGGTGAAGCGGAAGTTCAGCCGGTTCAGGTCGGCGAAGAAGACCGGGTTGATCGGGAATTCCAGCGGGCCGAAGGCAGGCCTGTTGCGGTCGGGGTTGATCACGCCGACGAACTGCTCGTTCAGCGCCATCGCCACCTGGCTGTATTCCGGGATCAACGCCGGGCTGGTCGCGCCCTGCAGGACCAGCCGCGCACCGGTCACCACCTCGTCGCCGCGGACGCCGAACAGCACGCCCTGAAGGTCCGATGTGCCGCGCATCTGCATCGGCGCGCGCAGGCCGAGCTGGCGCAGCGTTCGGGTTTCCGTGCGCGTGGAGCCGAAATCGCCGGAGGGCGCACCGAAGCTGCCGATGGCCGGGCCGCTTGGGCCGCCCACCGGACCGAGATAGCCCGGCTGCGCCACGGGCAGCGGCGGCAGGCCGGTATTGGCCGAGCCCGGCTGCGGCGTCGGCGTGCTGCCGAAGGCGCCCGGCTGCGCCGGTTGCCCGAACGGCGTCCCGCCGGGTTGTGCGGGCTGGCCGAACGGCGTCGCGCCCGGCTGGCCGAAGGGCGAGCCCTGCACCTGCAGCGGCACGGCGCCGCCCTGGCCGGAGGGCGCGCCGAAGGTGCCGATGCCCGGCGACTGCGCCGGAAGACCGAGCGGCACGGCGCCGCTCTGTGTCGCCGGCGCGCCGAAGGTGCCGACACCCGGGGATTGCGGCGTCAGGCTCAGCGGCAGGCCCTGCGGGCCTGGCTGCAAGGGGGCCGGCGGCGGCGGTGCGCCGCGCAGGTTCACCTGCGCCATCGCCAACCCCGGCGTCCCGAGCGCCAGCATCAGCGCGATGGCGGCGGCGCGGCGGATGTTGCTTTCGCCCCGAGCCCGCCGTGCCGTCGCGGCGGTCGCCACGGGCACGTCCGGCTGCTCGGCCTGCGCCGCCTGCTCGGCCTGCATCGCCACGGTCGGTGCCTCGACCCGCACCACGACCTTCGCCTGCTTGCTGCGGCGGGTGAAGAAGCGGAGCTGGCTGTCGCCGCGGAACAGGCCGCCGATGGAACGCGCGACCTCGCCCAGGCTGCGCAGCGGCACGTCCTCCCGCACGTCGTCCCAGTCCACCCAGGCATCGGCGCGGCCGAGCACGGCGCGAACGATGTTGCCTTCGTCGTGCAGGGTCTGCGCCGCGAACCGCACCTGCATGCGGCCGTCCTGCCAGCGCAGCACCTCGGCCGGGATCGCCACCCATTCAGGCCCGACGTCGAGTTCAAGGGTGATGTTCGCATCCTCCGGCACCGTCGCCGGGCGGGTGATGGAGATGGCGGCGCCGCCGAGCGAAAGGTCCTGCGTCTCGCCCTCGAGCACCTGGCCATCCGCCAGCACCACATTCGCCGCGATGACGGCGCCGACGCGGGCGCGTTCGCGCACCTGCCGGCGTTCGCGGCCGACGGCGAGGCCGGCCAGCACCACGATGAAGGACAGCGTCGCCCACAGGAAGTTCAGCGCGAAGGCCTGGAAGTCCAGGCTGTCCACGGGGTTCGTGGTCAGGCCGTAGATGCCGGACAGCAAGCCTGCGATCAGCGCCAGGGCGAGGACCATGTTCGGGCCGACGGCGCGCAGGTCGAAGAAGCCTTCCTGCAGCGTGCCGCCCTTGTCGGTCACGTTGAACTTGCCCTTCTTCGGGTCGAGCAGCGTCGCGAGCATCACCGGGATCAAATACAGCGCCAGCACCGTCTCATAGATCTCCGACCAGAAACTGTGGCGCACATGGCCGGACAGGCGGCTCGTCGCGCCCACGGAGTGCAGGATGTGCGGTGCCGCATAGGCAAGGATCGCCAGCGGCGAGGCCGCGATGATGCTTTCACCGAACAGCAGGAAGGCCAGCGGCGCCGTCAGGAAGACGAAGCGCGGCAGCGGAAACAGGAAGTGGAACTGCGACATGAAGTAGCAGCAGCGCTGGTGGAACTTCAGCCCGGCACCGAGCATCGGGTTGTCGATCCGCAGGATCTGGATCATGCCGCGGCCCCAGCGCATGCGCTGGCCGATGTGCAGCATCAGGCGTTCCGTCGCCAGGCCGGCTGCGAGCGGGATGCGGATATAGGCCGTGCGCCAGCCGCGTCGCTGCATCTTGAGCGAGCAGTGGCAGTCTTCCGTCACCGTCTCCGTCGGCACGCCGCCCACTTCCTCCAGCGCCTCGCGCCGGATCACCGCGCAGCTGCCGCAGAAGAAGGCGGCGTTCCAGAGGTCGTTGCCCTGCTGCACCATGCCGTAGAACAGCAGGCCTTCGTTCGGGACGCGCTGGCCGGAGGCCAGGTTCCGCTCGAACGGGTCGGGCGAATAGAAATGGTGCGGCGTCTGCACCATGGCGAGGTCGCGGTCGCGCAGCAGCCAGCCCACGGTCAGCTGCAGGAAGGCGCGGGTCGCAACGTGGTCGCAGTCGAAGATGCAGATGTATTCGCCGTTGGTGACCTTCAGCGCGGCGTTGATGTTGCCCGCCTTGGCGCCCTTGTTGTCGGCGCGGATCAGGTAGGTGCAGCCGACCTGCTCGCAGAATCGCCGGAAGTCGTCGCGGCGCCCGTCATCCAGCAGGTAGACATTCATCTTGTCCCGCGGCCAGTCGATCGCCAGCGCGCCGTAGACGGCCGGCTTCACGATCTCCAGCGGCTCGTTGTAGCTCGGGATGAAGACGTCGATCGTCGGCCATTCCTCGGGGTCCTCCGGCAGCGGCACCGGCTTGCGGTCCAGCGGCCAGATCGCCTGGAAATAGGCCAGCAGCATGGTGGTGATGGCGTAGATCTCGGCCAGCAGCAGGCCGGTGCCGAGGAAGGTCTGCAGGAAGCTGGTGAATTCCAGCGTGTCGACCATTCGCCAATGGATGTAGCGCAGGGAGACCAGGCAGGACATGAAGACGACGAAGATCGTCATCGCGCGCCCGGGGATCCGGTTCGCCACCAGGTACAGCAGGAAGCCCGCAACCGCGAGCCAGGCCTGCTGTTCCGCCGCCAGCGGTGCGACCATGAAGGTCAGGCCGATGATGACGCTGAGCAGCATCAGCGGCCAGGACACCCACCGGCGTGCCCAGGGCCCGCCGCGGAAGGCGCGGCCCTGTCGGAGGGAACCGGATCGGCTCATCGCGCGCCCCACCCCATCGCGAAGCCTTCCGGTGCCGCCGGCAGCGCAGCTTCCACGGCGCGCGCGATGCCGCGGATGTCTTCCGCGGCGCGCGAGTCGGGAGCGATCTCCTGCACCAGCTTCTGCATCGCCAGCGCTTCCGCCATCGTCTCGTCGCGGCTGACGGCGCCGAGCAGGCGCGGGCCGAGATGGCGTGCCACCGCATCCGCCGCGGCACGCGACAGGCGCGAATTGAGATCCACCTCGTTCAGCACCACGCGCAGCCGTCCGGCGAACAGTGCCGCCATGGTGCCCGAGCCGAGGAAGCGGCCGCTGTCGATATCCGGGATCAGCGCGGCGCTGATCGCTTCCGCCTGCAGCACCGCGATCACCATCGATGCCATCGGCACCAGCACCGCCAGCGCATGCGACGGACCGGGCGAGGTATCGGCGATCACGGTCAGGCCGGGGTCGGACAAAATGGCACGCATCGGCGCGGCGAGCAGTTCCGGGTCGCGCTCCAGCGCCGCCGCCAGGCCGAGCGCGCCGCGCAACTCCATCGCGCCATGCGGCAGCACCATCACGCCGGATGCGGTCTCCCGCACGCAGGCGCGCCAGTCCGGCCGGCGCGGCAGTTCCGCGGTGAAGCCGCCCATGTCGGTCAGCGGCACGCCGAAATGCAGCCGCAGCGTGTTCTGCGGGTCGAAGTCGATGACCATCACGCGACGGCCCTCGCGCTGCAACGCATCGGCCAGGTTGGCCGTCAAAGTCGTCTTGCCGACGCCGCCCTTGGGGGACGCGAAACAGATCAGCGGCATGGTCGGGGTAGGCCTCCCGTCAAGTCGTGGGGCGGTCTGCGCGCGGGGGTCGGCGCAGGGCGAGGAAGCCGTCGGCGGAATCGGCCGGTTCGGCAGCGAGAAGGCGCAGGAGTTCCGGCAGCGGCAGGTCGATTTCCGCCGCCAGAAGAATGCGTGGCGGCGGCGGCGGCGCGGGCGCCGCGTCCACCACGACGGGCGGCTCCGGTGCCCGGTACTCCGGTGTCCGGTGCTCCGGTGCCAGATAATCCGGTGCCCGGTGCTCCGGTGCCAGGTACTCCGCCACAGGCACGCTGGCCTGCATCCGGCGCGGCATCATGCCGCCGGGAAGGTCCAGCGCCTCAATCAGCGGGAACAGCATGCGGGGCGCCATGGACCGCGACTCCGGCGGCTTCGTCGGCGGCGGCGCGACCGAAAGCTCCGTCAGCGTCGAGAGGGCGGGCTTCGGAAGCGCTGGCGCCGGCGCATCGGCCGCGCGCAGCAGCGGCATGTCCGGGGCTGCGGCGGGCACCACCGAAGCCGGCTTTGCCGCGGGTTCGGGCGCGCGTGCCGGGGCTTCCACGGGCGCTGCCACCCGGTCACGCGCTGACGCCTCCGGGCTGACGGCAGGTGGTGCCGAAGGCGTCCAGCCGGACGCGACCGCCTGCGCGGCCGGCGGGGGCGGCGGAACCGGATCAACCAAGGCCGGAGCCGGCGCCTCCGGTTCTGCGGGCGGGGCAGGCGGCAGGACGGCTGCCGGACGCGGCGGCTCGACGGGCGGCAGGGGCTCGGTCCAGGCCGCAGGAGGTTCGGGCCAGGCCGCAGGAGCAGGCGGCTCGCGCCACGCCGCGGGAGCGGGCGGCTCGGGCCAGGCCGGCGCGGCCGGCTCAGGCCAGGCGACCGGCGGCTCGGACCAGGCAGCCGGCGGCGTCACCGGGCGGCTCGGCACCAGCGTCTCGGCACGCGCCGGCGCGGCAGGCTCGGGCCAGCTCGGCTGCTGCCACTGGCCAGGCTGCTGGGTTGCATCCTCCTCGCGGGTTGCCCATTGCGGGCTGGCCGGAGGTTGGGGCTGGGGCACCTCGTGAAACCGCACCGGCTCGTGCCAGTGGCCCGACGCCGCGGCCGGTTCGGCCGGCGGCTGCCAGGGCGGCGCCGGCGGCAGGCCCTGCTGCTGCCCGACTTCGGCGGCTGCATTCATCGCCGCACCCAGCAGCGCATAGGGATCCGCATCCGGCACGGGGGCTGGCGCCAGCGTGCGGACCGGCTCGTTGCCGAAGCTGCGGTAACGGATAGCCGGGGCCCGCAACGCGGCAGCGACCCGTGCTACATCCGTATCTTGGCGCATATGAGATGAACCCCCAATCGCGGTGCAACATGCCGTGAACGCGAGGGTTAGGGAATACCTAATCTCAACACGTCGGCAGTTCTATATCGAAGCGAGTGTTGAATCCCGCCAAGCGAGACGTGCGAGCAAGCTAAGTACGGCTGAATAATAGTCCTGTGCCTCATTCGGCGAAGGCCAACGCGGTTGTGATGTGGATTCGGACTGCCTGCCAATAGTCAACTGCGCAACCGAACGTATGCCGGCGGAGGCCTGGTACGGAGAAACTGCATCCGATGCAAAATCCGTCCAGGCCGGCATGCGCTGATGCTGTGGATCGGTCCAGAACCGTGCCGCGCCGGCCGCCGCCGGCTCCCGCCCCATGCCGGCCCAGGCGAGATAGAGCGGCACGCGAAGCGCGTCGTAGGAGAACCGCGCCGGCCAGCCCGGGGCCGGTGCCGGCCTGCCGCCCAACCGCGGCAGCGCCACCCAATCCGCCGGCAAGCCCCAGCGGCCGAATCGCGCCCGGCGCAGCAGCGCCACGCCATCCACCGCCAGCCGCAGCCAGGTCGGGTCCGGCACCGCCTGGGCCAGGGCCCGCAAGGCCGGAAATGCGTAGTAGGAGGGGTTGATGACGATGTGCTCGCGCTGCTCGAACCCGGCGGCGCCGGGCAGCAGCACGGTCTCGTCCCCGACCTCCCGCACCAACAGTCGCAGCACGTCGCGCGCGATGGCGGTGCCCTGGGCGGTCAGGCCGGGCGCCTCCCAGCGCCGCCCGGCGCGCAGCAGCGCCCAGGCGATCATCAGGTCGCCGTCGGTGGCGTTGTTGATGTCATCGACCGCGCCGCCGCGCGCTCCGTCCGGGCGGAAGCGCCAGGCGGACAGCGCATCGTTGGGGCGCGCCAGCACCCGCCGGGTCCAGCCCAGCAGGCGGTCGAAGGTCTCGCGGTCGTCCATCTGCTCGGCACAGAGCAGCGCCCAGCCCTGCCCCTCGCTGTGCGAGATGCCGGCATTGGCGGTGTCCACCACCCGGCCCTCTGCCAGCAGGAAGCGGGCGCAGAAGGCGCGCCAGTGCTCCGCCTCGATCGGCGGCGATGGGTCCAGGCCGGCACGGCCGGGGGACGTGTTGGGGGGGGCCGCGAACGCCGGCATTGCCGGGCTTGCAGCCAGGGAAAGAAGGGCGCGACGGCGGAGCTGTTGGGACATGCAGTCCTAGGGTCGCAGCTGTGGGTGAAGCGGAGGTTGATGGTTAATTCAACAACCTTCTGATGCAAACGTAAAGAACAATACTCCCAGAGGTTGCAGTCGAACCATTCCGCTTCAGGCCAGACCCCCTTGACTGTATTTAGGCGAGCCGGGCGCAGGCCTTGGCTAGCCAGGCGGCGTCTCGTGGCGGCAGTGACGGTCCGACCAGCGCCAGCACGGCGGCGTGGTAGGCATCGACCTGGGTGCGCTCGGCTGCGGTGAGCATCCCTGCCACCACAAGCTGGCGCTCATAGGGGGCGAAGGTCAGCGTCTCGAAATCTAGGAAGGGGCGCGCCTGGCTTGGCAACTGCGCGGCCTGGCGCACCAGCAGCAGGTTCTCGATGCGGATGCCGTAGGCGCCGGGAAGGTAGAAGCCCGGCTCGTTGGACAGCACCATGCCGGGCCGCAGCGGGATCGGCCGCGCGGGCCGGCTGATCCCGGCCGGGCCCTCATGCACGGAAAGAAAACTGCCGACGCCATGTCCGGTACCGTGGTCATAATCCAGCCCGTGCGACCACAGCGGCCGCCGCGCCAGCGCATCCAAATGCGGCCCGGCGACACCTTCGGGAAACCGCGTCGCGGCGAGAGCGAGGTGGCCCTGCAACACCAAGGTATAGTGTAGCGCGAGCTCCTCGGGCGGCGCCCCGGGCCCGGTCCACAGGGTTCGGGTGACATCCGTGGTGCCGTCCCGGTACTGCGCACCGCTGTCGATCAGATAGGCCTCGCCGGGGCGGATCGGGCGGTCGGTCGCCGGTGTCGCGCGATAATGGATGATGGCGCCGTGCTCCCCGGCGCCGCTGATGGCCGGGAAGCTCTCCGCCACGAACAGGGGTGTCTCCGCCCGCAGTGCCAGCAGGTGGGCGGCGGCGGAGATTTCCGTTTCTCCGCCGCGCGGCGCCGCCTCGGCGAACCAGGCGAGGAAGCGGCACAGTGCCACCGCATCCCGCCGGTGCGCGGCGCGGGCGCCCTGCTGTTCCACCGGGTTCTTGCAGGCGCGCGGCAGGCGGCACGGATCCTCCCCGGCCACCGCCTCGGACCCGGTCTCGCGGAGCAGTTGGCCGAAGCGGGCCGGGGTGACGTCGGGGTCCAGGCGGACGCGCTTCCCGGCCAGGCCGCGTAGCACATCCGCCAGCGACTCGGGCCGATGCAGCGCCACGCCGTTGCCGAGATGGGCCCGCAGCGCCGCATCCGTGCGTGCCGGGTCCAGGAACAAGTCCACGCGCGCATCGTCGTGCAGCAGCGCGGTGGCCAGTGCCAGCGGGGTGTGGCCGAGGTCGTCGCCGCGGATGTTCAGCAGCCAGGCCACGGAATGCGGGTCCGCGAGCACCACGGCAGCCTGGCCGGCGCCGCGCAGCATGGCCGCCGCCTCATCCCGCTTCGCCTGCGCCTCACGCCCCGCGAACACCAGCGGGTGCGGCCGGGCCGGGCCGGCGGGTGGCGGCGGGCGGTCGCGCCAGACGGCGTCCACGGGATTGTCGGCCAGCGGCACCAGCATGGCGCCGGTTTCGGCCAGGCGCTCCACCGTGGCGGCCGGGTGCAGCCAGGGATCGTAGCCGATGCGCAAGCCGGCGGCATGGTCGCGCAGGAAGCTGGCGGGTGGCGCCTCGATCAGGTGCCGGAACTCCCACAGAGCCTGGTCCACCTCGGCAGCCGCCTGGGTGGTGTAACGCCCGTCCACGAACAGCACCGCGCGGTCGCGCAGGACCAGGGCGAGGCCGGCGCTGCCGGTGAAGCCGGTCAGCCAAGCCAGGCGCTCGGCGGAAGGCGGGACATACTCGCCGAGGAAGGCGTCGGCACGTGGCACCAGGGCGCCATCGAGGTTGCGGCGCGCCAGCTCGGCCCGGAGCGCGGCCAAGCGGCCTGCGTGTGTCATGGAATGTTTCATACAAGTCCTAACGAAGAAACATATGTCCGACATGTTTCATGCGTCGAACGCATGTCTCTGCTGTGGCTTCGGCGCATCACCTGTGACCTCCGTGCCTCTATATCCCGTCTGCGAAGCGCGGTGGCTCAGGTCGAGGACGACCAGGCCGCCACGCAGCCCAACAGAGGTCATCATGGACGCCCGCCAGAGCCTGGAACAGGTCACCCTGTTCTCCTACCCCACCCCGGACCGCGCCAGCCGCGAGATCGAAGTCCTGCGCCACGCCGCCATCCGCGCGCGCGACCAGGCGATCGCGGACGGGATCCGTCATTTCTTTGCCAGCCTTGGTCGCGGCCTGGTCTTCGTGGGTACGACCATCCGCAGCTGGCCCGACCGTCGCCGCACCTATGAGAACCTGCGCGCCCTGACGGACCGGGAATTGGCCGATATCGGCCTGGTGCGCGGCGAGATCAGCCGCGTGTTCGAGCCCGATTTCCGCCTGCCCGCGAAGCCGGCCGCCAATGGCAACCGCGCCCCGGTGCGCGCCGCCGCCGCGGCCTGATTCGGAACAAGTTACCCGTCGCGATCCTCAGGGATCGGGGCGGAAGCGCGGGGCCGGCACCGGAAGGGGCCGGCCCCGTCGCATGTCCCAGCGCATGTCCTGCGCAGGTTCAGTCCCAGCCCTCGTCGCGCCCGGGAACCCAGACCTCCAGCGTCCCCCGACTGGGGCGCGGGGAGAAGCTGGTGAAGCTGCGGGGCCGGAAACTTCCGCCCAGCGTGGCCGCAAGCCGCTCCGCCATCTCCCGATCACCGGGATTGAAGTAGCGAATCTCGCCGGTCGGCGGCGTGGCCGGCACCACCCGCACTTCCACCGAGCCGCCCAGGCGCTGCGCCTGCCCGGCCAGGCTGTCGGCCAGATCGCGGCGGCTGCGGTGGTGGTGGACGAAGATGCGGGCGGGCCCGCCCGATTCGGCTGCCTGCGGCGCCCGGCCCGGCTCCGGCCCGTCGAACCAGTCCCGATCAGCTTCAGGCGGCTTCGCCACGAACCATTCCGGCGGCAACTCACGCGGCGGCTCAGGCTCCGGCACGAAGGCCGGCTCGTCCGACCAGCGGGAGTCCGGCGCGGCGCGCGCCACAACCGGCCGGGGCGGAACCGGTGGCGCAGGTGGGGGCGGCAGCGGGATGGCAGCGGCCGCGGCGACCTGCTGTTCAGTCGGGGCCGGCGCAGCCGGGGGCGCCACAGGCCGGACCTGCTCGACCGGAACCGGCTCGCGGGCCGCCGCGGGCGGCGGTGGCGCCGGGATGGCCGGGGGCGGGACGGCGGGAGCGTCCCGCACCGGTGCGTCCGCCTCGGCGATCCGGGCCTGGACCGGAGCCGGCGCGGCGGCTTGGCGCGGCGGGCCGAGGTAGTGCAACAGGCCGAACGCGGTCCCCCCCGTCAGGACCGCGGCGATCCAGAACAGGTGCAGCATGCGGAACCGGCCCGGCCGCGCGGGGCGGGAGGCCGGCGCGAGCGGCTGGCGTTCCTCCGGCAATGGCAGCGCCGGACGCATGGGCCGCGCGGCGGCCACCGCACCGGCGGCTGCGGCCTCAGCCGGCTTGGCCGGCGAAGCCGACGCGACGGCGGCTGGCGCCGCCAGCAGGGCCTGCTGCGCCAGCGCCACCCAGTCGCCCTGAACCTCAAGGGGTGGCTCCGCCGCCACGGCGAAATCGAGCAGGCCGGTCAGCCGCCAGACATCGCCGTCGTTCAATTGCACCGTGACGATCGGCAGGAAACCGGGCGCAGCCTCGGCGAATCCGGACGCATCCAGACGCGCGCGAAGCTGCTCCGCCGCCGGGCGCTGGGCATGCGGAGGAAGCTGGACCAGAACGATGCCCTGCCTCGGATCGGCAAGCACGAAATCCGCCTCGACCTTCGATAGGCGCGGATCGGTGGGCGGATCGTTCCGCAGTACCGTCCAGCCGAGTTCGGAGAAGCTGTCGGGGCCGAGGCGCTGGCCCAGGATACGATGCACGCCGTCGCTCGGAACCGGGAGCGCGGAGAGGTCCGAAGTCTCGCCCATCATCCTCCGGGGGTCTGATGCGGCCCTGCATAGGCCGCATGCCCGGCACCCGGCCAGACGCTTCCTTCACGCCTCAGCGGAGTGTGAACAGCCTCAGACGACCATCGCCATCTGCTGCGGATCGAACGCCATCCAGACCGGTTCGCCAACTTCGTGGATCTGCAGCGGTGGCGCGGTGGCGCGCAGGCGCAGGTCGCTGCCCTGCGCCGTCACCACGTAATCCCAGGTCTCGCCGAGGAAGGTGCGCTGCGCCACCACGCCCGCCAGCATCGGTGCGCTGCCGAGTGGCTTCTCCCGATGCAACCCGATGCTCTGCGGACGGACGGAGACCAGGATGTCCCCGCCCTTCGCGGTGTCGGCACCCGGCACCTGCCCGGCCTGCATCGAAATGCCGCCGAAGCCGACCTCGCCGTTGCGGAGCTGCGCCGGCAGCAGGTTGGTGCGGCCGATGAAGCCGGCGACGAAGCGGGTGCGCGGGCGGGTGTAGAGAAGATGCGGCGCGTCCACCTGCTCGATCCGCCCGGCATTCATCACCGCGATGCGGTCGGACGTCGCCATTGCCTCGGACTGGTCATGGGTGACGTAGACGGTGGTGATGCGGAACTCGTCGTGCAGCCGTCGGATCTCGAAGCGCATTTCCTCGCGCAGGTTGGCATCGAGGTTCGACAGCGGCTCATCCAGCAGCAGCACGGCCGGCTTCACCACGATGGCGCGCGCGAGCGCCACGCGCTGCTGCTGGCCGCCCGACAATTCCGCCGGGTAGCGCGCGGCCAGGTGCGCCATCTGCACCACTTCAAGAATCTGCATGACGCGCTGCTTGATCTCGGCGCCGGGAAGCTTGCGCAGCTTCAGGCCAAAGCCGACGTTTTCCGCCACCGTCATGTTCGGCCAGATGGCGTAGCTCTGGAAGATCATCGACATGCCGCGCTTCTCCGGCGGCAACACCGACCCGGGCGCGGAGATTACCTGCCCGTCGAGCGAGATGCTGCCTTCGTTTGGATCGACGAAGCCGGCGATCATCCGCAGCGTGGTGGTCTTGCCGCAGCCGGAGGGGCCGAGAAGGGAGACGAACTCACCCTCCTCCAGCGTCAGGTCGATGCTGTCCACCACGCGGTTGGGGCCATAGGCCTTTGTCAGGCCCTGGATGGAAAGACGCGACATTCTCAGTTTCTCCGCAGCATGAAGTCGCGCCCGGCCAGCTTCATGCCGATGCCGACGAAGACCATGGTGACCAGAAGCAGCAGGCCACCGAAGGCGGCCAGAACCTCGAAATTGCCGGCCTCGCTGAGGTCGTACAGCAGCACCGACATGGTCCGCGTGCGCGGGCCGACCAGGAAGATCGCGGCCGACAATTCACGCGAGGCGACGATGAAGACGATGAGCCAGCCGCCGAGCAGCGATTTTCGAACCAGCGGCGCCGTGACCATGCGGATCGCGTGCAGGCGCCCGCTGCCCAGGATGCGCGCCGCCTCCTCCATCTCCGGATGCACCGCCCGGATGGCGGAGGACGAATTGGCATAGGCAATGGGCAGGAAGCGCGCCGTGAAGGCCAGGATGATGATCGCAGCCGTGCCGTAAAGCGCGAAGGGCGGCGAGGCATAGGCGGCGTAGAAGCCGATCGCCATGACGATGCCGGGGATGACGAAGGGCGCCATCGCCAGGAAGCCGAGCGCATCGCCGAAGGGCACCAGCTTGCGGTTGACGATGTAGGCGACCAGCAGCGCGATGAACACCGCGGCACTCGCCGCGACGGCGGAGAACCAGATGGTGTTCCAGATCGAGGTCATCGCCATCTCATGCTCGAAGATGAGCAGGTAGTAGTTGGCGAAGGTCAGATTGTCCCAGGCGAGGCCCCGTCCCCAGGCCTTGGCGAAGCTGGCCTGCAGCAGCACGAACAGCGGCGCCACCACCGCCATCAACCCGACCAGCGCGCACCAGCCGAACACCACCCAGCGCCAGGGGCCCAGCTTGATCGGCCGGCGCTCGCCGCCCTTGCCGGTCTGCGAGACGAAGCCCTTGCGGGCCAGCAGCAGCCGCTGCACCACGATCATGCCGGCGGTGATCAGCAGCAGCGGCATCGCATAGGCCGCCGCGACCTCGACCCGCACAGGGTATTCGAAGAACTGCCACAACTGCGTGGTGACGACGTTGATGCGGGCCGGGATGCCGATGATGGCCGGCGTGCCGAACAGCGCGATGGCCTCCAGAAACACGATGATGAAGCCGGCCATGATGGCGGGCCAGACCAGCGGCAGCGAGACCTTGCGCATCGCCGTCCATGTGCCGGCGCCCAGAATATTGGCGGCGTCCTCCATTTCCGAAGACACCAGGTCCAGCGCCGACTTGACGAAGATGAAGACCAGCGGGAAAGCGTTCAGCGCGATGACCAGCGCCATGCCGTTGAAGCTGTAGATGTTGAACAGAGGATCCTGCGCGCCGGTCAACCCGCGCCAGGCCAGGTTGAGGAAGCCCGAGTTTGGCCCGGCGAGGAGAATCCAGCCGACCGCGCTGAGATAGGGCGGCAGGATGAAGGCGCCCAGCACCACCGCCCAGGTCAGCCCCTTGAACGGCATGTCCGTGCGCGACACGGCCCAGGCCATCGGCACTGCCATCACCACGGCCATGGTGGCCGAGATCAGGCCGAGCAGCAGCGAGTTCACCAGCGCGTCGACATAGCGCGAACGGCCATAGGCGGAGACGTAGTTGGACAGCGTGAAGGCGCCCGTCCCGCGCGTTTCAAAGCTGACGACCAGCAGCTTGCCGAGCGGGAAGGCCACCAGGAACAGCAGGATCGCGATCAGCGCGACCCACAGCAGCATCACCGGCTCGATCCGCGCGAGCCGGTGCGACAGGCCGCTGCGTGCCGTCGCGGGATGGGAGAGTGCGGGCGCTTCGCTCATCGTTCACACACCGAATGTGTCACGCCAGAGTTCCTTGACCTCGGTCATCTCGTTCTGGATCTGCTGCGGGGTCGGCGTGATCAGCTTGATGTCATCGAGCGGCCGCGCGCCTTCCGGCGGCGGCACGTTGGGCCGCAGCGATTCGGCGTAGTACTGGCGGACGGTCCGCGAATAGGCATCACCGGTGACGAATTCCATGAACAGCTTTGCCGCGTTCGGCTTCGGCGCGTTGGCGATGGCGGCGCTCGGCGAAGGCACCATCAGCGTGCCGTCCGTCGGATAGATCAGCGCCAGCGGATTGCCACGGGAGATACTGAACAGCGTTGCCGCGGAAGGGATGCCGACGCCAACCAGGCGTTCGCCGGAGTTCAGCGTAGTCACCGGGTCCCCGGCGGAACGGCCGATCTGCGGACGGTTGCGCTCCAGCTGCTTGAAGAACTCCTCTCCATACGCCTGGCGCATCATGATCGCCCAGTTGCCGATCGCACCGCTGAAGCCGGGATGCCCGACCGCCAGCTTGTCGCGCCACTTCGGATCAGTCAGCTCCCGCCAGCTCTTCGGCGCCTCCGCCTCGCTCAGCCGGTCGCTGCGCCGGGCGAGCATGTACAGGGCCAGGTAGGTGATCTGGAAATGCCCGTCCGGATCCGCGGCGTCCCGCGCACCCTTGACCATGCCGGCCGCGTTTTCCGGCTTGTAGGGCATCAGCCGGCCTTCGCCCTTCAGGAAGGTGAAGTGGCTGTAGTCGGTGGAGCTGAACACGTCGCACTGCGCGACGCGCGCCCGGGCATCCTGCGACAGCCGCTGGAACGCAACCTGGGAGGTCGTGCGCACCACGTTGCAGCGGACGCCCGGGTAGCGTTCGGTGAAGGCCCGACCGACCGCCTCCGAGGGTTCCGCCTGGAGCTGGCCGGTGTACCAGGTCAGCTCCCCCTCGCGCTGCGCCGCCTCGTACAGCGGACGCTCATGCGCCGGCAGGTCCTGCGCCGCCTGGGCCGCCGCGTTGCGCGCCGGCAGGATGGCGGCGGCGGCGAGGGCCGCCGTGCCGCCGAGCAGTCCCCGCTTGGTGAGATCGGTCATGGTCTTCTCCCTGTTCTTGCTTCAGACGCCAAACGTGTCGCGCCAGGCTTCCCGAACTTCCGGCACGCCCTTCTCCTGTTCCTCCAGGCTCGGCGCCAGCAGTGTCACCTCGGCCAGCGGACGACCGCCTTCCGGCGGCGGCACGTCCGGGCGCAGCGGCTCGTTGAAGGTCAGGCGCACGGTCTGCGACAGCTGCGGGCTGAGCTGGAATTCCATGAACAGCTTCGCCGCATTCGGATGCGGTGCGTTGGCGATGATGGCAGATGGCGAAATGGCGGCCAGCACGCCTTCCGTCGGGTAGATCAACCGCAGCGGGTTGCCGCGGGAGATGGCGAGCGCCGTGGTACCGACCGGTACGCAGAGCCCGACGGAGCGTTCACCCGCATTCAGCGTGGTCACCGGGTCCTGGCTCGAGCGGCCGATCTGCGGGTTGTTGCGCTCCAGCTTGGTGAAGTAGTCCCAGCCATACATCTTGCGCATCTGCACGGCCCAGACGCCGATGGCGCCGCTGAAGCCGGGGTGACCCACCGCCAGCTTGTCCTTCCACTTCGCATCCAGCGCGTCCTGCCAGCTTTTCGGCGCATCCGCCTCGCTGACCAGCCGCGTGTTGTGCGTCATCAGGAACAGGCCGAGGAAGGTGGTGTGGAAGTAGCCATCCGGATCGGCATTCTGGATCGCCGGCAGCAGGCCGCTGGCATGTTCGGGCTTGTACTGCATCAGGCGGTTCTGCCGCTTCAGCATCGTGAAGTGACCCGAATTGGTCGAGCTGAACACGTCGCACTGCGCAACATTGGCGCGCGCATCCTGCGACAGCCGCTGGAACGCCACCTGGGACGTGCTGCGCACCACGTTGCAGCGCACGCCGGGAAAGCGCTCGTTGAAGGCGCGACCGACAGCCTCGGAGGTTTCGGCGTTGTACTGGCCCGAGTACCAGGTGATCTCGCCCTCGCGCTTGGCTGCCTCGTAAAGCTGGCGCTCATGCGCGGGCATGTCCTGCGCCGCGGCATGCTTGGTGGAGCCGATGATGGCGAAGCCGGTGGTGAGGGACAGGAGTTGGCGCTTGCTCAGGCGGCTCATCTTTTTTCCTCCCAGGTTTGGCACGCACGTCACGCGGGTTCAGCGCCCGGTGAACACCGGGGGTCGCTTGGCCATGAAGGCCGCGCGGCCTTCGGCGTAGTCGGCGCTGTCGAAGCAGGCGCGGTACAGCACGTCGAAGCGCGCCTCGTCCGCCTGCTTCGGGTCGCCGGCGATCTGATCGATCGCGACCTTCGATGCACGGATGGACAGCGGCGCGTTGCGCGCCATGGTCTGTGCCATCTCCCGCACCGTCGATTCCAGCTGGTCCGGCGGCACCACGCGGTTCACTAGGCCGACACGCAGCGCCTCCGCCGCATCCAGGAAGCGGCCGGTGAACATGATCTCCTTTGCCACCGCCGGCCCAACCAGCGCCACCAGGCGCCGCAGGCTGTGATAGGCGTAGGCGACGCCGAGCTTTGCCGCCGGGATGCCGAACTTGCCGTCATCCGCCGTGATGCGCAGGTCCGCGACCAGTGCCGTCGCGCAACCGCCACCAATGCAGAAGCCCTGGATCATCGCGATCAGCGGCTTGTCCAGCGCCTCCAACCGCTTGCGCGCAAGCGAGGAGGTGGCGGAGTATTTCGCCTCGGCCTCGGCGCTGTCGCGCATCTTCTCGAACTGGCTGATGTCGGCACCGGAGGCGAAGGCCTTGCCGCCGGCGCCGGACATCACCACAACGCGCACCGCCGGATCATTGGCGAAGCGCTCCGCCGCGGCGGCCACCGCCTCCCACATTTCGAGCGAAATGGCGTTGCGCTTCTCCGGTTGATTGAAGGTCAGCCAGCCAATGCCGTCCTCGATCCGCGCCAGGATCTTAGGCGTGCTCAGGGTGATGTTCATGCCGTCCATGGCGTCGGTTCCTACTGGATCACGCGCGCGGCGCGCAGCTTGGCGATGGCCTCGGCATCGAGGCCCAGCTCGGCCAGGACCTCGTCCGTATGCTGGCTGGCATCGGGCGTCGGCTTGCGGATGGCCCAGGCCACGTCGTGCATGTTGATGGCGCTGCGCACCAGCTTCTGGTCGCCCAGCCTTGGATGCGCCACGGGCTTGGCCATTTCCAGATGCTGCACCTGCGGGTCCGCGAAGGTCTGGTCGATGGTGTTGATCGGGCCGCACGGGATGCCGGCGCCATCCAGCACCTCGATCCAGTGCAGGCTCGGCTTCGTGCGGGTGATCTCCGCGATGGCGGCATTGATGGCGGCGCGATCGTCCGAGCGTCCATCGCGGGTGTCCCAACCCGCGCGCCGCTTCCATTCCGGCTGGCCGAGCGCGTCGCAGAAGCGGTCCCACATGCGCGGCGAGGGCGCGGCCAGTGCGATGGGCTTGTCCGCGGTTGGATACACGCCGGTCGGGATCGCCGTCGGATGGTCATTGCCCGCCTGCCCCGCGACCTGGCCCGCCAGCAGCCAGCGGCTGGCCTGGAAATCCAGCATGAAGACCATGACTTCCAGCAGGCTGGTGTGCACCCAGCGGCCACGCCCCGTCTTCACACGGTCGAACAATGCCATCATCACCGCCAGCGCCAGCAGGTTGCCGGCGGTGAGGTCGGCGACGGGAATGCCAACGCGAACGAAGCCGTGGCCGGGCACGCCGGTGATGCTCATCAGGCCGCCCATGCCCTGCGCGATCTGGTCGACGCCAGCCCGGTGACCGTAGGGCCCGTCCTGGCCGAAGCCGGAGATCGAGCCATAGACGATGCGGGGGTTGACTGCGCTGACGCTGGCGTAGTCCACGCCGAGGCGGAATTTCACCGCGGCGCGCATGTTCTCGATCACCACGTCGGCGGTCTTCGCCAGTTCGAAGAACAGCGCCTTGCCCTGCTCCGACTTCAGGTCGATCTGCATGGCGCGCTTGTTGCGGTGCAGGTTCTGGTAGTCGAAGCCGTCGTGGTCGCCGGCGATGTCACCGCCTTCCGTGGCCGGTGGCGCGATGCGGATGACCTCCGCACCCCAATCCGCCAGGTGGCGCACGCAGGTCGGGCCGGCACGCGCGACGGTCAGGTCCAGCACGCGCAGTCCGGTCAACGGCAGATGTGCCTGGTCCGTCATGCGGCGCGCGCCCGGCCCATGGTCTTGGCCAGCATCAACGTCCTCCCGAACGTGTTCTTTTCTCACTCGCGCCAGCTTGTCAGCCTCCACGTGAACTGTAAACACTTTCCGGGATGGTCGAAGTCGCTTTCCCGCCGACGCCACCCTCCGCAGCCGTACCGGCGGAGGCTCCGTGCGATGCTGCGTTGCGGCATCACGGACGGCTGTTGCGGCGACCGCGTGCCGAGGCGCTCGGCGTCGACGTGACGCGACGGATCGAGGCGCTGATCCTGGACGGGACCTTGGCGCCGGGCGAACGCCTGAACGAGGTGGCGCTGTCCCACAGCCTCGGTGTCAGCCGCGGGCCAGTGCGGGAGGCCGCGCGGGCGCTCGAGAAGACCGGCCTCGTCACCGTCATCATGAACCGAGGCGCCTTCGTCCGGACCCTAGCCATCGCCGAGGCCTGCGACATCTACGCCATCAATGCGGCGCTGCTCGGGCTTGCCGCGGCCGAGGCGGCAACGCGTCTGGGCACCGCGCAGTCCTTGATGCTGCGCTGCATGGTGGACGCCATGGACGCGGCCATCGCCCATGGCGAGCGCGACCGCTTCTTCGGCATCAATTCGAATTTTCATGCGCTCATCATGGCCTGCGGACACAATGCGGAGGCCGAGGCGCTTTACGGCCAGCTTACCCGCAAGTTGATGCTGCTGCGCCGACGGTCGTTCGACCGACCCGGCCACATGCACACCGCGAACCAGGAGCATCGCGCGCTGATGTGCGCCATCGTGGACGGCGATGCGCCGCGCGCGCGGGACCTGGCGGAAGCGCATGCCAGGCTCGGGCGTGCGCGCTTCCTAGAATCCATCGGCCACGCAACGGCTAGGGAGGACCATCCATGACACTCTTCGAACGGATCGGCGTCGATATCGGCCGGCGGCTGAAGCTCGAGGATGCGATCGAATGGGCGGCGGCGAACAACGTCCGCCACATCGACATCCAGCTCGACACCGGCGCGAATGCCGTGAACACCTTCGATGCCAGCCGCGCCCGCGGCATCCGCGCGGCGCTGGAGAAGCACCAGGTGCATCTCGGCCTGCACACGCTGTCCGCCGTGAATGTCGCGGAGTACTCGCCCTTCCTGTCGGAAGCGGTGGATGCCTACATGCGCGCCTACATCGACGCCATGCCGCTGCTCGGCGCCTCCTCCATCGTCGTGCATGCGGGCTACCACTTCACTGCGGATCCCGAGATGCGGATGCAGGCGGGGCTCGATCGCCTGAAGCGCATGGTTGACTACGCCGAGACGAAGAAGGCGCTGTTGCTGCTGGAGAATCTGAACAAGGAACCGGCGGATGCCGAGGTCCACTATCTGGCGCACACGCCGGAGGAGTGGCGCTATTACTACGACGCCATCGACAGCCGCGCTTTCGCGCTGAGCTTCACCGCCAACCATGCGCATCTGCTGCCGGAAGGTGTCGAGGGCTTCCTGGCGCAGATCCCACTGCATCGGGTGGTGGAAGTGCGACTCGCGGATTGCTGGCGCAACGGCCATGAGCAGCACCTGATCCCCGGCGAGGGCGACTTTGATTTCGGCGACATGTTCCGACGCATCGAGGGTGCCGGCTTCAAGGGCCACTACATGAACGCCTTCGGGACATTGGACGACATGGACAAGGCCCGCACCCGCCAGGTCGAAGCCGCCCGCGCCGCTGGGGTCGTCACGTGACACGCATCCGCAGCGTCACCGCCGCCGTCGAGAAGCTGGCGCCGGTGGGCGCGGCGCGCGGTTATGCGGGCCTCGACACGCCGGTCTTCGTGCGCTGCCGCGTGGAGACGGAGGATGGCCTGGCTGGCACCGGCGTCACCGGGCGCTTCCTGGCAGAGGAGGTCGCGGCCCTGCTCAGCCGGATGGGGGAGGCTCTGAACGGTGAGGATGCGCGCAGCATCGAGGCCATACGGACGCGCCTGACCGCGCGCTTCAACCCGCGCAGCGCCACGGGCGTCTTCGTCTCAGCCCTTTCGGCGCTCGACATGGCGCTGTGGGACCTGCGCGCGCGGGCGCTGGGGGAGCCGCTGTGGCGGCTGCTCGGCGGCGCGCGTACCGCCGTGCCCTGCTATGCCACGGTCGGACTGCCAGGCTATGAGGAGGCGGAACTCGTCGCCGTCTGCCGCAACGCCATCGATGCCGGTTTCGTTGGTGCGAAGATGCTCGTCGCCGCCGGCGGGCGCGGGGTGGAGGAGGATGCGCGCCGGGTTCGGGCCGTGCGCCACGCGATCGGCCCGAAGCCGCTGCTGATGCTCGACGCGAATTGCGGCATGAATGTCGCCACCGCGCGACGCCTCGCGCTGATGGTGGAGGAGTGCGATATCGCCTGGTTCGAGGAGCCGGTGCTGCACAACGACCTGGAGGCGCTGGCCACGCTGCGCCGCGCGACCCGCATCCCCATCGCGGCCGGACAGATGGTGCAGTCCATGGCCTGGTTCCGAGAGGCGCTGGCGCGCGGTGCCGTGGACTGGCTGCAACCCAACGCCGCCTTCTGCGGCGGCATCTCCGCCACGCTGCGCATCCTGGCGCTGGCCGAGGCGCATGGCACGCCGGTGGCGCATGCCGGCGGCTGGGACATCGCCAATGCGGCAGTAATGGCCGGGCACGCGGCGGGCGGATTGCTGGAGATGCACGGCGCGCAGCTTGCCCTGCGATCGCGCCTGACGGAGGACATGGTGCCGGAGGGCGGGCTGATGCACATGCCCGACCGCCCGGGCATCGGCTTCGCCTTCCGCGAGACCTAGTCAGCCGGTAGTGGAAACTGGTCGAGATGGCGCTGGTATTCCGGCTCCACGTCGATCCGCGCGGCGGCCAGGAAGCGCACGACGCCGGCGTAGAAGGCGATGATCACCAGCAGGTCGGTGATGCTGACGGCATCCAGGTGCTCCTCGAGTGCGGCGAAGCTTTCGGCGGAGAGATCACCCGCCGCCATCTCCCTCGCCGCGCGCAGTACGACACGTGCGGCGGGTTCCAGCGGCGAGGCCTCGCCACGGCTCTCCGCGGCGATGGCCGCGATATCGGCATCCGTCACGCCAAAGTCGCGGCTGATGGCGACGTGGTGCGACCATTCGTAAGGTGAGCGCGCGGTCCAGCCCATCTGCAGGATCGCGAGTTCGCGCAGGCGGCCATCCAGCACGCTGGTGTGGCGGATGTGATGCGCCAAGCCGAGGAAGGCGCGCGTCATGCCGGGGCTGTTGACCATGGCGCGATACAGGTTCACCGGGCGCACCAGCAGCGGCCGGTCCTCCGGCGCCAGGTCGGCCGGATCGAGGTAGGGCAGGCGTGCCATGCAGGTCTCCCGGACGGTCAGATCGAGTCGAAGGCCACGGGGAAATGTACGGGGAAGGGCGTACCTGCGCCATCCACCGGGCCGGTGCGCCGCAGGCCCTGGCATCGGAGCAACGGCTTCAGCAGTTGCGGGATCACGGCCTGGTTGATGTGCGCGCCGAAGCAGGTGTGCATGCCGTAGCCCCACAGGATGTAGGCATGCGCGGGGCGGTCGGCGCGGAAGGTCTCGGGCTGGTCCAGCGCGATGGGATCGAACATGGCGGAGAGGTTGGCCGCCAGCACCATGGCGCCCTGCGGCACCATCCGCGCGCGCAGCGTACCACGCGCGATCATCGTATCTCGCACCGCGCGGCGATAGATGAAGGGATTTACGGGGTCGAAGCGCAATGCCTCCCACAGCACGCGGGCCAGGGCCGCATCATCATCCTCCCGCGCCGCCCGCTGCGCAGCCGCCAGCGCATCCGGCCGATCCAGCAGCGTGTCCAGCGCCTTGACGCTGGCCTTGGACAGCGTCGGCACCAGGCCGATGAGCAGTCCGATCAGGTTGTTGCGAATGCGGAGGTCATCCATGCCAGGCGCGCCGGCCGCTTGCAGCGCCAGGCAGCGCGCCAGCACGTCGTCGGTACCGGCTGGCGCAGCCTTGCGTTCGGCAATCGCTTCGTCGAGGTAGGCGCGACAGGCGGCGGCGGCATCCAGGGCCGGGCGCGAGACCGCCTCCTCCCCCGCCAGGTCGACGAACAGGTACCAGAACATCCGCGTTGTCCATTGCGCCATTTCGGTGGCGGAGGGGCCGGGCGTGCCGAAGTAGGCGCCGACGAGGCCGGTCAGCACCGGCAGTGTCAGCGTCGCCGGTACATCGATCCGCCCGCGACTCGCCGCGACGATGGCCGCCGCCTCGCGCGCGACGTAAGGCACCACGACATCGGGGAGATCCGTGCGCCGAACCGCGAGGCGCATGTTCGAAACGTCCCGCGTGTAGGCGGCGCTGTCCTGCATGCCGAGGAAGAAGTTCTCGCCGGCGGTAATGGCACGCATCTTCGGCTCGTAGACCACGGCGAAGTCGGATTCGCGCTCCAGCACCTCCGTCACGTCGGCATGGCGGGTGACGATGACGGTGCCGGTGTTCTCATAGGCCGCGATCAGGCGGCGCGACAGCACCAGGTTGGGCGATGTTGCGCGCAGCAGCGCGAAGATCCGGCGCTGGTTCTCGGTGGTGCCGAGCAGTGCCGCGATGCGCGCGGCACGGCCCTCCGCACCGCCATAGGCACGCGCGCCACGCACGGCCAGTCGTCCCGCGGCGCCGAGCGCGGCGCCCGCCATGCGAAGCCTGATCCCTGCCGCGCTGGCCGCACTGCCCAGGAAGCCGCTCATGTCGGGTCAACGATACCAGCGGCGATCATGCGCAGCGCGGTCATGCTGGGCACGAAGAAGTAATCGCCACCGCGGGTCTCCACGAACTGCGGCAGCCGGTCGCAGATGAAGGGCGGCTTGCCGGAGGCCGGGTCCGCGGCGATCACGAACTTCGCGTCTGCGCCGTGGTTGCCGACGATCGGGCAAGTGTCGTTGCCGGTGTTGAAGTCGAGGCCGTACTGCATCCATTGCTGCTGGATGAATTCGAACTGGCGGAACAGGTTGGCGCAGGTAGCCAGCATGACGATCCCGTGGTCGCCCTCATCCGTGGCCGCGCCTGGCTCGGCATGACCATAGGGCAGGCCGCGCCGCAGAATTCGCCGGCGGTTGTTCAGCACGGAGCCATTCCACTGCTTCGGATCCGGTGCGTTCAGCAGCGGGTCCATCATGTCCCGCGTGTTGGACCGGCGCAGATGCGAACCGAACGGGCATTTCGCGCCGAGCGGATCGCCGCGGTAGCTGAAATCCACCAGCGCCCGGTCCAGGGCCGCCAGCGTTGCATTGTCACCGGCACGCATCGCCGCATCCCGACGGTCCCGGAAGGCCTGCCACTCGGCGTAGGTCGCGGCCGCCATCAGCGGCACGCCGTCGGACCAGCGGCCGGCGATCTTTGCCTTCAGCGTTTCGCAGGCTTCGTGCTGCGGCATCTCCATCACCACGGCGAACTGCACCGCCATGCGATCCATGCTGTCGCGGAAGGCGGCGACGTTCTGGTGCAGCTTGCGGTAGGCGATGAAGGTGCCGTTGCGACTGAAATCCAGCGGCATCGGGTTGCCGGCAATCTCCTGCGATTCATCGGGGTGGCCGAGCAGGAACTCGCCGGTGGCGAGGGGCGCCCAGCTCTGGTCGGCCAGCATCTTTCCCTGGCCGATGACGGCAGTGGCCATGCGGTCCGGCGGATACTGGCCCTCGAACACGGCATCGCCGATGGCGTCGACGAAGCCGAAATGCTCGGTCGGCAGCGGCACCATGCTGCCGTCCGGCTGCGCCTCCAGCAGCGCCGACAGGTCCTGCCAGCGCGCGTCGGGGCCGCGGTGGCCGGACAGCAGGGTGACGCCGCCCTCGGTCGCCTCGACCAGCGCCTCGATCTCCCGGGTCAGTTCATCCAGGCGGTCGACCGGCGTGCCGTCCGGGTTCATCTGCGCGTTCAGCGTCAGCAACACATGCACGCGCCGGCGCGGGTCGTCCTGCCACAGCCAGACCGGGTCCCAGGCTTCCGAGATGGCACGCGGAAAATTGTCGCACAGGATGTCGGCACGGGCAGGCATGCCATCGATGAACTCGTCCGGCATGCCGCGCAGCGTGCGGATGGGCACGCCGAGCGCCAGCAGGCCCCAGAAGGTGAAGGCGACGTTCACCGCGACCCGGGGCCGCTTCTGATAGATCGTGCCGGGCGGCTGCGGCCGGCGGTCCGAGGGCCAGCGCAGCGCGGTGGTGACGTAGGGCCGCACCATGTCCAGCAGGTTGCGCCCGGCGCGGGCGTTGGCGACGTGCAGCAGCAGCATACGCCCCTTGGGGAAGCCGAGCCGGCCATAGGCGGTCAGCACGTTGCCCTGGATATCCGCCAGGTCGAGGGTCACGGGCATGCTCATCGCCTCCTCAGCACCGCACCACGCCGGGTTTCTGGGTCGGCGCCGCCGTGTCCTGCGGCCGATGCGCCACGAGGAATTCGCCGAAGGCCGCGTGCAGCGCGGCCGGGCTCGCGCCCTGTGTATCGATCGCCAGTCGCGTGAACTTCTGCTGCAGGTACAGCGCCTTCAGCACGCCCGGCAGGTCCGAATGCGGGGCGGTGGGGAAAGGGTGCGCGGCGGCTGCGTTGATGCGGCCATAGGCCCACCACAGGACCAGCGGCAGCGCCACCAGCCCGGCCAGCGCCAGCAGCCAGAGATCATCATCGACGATCAGCCCGCCGAGCACGCCCAGCACCAAAGCGGCCGCGGCGATAATGGCCGGCGCCAGCAACGGCTTCAGCGGCAGCGGCGACAAGGGCGGCGCGCCGGTCCAATAGTCGTTGAATGGCATCGTCGTCTCGACCTGGCAGTCCCGCATCAGGCGCACGAAGCCGGCGGCATCGGACAGCCGCTCATGCCCATCGCAATGCATCAGGATCTCCCGCAGTTCGTCCTGCGCGACCGACCACAGATGCGCGAGGTATGCGTCGCGGGTGGCCTCGCTGCCATCGGCGGCGTCGAAATCCAGCACGAAGATCAGGTAGGAACAGGGTAGCCGGTCAACCGGGTCCGTGACGTTGGGCTGCGGCGAAAGCTTCAGCGCCACCTTGATCGGGTCGCGCTGCCCGCGCCCGTTGAAGGCGACGTCGTCCAGGATGGCGAAGCGGGCGAAATGCGTGCGGGTGCTGCGGGCGAAGGGACTGTTCAGGCCGATCTTTTCCGTCGCCGGCGTCTGCAACGCCGTGGGCAGCGCCGCCAGCGTCGCGCGCAGCTCATGCAGGTGCGAGGTCACCGTCGCCGCGGTGCGCGGATCGGCACAAAGACCGCTGCGGATCGGGATCAGCGTGGTGAGGAAGTAGTGGCCGCCGTCGAAGTTGGGCATGTCCGGTGCTCCGCCTCAGGTGGGAGGGCGGCGGATCAGCGCCTCCCGGTTCAGGTCGGCGTTCTGCGTGTCGTTGCTCGCCACCGGCGCGTAGCCGTGGGACGGCAGGTCGTTCTGCACCGCGACGAAGGCAAGGCGGAACGCTGTGGCGAATTCCTCCGGCGTCAGCGTCGCATGCTGCCGGGCCAGCGATTCCAGCGCCGCGCGCACCCGCAGCGCCGCCTTGATGTCGCGCTGCGCCGCGCCCGGGGTGGCGTTGTAGTAGTAGGAGGTGTCGATCTGGTTGGCGCGGATGTAGGTCTTGAAGGGCGTGATCGGGATGGAACCCGGGTACTTCGTGCTGGAATACCAGAACAGGTCGAGCCCGTTCGGGATGCCGTCGCTGAAGGCATCGATGTACTGGTCCCAGGTTCCGTTGAAGTTGCTGACGAACAGCATGTAGTCGTTGGCGATGGTGGGCTTTCCTTGGCCGAGATCGGGCCACTGGTCCCGGCGGATCATCACCCAGCGGGCGAAGTGGATGATGGAAAGGCCAAGCAACCCGCCGAGCTGCTGCGGCTGGGTGCGCGCCACCATGAACAGGAAGCGGTTGATCCAGGTCTTCCACGGCCGCATCGGGGTGACGACATTCATCCCGTAGGCCTTGCCCGCAACGTTCGACATGGGCGCCTCTCGTTCCCGAAGCCGCTACGCTATCGCGACGGCCGATCGTTGCAAGGCAAAAGGCTTCCTGCACGCCTTGCGCGAAACCGACTGAAACACGGGCCGCAATGCGCGAAACCCAACGATGGGCCCCTTCCACGGACCGTCAGAGGCCGGCTGTCGGCGCCGAGTCCGCTCTTGCATTTTATAAAATCTAATGGGCAGGATGCAGCATGGCCCTCCCGACCGCCTCCACCCCCGCCTATGCCATCCTGCGCGACCGCCTGCGCCTGGCGATCCTCGACGGCAGCTGGCCACCCGGCACCCACCGCACCTTGGGTGCGCTGGCGCTGGAACATCAGGTCTCCATCAGCCCGGTGCGGGAGGCGCTGCTGTCGCTCGAGGGTGAAGGGCTGGTCGAGATTCGCCAGCATCGCGGCGCCATCGTCCCGCTGCTCGACGCCAAGCTGTTCGCCGACCTGTACGACCTGCGCGGCGCCCTGCAATCCCTGCTCGCCCGTCGCGCCGCGGAGCGGGTGACGGCTTCGGAGCTTGCCGGCATCGCCACCCACGCCACGGCCTTCGAAGCCGCCGCGAAGCGCGACGACGCCGCCGCGGCGTTGCGTCACAACGAGGCTTTCCACGCCGCCATCGACGGCGTCGCCGCCAATCCGCAGGCGCAGGCCGTGGTCGCCGCGCGCACCGCCTTCGTCAACGCGGTCCGCCTCCGCCTCGGCTACGGTCCGGCGCGCATGCTTGCCGCCGCCCGCCAGCACGAGACGATCCTGCAGGCACTGCGGGACCGCAATCCGGAAGCGGCCGCGGAAGCCGCCTTCGCCCATGTCGAATCCGCCAAGCGCGACCTTCTGCAACGGTTTGCCGAAGAACAAGGAAGGAAACCCATGCCATGACCATCACGCGCCGGCTGCTGCTCGGCACCACAGCAGCGGGCCTCGCCGCGCCCCATGTCGCGCGGGCGCAGGGCTGGAAGCCGGACCGGCCGCTGCGCCTCATCGTCGGCTTCGCGCCGGGCGGCACTGCGGACCTGGTCGCGCGGCTGGCGGTGGCGGAGATGGCGAAGGCTCTTGGCCAGAACGTGGTCGTGGAAAATCGCGCGGGCGCCTCCGGCAACATTGCGACCCAGGCCGTGGTGCAGGCGCCGGCGGATGGGCACACGCTGGCGCTGGCCGGCCTGCAACTGGTGACGAATCCCGGGCTGATCGCGCAGCTCGGCTACGACCCGGCGAAGGACCTGCAGATGTGCGGGCAGCTCACGGCGCTGCCCGTGGTGGTGATGGCCAGCGCCAGATCCGGCATCACGACGATCGAGGAAGCGGTGGCCCGCGCCAGGGACCGCGGCGTCACCATCGGCACCGCCGGCGTCGGCACATCGTCCCACCTCGGCGCGGAGCTGCTGTTCCGCACCGTCGGCGGGCGGTTCGAGGGGGTGCAGTATCGCGGCGGCGCGCCGGCCCTCCAGGCGCTGCTGTCAGGCGACGTTGAAATGATGTTCGACCTGGTCGCCAGCTATCAGGCGCCAGCGGCGGCGGAAGGCCGCGTGCGCATCCTGGGCGTCATGCAGCAGGACCGCGCGGAGGGCATGCCGGAGGTGCGATCCTTCGGCGAGGCGGGGCTTCCCGTGGCTGCACAGATGCGGTCCTGGCAGGGCATCTGCGTGCGCGCCGGGGCACCAGAAGGCGCAGTGGCCGCGCTGCATGCGGCGACGGTGGCCACGGTGCGGTCGCCGGCCTTCTCCGATCGGGTCCGGGCGCTGTCCATCGCCCCCGCTGCCAGCGAAAGCCCCGCCGCCTTCGATGCGCTGTACCGCGCGGAACTGCTGCGCTGGACCACGCTGATCCGCGAAGCCGGGATCACCGTGCAATGAGCATGCAGGACCCCGCGGCGCGGCTGCGCGCTGAAGTCAAGGCGATGCGGCTGGACTGGCTGGTGGCGGACCGCGAGGCGCGGACGCTCGTCTCGCTGCCGATCCCGGAGCAGGCGCTTCTCGACCGCTACGCGCAGCTCTACACCGGCGCGGTGTCGGACGTGCTACGGGAACATGCGCTGATGGACCAGGCGCTGCCCCACCGCATCCAGCCGCTGCGCCCGGAACAGCCCTGCACCACCGGCTTCGCCTTCACTGCGAAAAGCGCGCCGAACACCCAGGTGACCGGCGAGATGACGCTGCGCGGCGCGATGCTGGAGGCGATGGGCGACGGCCACTTCGTGGTCTGGGATGCCGGCGGCGCGGAGGATTCCACCGCCTGGGGCGGCGTCATGACAGCGGCGGCCAAGGCGCGCGGCGTGCGTGGCGCGGCCATCGATGGGGGCGTGCGCGACACGCGGCAGGTGATGGATGCCGGATTCCCCTGCTTCGCCCGCTTCCGCCACCCCAACGCCGCGCTCGGCCGCGCCATGTTGTCGCATTTCCAGATCCCAGTCCGCATTGGCACGGTCATGGTGTACCCCGGCGACATCGTGGTGGCCGACATGGACGGCGTCATGGTGGTGCCGCGCGCCCTCGCGCTGCCGGTGCTGGAACGCTGCGAGGAGATCCTCGGACTAGAGAAGGAAATCTTCGGCTGGATCGAGCAGGGCGATTCCGTCGCCGAGATCAGCGCCAAGGGTGGGTATTTCTGATGGGGCCGCGCATCACCGCCGTCCGCACGCATCTGATGCAGGCCGGACCGCTCGGCGTCTCCGGCTGGGGCGACGTGAAAAGCAGCATCACCACGGGCACGCGCAACTGGCTGTTCGTGACGGTGGAGACCGATGCCGGAATCACCGGGCTCGGCGAGGGCAGCGGCTGGCCGCGCGTCGTGGAAACCGCGGTGGGCGATCTGGCCCACATCGTCATCGACCAGGACGCCTTCGATATCGAGCGCATCACCCAGCGCATGACCGTCGCCATGATGGGCCATGGCATGAGCGGCGTCGTCGGCCAGGGCGCCATCGCGGCGATCGACATGGCGCTGTGGGACATCAAGGGCAAGGCGCTCGGCGTGCCGGTGTGGCAGTTGCTCGGCGGGATGATGCGCGACCGCATCCGCGCCTACACCCACGCCTCCACGCCGGAACAGGTGAGGGACGCGGTCGCGCGCGGCTACACGGCCATCAAGACCGGCGGCGTGGCGAACCCGGTGGCGAAGGCGCATGCCATCCGCGCCGCCATCGGCGACGACTGCGACCTGATGATCGACCTGCACGGACCCCCCTGGCTGAGCCTGCCTGACGCCATCAGCATCAGCCGGGAGCTCGGCAAGCTGCGGCCCCTGTTCGTCGAGGAACCGCTGGCCCCTGAGAACATCGAGGGCTACCGCGCGCTGCGCCGTGCCGTGGAGGTACCGCTGGCCGCCGGCGAGCGACATGGCGGGCTGCACGGCGTGGCTCCGCTGCTGTTCGAGAACCTGGTGGACGTGATCCAGCCCGATTCCGGCCGCGCCGGCGGCCTGACCGGGATGCGCAAGCTGGCGGCGATCGCGGAGGCGCGCTTCGCGACGGTGGCGCCGCATTCCGGCTCGCTCGGCCCGGTGGCGGAATTCGCCGCGATCCACCTGCTGGCGGCGATCCCGAACGCGCTGATCCTGGAACGCATGGATCCGGATTGGCCGGGGCGCAGCCAGGTGATCAACGGCGCGGCGCCGCGGATGGTGGATGGGCATGTGATGGTGCCGGATGCGCCCGGCCTCGGCGTGACGCTGGACAAGGCCTTCGTCGCGGCCAACCCGTCGCTGCGTAATGTCGGCCTGCCATCCGGCGGCTGGCCGAGGGGGACGGAGACGGCGACGCTGTACAACCAGCCGCGCACGCCACGCGCCGGAATCCTGCCGGACTGAACGCGACGCCCCGGCCCGCGTTGTCCCTGCACCCCGCAACCTTGCCGGGTGCAACGGGGGAGTGCCGCGCTGGCCATGGTGGAGATCGAGCGGGAATTGCTGCTGGTCGGCGGCGGGCACGCGCATCTCGGCGTGCTGCGCCGCCTGGCGCGGCGCCCCCTGCCCGCCGGCCTCCGTGTCACGCTGGTCGCGCGGGAGGCGGAGGCCATGTATTCCGGGATGCTGCCCGGCCTGATCGCGGGCCGCTTCGCCGCCGAGGATTGTGTGGTGGATCTGCCGCGCCTGGCCCGCGCAGCCGGTGCGCGATTCCTGCGGGCCGAGATCGCCGGCCTGGACCTCACCGCAAACCATGTCCTGTGCGCCGGCAACCGTACGCCGCTGCGCTTCGACCTGCTGTCCCTGAACACCGGCGCCGCGCCCGCACTTGTGCCCGGCGCCGCCGAGCACGCGCTGGTGCTGCGGCCTTTCGATCGCTTCCTGGCCGGCTGGAAAGCCCTGCGTGGCACGAACGGTCCACTGTGCCTGGTGGTGGTGGGCGAGGGCGCCGCCGGGGTGGAAGTGGCGCTGGCGCTTCGGCAGGGCCTGGGCGCCGCGCCCCGCATCGGCCTGGTCGGGCGCGGCGACGCGCCGCTGCCCGGCATGGCACCTGCGGCGCGCGCGGCGGCACGGGCGGCGTTGGTGGCGGGCGATGTCATCTGGCATGGCGGTGCCGCAGTGGCGCGCGTGACGGCACAGACGGTGGTGCTGGCCGATGGTCGCTCCCTGCCCTGTGACCGCGCCATCTGGGCCGCCGGCGCCGCCCCACCCGCCTGGCTGACGGACATCGGGCTGACGCGATGCCCGGCCGGCTTCATCGCGGTGGATGCGGCGCTCCGCAGCCTGTCGCATCCCCAGGTTTTCGTCGCCGGCGACCTCGCGACCGTGGCAGCTCACCCGCGGCCGCGCGCCGGAGTCTTCGCCGTGCGACAGGGGGCGCCGCTGGCGGAGAATCTGCGCCGTGCCCTCGCCGGCGAGGCGCCTCGCCCCTTCACGCCGCAGCGCCGCCACCTTGCGCTGGTCTCCACCGGCTCGCAGGCCATCGCCAGCTGGGGCAGCACGGCGCGCACTGGGCGCTGGGCGCTGCGGCTGAAGGACCGCATCGACCGGCGCTGGATCCGCATGCACGCGGAGATGCCGCCGATGGCGCCACGGCCCGCCCCACCCGCGGCGATGCGCTGCGGCGGCTGCGGCGCCAAGCTGGCCGCGCCGGTGCTGTCGCGCGTGCTCGCCGCGCTGCCTGGCCTGCCACCGCCGGACGACGCCGCGCTGCTGCACCTGCCGGAGGTGCCTGGCCGCACCCTGGTGCAGACCGTGGACATGTTCCGTGCCCCGATCGACGATCCCTTCCTGTTCGGCCGCATCGCCGCCAACCACGCGCTTGGCGACATCGCCGCGATGGGGGGTGAACCGCGCGTGGCCCTCGCCATCGCGGCGCTGCCGCCAGCGGCGGAGGCGGTGCAGGAAGCCGACCTGCTGGCGATGCTGCGCGGCGGCCAGCTTGTGCTGGAAGCCGCCGGGGCACGACTGGTCGGCGGCCACACGGCGGAGGCGTCGGACGCCATGCTCGGCTTCGCCGTGACCGGGGAGGTCGCGCAGCCGATGCTGCGCGCCGGCCTGCGCCCCGGCGACGTGCTGGTGCTGACCAAGCCGCTCGGCACCGGCACGCTGCTCGCCGCCGCCATGCAGGGCGCCGGCCGCGCGGCCTGGGTGGAAGCCGCGCTGGTCGCCATGCAGCAGAGCCCTTTCCCCGCCAGCCGCATCCTGCGCGCCCACGGCGCCACCGCCTGCGCCGACGTCACCGGCTTCGGGCTGCTCGGACACCTGCTGGAGATGCTGCGCGCCTCCGACGTTGGCGCGGTGCTGGATGCGGAGGCCGTGCTGGCGCTGGAGGGCGCGGAGGCGATGCTGGCCGCTGGCCACCGCAGCACGCTCGACCCTGGCAACCGCGCCGCCGCGCTGCCCTTCCTGCATGGCGAGGTGGCGCCCGCGCGGCTTTCGCTGCTGCTGGACCCGCAGACCGCGGGCGGCCTGCTGGCCGGCGTGCCGGCCAGGCAGGCGGAGGCCTGCGTGGCAGCGCTGCGTGCGGAAGGCTATGCCGCGGCGGCGATCGGCCAGGTTGAAGAACAGACCCCCACGATTCGCCTGCAACTCACGCGCATGAACAGGGTTTCATGATCATGCGAACCATCGTGGGTACGATCTGCATCGTCCAGGAAAGCCGCTTTCGGCTGCTGACCGCGGTGGGCCGGGGCCTGCACTTCGTGCTCGCGCACAACGCTAATCTCGAACCGCAGGATCTGCCGGCGCTGGCGCATCGCCAGGTGCGGGTGGACTACGAGCCCGCGCCCGGCCTGCGCGCCCACATCGCCCACGTCCTGGAGGCCACGCCATGAGCAAGCCGCCGATTCGTCGTGCTGCGCGCGCCCTGCGCGACTGGTCCGTGCCGCGTCAGCTCCGCGGCGCGCCGCACAAGACAACGGCCGCCGAAAGCGAAGCCTCCCGCACGCTGCGGCCACGGATGGAACAGGCCGACAAGATCGGCACCTCCATCTGCCCCTACTGCGCCGTTGGCTGCGCGCAACTGGTCTACGCGAAGGGCAACAAGCCGATCCACATCGAAGGTGATCCGCGCAGCCCGATCAACCAGGGCACGCTCTGCCCGAAGGGCGCCGCCACCCTGTCCCTGCTGACCAGCCCCGAGCGCATCGACACATGCCTGCACCGCGCGCCAGGTGCGAAGCATTGGACGCGCGTCGATTTGGACTGGGCCATGCGGCGCATCGCGTACCTCACCAGGCGCACACGTGACGAAGGCTTCGTTGGCCGGCTACCGGACGGCACGCGGCTGAACCAGACGCTGAACATGGGCTCGCTCGGCGGCGCCACGCTGGATAACGAGGAAAACTACCTGCTGAAGAAATTGTTCTCCGGTGGCCTCGGCATGGCCTTCGTGGAGAACCAGGCGAGGGTCTGACACTCCTCCTCGGTGCCCAGTCTGGGTACCTCCTTCGGACGGGGCGCGGCGACGCTGCCCCAGTGGGACCTGGCGCGCGCGGACTGCGTGCTCGTCATGGGCTCCAACATGGCCGAGAACCACCCGATCGCGTTCCGCTTCGTCATGCAGGCGAAGCAGAAAGGCGCCACGGTGATCCACGCCGACCCGCGTTTCACCCGCACCAGCGCCATGGCGGACATCTACGCGCCGCTGCGCGCCGGCAGCGACATCGCCTTCCTCGGCGGCATCATCCGGCACGTGCTGGAGAACGACCTCTGGTTCCGTGACTTCGCGCTGCCCTACACCAACCTGTCCACCATCATCGACGAGGAATATCGCGGGCCGGAGGATCTGGACGGGCTGTTCTCCGGCTGGTCCGAGGAAGGCCGCCGCTACAGCCCGACGAGCTGGCAGTACGAGGGGATGATGATGCCCTCCTCGCTCGCCGAGGCGTTCATCGAGGCGGAGGGCTTCTGCGAGGCGGTAAAGCGGCTGCATGATGGACCGACGCCGAAGGACGAGACGCTGCAGCACCCGCGCTGCGTCTACCAGATCCTGAAGCGCCACTACGCCCGCTACACGCCCGAGATGGTGGAGCGCGTCACCGGCTGCCCGCGCGACGTCTTCCTGAAGGTGGCGGAGGAGATGGCGCGCAACAGCGGGCGGGAGCGCACCGGCACCATCTGCTACGCCGTCGGCTGGACGCACCACAGCACCGGCGTGCAGATGATCCGTGCCGCCGCCATCCTGCAGGCGCTGCTCGGCAATGTCGGCCGCCCCGGCGGCGGCATTCTGGCGCTGCGTGGCCACACCAGCATCCAGGGCAGCACGGACATCCCGACGCTGTACGACATGCTGCCGGGCTACCTGCCGCAGCCGCACGCAATGAAGCCGCACGGCACGCTGGCGGACTACCTGAAAGCCGAGACCAACCCCACGGGCTGGTGGCACAACTTTCCGAAGTATGCCGTGAGCCTGCTGCGTGCCTGGTATGGCGCTGCCGGCAACGCGGAAAACGGCTTCGGCTTCGACATGCTGCAACGCATGACCGGCGACCATTCGCAGTTGCCGATGACGGTCGCGATGCGCGACGGCATCATCAAGGGCCTGTTCGTGATGGGCCAGAACCCGGTGGTCGGCGGCAGCAACAGCCGCCTGGTGCAGCGCGGCCTGGCGCAACTCGACTGGATGGTGGTGCGCGACTTCGCCGAGACCGAGACCGCGAATTTCTGGCGTGACGGCCACATCATCCGCGACGGCGAAATGCGCACGGAGGATATCGGTACCGAGGTCTTCCTGATGCCGGCCTCGCTGGCAGGCGAGAAGGCCGGCAGCTTCACCAACACGCATCGCCTGATCCAGTGGCACGACAAGGTGGTGCAGGCGCCGGGCGACAGCCGGTCCGAGCTGTGGTTCGCCTACCACCTCGGCCGCCTGCTGAAGGAGATGTACGCGGACAGCACGCAGGAGGAGGACCGGCCGATCCAGTCGCTGACCTGGGATTATCCGGTGGATAGCGAGGGCGAGCCGGATGCGGAAGCGGTGCTGCGCGAGATCAACGGCTACACCTGGCCGGAGAAGGTGCAGGTCAGCGGTTTTTCCGAGCTGAAGGACGATGGCTCCACCGCCTGCGGCTGCTGGATCTACAGCGGCGTATTCCCGGAACCCGGCCGCAACCTGGCGCGCGCGCGCAAGCCGGATGGCCCGGACGGGCCCGGCACGCATCTGGGTTGGGGCTATGCCTGGCCGGACAACCGCCGCACGCTGAACAACCGCGCCTCGGCCGATCCTGCTGGAAAGCCCTGGTCCGCGCGCAAACGGCTGGTCTGGTGGGACGAGGATGCGGGCAAGTGGGACAGCCCCGACAAGGTTGATTTCCCGCCGAACAAGCGCCCGGACTTCCAGCCCGACTGGGCGAGCAAGCCGGCCGGCATGGACGCGATCTCGGGCCACCAGCCCTTCATCATGATCCCCGATGGCGTCGCCGGGCTTTTCGTGTCCTCCGGCCTAAAGGACGGCCCGCTGCCGACGCATTACGAGCCGATCGAAAGCCCGGTGCCCAACCTGCTCTACGCACAGGACGCCAATCCCGCGGCGAAGCGCTGGGAGCATGCCGACAACCGGCTGCATGAAACCGGCGACCCACGCTTCCCGCATGTGCTGACCACCTACCGGCTGACCGAGCACCACGCCGGCGGCACGCCGACCCGCAGCGTCGCCACCACGGCGGAGCTGATGCCGGAAGGCTTCTGCGAAATCCCGACCGAACTCGCGCATTCCCTCGGTATCCGCAGCAAGGACTTCGTTGTGCTGTCCACCTTGCGGGGCGAGGTCGAGACGCGGGCGCTGGTGACGGACCGCCTGCGGCCCTTCCGCATCAGGAACCAGCTTGTCTGGCAGCTCGGCATGCCGTGGCATTTCGGTTGGGAAGGCATGGCGACCGGCGACATCGCCAACGTGCTGACCGCCGTCGTCGGCGACGTGAACACGGCGATGCACGAGAACAAGGCGCTGACCTGCGCGCTGCGCCCGGGCCGGCTGTGGCGGGGAGGGCGATGATGGATGGCGGCCTGGCGCATCGGCGCGTGCTGGAGCACACCGACCTCGACCCGCAGAAGCCGATCCCGCAGGAATCGGAAATCACGGCGGGCTGCGTCATCGAGCCGGGGAAAAGCTACGGCTTCTTCACCGACACCACGCTGTGCATAGGCTGCAAGGCCTGCGAGGTGGCCTGCAAGGAATGGAACAACCTGCCCTCCGAAAAGGGCCCGATGACCGGCCACAGCTACGACAACACCGGCGAGCTGGGCGCCCACACCTGGCGCCACGTGACGTTCCTTGAGCGGCTCGAGGGCGCCACGACCATGCCGCCCTACCAGTCGAACTGGCTGATGATGTCCGACGTCTGCAAGCATTGCAGCCCGGCACCCTGCCTGGAGGCCTGCCCGACCGGCGCCCTGTTCCGCACCGAATTCGACACCGTCGTGGTGCAGCAGGATATCTGCAATGGCTGCGGCTATTGCGTGCCGGCCTGTCCCTTCGGCGTGGTCGAACTGGCGAAGGAGGATGGCAAGGCGCACAAATGCACCCTTTGCTACGACCGCCTGAAAGGTGGCCTCGAGCCCGCCTGCGCCAAATCCTGCCCGACGGACAGTATCCAGTTCGGTGAGCTGTCGGACCTCATCGCGCGCGCCGAGCTGCGCGTCGAACAGCTGCATGAACAGGGCCAGCCGAAGGCGTATTTGTACGGCACGCCGGACGGCCCCGGCACCGGCGAGGGCCTGCACCACCTCAACGCCTTCTTCCTGCTGACCGCGCAGCCGGAGCTGTATAACCTGCCGCCGAAGCCGACCCGCCCGGCGCGCAACGCGCGGCCTTCCTTCCTCGCAGGCCTCGCGACGATGGCGGGGCTGGCGCTGGCGGCAGCACTGGTAGGAGTAGGGCGCAGATGAAGCGTTGGAACGGCGAGACCTATCACGGTCGCCAGGTCGCCAAGCCGAGCAGCTTCGACTGGAAGGTCTCCGCCTACATCTTCATCCTCGGCGTCGCCGGCTCCGCGCAGGTCATCGCCGCGGTGGCACGCCCGAACCGCAGCCTGGTGCGCCAGGCGCGGCTGCTGGCGCTCGGCGGCAGCATCCTCGGCCCGCTCGTGCTGATCCAGCACCTGAAGACGCCGTCGCGCTGGTTCAACATGCTGCGCATCGTGCGGCCGACCTCGCCGATGTCGCTGGGGTCGTGGTTGCTGACCGCCTTCGGCGGGCTCAGCGCGCTAACCGCGCTCGGCAGCGTCTTCGGCCGCCGCTGGCCCCTCGCGCGCCGCGTGTCCGAGGCGACGCAAGGTCCCGCCGCCATCGCCGGCGCCGGGATGAGCGTCTACACCGCCTCGCTGCTGTCCTCGACCAGCACGCCGCTCTGGGCCGCCGCGCCGGCACCACTCGCCGTGCAGTTCGGCAGCGCGGCGATGGCCGGCGCGGCTTCCGCCCTGGCCCTGATGCAACGCCGTGGTGGGGAGGACGAGATCGCGCAGCGCCTGGAACGCCTGGCGCTGCTGGCCGGCGGCACGGAGATGCTGGCGAGCCAGGCGGCCAAGGCGCAGTGGCAGCGCGCAGGCGTCGTACCACGCGGCACGCCGAACGCGCTCATCAAGGGCGGCGGCACGATCGCCGGCGCCGTGCTGCCCTTCGCCGCGCATGTGGTTGGCCGTGCGCTGGGTGGCCGGGCGGAGAAGCTGCTGCCGGAGGCGGCGTCGATCGTCATGCTGCTCGGCGGCGCCGCGATGCGCCATGGCGTGCTGACCGCCGGCAATGCCAGCGCCCGGCGACCGGGCGACGTGTTCCGGACGACGCAGCGATGAACGCGGAGGCCTCCGCACGGCGGGTTGCGCTTGCGGCGCTTGATCGCCTGATTGCCGTGGCGCCGCCCAGCACCGTGGAGGAAGCCATGCACGCCCTGAAGTCCGTGGTCGCGCTGCGCGACCTGCAGGTGGCGCGACGCCGCGCGGATGGCGCGTCGGCGGACCTCGACCGGCGCCTGGCCTGCACCAACGCCGTGCTCAGCCTGACCTGGTCCGGCGCCGTTCCCATCATGGGTTTTCGCACCGAACGACTGCAGGAGGCGCGTGCCGCACTTGCGGCGTGCGACGCCGCATGAGCGAGACCTCCCCCGGCGAGATCCGCCCGCCGAAGAAAATCGCCATCGCCACCCGCGCCAAGGGCAAGACCAAGGCGGAACTCGATGCGCCGGTGCTGCTGATGCTGGCGCTGCTGGCCGGTGCCTACATCGCCTTCGGCGGGCTGTTCGCAATGACGGCGCTGGCCGGCACCTCCGATGCCCTGCCCTTCGGACCGGCGCAGGTGCTGGCGGGCGTGGTGTTCTCGCTCGGCCTGATCCTGGTGCTGCTCGGCGGGGCCGAGTTGTTCACCGGCAACACGCTGCTGGTTGTGGCCTGGGCGGAAGGCCGCGCCGGCTTCGCGCCGATCCTTTGGGCGCTGCTGCTGGCCTACATCGCGAACTTCGTCGGCTCCATCGCCATCGTGCTGCTGGCCTTCGCGGCCAACCTGCACATGGCGGGCGATGGCGCCGTGGGGGCGGCGGCGTTGGCCGGGGCGACGCGCAAGGTGGAGCTCGGCTTCGGCGCGGCGCTGGCGAGCGGCATCCTGGCGAACATGCTGGTCTGCCTGGCGGTATGGCTCGCCTTCGGCGCGCGCAGCGCGGCGGACAAGGTCCTGGTCATCATCCCGCCCATCGCCGCCTTCGTCGCCATGGGGCTGGAGCATTCGGTCGCCAACATGTCGCTGATCCCGTTCGGCTGGCTGGTGCAGGGCAGCACGGGGCCGATCGGCCTCGGCAGCTTCCTCGGCAATCTGGTGCCCGTCACCATCGGCAACATCATCGGCGGCGCCGCCATCGGCCTGGCCTATTGGTTCGCCTACCTCCGGCCGCAGCAGGAGTAGGCAGCGCCGCCTCAGCTCTGGCGGGCGGTCACCGCGTTCATGTAGGCGACCGCGTTGTAGTAGCCCTGACGCAGAAGACCCACGACGAAGGTGTTGGTGGGCACACGCTGCGGCACAGGTTCCGGCGCACGCGTCGCTGCCGGTGCGGCAGCCAGCCGTGGGCTGAAGGTGACGATGCAGGCTTGGGAGATGGGTTCGTCGCTCATGGGCCGAGAATACACGGCTTCGTGAGGCGGTATAGCACAAAGTTGATTAGAGCAGAAGATCAACCCTGGATTGCTGGCTGGCGGAGGCGGATGGGAATCGAACCCACCATCCGGGTTGAGCGGATCGCCGGTTTTGAAGACCGTGGGGGCCACCAGGCCGCCTGTCGCCTCCACGGCTTCAACCGCCCGGCACGGCATCCGGTTCCGCCACGATATGGCGCCGGTCGCCAGCGCGCCGCGTCAGCCCCTCCGCATCCAGCCGTTCCAGCAGCGGCACCGCGAATTTCCGGGAGATGCCCAACAGCCGCCCGCAATCACCCACCAGGAAGCCCTCGGCGCGGCCGCCGTAGGCCTGCCGCAGCGCCACCCGTGCGCCGGCGATCGCGGCGCGGTGGAACAGAACTTCCCGCTTCTGCACCGCATCCGGGGCACGCACCAGGCGGCCGGTGCGAACCAGCAGCGCCACGGCCTGCGCCCGCGCCCGCTGCCCCGCCACCACCGCCGCCGCGTCGGGTGGCGTCAGGCCGGCCTCCCGGAAGCTGGCTTCGGTGGCCTCGAGCAGGCTGCGGGCGGCCTGTGGCAGCAGCGCCAGCGGATCCAGGCCATGCCGTGTGAAGCGGCCGGCGGCAAGGTCCAGGCGGCGCGCCGCGACCAGCCGCGCCAGCATGCCCTCCACTGGCGCCCCGGCGGGCAGGGCGGCGCGCAACTCAGCCAGGCCCGGCCCCGGCTCGGCGGGGTTGTCCAGTTGCGCCGCCTCCACCGCCGCCACGGCCGCGGCTTCCAGTGCCGTGCACGCCTCCCGGTGCAGCAACAGGCCGCCCGACAGCCGCACCGCATCCGGCAGAATGAGCGAAGCTGGCAGCACACCCGCGACGCGCGCCAGCGCCGCCGCCGTCGCGCCCCGGGCGCCCGACGCGCGCAGGCGCGATGCCGCGGCATCCAACGGCCCCGCCGCCGCCATGGCCGCCAGCAGCGCTGCATCCCGCGCTGAACGGCGCGGCGGCGCCGGGTCCAGCACCAGCCCGCCACCCACCGTGCGGGACGGGCTGGCCAGGCGCAGCACAAAGCGTTCGCGCACCGGCATCGCCAGCGGCGCATCCAGCCGAAGCTGCGCCACCGCCGAATCTCCGGGCGCCAGCATCGCGCGGTCCAGCAGATGCAGCCGCGCGCCGACCTCCGCCGTGCCGGCCAGCAGGCGCAGTGCGGTGCCACGCGGCAGCGCGGCCGGCGCGGAGGCCAGCAAGTCCACCCGCACGTCCAGCCGCCGTGAATCGACCAGCAGCCCCGGCGCGGCCAGCGCGCTGCCCGGCGGCACCTGCTCCACCGTCACCCCGCGCAACGCCACCGCCACGCGGCGGCCGGGCGAGGCCTGTTCCACCGCCGCGCCATGCATCTGCACGGCGCGCACCCGCGCCGCGGTGCCGCCGGGCCAGATTTCCACCTCGTCTCCCACCCGCAGCGTCGCCCGACGCAGCGCGCCGGTAACGACGGTGCCCGCGCCGGGGCGGGAGAAGGCACGATCCACCGGCAGCCAGGCGCCTTCGGCCGCCTGCACCTCCGCGCGCGCCAGCCCTGCCAATGCCGCGGCCAGTTCCGGCACGCCGTCGCCTGTCACGGCGGAGGTTGCGGTCACAGGCCATTCGCCCAGGCCCAGCCGCGAAAGCAGTGCCCGCGCTTCAGCCTCGGCCGCCGCCCGGTCCTGCACGCGATCGCAGCGCGTCAGCGCCACCACGCCGCGCGAAACGCCGAGCAGCGCCGCGACCTCCGCATGTTCCACCGTCTGCGCCCGCACGCCTTCCGCGGCATCGACACACAGCAGGGCCGCCTCGATGGCGGTGGCGCCGGCGACCATGGTGCGCAGGAAGCGCTCGTGTCCCGGCACGTCCACCAGGTCGATCTCGGCATCGTCCCGCAGCAGGCGGGCAAAGCCGAGCACGATGGAAATGCCGCGCGCCTTCTCCTCCGGCAGCCGGTCCGTCTCCGTGCCGGTCAGCGCCCGCACCAGCGCCGTCTTGCCGTGGTCGACATGGCCGAGCACGCCGACCAGCGCACTTCTCATGCGAGCGCCGCGCGGATGGCGGCGCCCAGCACCGGCATCTCGTCCTCCGCCACGGTGCGCAGGTCCAGCAGCAGGCGGCCGCCGGCGATTCGCGCCATCACCGCCGGCTCGCCCTGGCGCAGCCGGGCGGCCAGCACCTCGGCCGGTCCGGGCAGCGCCAGCAGGCAGCTCGGCAGTTCGACCGCCGGCAGCGATCCGCCACCAACCAGGGAGGTGCCGGGCACGATCTCGCCCTGCGGCAGCAGCGCCAGAAGCCGCTGCGCACGCGCGGATACCTCCGCCACTGGCGCCGTCAGCATCGCCAGCGCCGGGACTGTGCGCACGACCGTCTCCGGGTCGCGATACAGGCGCAGCGTCGCCTCCAGCGCCGCCAGCGTCAGCTTGTCCGGCCGCAGCGCCCGCATCAGCGGATGCGCCGCCAGCCGCGCGATCACCGCCGCCCGCCCGAGCACCAGCCCGGCCTGCGGCCCGCCGAGCAGCTTGTCGCCACTCGCCACCACCACATCGAAGCCCTGCGCCACTGCCTGTGCCAGCGTCGGCTCCGCCGGCAGGCCATACCGGGACAGATCGACCATGGCGCCGCTGCCGAGGTCGACCACCGACAGCAGCCCCCTCTCCCGCGCCAGCGCCGCGATCGCCGCCGCATCCGGCAGCGCCGTGAAGCCGCGCATGGCGAAATTGCTCTGGTGGACGCGCAGCAGCAGGCGCGTCGCGGGGCCGATCGCTGCGGCGTAGTCGGACAGGCGGGTGCGGTTGGTGGTGCCGACCTCCGCCAGCGCCGCGCCGCCCTGGCGGATCACGTCCGGGATGCGGAAGCCGCCGCCGATCTCGACCAGCTCCCCGCGGGAGACCACCGCCTCCCCGCCCGCCGCCAGCGCCGTCATCGCCAGCAGCATGGCTGCGGCGCCGTTGTTCACCACCAGCGCGGCCTCAGCGCCGGTTAGTTCGGCCAGCAGCGCGCCGCAGGCGGCGTGACGGTGGCCGCGGCGGCCGGTCTCAAGGTCCAGTTCCAGGTTGCAATAGCCGCCGGCCAGCGCCGCGAATGCGGCCTGGGGCAGCGGTGCGCGGCCGAGATTGGTGTGCAGCACGACCCCGGTGGCGTTGATGACGCGGCGCAGGCCGGGCCGGGCCGCCGAATCCAGTGCCGCCGTGGCCGAGGCGAAGGCACGTGGCGCGGAGAAACCGATGCCGGATTGCCGTAGCGCCGCCAGCTCCGCTCGCAACGCCGCCACTACCGCCGGGCGCGGATGCCGCGCCAGCAGGGCCGCCCCCTCCGGCATGGCGAGCAGCCGGTGCAGGGCGGGCAGGGCGCGCGGGTTGAACTGGTCCATTACGGGCATGACGGTCCAGCCACGCCGGGGTTCCCGCAACCATTGCTCGGCCGGCGCTTTATCCGGACATGACAAGCCATGGACCGGGCGATTGGGTCGGCGACCTCGCCGAATGGGCGGCGGCCGGGCTGGAATTCGCGGGAGTGCTGGTGCTGCTGGTCGGCGTCATAGCCACGAGCGCACTGTATTTGCGCGCCGGGTTCAGCCGTGGAAAGCCGGGCTGGTCCGACTCCTTCAAGCCCTACCGCGCCAATCTCGGCCGGGCGATCCTGCTCGGCCTGGAACTGCTGGTGGCGGCGGATATCGTCCACACCGTCGCCGCGCCGATGACGTTGGCGACGGTCGCGGCTCTCGGCCTGGTGGTGCTGATCCGGACCGTGCTCAGCCTGTCGCTGGAAGTCGAGATCGAGGGTCGCTGGCCCTGGCAGGGCCCGAAGGGCTGAGGCACCACAGCAGCCACGCCGCGCCCATCCCCACCGCCACCGCCAGATCCAGCCAGGGCGCAGGCTGCGCGACCGGTGCGTCCGGCCGCACCACCCACCAGAGATGCGCGCCGAACTGCACCAGCAGCAGCCAGCACACCGCCACCATGCGCCAGCGCCCGTGGTCCGGCGGCGCTGCCAGGGCGATGGCCAGCAGCAGCGCCGGCAGGGCGAGGCCGAGTTGCACCCAGCCCCAATCCCCCAGCCGGCGCAGGTACCAGGCCGATTCCTCCGGCAGGTCGGCCATCCACACCACGATGAACTGGCTGAACCACAGCCACAGCACGGCGAGCCCCAGCGTCAGCAGCGCCCGTTCCAGCCCGGGCAGCCCATCCGAATCCGGATGCGGGCGGCCCGCGAGGATAGCCGCCGCCAGCGCCGCCGCCAGCCCCTGCACCCACAGCGAGAACCCCTGCAGGCTGGGGTACCAGGCAGTGTCGCGCGACAGCACCCAGTCGAAGCCGGCCAGCGTCATCGTCGGCAGCAACAGGGTCAGCGCCAGCGCCGACAGCCCCTGGTGCCGCCCCGGCCGCGCCAGCCACCAGCCGAGCACCGCCCAGACCAGCAGGTAGCCGGCGGCACGCAGCCGAAATCCAGTGGGTTGCAGCATCGCGGCGCGGAGGCCGTCATCCGGGCCGGTCTCCTCCGCTATCCAAGGATACAGCGTCTCGACGCTCCACAGCACCGGCAGCGCCATCAGCGCCAGCAGCGGCAGGCTGCGCGCGGCGGCTTCCAGTGGCGGGCGGACCGGCGCCAGCCATTCCTCCCGCAGCAGATGGCCGAGCGCCAGCACACCGATGGCTCCCACGCCCAGCAGCGTCCACAGCAGGAAACCGGCGAGCCAGGCCTCCGCCAGGACCGGCCCGCCGAAGCCGATGGCCAGGGCGACGGCCAGCGCCACGGCCAGGGCGGCGAGAAGCTTCACGGTGCCAGCCTCTCGACGAAGCGCGCGATCGCCCAGCGGTCGGCCGGGGCGATGCGATCGGCGAAGGGATGGGCGCGGGCGCGGTTCTCGGCGATCACCGCCATGCTGTCCGCTGCCTCCGCCGGCAGCGGCGGCGGCGCCGGGAAGCCGCGCGCGACGACGGGGCCATCGCCGGCGCCGGACTGGCCATGGCAGGGCGTGCAGTGGATGGCGTAGCGCGCCTCGCCCCGCGCCAGCAGCGCCGGCGTCACCTCCGGCCCCGGTGGCGCCAGCGCCTGGCGTCGCGCGGCCTCGCCCTGCGCCACCGCGCCAGGCGGAGGCGGGGCGGGCGGGGCGGGCGGCGTGCTGGCGGGCCAGCCATCGCAGGCTGCCAACAGAACCATCGGCAAGAGAAGGATGGGCAGCAGGCGCCTCATTCCGCCACCTCGCTGATGCGCAGCGGCTTGTGCGGGCGCAGCAGGTGGCGCGCCTCGGCGGCGTCGAGGCCAGGGTCGCCGGTGAACAGGCACAGGAAGAACCGGTCCTCGCTGGCGCGGCCGAAGCCGGGGGCGGCGAAGACTGGGTGGCTCAGCCGAGGCAGGCGGTTCAGTGCCAGCATGCCGACCAGCGCGCCGGCCGCGGCCCACAGGATCGCGACGATGGTGGTGGCCGGCAGGAAGGCCGGCCACGCATGAAGCGGCCGGCCCCCGACATTGATCGGATAGACCTGCACGCTGAGCCACCACTGCGTCGCATAGGCCAGCACCGCGCCGAACAGCCCGGCGCCGATCGCGATCCACGCCACCGAAGCACCATGCACGCCGAGCAGCTTCGCCGCATCCGGCACCGGGAACGGCGCATGCGCATCCATCCGGCGCCAGCCGAATCTGCGGGCGGCGCGCAGCGCTTCCACCATCGCATCCTGTTCGGCGAATTCAGCGACGATAGCGGCGGTCCTACCCTCGGTCATGGCACGTCCGCCTCGCTCTCCTCGTGCCGCGTCTCGAACATGGACACCACCGGGACGAAGCGGGCGAAGCCCAGCATCAGCAGCACGAACAGCCCCACCGTGCCGGCCAGCAGCGTCCATTCCGGCACCGTCGGCACATACAGCGGCCCGATGCGCGGCAGGTGGTCGCGCAGCAGCCCGCCGGCGACGATGGAGAAACGGTCGAGCCACACGCCGGCCGCGGCTGCCAGCCCGATCGGGACCGCCCAGCGCGCCTGCTGTCGGAACCGGCGCAGCCACAGCAGTTGCGGCACCAGCACGATCAGCGCGAAGCCGCCCCAGTACAGCCCTGCATAGGCGCCGAAGGCGCGGGCCAGCATGGCATCCCGCGTCACCGCATCCTCCAGCACCGCGACCAGCAGCGCCTCGGCATAGACGTAGCCGCACAGCAGGGCACTGGCCGCCATCAGCTTGCCCAGCAAATCGATGTCACCATCGTCGATGAAGCGTTCCAGCCGCAACCCGCCGCGCAGCAGCGCCGCCAGCGCCAGCACAACGCCGAGGCCCGACGGCACGCCGGTTGCCACCACATGCAGTGGCAGCCGGGCCTGATGCCATTCGGGGACCAATGTCGTGGCGAATTCCAGCGCGACGATGGTCTGCGCCGAGACCAGCATCGGCAGCACCAGCGCCGCGACAAGCCGGTAGGCCGCCTGGTGCCGCGCCCAATGCACCACGGAGCCACGCCAGCCCAGCGCGAACACGCCATAGATCCGCGCCGAGACCATGCGCCGCTTCGCCACCGCACGGTCGCGCATGGTGGCGAGATCCGGGATCAGGCCGGTATACCAGAACAGGCCGGTGACCACGACATGCGACATGATGCCCCAGAAATCCCACACCAGCGTGCTGCGGAAATTCGGCCACACCGCGTAGGTCGCGGGATAGGGCACGGTCCAGTAGAACAGCCACGGCCGGCCGAGATGCAGGATGGGATACAGCGCCGCCGCCGCCACCGCCGCCAGCGCCGCGGCCTCCGCAAAGCGGTTGACCGCCGTGCGCAGACCGTGCCGGCGCAGCACCAGGATCACGGCGAACAGGCTGGCGGCATTGGCGATGCCGATCCACCAGACATAGTTGATCAGGTCGAAGCCCCAGACGAAGGGCACGTTGGTGCCCCACAACGCCGTGCCCCGCAGCAGCAGCGCCACCACCGCATAGGCCAGCAGCAGCGTCGCAAGCGCCGCCGCCGCGACCGAGAGCCCGAAGCGCCAGCCGAAATCCGGCCGGAGCGGCGTGTCGGAGACCGGCCGCGTGTCGAAGTCGACACTCATCCTTCCGGGACCAGCCGCGCGAGGTAGGTGGTGCGCGGCCGCGTATCCAGGTTGCCGAGCAGCGCGTAGTTGCGCGGCTGCGCCTTGGCACGCGAAACGGCACTGGCGGGATCGTTGATGTCGCCGAAATGGATGGCGCGTGTCGGGCAGGCGTCCTGGCAGGCCGTGCGTACCTCACCGTCGCGAATCGGGCGACCCTCCTGCCGCGCCACGTCGCGCGCCGCCTCGATGCGGTGCTGGCAATAGGTGCATTTCTCGATCACGCCACGCGGGCGGATCGGCACATCCGGATTGCGCACCGGCACCGCATTCGCCTGCCGTCCGTAATCCGTCCAGTTGAAGCGCCGCACCTTGTAGGGGCAGTTGTTGGAACAGGTCCGCGTGCCGATGCAGCGCGGATAGACCATGACGTTCAGGCCCTCATTGTCATGCACCGTGGCGTTGACGGGGCAGACCACCTCGCACGGCGCCTTCTCGCAATGCATGCAGGGAACAGGCTGGAAATCCACCGCCTCCTCCGACCGCACGAGATCGACGCGCAGCCAATGCATCGCCCGGCCGCGCGCCATCTCCTCCGGCCCCACCACCGGCACGTTGTTCTCCGCCTGGCAGGCGATGGCGCAGGCGTTGCAGCCGATGCAGGTATCGAGATCGATCGACATGCCCCAGGCATGGCCGGGATACTCCCAGTCGTCGTACAGCGATCGCGGCGGCGGCAGCGGCGGGATGGCCGCCTCCACCCCGATGCGCCGCACCCGCGGTGTGCCATCCGCCAGGTCTTGACCATAGCTGGTGTCGAGCAACGCCACGGCCCCGTTGAGCGGCCGCAGCGCCAGCCCCGGCGCAACCCAGGGTGCCTCGGCGGGTCGGAGTCGGTAGGCGTCGAAGCCGACCTCGCCGGGAACCCCGCCCGCCGCGCGTCGCCCACCGCCCAGCGGCAGCGTCACCACCCCAACGGCCTGGCCCGGCATCACCAGCACGGGCGCGCGCAGCGTGCGGCCTGCCAGTTGCAGCTCGACCTCCGTGCCGTCCCGCAGCCCCAGCGCCGCAGCATCCGCGGGTGCGATCAGTGCGGCATTGCCCCAGGCAAGGCGGCTGAGCGGCCGCGGCAGTTCCTGCAACCAGGCGAGCGGCGCAAAGCTGCCATCCTGCAGGTGCGGATCGGGCGCAAAGACCGCGACCGGTCCGGAAGCGGCCGGCGTCGCGGCGGGCAACGCGAAATCGGTGCGCATCGCGGGCCGGCGCGCCGGCGGAGCGCTGTCCTCCACCACCCCGGCCTCCAGCCCCGCCAGCCAGCGCTCCTCGAGGGCCGCATCCCCCCACGCTGCGCGCCAGGTGTCCCGCACCAGCGCCTGCCCATCGCCAGGCAGCCCGGCCAGGCGCGCCAGGATCTCCTCCGACGTCGTCGCGGCCTCCACCAGCGGCACCGTCACCGGCTGGCGCAGCGCCGCCGTTCCGTCATGGGCGAGGCTGTCGCCCCAGCTTTCCAGCGGATGCCGCAGCGGCAGGTGCCAGCCGCAAGCCAGCGCCGTCTCGTCCGGATACAGCCCGGCATGCAGCGTCTGCGGCACGCGCCGCAGCAGCCCGGCCATGTCGAGATCCGCCGCCGAGTCCTGCAACGGGTTGGCATCGAGCACCAGCAGATGCGTCACCGCCCCGGCATCCCTCGCCAGCTCCGCCAGCGTGCCTGCCTCGGCGGCCACCGGATCTGCGATGTGCGGGACCTCCGCGCCCAGCGCCGCGTTCATCGCATGCGCCAGCGCGTGGACCGCCACGCTTTGCCCGCGCCCGGCCAGCACCAGCGCGTCCGGGCCCGCGGCGCGCAGCGCGGCGGCGATGCCGGCAGCGTCCGGATGCGTCGCACCCTGCACCGCCGTGACCCCAAGCGCCGCCGCCACGGCCCGCGCCAGCGCCTCGATCTGCGCCGGCGGCAGCGCCAGGCGACGATCCGCCTTCGAACCCGTCAGCGTCGGCGTCGGTTCCGCCACGATCAGCGCCGGCAGCCGTCCCGCCTCGCGCCCCACATGGCGCGCCAGCGCCCAGCCCCGCGCCTGCGCGATCTGCGCCGGGCCTGGCCCGAGCAGGTCCGCGCCAAGGGACAGCACGCAGCGGGCGCGCGCCAGATCCGGCAGCGGCACCAGCGCCTCCCCGAACGCCAGGCGCGCGGCCTCGGCCGCCGCCGCATCGGCCAGCGGCGCGTGCACATGCCAGCGCGCGCCCGGCCAACGCTGTAGCACGGCCGCGATCAGCCGGCGCCGCGTGGGCGAGGAGACCGGTCCGGTCAGGATGCGCAAGCCCTCCCCGCCCCGCGCCGCCAGCACGCCGCGCTGCTCCTCCAGCCACGCCGCGAGGGGCGCGGCGTCCCGCAGCACGCGCCCCTGCCGCCGAATGCGCCGCGACCGCGCCGGGTCGTGCAACCCCAGCACGGCGGATTCCAGGAAGATGTCGGTGGCACCCAGGCTGCCTGGGTGCCGCGGATTCCCCTCCACCTTGACGGCGTGGCCGGCACGGGTCCGCACCAGCACGCCGCGGCCGATGCCGTCGAGGTCGAGCACGGTGGCGTAGCGGCCGGTCTCCTCCGCCACGCCGCGCGCGCGCGCATACAGCGGGCTACCGAATTCGCTGCCCGCGTCGCAGCCGGCGGCCGCCGCCAGGGCCAGGGAGGCACCGGCGGCGCGCAGCACGCTGCGTCGGTCCGCGCTCGGCGGCGCCAAGGCATCGGGCGGCAAGGCGTCGGGCGGCAAGGCATCGGGCGGCGTCATGCAGGCAGCGTCATGAAGGGCGGCTCCGTCGGCACGCCAGGCCGGCGCTGCACCGGTGACGCAGCAGCAGGCCGCTTGGTTCCCGGCCGATGCAACCGTGACGGGCCAATCGACGTTGGCGAGGCATGGACCGGACACGACGCGGCCTCGCGCTGCTGCTGCTGCTCGCAGGCTGCGGGGAGGCTGCGCCTCCGGCGGAGTTGCGCATCGTCGGCGGCGATGCGGCGCGCGGCCGCGCCGTCATCACCGAGCATGGCTGCGGCTCCTGCCATGTGATTCCCGGCATCACCGGCGCCGTCGCCTGGGTCGGCCCGCCGCTGATGGAATGGGCACGGCGCGGCTATGTCGGCGGCAGCCAGTCCAACACACCGGAGAACCTGGTGGCGTTCCTGCGCAACCCGCAGGCGCTCTCTCCAGGCTCCGCGATGCCCGCGCTCGGCCTGACGGAAGCCGAGGCGCGCGATGCGGCGACCTACCTCTACACCATCGGGCAGGCGCCCGCCGTGCCCGCCGGGATGCCGCTGGCGGAAGGCGAAGCGGGCACGCGGCCAGAGCCACGGATGCGCCCCCGGGCGGAGGCGGGCCCGGCTCAGTAGCCGACTCCGCAGGGCGGCAGGACCAGCGACGGCGCCGCCTGGAACAGCACGGCGAGCATGGCGTAGGCGGCCGCGGCGGCGGTGAACCAGTGGCGGAACCCGGGCTCCGCCTCGCCGCCGCCCGTCAGTCGTGTGGTGCCGATGGCACGACGCAGCAGAAGCGCCAGGGGAAGCAGCACCAGCAGCGTGGCGACCACCACCAGCACCGGCACCCAGGGCAGGCCGAGCAACGTGGCGCCTTCCCTTCCGCGTTCGCAGGCGAAGGCGTTGATGGCGTAGATCATCGTGAAGTGCAGCGCCCACAGCACGAAACCCGCGGTGATGCCGACAACGGAGAAGGCGGAGCGTGGTGCGCGGGCTGGACTCATGCCAGCAGCCTCGGGAAGCCGTGCAGCAGTGCCAGCCCGACCAGGCCCTGCCCGACGGTGTACAGCCAGAACAGCCGGGTGTTGTCCATGGTCAGCCGCCGCTCGCCATCCAGCATCCCCGCCAGCGACCGCGCCAGCGTATAGCCGCCCATCAGCAGCGCGATCAGCACATGTGCCGCCTGCCAGACGTACATCCCCCAGGAGGCGGCGCCATAAGCGTGCACCGTCGGATGGATGACGCCCTGCCACAGGGACCAGCCATCGGCCAGCAGACCGCCCGCCAGCAGCGCAAGTCCAGCCAGCAGCAGGATGCGGTGCGGCCAGGGTGAAGTGCCGCCCAACATCCGTCCGGCGGCGGAGACCGCCACCGCGGCCGTGACGTAGAAGCCGAGCGCCGCGAGGCCCCAGCCCGTCACCGGCAACCCCTGGCCCGGCGGTGGCCACAGCGCATCGCCATTGACCAGCCAAAGGAACAGGTAGCTGCCGCACAGGCACGCATAGGCCGTGCCGCTGACCAGCATGGTGCAGACCATCGCCCACCAGGACGCCGTGACCGGCCCGGTGGCATGGGTCGGCAGGATGATGCCGGCGCCAATATCGGCCTGGCGCGTCCGAGACGGCGCGTGGTCCGACCCGGTCCAGAGCCAGCTGATGAAGGCGGCCAGCGCCACCACGCCCGCCACCGCCGCCAGGATCGGGAAGGGCCACACCAGCGCCAGGAAGAACACCGCCGTGCCCACCGCCGCGACCACATGGCTCCAGCCCGGGCCGCCGACGAAGGCGATGTATTGCGGCGTCGCCTCCGCCGGGCTGGTGATCAGCGCCTCCCGCCGGCCGGTCGCGGCAAAGGGCAGGAAGTGGCCGCCGGCCTCGACCTGGCGCTTCAGGTCAGGGTCATGCCACAGCGGATAGCGGTCCCGCACCAGCGGGATGCTGCGCAGGCCGTAGCTCGGCCCCGCGATCCATTCCATGGTGCCGGCGTTCCAGTGGTTCTCCTGCTGGTCCTGCCGGCCGAAGCGGAAGTTCTTCGCGACGTCGACCAGCAGCACCAGCGCACCGGCCGCGAACATGGCGGCGCCGACCGAGGAGATCAGGTTCCAGATCTCCAGGCCGAAGCCGGTGGGAAAGGTATAGATGCGACGCGGCATGCCCATGAAGCCGCTGATGTGCATCGGGAAGAAGGTGACGTTGGTGCCGAGGAACAGCAGCCAGAACGCCCATTTGCCGAGCCGTTCCGACAGCGGCGCGCCCACTGCCGGCGCCCAGTAGTACAGCGCCGCGAACAGCGGGAACACCATGCCGCCGATCAGCACGTAGTGCAGGTGCGCCACGATGAAGTAGGTGTCGTGCGCCTGCCAGTCGAACGGCGTGACGGACACCATCACGCCGGTCAGGCCGCCGATGACGAAGATGAACAGGAAGCCGAGGATGAACAGCGACGGCGTGGTGAACTGCACGCGCTGGCCGGCGCTGGCATAGGTCGCGATCCAGGCGAAAACCTGCAGGCCGGAGGGGATGGAGACCGCGAAGCCTGCCGCCGCGAAGAAGGACAGCGACAGCGGCGGGATCCCGGTGGCGTACATGTGGTGCACCCACAGCCCGAAGCTGATGAAGGCGGTGCCGACCAGCGCCAGCACCACCAGCGAATGTGCGACAAGCGGCTTGCCCGCCATCGCCGGCACGATCATGGACACCATCGCCGCCGCCGGCAGGAAGATGACGTAGACTTCCGGATGACCGAAGAACCAGAACAGATGCTGCCACAGCATCGGGTCGCCGCCCCGCTCCGGCAGGAAGAACGGCCAGTCGAAGGCGCGTTCCAGCTCCAGCAAGGTACTGGCGATGATCACGGCAGGAAACGCGAAGATCACCATGCCCGCGAACACCAGGATGCCCCACGCATAGACCGGCATCCGCCCCAGCGTCATGCCCGGCGCCCGGCAGCGCAGGATTCCGACGATCAGCTCGATGGCACCGGCAATGGCCGAGATCTCGATGAAGCCGATTCCCAGCAGGTACATGTCGGTGTTGATGCCTGGCGAATAGGCCTTGCTGGTCAACGGCGGGTACATGAACCAGCCACCATCGGGTGCGACGCCGAAAAAGATGCTGCTGTAGAAGCACAGACCGCCGATCAGATAGATCAGGAAGGCGTAGGCGCCGAGGCGCGGGAACGGCAACTCGCGCGCGCCGATCATCGCCGGCAGCAGCGTGATCGCCACCGCTTCCACCGCCGGCACGGCGAACAGGAACATCATCACCGTGCCGTGCATGGTGAAAAGCTGGTTGTAGGTGTCGGGGTTCACCAGCGTCAGGCCCGGGAAGGCCAGCTGCGCCCGGATCACCAGCGCCAGCAGCCCGGCCAGCAGGAAGAACAGCAGCGCGGTGGCCACGAACAACGGCCCGACCAGCCCGTTGTTCACCTCGCCGATCGCCCGCCAGCCCGGTGGCTGCCGCCAGATGCGCTTCAGCTCGGCCAGCTCGGCCTCCGGCCGCGGCAGCGTGTTCGGGGTCTCGACCTGGTGCGGCTGCGTGTCCATCAGCGCAACGCCTCCATCCAGGCCGCGACCGCGCGCAGATCGTCGCCGCTCAGCGAACGCCCGAAGGATGGCATCGCATTGCCCGGCTTGATGTCCTGCGACCCGGCGACCCAGCCGGCCAGCGTGCCGCGATTGTTTTCCAGCGCACCCGCGCCGATCGTGAGGCGGGAGCCGATGCGCGACAGGTCCGGCCCCAACCGCCCCTGCCATTCCGTGCCGCGCACCGCATGGCAGGCGCCGCAGCCGGCCTCGCCGAAAACCTCCCGCCCGCGCGCCTGTTCGGCATTGGCCGGTTCCGGCACCGGGTCGCGCTGCCGCGCCAGCCAGGCCTCGAAATCCGCCGGCTCCTGCGCCACCGCCCAGAAGGCCATCAGCGTGTGCTGCGTGCCGCAGAATTCGGTGCACTGCCCGCGCATCACGCCGGGCCTGTCGGCGCGCAGGCGCTGCCGGTTCGCCTTGCCGGGGATCATGTCCATCTTGCCGTGCAGGTTCGGAATCCAAACGCTGTGGATCACGTCGCCCGAGGTCAGGATCAGTTCCACCTCCCGCCCCACCGGCAGGTGCAGTTCATTGGCGGTGACGGCGCCCTCACCGGCATCCGGGTAGCGCACTTCCCACCAGTACTGCCGCGCGATGATCTCGATGCGCAGCGGGTCATCACTCTGGGGCACCACCAGGGCGCGCGAGACGCCGAGCGAGTACACCAGCAGTGCGATCAGCGTGACGGTCGGGAACACGATGCCGCCGCCGATCACGAAGCGCCGGTTGCCGATGGCGTTGCGCACGCGCGCCGGGGCGATCAGCGCGAAGACCAGCAGGCCCATCACCAGCGCGAAGATCGCGGTGCCGCCGATGAACAGCACCCAGCTGAGCACGGCGATGCGTGCCGCCTGGTCGCCCAGCGGATCGAGCGGCGTCTGCACGCCGCTGCATGCGCCGAACAGCAGCAGCAGCGGCCACAGCCACACCTTCTCACGCATTCATCGTCCCCAGCTCCCAGCCTCGGCAACGCGTCGTGACCGCGCCGGTTCCGTGCACACCGGATCCTCACTCACCGGATCCCCGCTCACCGGTCCCGCACTTACCGGTCCCGCACTCACCGGTGGCAGGTGGAGCAGTTGGTCAGTTCGGAAATTTCGGTGCCGTGGTGCTGCACCGGCCGCGCGGCCGGCGCGTCGCGGTGGCAGTCCAGGCACCAGCCCATCGAAAGCGTTTCCGCCTTCACCGTGCGCGGCATCTCCTGCACCGCGCCGTGGCAGGTGGCGCACGTCACGCCGGCGCCGATATGCGCGGCATGGTTGAAGCGCACATGCTCCGGCAGCCGATGCACGGACGACCAGGTGACCGGGGTGTCGAGCCGCAGTGCCGTCTCCAGCGGCGCGAACTGCGCGCCGACATTCCACACCTGGCTGTGGCAGCCGAGGCAGGTTTCCGCCGTGGGCATGCCGGCGCCGGCGGCGTGTTCGACGGTGGCGTGGCAGTAGCGGCAGTCCAGCCCGATCTGGCCGGCATGGATCGCGTGGCTGAACGGAATCGGCTGCGGCGCCGGCTCGCCGACGTTCCAGGCGCCGCCGGAACGGCTCCAGGCAAAGGCCGCTGTGGCCAGCAGCACCAGCGCCGCGGCCCCGATGATCAGCAGGCCACGCAGGCGGCTGTCGGCGCGCGGCGAAAACAGCTGCTTCATGCTTTCGCCTCGCGCGCCAGGGCTTCCATCGCATCGCGCAGGCTGCCATCGGATTTGCCGAAACCGACCCAGGGGTCCGCGCTGATGCGCCCTTGGTTCAGCGCATGCAGGGTCCAACCGGCCGGGTCCAACCCCGGCTTCACCGCGGACCAGGCCACCGGTCGCGCCACTGGCGCGCCGGGCCGCCCACGTGGGGACCAGGAGGCGATGGCGGTGGAGAGCCTGTCGTTGCGCAGGTAGTCGAGGAAGATGCGCCCCTTGCGCGCCTTCTTCGCCAGCGCCGTGGTGTAGGCCTTCGGCTGGTCGCGTTCCATCAATCCACAGACCAGGCGCGCGAAGGCCTTGGCCTCCGGCCAGCCCGGCCCGTCGCCTCGCTTCGGCGGCGCCAGCCCCACCACCACATGCAGGCCCTTGCCGCCGGTGACGCGCGCGAAAGGCTTGAGGCCCAGCGCCTTTAGCCGATCGCGCAAGTCAAGCGCAGCCTCGATGACGCGGTCGAAGGGCACGCCCTCATCAGGGTCCAGGTCGAAGACCAGCCGGTCCGGCACGCCAGGCGTATCCGCGCGCGCCCCCCAGGGGTGCAACTCCACCGCAGAGACCTGCGCCAGCGCCGCCAGCCCCGCCGCGTCATCGATCCGCATGAACGGCTTCGGCTGACCCTCCACCTGCACCGCACCGATCAGCGGCGACTGGCCCGGCATCGCATGGCGCTGGAAGAACAGCCCGCCCTCGATGCCATCGGGCGCCCGCAGCAACGACAGCGGCCGGCCCGCGACATGCTCCAGGATCCGGTCGGCATGGCGGGCGTAGTAGGCGGCGAGGTCGGCCTTGGTGAGCGCGGGCGTGGCATCCGTCGCCGGCCACAGCACGCGATCCGGGTTGCTCATGCCCAGCGGCGGCTTCGCCTTCCGGCGCGGCGCCGGCTCCTGACGTGGCGGGTCCTGCGGCGGCGTCACCTGTGCCGCCGGCTTGTCCTCGCGCAGGCCCTGGAAGCTGGCATGGCGCATCAGCCCGTCCTCGGTCCAGCCGCCATGGGCGACCTCCACAACCAGTTCCGGCTCCACCCACACCACGTCCGACAGCTTTGCCGCCTGCTTCCCGCTGAAGGGCGAACTGCCGCGTTCCAGCTTCGACAGCCGCTGCAGGAGATCCGCCGCCGGCGCCGCCTGGAAGCCGGTGCCGACCCGCCCGAGATAGGCCAGCTTGCCGCCCCGCCAGGCACCGGCCAGCAAAGCGCCAAGGCCGTTGCCGCGCAGCCCGCGGGTGAAGCCGCCCACCACGAATTCGTCACGCCCACGACACTTCGACTTCGCCCAGGCCGCGCCACGGCCGGCACGATAGGCGGCGTGGCGCTGCTTGGAGACGATGCCCTCCATCGAAAGCCGGCAGGCCGAGGCCAGCACCGCGGCACCCGGTGCCGGGAAATGATCGAGGAAGCGCAGCACTGGATGCTTCGCCGGAAGGCGCTTGCGCAGCACCTGCTTGCGCGCCTCCAGCGTCTCCCCACGCAGGTCGCGCTTGCCGTCATGCAGCAGGTCGAAGGCGAAGAACACAAGCGCCGCGTCGCTGGCGCCGGACAGCACCGCCTGCAGCGTCGGAAAATCCGGCTGGCCCTGCGCATCCAGCGCCGCCGCCTCGCCATCGATGATGCCATCAGGCAGCGTCGCCGCGGCCTTCGCGATCGAGGAGAAGCGGTCGGTCCAGTCGAGGCCGGTGCGCGTGCGCAGGGTCGCCTTGCCCCCTTCGGTGCGCATTTGCAACCGGTAGCCATCGATCTTCAGTTCGTGCAGCCAGTCCTCGCCACGCGGCGGCGTGTCGACCAGGCGGCAGAGCTGCGGCTCGAAGAATTCGGGCAGGCCCGCTGGCTTCGTCTTCGGCGCCGCCGCATCTTTCATCTTTGGCGCCGCCGCACCTTTCGTCTTCGGCGCCGCCGCACCGTTCGCAATCTGCTCCAGCGTGCGCCCGCTGAGCACGGAGGTCTTCGCTGCCAGCACCGCGTCGCCCTTGCCGGGCGTCGCCATGCTGTCCTTTTCCTTGATCAGCAGCCAGTTGTTGCGCGCTTCCTTCCTGCCACCACGCGGCTTCATCCGCACCAGCACGAAGCCGCCCTTCAGCCTCTCGCCGGACAGCACGAATTTCAGCTCGCCCTTGGCCAGGTCCTGATCCACCTTGGCGACATCGAGCGGCGCCCAAAGCCCACGGTCGAACACCTGCACCGTGCCACCGCCATAATCCGGCTTCGGGATGCTGCCCTCGAACCCGGCATAATCCAACGGATGATCCTCGACCTCCACCGCCAGGCGCTTGTCGGCGGGATCGAGCGAAGGGCCGCGCGTAACGGCCCAGGATTTCAGCACCCCGCCCCATTCCAGGCGGAGATCGTAGTGCAGGCGCCGCGCATCGTGCCGCTGCACGACGAAGCTCAGCCGCGCGCCCGCCGCCGCGACCTCGCCCCGCGGCTCCGCCGTGCGCGCGAAATTCCGCTTGGCGCGATAGCGCTGCAAGGTGTCCGCGGCCGGCATCACTTCGCCGCGGCGCGCTTGCGTGGCGCCGGCTTCGCCTTGGGCTTCGTCTTGGATGGCGCCTTCGCCTTGGCAGCCGTCTTCGCCTTCGCCGCCACCCGCGCCGGCGCCTTCGCCGAAGACCCTTCAAGGCTGCGGCGCAGCGCCTCCATCAAGTCGATCACGTTGTCCTCGCGCGGCGCCGGGGCCCTGGTGCCGCCGCCATCGCCATCCCGCTTGCTCTCGATCAGTGCCCGCAGCGCATCCTCGTAGCGGTCCTTGAACTCGGCGGGATCGAAGGGCCCGGCCTTCTGCGCGATGATCCGCTCGGCGATCTCGATCATCCCGGCATCGGCCTTGAGCTTCGGTACATCCTCGAAGTATTCGTCGGATCCGCGCACCTCGTCATGCGTGCGCAGGGTCGTCACCAGCATTCCGGCGCCGCGCGGCTCGATCGCCACGATGCGTTCCCGCGTGCCCATCACCACCCGCGCCAGAGCCACCTTGGCGGATTTCTCCATGGCGGTGCGGATCACCACGAAGGCATCCGCGCCCGCCTTGCCATCCGGCACCAGGTAGTAGGGATTGTCCCAGTAGATGCGGTCGATCTCGGCGGCATCGACGAAGCGCTCGATGTCGATGGTCTTGGTCGACTCCAGGCGGACCGACTTGATTTCCTCGTCGGTCAGCAGGATGTACTCGTCCTTCTCGATCTCGTAGCCGCGCACCAGGTCGCGCCGCTCCACCTCATCGCCCTCCGCATCGAAGGTGCGGGTGCGGATACGGTTGCCGGTTTCCGGATTGATCAGGTGGAAGCGCACGTCATGCGCGGTGGTCGTCGCCGGGAACAGGGAGACGGGGCAGGACACCAGCGAAAGCCGCAGATGCCCGCCCCACGTTGGCCGTGCCGCCATGTCTCCCCCTCCTCCCGGCCCTGGATCAGGCGGCCTTCAGCGCGTCCTTGTGGACCGACTTCGTCGCCACCTGCGTCAGCAGCGCGTCCGTCGCCTTTTCCTCCTCCAGCGTCGCCTTCAGCAGCTCCACGATATTGGTCTGCTTCTGCGCCTGCGCCCAGGCCATCAGCGTGCCGTAGCGCGCCATCTCGTAATGCTCGATGGCCTGGCCGGTGGCGATCAGGCCGGCGTCGCGCACCGCGCTCGGCTCCGGCGCCTCCTCCATCAGCTCCTCGCCCTCCGCGATCAGGCCCTGAATCGCCTCGCAGGTCTGGCCCTGTGCGCGCTTCCCGAGGATCTGGAACACCTGCTGCAGGCGCTCGATCTGGCCCTCGGTCTGGTCCTTGTGCTCCTTGAACGCCGTCTTCAGCTCCTCGCTGTGCGCGGCGCGCGCCATCTTCGGCAAATTCTTCAGGATCTGGCGCTCGGCGTAGTAGATGTCCTTGAGGGTCATCAGGAACAGATCGTCCATCGTCTTCATCATGGCGGGTCTCCGCGATTGGGTGAGGGCATGCAGCCCTGCGGCACAGGCGCGCCGCGGCAGATGAAGAACCGCCCGCCGAGGACGGAGTTTCCCGCGATCTGCCACAATCGCGTCACCATCCGGCCGCCTGCGTAAGAAACCCCGCGCCCCCCGCCCGGTTCAGGTCGCACAACCGCCAGCCGGAATGTGCCAATGCCCAGCGAGACCAAGGACCTGCAGCCGAAGCAGCACCAACACCACCAGCCCGGCTCCGAGGCGGCGATGGACCCGCAGCCGCGATCCTTCATGGAAAACTGGCGCGCCGCCGGCAAGCTCACCGGAAGGACAGCGCTGATCACCGGCGGCGATTCCGGCATCGGCCGCGCCGTCGCCATCGGCTTCGCCAAGGAAGGCGCCGACGTGTTCATCCTCTACAAGGACGAGCATGAGGATGCCGAGGAGACCCGCGCCCATGTCGAGCGCACCGGCCGCCGTTGCCAGATCATGCCGGGCGACATCGGCGATGCCGCCTTCGCGCGCGAAGCCGCACGCATCGCCGCGCAATTCCTCGGCGGGCGCATCGACATCCTGGTGAACAACGCGGCGGAACAGCACCCCTGCAAGGACTTCGCCCAGATCCCGGAGGCGCAGGTTGAACGCACCTTCCAGACCAACATCCTCGGCATGTTCTGGCTGACCAAGGCGGCGCTGGCGCACATGCCGGAGGGTGGTGCGATCATCAACAGCACTTCCATCACCGCCTATCGCGGCAGTGCCGAGTTGGTGGACTATGCCTCGACCAAGGGCGCCATCCTCGCCTTCACCCGCAGCCTGTCGCAGGCTCTGTGGAAGCAGCGGAAAATCCGCGTGAACGCCGTGGCGCCAGGCCCGATCTGGACGCCGCTGATCCCATCCTCCTTCGACGAGGAGCGCACGGCGCAGCACGGCGCCAGCGCCACCATGGAACGTGCCGGGCAGCCGGACGAGGTGGCGCCGAGCTACATCTTCCTCGCCTCGGAGCAGGATTCTTCCTACATCACCGGGCAGGTCCTGCACCCGAATGGCGGCACGGTGGTGAACGCCTGACACAGGAGCTTCGCATGGCCGACAAGACCCCCGACGACACCAAGCACATCCCCGAAGGCGCAAGCGGCACCGGCATCCGCGCCGGCACCGCGAAGCAGGGCACCGACAACCGGCCGGATATCGGCGACGAGAAGTCGGGCAGGAAGCTGCAGGAGCAAGCGGCCTCCAAGCCCACCGACGACCTGGCGCCGGAGGCCAAGGGCGGCGCCGGCGGCGGGCGGCGCTGGGCCGGGGATTCCTGAAACACCTTGCGCAGCCGGCCCGGTGGACCATCTCCGCCGGGCCATGACCCACCAGATGCGACCACCCGCCGCCGCCGACCTGCCCGCCTGGCTGGTCGGCGAATTGCGGTCAGACCATGCCGGGGAAACCGGCGCCGTGATGATCTACCGCGGCATCCTCGCCTTCAGCCGCGACCCGGCCATCCGCGACTTCGCGCATCGCCACGGCGCCACCGAGCAGGGCCACCTGGACCTGCTGGAGGCGGTGCTGCCGCCTGGCCAACACTCCCGCCTGCTGCCGATCTGGCGCGTCGCCGGCTGGCTGACCGGCGCGCTGCCCGCGCTGGTCGGCAGCCGCGCCGTCTACGCCACCATCGACGCCGTCGAGACCTTCGTCGATCACCACTACCAGGCGCAGATCGACCGGCTGGACGCGGAACGCAGCCACCCCGACCTCCGCGCCATGCTGGCGCATTGCCAGGCGGAGGAGGTGCATCACCGCGACGAGGCGCGGGACGCCGCCGATGCGCCTGCAGGTCCACTGCTGCGCGGCTGGGCCTGGCTGGTCGGCACCGGCTCCGCCGCCGCGGTGCACGCCGCCCGCCGGATCTAGCCCGCCCCCCGTCCATGCGTTACCGCAGCCCTGGCACCAGGGGGATCGGCGCATGGATGAGGAGACGGATGCGCTGGTGCTCGGTAGCGGTGCCGCCGGGCTGACCGCGGCGCTGACCGCCGCGGCTTCCGGCCTTCGCGTGACGGTGCTGGAAAAGACAGACCGATTGGGCGGCACCAGCGCCATGTCCGGCGCCGGCACCTGGATCCCCGCCAACCACCACGCGGAAGCCGCCGGCCTTGCGGACACCCCCGAGGAAGCGCTCGCCTATATCCGCGCCGCCGCGCCGGAGGGCTGGGCGGCAACCGAGGATGCGCTATGGCAGCGCCTGGTCACCGCCGCCCCGGCCATGCTGCGCTTCCTCGAGGCGCATTCGCCGCTGCGCTTCCGCCTGACGCCAGAAGGCGATCCGCTGCGCCACCTGCCCGGCGCCAAGCCGCGCGGCCGCATGCTGTCGCCGCTGCCGCTCAGCCGCTTCCGGGCTGGCCGCTTCGCCTTCCGCATCAGGCAGTCCACCATCCCGGAGATCTTCACCTATCACGAGGCGGTGGAGACGGACCTCTATCACCACCCCTACCGCACCGCGCTCCGCCTGCTGCCGCGGCTGGCCTTGCGCCTGCTGACCAACAGCCGCGGCAAGGGCACGGCGCTGATCACCGGGCTGCTGCGCGGCTGCCTCAATGCCGGGGTGCGGATCGAACTTTCGGCCCGTGCCGTCGCATTGCTGACGGATGACACCGGCGCGGTCATTGGGGCGGTGGTCGAGCGGAATGGCCTGCGCACGAAGCTTCTCGCCCGACACGGCGTCGTCATCGCCACCGGCGGCTTCGAATGGGATGCGGCGCTGCGAGCGCGGCATTTCCCGGGGCCGGTCGACTATCTCGGCAGCCCCGAGGGCAATACCGGCGACGGCCATCGCATGGCGGAAGCCGCCGGCGCCGCCCTGGCGCATATGGACCAGGCGACGCTGACCCCGGCGGTGCCGGTGCGCCACGCAGGCCACCTCATGGCCCGACCGGTGCCGTTCCACACCGAGCCCAACGCCATCCTGGTCAACCGCCACGCCGTCCGCTTCGTCAACGAGCTGACCTTCAACATCGGTGAGGCGGTGGATATGCGCGACGCCACCGGCCAGCCGGTGCACCTGCCTTGCTGGGTGATCAGCGACGCCACGCTGCCGGACCGCCTGCCGCCGGCGAAGTGGGCGGCACGCGCCGATCCTGGCTGGATGCGCCGCGCCGAGACGCTGGAGGGCCTGGCCGCCCTGGTCGGACTGGACCCGGCGACGCTGGCCGCCACCGTGGCCCGCTACAACGCCGCCTGCATGGTGCAGCGGGACGAGGATTTCGGCCGGCCCTCCGCCGCCGATGCCGCTGCCAGTGGCGACCGGCGGCGGCGCGGCGGCCTGGCGCCGATCCTCCGCCCGCCCTTCCTGGCGATGCCCTTCAACCGTTCGATCCTTGGCACCAAGGGCGGCCCGCGCACCAACGAACATGCGGAGGTGCTGCGTCCGGATGGCAGCGTCATCGCCGGGCTGTTCGCCGCCGGTGCCTCCTCCGCCAACCCGCTCGGCACCCGTGGCGTCGGCACCGGCACCACGATCGGGCCGTACATGGCATGGGGGCACGTTGCCGGGTTGCGCCTGGCGCAGCGCAACGCGGGGCCGTAGCCGGATGCGACCCGGGCCTGGATGATCCGCGCCGATGGGAGCGCGGGTCATGATCTAGCCTTTTGGCACTTCTGCGTAATTCATGCCTTCGGCAATCACGCTCTAGCCCGACCGCCGCTTCAGCATCCGCAGCGCATCCCGCAGGTCGAGCCCTCCCAGCAGCTGCGCCATGCCGAAATACGTCACCATCCCGCTGCCGACGAGCATGGCCAACGCCGCGAAGCGGGCGAGGCTGCCTGCCACCGGGAACAGCACCGCCTCCAGCCCCCACAGCACTGCGCCCATGGCCAGCGCCGCCAGCAGCAGCCGCGGTACGCGCTGGCGCAGCCGGCGGTCCAGCACCAGCTGCCGGCGCCGCACCAGCAGCACGGCCAGGATACCGACATTCACCCAAGCGGCGATCGAGGTCGCCAATGCCACGCCGACATGCGCCAGCAGCGGCATCAGCACCAGGTTCAGCGCCAGGTTCAGCGCCACCACGAAGATGCCGATCTTCACCGGCGTGGCGGTGTCCCCGCGCGCGAAGAAGCCCGGCGTCAACGCCTTCACCAGCACGAAGGCCGGCAGGCCCAGCGCACCCGCCATCAACGCCGCCGCAGTGGCCGAACTGGCCGCGGCACTGAACTGGCCGCGCTCGAACAGCGTGGTGATGATGGCCCCTGCCGTGACGATCATCGCCAGCGCGGAGGGCAACGCGAAGGCCAGGGACAGCTCGATGGCGCGGTTCTGGCTGCGATGCGCCGCCAGCGCCCGCCCGGTACGCAGTTGCCGCGACAGCAGCGGCAGCAGCGCCGTGCCCACCGCGGCGCCGATGACGCCGAGTGGCAGCTGCGCGACGCGGTCGGCATAATACAGGTAGCTGACGGCGCCGGCCGGCAGCAGCGAGGCCAGGATGATGTCGATGGCCAGGTTCAGCTGCGTAACCCCGGCCCCCACCAGGCCCGGCAGCATTCGCTTCAGCACCAGGCGCACATCCGGGGTCATGCGCGGCCGGGTCAGCGGGTTGATCGCCATGCCGGCCATCCGCACCGCCACCAGCAGAAGCAGCAGCTGCACCACGCCGGAGGCCGCGACACCCCAGGCCAGCGCGTGGCCGGGCGTCGCGACATAGGGCGTCAGCCCCAGCAGCGCCGCCATCATCACCAGGTTGAACAGCACCGGCGTGGCGGCGGCGGCGGCGAAACGATCCATGCCGTTCAGCACGCCGGACACCAGCGCCGCCAGGCAGATGAACAGCAGGTAGGGAAAGGTGATGCGCGTCAGCTCGACCGCCAGCGGAAACCGCTCCGCCTCCCCCACGAAGCCGGGTGCCAGCACGAACAGCACCTGCGGCATGAAGACGATGCCGAGGATGACCAGTCCGGACAGCCAGATGCTCATCAGCCCGGCCAGCGAATTCGCCAGCGCCCGCGCCTTGGCCGGGCCATCCAGCGCGAAGCTGCCGGCGAAGGCGGGCACGAAGGCGGAATTGAACGCGCCTTCCCCGAACAGGCGGCGGAACAGGTTGGGCAACTTCAGCGCGATGAAGAAGGCATCCGCCACCGGCCCGGCGCCGAGCCGGGAGGCGATGAGCATGTCCCGGGCGAAGCCGAGGATGCGGCTGGCCATGGTCCAGCCGCCGACGGTGAAGACACTGCGAAGCATGCGGCCTGTGTAGGGGGTAATCGCCCGGGCCGAAACCGGGGGAGCCGACCGCCGCCTTAAAGGTTTGGTTGCCGCCGCCATGGCAGGGTGGGGCATGAAATTTTGCAACCACGCCGCGAAGGCGCGCGGCGCGCACCTCGCGACAGCCGCGGCGCCGGCCCTGCTGCTCGCGGCGACGCTGGGGCTTGGGCTGGCGCAACTGGTGCCCCGGCCGGGCCAGCCCGTGGCGCTGCTGTTTTCGCCCGGCCTGGGGCAGGACGCGGCCCTGCGCCAGATCCTGGCCCAGCCGGGGTGGGACCCGGTCGCGGTGCGCCAGATCGGTCCCTTCACCCTGGCACTGGTCGCACCCGCGGCCCTCGCCTTGCCCGGGCAACCCGGCCACTCCCTGCCGGCCGCGGCCTGGCTGGTGCTGGCCGCGCCCGGCCTGCCGCCCTGCCTTGCCACCCCTCTGCCGATCACCTGAACTGGACAAGCCCAATGGATCTCGATCTCGTACGCCGCGACAGCGGCAGGGCGCTGCTGGCACTGCTCGGCCTGTTCGCCGCCGCCATGCCGCCGTTGGCCTGGATCAATGGCGCGGCGGAGGCGGAGATTTGGGGCGGCGGGGCGCTCGCCGGCCTCGCCGCCCTGGCCGGCTTCGCCGCCGCATCCCGCGGTGTGTCCCAGCCGGCGGCGCGGCAGGTCCTGGCGGTGGCGCTGATGGTGCAGGTCTCGGTGCTGGTCTGGGTGGTGCCGCCGGCCCTGCGCACGGACCTGCACATGGCGTATTTTGCCGTGCTGGCGATGCTGGCCGGGCTGGTCGACCGCCACGCCATCCTGCTGGCGACGCTGACCGTGGCGCTGCACCACACGGTTCTGTCCCAACTGGCGCCCCTTGCGCTGTTCGGCGGCGGCGGCACGCTGGGCCGCGTCGCGCTGCATGCCGCCATCCTGGTGGCGGAAGCGGCGGTCCTGCTGCTGATCGTGAGCCACCTGGAACGCGCCGCCACCGCCGCCCGCCAGGCCGCGGAGGCGACCGGCGTGGCGCAGGCGCGGGAGGCCGCCGAACAGGCCCGGCGCCACGCCATGGAAGCCGAGGCCACGCTTGCCGCCCGCCGCGGCCGCCTCCGCCTGGCGGATGCCGTGGCCGGCGATTTTGATGGCGTTGCCCAGGTGGTGACGGCGGCGGCCGAACATCTCGGCACCGCAGCCGCCGCCCTGTCCCGCACCTCGCGGGATGGTGCGCAGGCGTCGCAGGCGGCGTCGCAGGCCACGACGGAAGCCGCGGGCGGGGTTCAGACCGTTGCCGCGGCGGCTGAAGAACTGGCGACCTCTGTGCAGGAGGTCACACGCCAGGTCGCCAACGCCGCCGCTGTGGCACGCAACGCGGCGGACCGGGCGCGCAGCACGGACGCCATCGTCTCCGGCCTGTCGCAGGGAGCCGGCCGAATCCATGAGGTGGTGGTGCTGATCGGCGCCATCGCCGGCCAGACCAACCTGCTGGCGCTGAACGCCACGATCGAGGCCGCCCGCGCCGGAGAGGCCGGCAAGGGCTTTGCCGTGGTGGCCGGGGAGGTGAAGGCGCTGGCCGCGCAAACCGCCCAGGCCTCCGAGGAAATCGGCCGCCAGGCGGCCAGCATCGGCGCCGCGACCGGCGACGCCGTGCTCGCCATCCGCGGCATCGTGGAGGTGGTGGCGGAGCTGGAGCACGTCGCCAGCGCCATGGCCGCGGCGGTGGAACAGCAGGGCACCGCGACGCGGGAGATCGCCGGCACCGCCGCCCATGTGGCCCAGAGCACGGGTCGCGCCTCCGGCGCCGTCGACCTGGCCGGCGAGGCCATGGCTGCGACCGGCCGCGAGGTTGCCGCGCTGGAACGGACGGCGGGACAGCTGGATCAGGGCGCGGCGTCCCTGCGCCAGGCGCTGCGGACGACGCTGGAGGGCCTGCGCGCGGCGTGACCGGCGGCCCGGTGATCGCCGCCCGGTGATCGCCGCCCGGTGATCGCCCCCCGGTGATCGCCGCCCGGTGATCGGCGGCCCGATGATCTGCGGCCCGGCCGGCTACGCCTTGCCGCGGTGCAGCAGGCCGCTTAGGTGAAGCGTCACGCTTACCCCCCTCTGCGAGTCAGAAATCTCGATCATGAGCGATACCCAGGACACGCCGACCCCCGCGGAGGCGCAGGACAGCCAGCCGAACGGCAGCCAATCGAACAGCGCCCAGCCCGAGGCGCCGCCGCCCACCGACGCGGAGCGCATCGAGATGCTGGAGGCGGAGCTCGGCCAGATGCGTGACAAGTGGCTGCGCGCCGAGGCCGACATGCAGAACCTGCGCAGCCGCACGAAGCGGGAGGCCGAGGATGCCCGCCTCTACGCCGTGCAGAAATTTGCCCGCGACGTGGTGGAGACGGCGGAGAACCTGCGCCGCGGCCTGGACAGCCTGCCGCCGCCGGCGGAGGACGAGCCCGAGTTGCTCGGCAAGCTGCGCGGCGGGTTCGAGAGCGTGGAGCGCGCCTTCGTCGCCATGCTGGAACGCCATGGAGTCGCCAGGGTAGAGGCCCAGGGCCAGCCGTTCGACCCGGAGCTGCACCAGGCGATGGCCGAGCAGCCGGCGCCGGAAGGCACCGAGCCCGGCACCGTCATCCAGGCCTGGACCCCTGCCTGGACGCTGCATGGCCGCCTGCTGAAGCCGGCCATGGTGGTGGTGGCGGGGAAGGACTGAGAGCCTATCCCCTCCGCCGCCGTCGGCGCATCCGCACCCAGACCAGCGCCGCCACCACCGGCACCATTACCGCCAGGATGATGTCGAGCTGCAACCCGGTGGCGCCGAAAGGCACCGGCTTCAGCGCATAGCCGGCCAGCGACAGCACGTAGTAGCTGATGCCGGCGACGGAGAGCCCCTCCACCGTCTCCTGCAGGCGAAGCTGGGCGCGGCCGGTCTCGGCCATGGCGGCCAGCAGCTTCTGCGTCTGGGCTTCCTGCGCCACGGCGACCCGGGCGCGCAGAAGGTCCACGGCGCGGCCGCAGCGGACGGACAGGGCGGAGATCCGCGCGCCCGTGGCCTGCACCGTGGCCAGCGCCGGGTCCAGCCGGCGTTCCAGGTATTCCGTCAGCGTCGGCAGCCCATGCAGCCGTTCCTCCCGCAGCACCTGCAGCCGGCGGCCGACCAGGGCGTGGTAGGCGTGGGCGGCTGAGAATCGATCCGCGGTCGCGTTCGCCAGTTGCTCGATGCCGGTGGCGAGGTCGGATAGCTCCTCCAGCGCCTCGCGCTCCGCCTCCAGTTCCTCCAGCGCCGTCAGGCGGGCGGACAGGGAAGCCAGCCGGTCGGAGGACCGGGCGAGGTCGCCGGAGGCCGCGCGGGCCTGAGGCAGGGCGAGCAGTGCGAACAGCCGGTAGGTCTCGATCTCCCACAGCGCCTGCGCCAGGCGGCCGGTGAGCGCCGGGGTCAGGCCGTGGTCCTGCAGCAGCACCCGGGTGAAGCCATCCGGCCCCAGCCGGAAATCGGTCCAGGCGGTGGCGGCGCCACCGGCGAGGGAGGCACCGGCCAGGCCATCCGGCGCGAAGCAGCCGGGCGGCGGCGCCTCATCCTCTCCGTCCGTCCGGTGCACCGCGATGTGGGCAGCGACCAGCGTGTGGCCGGGCAGGCCCGCCAGCCAGTCCGTCGGCACCGCGGCGATGGCGGTGAAGGCGAAGGGGTCGTCCGGGTGGTCGGACAGGCCGGGCCGCAGGAAGGTCCAACCGTCGAATTCGGTGTGCCGTTCATAGCGCAGCCGGAAGGCGCCGAAATCCGCCAGCACGAAATCCGCGCCCGGCGCCGGTGGCGTGACGCCGTAGCGCCGGCACAGCACCGCCAGGTGCGCCACCGCGGCGCCGCGATCCGCCCCTGACTCCCCAGCCAGCGCCAGGCGGCTGATCGCCACCGGGGTGTGCAGGGGAAGCGGGGGCCGGGCATGGAGTTCGCCCGTCAGCACATCGCGCTGCGGGTGGGGGGGGAGGTTCTGGATCATGTCGCAGTCGCACCTTAGGCATCGCGGCGCGCCGCGAACAGCAGATTGCTTGGCGTCCGGGGTCTTGTCCGCCGCCCCCTGCCTGAATACATGACGGACGCGCGGCGGCGGGTGCGAAACCCGTCCGTCGCTTCCGTGAACCACCCCCCTACCCCACCACCATCCGTCAAGGATCTGGGGGCGGGCGCGGTGCCGAAGGGTTCTTCACCCATGGGCCGCCCCCGTCCGCCGCACAGGAGATAGACTCGGATGAGCAAGGTCATCGGCATCGACCTCGGCACCACCAATTCCTGCGTCGCCATCATGGAAGGCAAGGACGTCAAGGTCCTGGAGAACGCGGAAGGTGCCCGCACCACCCCCTCCATGGTCGCCTTCGCCAAGAATGGCGAGCGCCTTGTCGGCCAGTCCGCCAAGCGGCAGGCCGTCACCAACCCGACCAACACGCTGTACGCCGTGAAGCGCCTCATCGGCCGTCGCTTCGACGACCCGATGGTGAACAAGGACAAGGGCCTGGTGCCCTACCAGATCGTCCGCGCCGCCAACGGCGATGCCTGGGTCGAGGCCGACGGCAAGCCCTACGCGCCGCAGCAGATCAGCGCCAACATCCTGACCAAGATGAAGGAGACGGCCGAGGCGTACCTGGGTGAGAAGGTGACGCAGGCCGTCATCACCGTCCCCGCCTACTTCAACGATGCCCAGCGCCAGGCGACCAAGGAAGCCGGCTCGATCGCGGGCCTCGAGGTGCTGCGCATCATTAACGAGCCGACGGCAGCCGCGCTGGCCTACGGCATGGACCAGAAGAAGGGCGGCACCATCGCGGTGTACGACCTGGGCGGCGGCACCTTCGACGTCTCGATCCTGGAAATCGGCGACGGCGTCTTCGAGGTGAAATCCACCAACGGCGACACCTTCCTGGGCGGCGAGGACTTCGATGCCCGCGTCATCGACTACCTGGCCGATGAGTTCAAGAAGGAGCAGGGCATCGACCTGCGCGGCGACAAGCTCGCCCTGCAGCGGCTGAAGGAAGCCGCGGAGAAGGCCAAGATCGAGCTGTCGTCGAGCAAGCAGACCGAGGTGAACCTGCCCTTCATCAGCGCCGACGCCTCCGGGCCCAAGCACCTGGTGATGCAGCTCAGCCGCGCCAAGCTGGAAGCGCTGGTCGACGACCTGATCACCAAGACGCTCGAGCCCTGCAAGCAGGCGCTGAAGGATGCGCAGGTCACGGCCGGCGAGATCGACGAGGTGATCCTGGTCGGCGGCATGACCCGCATGCCCAAGGTCATCGAGCTGGTGAAGCAGTTCTTCGGCAAGGAGCCCGCACGCAACGTCAACCCGGACGAGGTCGTCGCCATCGGCGCCGCCATCCAGGGCGGCGTGCTGAAGGGCGACGTCAAGGACGTGCTGCTGCTCGACGTGACCCCGCTGTCCCTGGGCATCGAGACGCTGGGCGGCGTGTTCACCCGGCTGATCGACCGCAACACCACCATCCCGACGAAAAAGTCGCAGGTCTTCTCGACGGCCGACGACAACCAGTCCGCGGTCACCATCAAGGTGTTCCAGGGCGAGCGCGAGATGGCGGCCGACAACAAGCTGCTCGGCCAGTTCGACCTGACCGGCCTGCCGCCGGCGCCGCGTGGCGTACCGCAGGTGGAGGTGACCTTCGACATCGACGCCAACGGCATCGTGTCGGTCTCCGCCAAGGACAAGGCGACGGGCAAGGAACAGCAGGTGCGCATCCAGGCCAAGTCCGGCCTGTCCGATGCCGACATCGAGCGGATGGTGCGCGACGCCGAGGCGAATGCCGAGGCGGACAAGGCACGCCGCGCCGCGGTGGAGGCGCGCAACGGCCTCGATGCGCTGGTGCATTCGACCGAGAAGACCATCCGGGAGAACGGCGACAAGATCCCGGCCGCCGAGAAGGCCGAGGTTGAATCCGCCATCGCCGCGGCACGAACTGCCATGGAAGGCCAGGACCTCGACGCCATCGCCAAGGCGAACGAGACCCTGTCCCAGGCCGCGATGAAGATGGGCGAGTCGCTGTACAAGGCGCAGGCCGCCCAGGCCGAGGCTGCCCCGGCCGACGGCACTGGTGCACCGGGCGGCAACCCGAACGACAAGGTGGTGGACGCCGAGTTCGAGGAGGTTGATCCGAACAAGAAGAAGCCGTCATAAACCACGGCTTCTTCCGGATCACCTGAACCGGCGCGCCCGGCGTCCATCTCCTCCGGAGATGGGGCCGGGCGCTGCCTTGTCGACCACGCCGCCCCGCGAGGACCCCCGGGACCATGGCCAAACGCGACTACTACGAAATCCTGGGCGTCGCCCGGGACGCGAGCGAGGAGGACCTGAAGAAGGCCTACCGCAAGCTCGCCATGCAGCACCACCCCGACCGCAACAAGGGCGACACGGGGTCGGAAGCCAAGTTCAAGGAGGCGAACGAGGCCTACGACGTGCTGAAGGACGCCGAGAAGCGCGCCGCCTATGACCGCTTCGGCCACGCCGCCTTCGAGCAGGGTGGCGGCGGCAGCGGTGGCGGCGGGGCCGGCTTCGGCGGCGGCAACCCCTTCGGCGGCGCCTTCGAGGACATCTTCGAGGAGATGTTCGGCGGCCTCGGCGCCCGCGGCCGCGGTGGCAGGCCCGCCGCGGGGCGTGGCAACGATCTGCGCCAGCAGGTCGATGTCACGCTGGAGGAAGCCTTCGCCGGCGTGAAGAAGACCATCCGCGTGCCGTCCTCCGTCGTCTGCGAAGCCTGCAAGGGCAGCGGCAGCGAAGGCCCGGCGGCACAGGCAGCGGCCACCTGCACCACCTGCAACGGCGCCGGCAAGGTGCGGGCGCAGCAGGGCTTCTTCCTGATCGAGCGGACCTGCCCGACCTGCTCGGGCAGCGGCCGCATCATCAAGAATCCCTGCAAGGTCTGCGCCGGCCAGGGCCGTACCCAGCGCGACCGCACCCTGTCCGTGACCATCCCGGCCGGCGTCGAGGACGGCACCCGCATCCGCCTGTCCGGCGAGGGCGAGGCCGGGCTGCGCGGCGCGCCGGCCGGCGACCTGTATGTCGACGTGGCGGTGAAGCAGCACGCGCTGTTCCAGCGCGACGGCGCCAATATCTTCGTCCGCGTCCCGCTGCGGATGACGCAGGCGGCGCTGGGTGGTGGTGTGGAAGTGCCGGTCATCGATGGTGGCCGCGCCCGCGTCACCATCCCGGCCGGCACCCAGACCGGCGACCAGTTCCGCCTGCGCGGCAAGGGCTTCTCCGTGCTGCGCTCGGCCGCACGTGGTGACATGTATGTGCAGGTGGCGGTGGAGACGCCGCAGAACCTCTCGAAGCGGCAGCAGGAATTGCTGACGGAGTTCGAAGCGGATTGCGAGAAGACCGGCCGCAGCAGCCCGGAAACCGAGGGCTTCTTCGCCAAGGTCAAGGAATTCTGGGACGGGCTTGGCCGCTAGGGCGCGTCCTGGCTGCAACGGTCAAGTTTTTTCCGATGTGGATGGAACCCGCCGCGGCGGGCTAACGTTGAAGCTCCCGACCGCCGCATCCCCCCTGCGGCGGCCCCGGCAGGCGGTGGCACGGTTCCCCTGGTCCCAACCCGTGCCCCCGCCGGCCCCCCTCCCTTCTCCCCCTTGGCTTGACCCCCCATCGCCTTGACCGCGGGCGCCCGCTTCGCGCAGCCTGCGGCACGAAACCGCGGGGGCCCCACTTCATGATCCGCATCGGCATAACGGGCGCTGCCGGCCGAATGGGGCGGCTGCTGGCGGAGGAGATCGTCGCGGCCGGCGCCACCCTGTCCGGCGGCACCGTGCGCCCCGGCTCGGATCGCGCCGTTTCCGCCGACATCACCCTGATGCCCGATGCGGCCGCGCTGTTCTTTGCCAGCGATGTCGTCATCGACTTCACCCATGCGGAGGAGGCGGTGCCGCACGCCACCCTCGCCGCCCGCACCGGCACGCCCCTGGTCCTCGGCTCCTCCGGCCTATCACCAGCGCAGGAACGCGCGGTGGCGGAGGCGGCGACGCAGGTGCCCGTGGTGCACGCCGCGAATTTCGCGCCCGGGGTGAACCTGGTGCTGGCCCTGGCCGAGCGCCTCGCCGCCGCGCTGCCGGGCGAGAGCTACGACGCCGAGATCGTCGAGATGCATCACCGCCAGAAGGTTGATGCCCCCTCCGGCACCGCCATCGCCATCGGCCGCGCCGTCGCTGCCGGACGTGGCACCACACTGGAGGACGCCGGCCGCGAGAGCGGGCGGGATGGCCACACCGGAGCACGCGGCACCGGCACCATCGGCTTCGCCGCGCTGCGCGGCGGCCAGGTGGTCGGCGACCATACGCTGCTGTTCGCCTCGGCCACCGAGCAGATCTCCCTCACCCATCGCAGCTTCGACCGCAGGTCCTATGCCGTGGGCGCGGTGCGGGCGGCGATGTGGCTGCGCGACCGGCCACCGGCGCTGTATTCCATGATGGACGTACTGGGCATGCGCTGATGCGCTGGGATGCCGCGGCGTTCTGCGCGGCGACCGGCGGCGTCGTCTGGCACGTGGCCGCGGTCGCAGCCCTGCCGATGCTGCACCGCCACGGGCTGTTGACTGCCGCGGATCTGGTCGCGCTGTTCGAGGTGCCGGAGCCCGAGGCGACCCGGCTGCTGGAGCAGAACCGCAGCCGCTTAGTGACCCTGGCCCACCCCCGGCACGGCCAGGTGGAATTGCGCCGCCAGCAGATGTGGGACAGCAAGCTCGGCCCGGCCCTGGCCGGCAGCGGCACCTCGCCCGCCGCCTGGCGCCGGCACATCAACGGCCATGTCTTCTTTTGGCTGGATCGCGCGCGGGCGCAGCGCCTGGCGGATGCGGACCCGAAGCGCCCGCAGGTCGCGCTGCGGATCGATGCGCGGCGGCTGCTGGCCCAGCACGGCGATGCGGCCTGGCTCACCCCGATCAACACCGGCGCGGTGCGCCACCCTGGCCACCGGCGCAGCCTGGCGGACTGGCATCGCCTCGGCGCCTATGCCGATCCAAAGGACCGGCGGCCCGTGGAACTGGCCCTGCAACGATCGCTGCCGGACCTTGCGCAGGTCCTGCTGGTGGACCCCTGGCCAGCGGGCTGAGGCGCGGGCCCGCTTCGGCTTGACCCCGCTACAGTGCACTGCAATACGCACCCATCCCGGATCCCCCGGGCCATCCAGCCAGGCCGGGGCGAACCGGTCTTCCCGCGACAAGAGGCCGAATCACGCCATGCGCGACACAGGCGAATACCTTTTCACGTCCGAAAGCGTCTCCGAAGGCCATCCGGACAAGGTGGCGGACCGCATTTCGGATACCGTGCTCGACGCCTACCTCTCGGCCGATCCCTATTCCCGCGTGGCCTGCGAGACGCTGGTGACCACCAACCGCGTGGTGCTGGCGGGCGAGACCCGCGGCCCCGGGAATGTGACGCCGGAACTGCTGATGCACCTGACGCGCATGGCGATCCGCGACATCGGCTATGAGCAGGATGGCTTCCACTGGCAGAATGCCAGCGTCGAATGCCACCTGCACGCGCAGTCCGCACATATCGCGCAGGGCGTCGACGCGGCCGGCAACAAGGATGAAGGCGCCGGCGACCAGGGCATCATGTTCGGCTATGCCTGCCGCGAGACGCCGGAGTTGATGCCGGCGCCGCTGTATTACGCCCACCTGATCCTGCGCCGCATCAGCGAGATGCGCCGCGCCGGCGACCTGGCCGTGTCCGGCCTGCTGCCGGACGCCAAGTCCCAGGTGACGCTGAAATACGTGGACGGCAAGCCGGTGGGCGCCACCAGCATCGTCGTCTCGACGCAGCACGAGGAACGCCTCGACCAGGCCGAGATCAAGCGGATGATCCGCCCGATCATCGAGACCAGTCTGCCGAAGGGCTGGATGTGCCCGGACAACGAGCTGTACGTGAACCCGACCGGCACCTTCGTCATCGGCGGGCCGGATGGTGACTGCGGTCTGACCGGGCGCAAGATCATCGTCGACACCTACGGCGGCGCGGCCCCGCATGGCGGCGGCGCGTTCAGCGGCAAGGATCCGACAAAGGTCGACCGTTCCGCGGCCTACGCGGCCCGCTACGTCGCGAAGAACGTCGTCGCCTCCGGCATCGCGGACAAGTGCACGATCCAGGTGAGCTACGCGATCGGCGTCTCCAAGCCGCTGTCGGTGTATTTCGACCTGCACGGCACCGGCCAGGACGTCGACGAGACCAAGCTGGCGAAGGTGATGGATGGGCTGATGAACCTGTCCCCGCGCGGGATCCGGGAGCATCTGCACCTGAACCGCCCGATCTATGCCGTGACCAGCGCCTACGGCCATTTCGGCCGCACGCCGGATGCGGAGAAGGGCACCTTCACCTGGGAGAAGACCGACCTGGCCGACGAGATCCGCCGGGCCTTCAACCGGTAGTCCACGCAAACCCACTTTGACCTGTTGGGCGGCGGGCGCAGGCTCGCCGCCCCTTTTCTTTTCGAGGCCTGCATGACAGCGGACCGCCCACCCCTGGCCGAAGGTGTCCCCGACCGGCTCTATGGCCGCCAGCGCGGCCACAAGCTGCGGCCGCGGCAGCAGCGCCTGCTGGACGAAACCCTGCCGCGCCTGCGCCTCTCGCCCGATCAGGCCGCCGATCCTCGTGCGGCCTTCGGCGTGCCGGATGCGCCGCTATGGCTGGAAGTGGGTTTCGGCGGCGGCGAACACGCCCTGGAACAGGTGCGCGCCCATCCTCGGGTCGCCTACATCGCGTCCGAGGTGTTCGAGAACGGGCTGTGTTCCCTGCTGACCCGGCTGGTGCCCGAAGGCGGGGAGGCGACGGCGCCGCTGCCGGCAAACCTGCGCCTGTGGCCACAGGATGCGCGCCACCTGCTCGGCCTGCTGCCGGAGGCATCGCTGGACCGGCTGATGCTGATGTTCCCTGACCCCTGGCCGAAATCGCGCCATTCGAAGCGCCGCTTCGTGCATCCGGAACTGCTGCCGCTGGTCGCCCGCGTGCTGCGCCCCGGCGGCGAGTGGCGCATCGCCAGCGATGACCCGACCTACCAGGCCTGGGTGGCGGAGGTCTTCGCCGGCACTAAGCTGTTCACCCTCACCGAGCGCCACACGACCCGCCCCGAAGGCACGCCCGGCACGCGGTACGAGGCCAAGGCCATGCGGGAGGGGCGGCATCCGATCTGGTGGGTGTTCGTGCGGGCCTGACTCCGCTTGCAGCCGCCACGACGCTTCGCTATATCTGTTGCACGAGTTCGCTTTCCGATGTGTCCGGGAGGTGGCCCCTAACCGGGCCGCCTTTTTTGTTGGCCGATCCTGGCCCCGGGCGTTTCGGCCTGGAATGCACGCATGGACGACGACCAGCCACAACATGAGGGCCTCGAGGCCCGGATCGCCACGAGCATCCTGCCCACGCTCGGCCAGCTTGGCTATGAGCTGGTCCGCGTGCAGGTCAGTGGCAAGGAACGCCCGGTGGTCCAGATCATGGCCGACCGCGCGGATGAGGCGACCTTCACCGTCGAGGATTGCGAGGCGATCAGCCACGCCGTCGGCGCCGTGCTGGATGTCGAGGACCCGATCCGCGGCGAATGGCAGCTGGAGGTCTCCTCCGCCGGCATCGACCGGCCGCTGACCCGCGCCAAGGACTGGAACCGCTACGCCGGGCAGCTGGCGCAGGTGGAACTCGCGGTGCCGCAGGATGGCCGCAAGCGTTTCCGTGGTATCGCGTTGGGCGCCGATGCGGCGGAGGCGCGGTTGCGGCTGGAGGATGGCACCGAGCTGGTGGTGCCGCGCGGCAACATCCGCCGCGCCAAGCTGGTGCTGACAGACGAGCTGATCGAGGCCAGCGCAGCGTTGGCCGCGGCCGCGAATGCACGCCGGGATGCGCTGCGGCCTGCCGAAGACGTGCCGACGGATGACCTGCCGGCCGAAGACATCTCCGACGAAACCGACGATTCCAAGAGGAACTGACGCCATGGCGATGGATGTCGCGATCGCGCGCCCGGAACTGCTGCTGGTGGCGGATGCCGTCGCCCGCGAGAAGATGATCGAGCGCGACGAGGTGCTGGAGGCGATGGAGCAGGCCATCCAGAAGGCCGGCCGCGCCAAGTACGGCCACGAGAAGGACATCCGCGCCGTCATCGACCGCAAGTCGGGTGAAGTGAAGCTCTCCCGCTGGACCGAGGTGGTGGACGCCGAGCCGGTGGAGAACGAGGCGACGCAGCTTTCGCTGCGCATCGCCCAGAAGATCAAGCCGGGCATCAAGACCGGCGAGTTCATCATCGACCCGCTGCCGCCGATCGATTTCGGCCGCATCGCCGCCCAGACCGCCAAGCAGGTGATCGTGCAGCGGGTGCGCGAGGTCGAGCGCAACAAGCAGTACCTGGAATACAAGGACCGCGTCGGCGAGATCATCAACGGCGTCGTCAAGCGCACCGAATACGGGAACCTGATGGTCGAGCTCGGCAAGGCGGAAGCCCTGCTGCGCCGCGACGAGACCATCCCGCGGGAGGCGTTTCGGAATGGCGACCGCGTGCGCGCCTACATCTATGACGTGCGCGAGGAGCCGCGGGGCCCGCAGATCTTCCTCAGCCGCACCCATCCCGGCTTCCTGGCAAAGCTGTTCGCGCAGGAAGTGCCGGAAATCTACGACGGGATCATCGAGATCAAGGCGGTGGCTCGCGACCCCGGCTCCCGCGCCAAGATGGCGGTGATCTCCCGCGACAGCAGCATCGATCCGGTCGGCGCCTGCGTCGGCATGCGCGGATCGCGCGTGCAGGCGGTGGTGCAGGAGCTGCAGGGCGAGAAGATCGACATCATCCCCTGGTCCGGTGACCAGGCGACCTTCATTGTCAATGCCCTGGCCCCGGCCGAGGTCACCAAGGTGGTGCTGGACGACGATGCGCGGCGGGTCGAGGTGGTGGTGCCGGACGACCAGCTTTCGCTGGCCATCGGCCGCCGCGGCCAGAATGTGCGCCTTGCATCACAGCTCACGCGCTACGATGTAGACATCCTGACCGAGGCCGAGGAATCGGAACGCCGGCAGGAGGACTTCCGCAAGCGCAGCGGGCTGTTCGTCGAGGGCCTGGATGTCGACGACGTCATCGCCGGCCTGCTGGTGACCGAGGGCTTCGGCTCGATCGAGGACATCATCAACGTCGACGACGAGGAACTCGCCGAGATCGAGGGCTTCGATGAGAACGTCGCCACCGAACTCAAGCGCCGCGCCCAGGCCTTCCTCGACAAGCGCGAGGGCGAGATGGACGACAAGCGCCGCGAGCTCGGCGTCGAGGACGCGGTCGCCGAGGTCGGCGGCTTCTCCGCAGCCATGCTGGTGGCGCTCGGCGAGAAGGGCGTGAAGACGCTGGAGGACCTGGCGGATCTGGCCGGTGACGAGCTGGTGGAAATCCTCGGCACCGATGCGGTGGACGAGGATACCGCCAACGCCGTGATCCTGGCCGCACGCCAATCCGCCGGCTGGTTCGGCGACGAGGACGTGGCCGGCGCCCACGCCGCGGCGCATGGCGGCTATGAATATGCCGAGGGCGAGGACGCCCCCGAGAGCGAAGACGAAGGTGCCGAGGGCGTGGACGTAGCCGCCGAAGGCGGGGACGTGCCGGCCGAAGGGGAGCCCGCGGATGAAACCGCCGGCGAGCCCACCGATGGGGAACAAGACGACGCAGCCCGCTCATGACACCCAGCCCGATGATCTGACGCCCGATCTGCCGGACGCGGACGAGCCCGAGACCGGCCCGCTGCGGCGGTGCCTGGTGACGCGCGAACGGCTGCCGAAGGAGGCGATGCTGCGCTTCGTGCTGTCGCCGGACCGCGAGTTGGTCCCCGACCTGAACGCAAGGCTGCCCGGCCGGGGAATGTGGTTGAGCGCGCGGGCCGATGTGTTAGAACGTGCCGCGACCCGCGGGGCCTTTGCGAAGGCCGCGCGTGGTCCGGTGCACGTGCCCCCCGATCTTCGCGCGCGGATCGAGACCGGCCTGCAGGGGCGGGTTCGTGATCTCATCGGGCTCGCCCGGCGCGCCGGGCAGGCGGTGAGCGGGTGGCAGGCAGCCCTCGAATGGCTGCAGGCGGGGCGCGCGGCGCTGCTGGTCCAGGCTTCGGACGGCAGCGCGGCGGAACGGGCGCGGTTGGTGGGGCTCCGGCAGGTCCCGGCGGTGACGCCGCTGACCGGCACGGAGCTTGGGGTGCTGTTCGGACGTGACCGGGCGGTGCATGTTGCAGTGGCGCCAGGTAAGCTGGCGCAGGCGATCGCGGCGGAAGCCGCACGGCTCGCGGGCGTCGCCGCCGCGGCCGACAGCAGGGGTGTCGCGCCAAAAGCGCCACCCTAGGCGGACTGCCCCCTCGGCCGGAGGCCGGGGTTTTTTACCCGGCCCAGCGCCGGGGATTCGATCGTCGCGCTCCGTGTTCCAGGGGTGCGGTTAAGACTTCACCCGCGTTCGCGCGGACTGCACAGGGTGTCGCGCTTCGGTGCGGCTGGATATGACGGACGAAAGATCAGGTTCGGATCGGCGGATGAGCGACCAGAACGACCAGGATGCGGCCAAGGGCCGGCTCTCACTCCGGCCGGGTGGGCGCCTGGAGCTGGGCAAGACGGTGGATGCTGGCAGCGTGCGCCAGTCCTTCAGCCATGGGCGCAGCAAGGTGGTGCAGGTGGAGGTGCTGAAGAAGCGCGCCGCCCCGGCCGCCGCACCGGCGCAGGCGAGGCCCGGGGTCTCGCCGCCAACGCCAGGCGCGGCAGGACCGCGTCCTGCCGTGGGCGGGCCGCCGAAATCCGGCAGTGCCGCGCCGGCAGGCAAGCCGCCGGCGGCCGCGGGCCGCCCGCTGACGCAATCGGAACTCGCCACGCGCCAGCGCGTGCTTGAGGAGCAGCGCCGCGCCGAGGCGCAGCGCCAGCGCGAGGAGCGTGAGCGCCAGGCCCTCCAGGTGCGCTCCGCCGCCGAGGAAGCGCAGCGTCGCGCCGAGGAGGAGCGTCGCCGCGCCGAGGACGAGGAGCGCCTCGCTGCCGAGGAGGCGCGTCGCGCCGCCGAGGAAGCACGCCGCGCGCCGAAGCCGCCGGTGGTCGAGCAGGAGCCGGAGGACGAGCCGGCGGAGCCGCAGGCCCCGCCTGTCGCCGCCGCGCCTGCCCCGGCTGAATCCGGCCCGACGCCGGCCGCCGCGCCGCAGCCGCCGGCACAGCCCGTGTCCCGTGGCCCCGCGCCGCGCGCCGCGGAGCCTGCCCCGGCCCGCTCGCCATCCGGTCGTCCCGGCATGCCGTCCCTGGCCCGTCCGATGGCGCAGCCGCTGCGCACCGGCCGTCCCGGCCCGGTGCCGACGGCGCTCGGCGCACGGCGTCCCGCCGCGGCCGCCCCGGCCCCGGCCGCGCAGCCCGGCGCCGTGCCGGGTGCGAAGCCGGCCGCCCCGGCCAGCGATACGCCCGCCGCCAAGCTGACCCTCAAGGCCCGCACGCCGCTGACCGACGAGGATGAGGCACCGCGCGGTGTCGTCCGCCGCCCCGGCATGCCCGGGCCGGCGGGTGCCGCGAAGAAGCCGGCGCTGCCGCCGGCGAAGAAGTCCCTGGTACCCGGCGGCGACCGTCGTCGCGACGGCCGCATCGACGTCTCGGCCGCGATCGAGGGCGAGGATGAGCGCACGCGCTCCATCGCCTCCGTGCGCCGTGCCCGCGAACGCGAGCGCCGGCAGCAGGAGCTGCAGCGCCTGCGCTCGGGCGCCGAGAAGGTGGTGCGCGACGTGGTGGTGCCGGAAGCCATCACCGTGCAGGAACTCGCCAACCGCATGGCCGCCCGTGGCGGCGAGGTGGTGAAGGCGCTGTTCCGCATGGGCGTGATGGCGACCCTGACCCAGTCCATCGACGCCGACACGGCGGAGCTGGTGGTGCAGGAATTCGGCCACCGGGTCCGCCGCGTCGCCGAAAGCGACGTGGAGATCGGGCTGGAGGGCGAGGTGGATGTCGACGCCGACATGCAGCCGCGCGCACCGGTCGTCACCATCATGGGTCACGTCGACCACGGCAAGACCAGCCTGCTGGACGCCCTGCGCCAGGCCGACGTGGCAGCGCGGGAAGCCGGTGGCATCACCCAGCACATCGGCGCCTATCAGGTGACCGTGCCGGGTGGCCAGAAGGTGACGTTCATCGATACGCCGGGCCACGCCGCCTTCACCGCCATGCGCGCCCGTGGCGCCAGCGTGACGGACATGGTGGTGCTGGTGGTGGCGGCCGATGATGGCGTGATGCCGCAGACGGTCGAGGCCATCAACCACGCCCGCGCCGCCAACGTGCCGATCATCGTTGCGATCAACAAGATCGACAAGGAAGGCGTGCGGCCGGAGCGCGTGAAGCAGGAGTTGCTGCAGCACGAGATCGTGGTCGAAAGCCTGGGCGGCGAGACGCAGGAAATCGAGGTCTCGGCGACCAAGAAGCTGAACCTCGACCGCCTGCTGGAAGCCATCGCGCTGCAGGCCGAGATCCTCGACCTGCGGGCCAATCCGAACCGCGCCGCCGAAGGCACCGTCATCGAAAGCCGGCTGGATCGCGGTCGCGGCCCGGTGGCCACCGTGCTGGTGCAGAAGGGCACGCTGAAGACCGGCGACATCGTCGTGGCCGGCGCCGAGTGGGGCAAGGTTCGCGCCATGCTCGACGACAAGGGCCGCCAGCTGAAGACGGCGCTGCCGTCCCTGCCGGTGGAGATCCTGGGCCTGTCGGGCGTGCCGACGGCCGGCGAAAACTTCATCGCCGTCGAGGACGAGACCAAGGCGCGCGAGATCAGCGAATTCCGCCAGCGCAAGCTGCGGGAGAAGCAGGTGGCGGCGGTCTCCGCCGGGCGCGGCAGCCTGGCCGACATGCTGGCCCGCATCCAGGCCGGTGCGCAGAAGGAAGTGGCTGTCGTCGTCAAGGCGGATGTGCAGGGCAGCGCCGAGGCGATCGCCGTCACTCTGGCAAAGCTCGGCAACGAGGAAGTCCGCGTGCGCATGCTGCACAGCGCGGTCGGCCAGATCACCGAGAGCGACATTCAGCTGGCCAAGGCGTCCAACGCCGTCATCGTCGCCTTCAACGTCCGCGCCACCACCCAGGCGCGCGACCTGGCGACGCGCGACGGCGTCGAGATCCGCTACTACTCCATCATCTACGAGGTGGCGGACGACATCGAGGAACTGGTGCGCGGCAAGCTGGCGCCGGTGCAGCGGGAGAAGTTCCTGGGCTACGCCCAGATCCTGCAGGTCTTCGAGGTCAAGCGGATCGGCAACGTGGCGGGCTGCCGCGTGACCGAGGGCGTCGTGAAGCGCGGCTGTGGCGTGCGCCTGCTGCGGGATGGCACCGTCATCCACCAGGGCGAGCTTGCGACACTGCGTCGCTTCAAGGACGACGTGAAGGAAGTGACCAACGGCTACGAGTGCGGCATGTCCTTCGTGAACTACAACGACATCCGCGTCGGCGACCAGATCGAGTGCTACGAGACCGAGACGGTCGCCGGCACGCTCTGACGCTTCATTGGCCGCAGGATGAAGGGCGCGGCGCACCAGCGCCGCGCCCTTTCCCGTTGAAGGATTTTCGCACATGGCTCGCAAGACCCGCGATGCCGCGGATGCGCCGCGGCGCGACACCAATTCTGCCCTCGATCGCGCCACACGGCCCGCCGCGAAGAAGGGCGGCGCACAGGGGCCCAGCCAGCGGCAGCTGCGCGTGGCGGAGGAAATCCGGCACGCGCTTTCCGCCGTCTTCACGCGGGAGGAGTTCCGCGACCCGGACCTGTTCGACCTCAAGGTGACGGTGACGGAGGTTCGCGCCTCCCCTGACCTCAAGCACATGACGGCCTTCGTCAGCGGCCTGGGCAAGGACCTGACTTCCGCCCAGTTCGCCGGGCTGAAGCGCATCCAGCCCTTCCTGCGCACGCAGGTCGCGAAGGCCGTGCGCCTGCGGGTGGCGCCGGAGCTGCATTTCCAGCCGGACACCGCGCTCGACTACGCCATGCACATCAGCAAGGTCATGCAGCTTCCGGTGGTCCAGCAGGACCTCGGCAAGCCCGCGGAACCGCCTCAGGACTCCGAAGAACCGTGAACCAGCCGAACCGCCACCGCCACCGTAGCAAGAAGCCCAAGGGGGTCGCCCTTGATGGCTGGTTGATCGTGGACAAGCCCTCCGGCATCGGCTCCACCGACGTCGTCAACAAGGTGAAGCGCGCCTTCGATGCGCAGAAGGCAGGCCACGGCGGCACGCTGGACCCGCTGGCCACAGGGCTGCTGCCGGTCGCCTTCGGCGCCGCGACCAAGACCGTGCCCTACGTCATGGACGGCACCAAGACCTACCACTTCACGCTGAGGTTCGGCGAGGCGCGCGACACCGACGATGCCGATGGCGCCGTCATCGCCACCAGCGACATCCGCCCGACCGACGCCGAGATCGAGGCGGCGCTGCCGGCCTTCCGCGGCGACATCATGCAGGTGCCGCCGGCCTATTCCGCGATCAAGATCAATGGCGAGCGCGCCTACGACCTGGCGCGCGACGGCCAGGTGGTGGAGATTGCGCCGCGTCCCGCGCGGATCGACCGCTTCGACCTGATTTCCCGCCCGGATGCCGATACCGCCATCTTCCACGTGGAATCCGGCAAGGGCGTCTACATGCGCAGCCTGGGCCGCGATATCGCCCGTGCGGTCGGCTCCGTCGGCCACATCACGGCGCTGCGTCGCCTGCGGGTCGGCCCCTTTCGGGAGGAGCATGCAATTCCCCTGGACAGGCTCGTCGGAACCGGCGATACGCCTCCCCCTTCCCCGGACCTCCTGCTTCCGGTGACGACCGCGCTGGCCGACATCCCGGCACTGGCCGTCACCGCTGAGGAGGCCATGCGTCTCGATCAGGGCCAGGCGATCAGCCTGGTGGAACTGATGGGACGGATTCCTCGCAATGCCGATCCCGAAGGGGGCCTGCTGCGCGCGATGGCGGGGGAGCGTCTGCTCGGCCTGTGCCGGCTGGAGAGTGGTTGGATGCAGCCCGAGCGGCTGATCCAGCTCGATTCCGGGCAACAGTCGCGCAACGTGGCTTAACCCCGACCTGGAGGATCCCTGATGTCGACGACGACCACCCCGGCCACCGAGCCGAAGCCCGCTGCCAAGATCATTGCGGCGACCGATACCGCCGCCCGCGCGGCGCTGATCAAGGAATACGCCACGAAGCCGGGCGACACGGGCAGCCCGGAGGTTCAGGTCGCCCTGATCTCCGCCCGTGTCACCATGCTGACGGAACACCTGAAGGCGCACCCGAAGGATTTCCACAGCCGGCGCGGCCTGCTGGTGCTGGTCGGCCAGCGCCGCGGCCTGCTGGACTACGTGAAGCGCAAGGACCAGAAGCGCTACGAGACGCTGATCGGCCGCCTCGGCCTGCGTCGCTGATACCGGCCGCGGCCGGGGATCAAGCCCCCCGGCCGCGCCGAACCTGCGGAGTTCCTGCCCGTGCTCGCCTTGCGCGTGATCCCGTGCCTGGACGTCAAGGACGGACGGGTGGTCAAGGGCGTCAACTTCCTCGAATTGCGCGATGCGGGCGACCCCGTCGAACAGGCACGCATCTACGACCGCGAGGGCGCGGACGAGGTCACCTTCCTCGACATCGGCGCGAGCCATGAGGGCCGCGACACCATCCTCGATGTCGTCTCCCGCACCGCGTCCCAGGTCTTCATCCCGCTGACCGTGGGCGGCGGCGTGCGCCATGTGGACGACATGCGCCGCCTGCTGCTGGCCGGCGCCGACAAGATCTCCATCAACTCCTCCGCCGTCGCCGACCCGGCGCTGGTGACGCGCGGCGCGGAGGCCTTCGGAAGCCAGGCCATCGTCGTCGCCGTCGACGCGCGCGGCGACGGCAAGGGCGGGTGGGAGGTCTTCACCCATGGCGGCCGCCGCGGCACCGGAATTGATGCCGTGGCGTGGTGCCGGCAGGCCGAGGCGCGCGGCGCCGGAGAGATCCTGTTGACCTCCATGGACCGCGACGGCACCCGCGCCGGCTTCGACCTGGACCTGCTGCGCGCGGTGCGGGCGGCGGTCCGCCTGCCTATCGTCGCCTCGGGCGGGGTGGGGGAGGCGCGACACTTCGTCGAAGGCGCGCAGGCCGGCGCCACCGGGCTGCTCGCCGCGAGCGTGTTCCACTACGGCCAGATGCGGATCGGCGAGGCGAAGGCGGCGCTGGAAGCCGCTGGCCTTCCGGTGCGTCCCCTGGCGGAGTCCACCTGAATGGCCAAGACCGCGAAGACCCGTACCGGAAAGGCGCCCGTCGCCAAGCGCCCGGCGGCCAAGCCTGCGAAGGCGAAGCCGGCGAAGGCCGTGAAGGCCGTGAAGGCCGTGAAGGCCAAGCCCGGCAAGGCGCAGCGCAAATCCGCCAAGGTGGCCGCCGCCCTGCCGATCCCGGCCTCGATCCCGGTGCCGGAGCGGCTGGCCCGGCCGCGCGCGCTGGACGCCGGCAACGGCGCGCTGGCACCCTACGCCGTGGAGGGGGCTGGCGCGGATATTCTCGACACCCTTTGGCGAACGGTCGAGGCGCGTCGCGCCGCCGGCGACATCGCCACCTCCCACTCCGCACGCCTGCTGGCGCGCGGCACGCCGAAGGTGGCGCAGAAGCTGGGCGAGGAGGCGGTCGAATGCGTCATCGAGGCGACGCTGGGCAACCGTGCCGCCACGGTGCTGGAGAGTGCGGACCTGCTGTACCACCTGATCGTCGTCTGGGTGGATGCCGGCATCGACCCGTCCGAGGTCTGGGCCGAACTGGCCCGCCGCCAGGGCATCTCCGGCATCGCGGAAAAGGCGGCGCGTCCGAAGGCACTGGTCCGCGCGGCCAACACCACGAAACTACCCTGAACCGCTACCGCACCAGGTCGCGGATATCGTTGTTGCGCCAGGGCGCCGGCAGGCTCGGCTGGGGGCAGAGCCGGGCGCGGGCGGACCAGCCATCCGTGCTCGTCAGGCGGTAGGAGGTGCGGTTCGGTGTCTCGTAGGTGACGGTGATCGTCTCGGCGGGACCACCACCTTGCAAATCGCCGCAGGCCTGCGTCACGCGAAAGCGGTTCGGCCCGGCAGGCTCGATCCGCTGGAAGCGGCAGAAGTCCCGCGCACCGCCGATGCCGTCCCGGCGCAGCAACTGCAGCGTGGCGTGGGAGGCGCGACCGCAGGGCGTGCCTTCCGCGACATAGTAGCCGCGGTCCAGCGGCAGCATCGCCTGGGCGGCGGCCAGGTTGGGCAGCATCCAGAACACCATGCCCATCAACGCGCGCCGTATCTTCTGGCTCGGGCTCGGCTGGATCCGGCGCATCGCGGAAGCTCCTCGGCTGTCCTGCAACCATGGCGAATGCATCCACGCGCCGCACCTCACATCCCGGCGCTTGCGCAGGGGCCGCACCCTCGCCAGAACAAGGGTGATCCACCGGAGAGCCACGATGCGCGTGACCGGCCTGCCGCCCTACGACCCCGGCAACATCTTCGCCCGCATCCTGCGCGGCGAGATTCCGGCACAGACGCTGCATGACGATGCCTTCGCGCTGGCCTTCCGCGACATCAACCCGCAGGCGCCGGTGCATGTGCTGGTGATCCCGAAGGGCGCCTATGTCAGCCAGGCGGATTTCGCCGCGAACGCCTCGGATGCCGAAATCGCCGGCTTCTGGCGTGCCGTCGGCAGCGTCGCCCGCGCGTTAGGGCTGGAGGAGCAGGGCTACCGCATCCTGTCCAACATGGGCGAGGATGCGGGGCAGGAGGTGCCGCATTTCCATGTCCACATCTTCGGCGGCCGCCGGCTCGGCCGCATGGTTCCGCAAGCCGGGAGCTGAGGGATGGTCCCGCGAAGGGCGGGCTGGGCCATGACCAACGCCGAGGCCGAGGCCCGGGCGGCACTGGCCGCCATCGGCAGCCTGCCCGATGCCGAGATCGACATCGCCCAGGCGGCGCTGCAACTGGCCCGCATCGACGCCCCCGCGCTGGATTGGCGTGCCGGCGCGGAGCACCTGACGGCCCTGGCGCGTGAGGCCGTGGCAGCCGCGGCCGCCGACCCTGTCGCCGATGCCGGCGATCCCTCCCGCCGCCGCGCCGTGCTGGCCGAGGTGATCCATGGCCGCTTCGGCTATGGCGGCGATGGCGACACCTATGAGGACATGGCTAACGCGAACCTGCTGCGGGTGATCGAACGGCGCCGCGGCCTGCCCGTGACGCTCGGCATCCTCTGGCTGCACGCGGCGGAGGCGGCGGGGTGGGAGGCGCATGGCGTGGACTTCCCCGGCCACTTCCTGATCGCCCTGGCCGGGCGCGGCAAGGTGGTGGTGGATGTCTTCGCCGGCGGCACCGCCATGGATGCGCGCGACCTGCGCGCCACCCTGAAGCGCTTCGCCGGCGACCAAGCGGAACTCGGCCCCACCAGCCTGGCGCCGATGGACCGCCGCGCCGTGCTGCTGCGGCTGCAGAACAACATCAAGGTGCGGCGCCTGCGGGACGGCGACTTGGCGGGTGCCGTCGCCTGCACCGAGGACATGCTGCGCATCGCCCCGGATGCCGCGCCGCTGTGGCGCGAGGCCGGGCTGATGCACCAGCGCCTGGACCATATCGGCGCCGCCATCGCGGCGCTCGAGACCTTCCTGACTCTGGCGCCGGAGGGGGTTCAGGCGATGCGGGTGCGCGGGCTGCTGGAGGAATTGCGCCAGCGCCTCAACTGAGCCGCGGACTCAGCCGGCGGGGGCGCAGCTGGTGAAGGTGACGCGCAGCACCGTGTTGTCCCGCGTCGAGCCACCCGGCGTGAACGCCTGGATCGAGGCTTGCCCGCCCGCCGGCAGCACGCCCGAGCTGATCGACCCGGATTTCCGGCTGTTATTGCCCGAAAGCTCGACATTGGCGGTGATGCGCACCGGTGCGGTACCGTCGTTGCGGACAGTCAGGAAAATGTTGCTGAGGCCAAGGCTGCCGCTGTGCGTTGCCATCGGCGTCCGCAGCCGGCAGCCATTCATGGTGTTGCCCGATGACAGCAGGGTCGGGCCGCTCCAGGTATAGGCGGCCTGCGCCATCGCCTGGGCCGGGGCCAGGGAGGCGAAGCCGCTGCACAGTAGGGCGGCCGCGATGATCTTGCGCATGATTGGGTTGTCCCTGTTCGTCCGGCGCGATTGCCGGTGCAGGGGCAGAATGACCGGACAGGGCGCCGAGGTCGATGCGGTGCCGTCGATACTGCCGATAGATCAGGCCTTGGCGTCAGCGGCGCGCAGATCCGCGACGAAGGCGGCAAAGCCCTCGGCCTGCATCGCCGGGTCGGGCAGCCGCAGCAGGTAGCTGGGGTGGACGGTGGCGAAGACCGGGTGCCCGGTGAGCCCCGTCACCACCTGCCCACGCGTCTTCAGCACCGGCAGCTTCTTGCCCGTCACCGCCAGCAACGCGGAGGCGCCCAGCGCGACCACCATCCGCGGCCCCACCGCCGAAATCTCCCGCGCCAGGAAGGGCCGGTAGTAGGTGATGTCGCCGGCATCCGGCGACTGGTGCAGGCGGCGCTTGCCGGTGGGCGTGTATTTGAAGTGCTTCACGGCGTTGGTCATGTAGGTCTCGGCGCGAGCCACGCCGGCCTGCTCCAGGGCGCGGTTCAGCAGACGCCCGGCTGGGCCGACGAAGGGGCGGCCGGCGATGTCCTCCTCATCCCCCGGCTGTTCTCCCACGAACAGCAGCTTCGCGCCGACCGCACCCTCGCCGAACACCGGTTGTGTCGCGCGCGCGGCGAAATCCGGCAGGTCGGGGCGGGAGAGCAGTTCCTGGCGCAGATCGGCCAGGGCGCGCTCGGGGTCGGGATGGGCGTCAAGGGCTGTAAACAGGCTCATATCCGCCGGAACGCCGGTGGGCGCCGAAAGATGCGCATCGAGGTACCGGGCATCCTGCGGCCGCGGATTGGGCGCGGAGGCGCCGCGCGCCACCATCTCCGCCACCCGGCGCGGAGCCTCCGCCATCAGGCGCGGAATCTCCGCCGCCTCCGGCAGGTTGCGCCAGTATTTGCGCGGCATCTCGGCCCGCATGGCGCCGGGCTTCAGGCGCGCCGGGTTGAAGATGGAGACGTAGTAGGCGCGCCACAGCGGCTCCATCGCATCATCCGGCGGCACGTCGGCGCGGCGGCCACCGGGGCCGAATGCCAGCGCCTGACCGTCCCAGGCGACGCTGCGGCGCGGAGTGACGATGGACCATCGCAGGCTGGCGAAGCGGCGGACGAAGAAATCCGCCTCGGCTTCCTCGATGTGGTGGTCAGGCTCGAACCAAGCGACGTGGCGCGGGCCGTCCTCGGCCTGCACCTCCCGGAACCGGACGAAGGCGTGCATCTTGTGCGCGTCGCGCCGCACCGCCTTCACCAGGGTGGAAAGCCGGATGATGGCCGGATCGGTGGCCAGCTGCATCAGGTGCCGCTCCCCCTGCACCAGGCGCCAGAGCAGGCCGTACAGTAGCGCGAAGCGCTCGCGGTCGCTGTGCCGGATGGCAATCGCGGCCTGTTCCACGAAGGCGCGCGGCACGCCAAGGGGTGCGGTGGAAACCGGCGCCGGTGCCTCCGCGAACAGCCCCGCGGCCTCGCCCGCCACCTGCCATTCCACCGCATCCGGTGGGATGCCCGCCGCCACCAAGCCGCGCGCCGCCTGGCGCCAGCCAGGGAAATCGGCGGGACCAGGCAGGGTCGCCAGGTGGATCATCAGAACAGGGAAAGCTGCGCCGGGCGGGCGCCGCCGGGCAGGGCCGTGGCGAAGCCGGTGGCGGGCAGCAGCAGGCGGCGCAGGCCGGTGCTGTCCAGCCCGCGCGGCGCATGGTCCGCCAGCACCACGAAGGGCAGGATTTTTGACAATTTCACCCGCAGCCGCGCCAGATCCGCAACGCGCAGCGTGGTGTGGCGGCGGGCCGCCAGCAGCCGATCCACCGTCTTCGCGCCGAGCGCCGGCACGCGCAGCAGCGCCTCCCGCGGGGCGCGGTTCAGATCCACCGGGAAGTCCTGGCGGGACCGCAGCGCCCAGGCGGTCTTCGGGTCCAGCTCCAGGTCCAGCATGCCGCCCTGGCCGCCGGCCATGATCTCCTCGCGGGAGAAGCCATAGAAGCGCAGCAGCCAATCCGCCTGGTATAGCCGGTGTTCCCGCACCAGCGGCGGCGCGACCGGCGGCAGCAGCCGGGACGCGTCCGGAATCGGACTGTAGGCTGAATAATAGACGCGCCGCATCCGGTAGCTGGCGTAAAGGTCCGTCGCCGTGCCGAGGATCGCGCCATCATCCGCCGCATCGGCGCCGACGATCATCTGCGTGCTCTGCCCCGCCGGGGCGAAGCGCTTTGGCCCGGCGCGGCGCGCGGTCTTCACCTCATCCTGCGAGCCCTCGATCCGCGTCCGCAGGCCGGCCATGGCGTGGCGGATCCGGCGAAAATCCTTCTCCGGCGCCAGGGATTCCAGCCCGGCGACGGTCGGCAATTCCATGTTGATGGACAGCCGGTCGGCATACAGACCGGCCTCCGCCAGCAGTTCCGGCGCCGCATCCGGGATGGTCTTCAGGTGAATGTAGCCGCGGAAGCCGTGGTTCAGCCGCAGGGTCCGGGCCACGCGCACCACCTGTTCCATGGTGTAGTCCGGCGATCGGATGATGCCGGAGGACAGGAACAGACCCTCGATGGTGTTGCGGCGGTAGAAGCCGAGCGTGAGTTGCACCACCTCCTCCACCGTGAACCGCGCCCGTGGCGTGTTGGAGGAAGCGCGGTTGATGCAGTAGGCGCAGTCGAAGACGCAGGCATTGGTCAGCAGCAGCTTGAGCAGCGAAATGCAGCGGCCATCCGGCGCATAGGCATGGCAGATGCCGCTGCCCTCGGTACTGCCAATGCCGCCCTTCAGACTGTTGCGCTTGCTGGTGCCGGAGGAGGCGCAGGAGGCATCGTACTTCGCCGCATCGGCCAGGATTTCGAGTTTCTGCAGCAGCTCCATGGGCGAGGGCATCCTGGGGCGGGTTCATCGTTCATATTATGTTCCTAGCGACGTACGCAAGGCCGCCCGGTGTCGGAAAACCTACAGTCTTGTCTATGGCGCCCGTTCTGCTCCAATATTGTGGAAATGTCCTCACACGCTGACCAGCAAGAACCTGATCCGGAAGCCGCGGGGCCGCTGCCCGTAGCGCGGTCGCTCGATTCGATCCTGCTGGAGCTGCGTCAGCTTGCCTTGATCGCGCTGGATTCCGACCAGCCCATGGCCGCGGTTCTGATCGCCGGCACCGCCGACCGTCTGGAGGCGACGATCCCACCACTGCCGCCGAGGCCCAGCTACCCTTAGCAGGCTGTGGAAACCCGCCGAAAAGCCCTCTCGCCCACGTCTCTTGGGGTTCGGCATATATGCCGAGCGTTAGGTGAGGAGGTCATGCAAGTAGCTGCGATCTCTCACTAATTTCGCGCCCCCCTCACCCGAACCCTCTCTCCACTGTGGGTGGAGAGAGCCTTTTCCGCAGCCTATTGGCGTCGCCTCCCGGCGCTTTCTCAGCTTCCGAGCGGAGCGATGCGGCAGGTCAGGCTGCCGCGGCCGGCATAATGCCCCACCAGCACCCCACCCGCCGCCGGCACCGGCAGCAGGCCGGTCTGGCTGCCGAGCGTCACCACCTCTCCGGCCTGCGGCGCATGGCCGATGGCGCGGCAGCGGTCGCGCCAACCCAGCACCAGCTCGTCCAGCGGCATGGACCGGTGCGGCCCGACGTGATGCGCCACGTCGATGCCATCGACGCTCAGCCGCATCTCCAGCGTTTCGACATCCGCCCAGTCCCAGGCACCGGTGGGCGGGCCGAAGCTGCAACTGCCGTTGGAGACGCAATCCGCCAGCTTCTCCAGCTCACTGGCGGGCGGCTCCGCGGCGAAGCGGGTTTCCACCCATTCATACAGGATCACGAGGTCGGCGATGGCAGGGATATCCTCCACCCGCAGCGCCGCCAGCGCCGTATCGTCCAGCGCCCGGGTCAGCCGAAAGGCCGCCTCCAGCTCCATCCCGGCGCCGAGCGGCAGGTGCAGCGTGGCGTCGCCGGCTTGTGCCAGCGCCGTCGCGGGCAGCGGCGCCGCGATCGGCCGGCCCTGGGCGCGGCCGACCTTCCAGCCGCCGATGGACCAGCCGAGGGCGGCATAGGTCGCCAGCTGCATCGCCTCGGCTTCCGCGATATCCTGTGGGCGCAGCGCCTCCGGCAGGCCGGGCAATGGCGCGCGGCGGCCACGGCGGACATCGGCAAGCAGCGCGGCGGCGCCGGCGATGCGGGAGGCAGGGGTTTCGGCGGTCTGGAACATCCGGACATCTCCTTCGGAACGCGAAGGGTAGGCCGGACGATGGCGCGGCGGAACCTCAGCCCGCCTTAAAGCTCAGGCGGGACTGCCGTTCCACACCGGGAAGCTGCCGCGCGCCACCTTCTGCCCGGCATCCCGGAAAATCGCGCGCCAAGCTACCTGTTCAAACACCACGCCCATGTGGACCATGTGGCCGCCCGCGGTCAGCTCGATCTCCGCCAGCGCCGTTCGCTGCGCCGGGGCCAGGCCTTGCAGCACATGCGCCTCCAGCGCATGCCGCGGCACGCCATGGATGGCGGCGTCGACGGGCAGCGGGCCGGGCGGCAGGAAATCGAAGGGCATCTCTGTCTCCGCGACGCTGAGAGGGAGACCCGTTTTTCGGGGCAGGCAGCGGCGATCCTGGCCGGCGAGGACCATTAGACGCACCGAGGATTGAAAGAGGGTTAATCGCAACGGCCCTTTCCGCACCGCCCGCCATGCGCCATGTGCGAAGGATGAACCGACGCCTCCTGCTCACGGCCGCCGCCGGCCTGCTCGCGCCTCGCTTTGCCTCGGCGCAAGGCAACCTGGACCGTGCAGCGATCGCGCGGGTCGAGGCCTATCTGAACGGACTGCGCACGCTGCGCGCGCGCTTCCTGCAGGTGGCGCAGAACGGCGCCTCCGCCCAGGGCACGGCACTGATCAGCCGCCCCGGCCGCATGCGCTTCGACTACGACCCGCCCGAACCCCTGTTGCTGGTCGCCTCCGGCGGCCAGGTGCTGATGTATGACCGGGAGCTGCGCCAGCCGACGGCGGTGCCGGCCTCCTCCACCCCTCTTGGCATGCTGCTGCGGCCGGAGATCCGCCTGGCGGGCGACATCACCGTGACCGCCACCGAACGCTCGGGTGGCTTCCTGCGGGTCTCCATGCACCGCACCGGCGCGCGGGCGGAGGGGCTGCTGACCCTGGCGCTGGCGGAACAGCCGATGGAATTGCGGCAATGGACGGTGCTGGACGCGCAGGGCCGCGAGACTCGGGTCACCCTGTACGAGGTGCAGACCGGGATGGCGTTGGAAAACCGCCTGTTCGACTTCAACGATCCGCGCTTCCTGGAAGGTGAGGCACGGCGCTGATCAGGGTTTCCGCTGGCCTTTCGGGCCACTTCATGCCATAGGCCGAGCGGGTTGGTCCCGATTCCGGGGGCGACCTTCGCTGCGATGGCAGCGGATGCCTCGCGGACCAGCCGCGCCCGGGTGGGCGATGACGGCGCCTCCGGCCACATGGGCGGCCCTCTCAGCGCCGTCCCCATCGCGTCTTCCCTGGCCTCGGGGCAGAAACGCGGTGGGACCCATGCCGCCCGAGTCGCCGCGCATCTTCCGGGCTCGAACCCCTGGTCAGCCTCATGGGCATCCGCCTTCGTCGCGTTCTGGCCGGTCCTGCGCCCCGCGCGTGGCCGGCGACATGCTGTGGCCCCGCATCCGGCGGGTCCAAGAAGGACGATCCATGTTCGACAAGTATTTCCGCAAGGACATCTCCTGGGGCGGCCAGCTGCTGACGCTGGAAACCGGCAAGATCGCCCGCCAGGCTGATGGCGCCGTGCTGGCCCGCCTCGGCGACACCATCGTGCTGTGCACCGTGGTCGGCGCCCGGTCCGTGAAGCCCGGCCAGGATTTCTTCCCGCTGACCGTGAACTACCAGGAAAAGGCCTTTGCGGCCGGCAAGATCCCGGGCGGCTTCTTCAAGCGCGAAGGCCGCCCGAACGAGAACGAGACGCTCGTTTCCCGCCTCATCGACCGCCCGCTGCGCCCGCTGTTCCCGGATGGATTCCGCAACGAGGTCCAGGTGGTCGCGACCGTGCTGTCGCATGACCTGGAGAACAACCCGGACGTCGTCGCCCTCGTCGGCTGCTCCGCCGCGCTGACGCTGTCCGGCATTCCGTTCTTCGGCCCGGTCGCCGGCGCCCGCGTCGCCTACATCGATGGCGGCTACGTGCTGAACCCGACCGCCGCGCAGCTGCAGCAGTCGCAGCTTGACCTGATGGTCGCTGGCACCGCCGAGGGCGTGCTGATGGTGGAATCGGAAGCGCAGGAGCTGTCCGAGGACGTCATGCTCGGCGCCGTGGAATTCGGCCACAAGTCGTTCCAGGCGGTGATCCAGGGGATCATCGAGCTCGCCGAGGTCGCCGCCAAGGAGCCCTGGGCCCTGCCGGAGGAAGCCGACAGCGTGAAGACGCTGAAGGCCCGGATCTCCGAGCTCGGCCGCGCGCCGATGGCCGAGGCCTACAAGGAGACGCAGAAGCTGCTCCGCCAGGGCCAGGTTTCCGCGGTGAAGAAGCAGGTCGTGGCCGCGCTGGAGGCCGAGGGCCTGGATGCCGGCGCCGCCAAGGGCCTGCTCAAGGACCTCGAGGCCGACGTCGTCCGCAACGCCATCCTTGACACCGGCATGCGCATCGACGGCCGCGACACCAAGACCGTGCGCCCGATCGTGGCCGAGGTCGGCATCCTGCCGCGCGCCCATGGTTCCGCCCTGTTCACCCGCGGCGAGACGCAGGCGCTGTGCGTCGCGACCCTCGGCACCGGCCAGGACGAGCAGGTCATCGATGCCCTCGCGGGCGAGTACCGCGAGAACTTCATGCTGCACTACAACTTCCCTCCGTACTCGGTGAACGAGACCGGCCGCATGGGCTCGCCCGGCCGCCGCGAGATCGGCCACGGCAAGCTGGCGTGGCGCGCGCTGCACCCGCTGCTGCCGGAGAAGGACAAGTTCCCCTACACGATGCGGGTGGTGTCCGAGATCACGGAATCCAACGGCTCCTCCTCCATGGCCACCGTCTGCGGCACCAGCCTCGCGCTGATGGACGCCGGCGCGCCGCTGAAGCGCCCCTGCGCCGGCATCGCCATGGGCCTGATCAAGGAAGACCGCGGCTTCGCCGTGCTGTCCGACATCCTGGGTGACGAAGACCACCTGGGCGACATGGACTTCAAGGTGGCGGGGTCCGAGGCCGGTATCACCGCGCTGCAGATGGACATCAAGATCACGTCCATCACCTTCGACATCATGAAGATCGCCCTGGGCCAGGCCAAGGACGGCCGCCTGCACATCCTGGGCGAGATGGCCAAGGGCCTTTCGGGCGCCCGCGGCGACGTCGCCGCGACGGCGCCCCGCATCACCGTGATCAACATCAACAAGGACAAGATCCGGGACGTGATCGGCTCGGGCGGCAAGGTGATCCGGGAAATCACGGAACAGACCGGCACCAAGATCGACATCGACGACGACGGCACCATCAAGGTCGCTGCCACCACCATCGAGGCTGCCCAGAAGGCCATCGACCGCATCATGGGCATCGTCGCCGAGCCGGAGATCGGCAAGATCTACAACGGCAAGGTGGTGAAGACCGCCGAATTCGGTGCCTTCGTGAATTTCCTCGGCGCGAAGGACGGCCTGGTCCACATCTCCGAACTGCAGAACGAGCGCGTCCAGAAGACCACGGACGTGGTCAAGGATGGCGATGCGGTGAAGGTGAAGGTCATCGGCTTCGACGACCGTGGCAAGGTGAAGCTTTCCATGCGCGTGGTCGACCAGGCGACCGGTGCCGACATCTCCGAGCAGGTCGGCGCCCGCCGGCCGCGCGAGGAGGGCGAGAGTGGTGGCGGCGAGCGCGGCGCGGAGCGTCCGCGTGGCGACCGTGCCCGCCGCGATGGCGGCGAGCGTGGGTTCCGCCCGCGCCGCGAAGGCGCCGCGGAGTAATCCGCGCTGAATCCGCAGGGGACCCCCTCCCCTGCGGCATCTGTGTCGCCATATTACAATGATGCGCGGGGCACCTAGGGGTGACGGCGCAACGTACAGTTCGCGGAGCCCGAAAAAATTGAAGGCGATCAACCCGATTCGCATGGGTGGCGTCGATGTCCTGCCGCTGATCGAGGGCGGCAAGGGCGTTGCGGTCTCCAACGGTGCCACCTGCGGCGGCTGGGCCTCCGGCGGTGGCGTCGGTACCTTTTCGGCCGTCAATGCCGACAGCTACGATGCCGAAGGCAACGTCATCCGGCAGGTCTATCACGGCCGCACCCGGCTGGATCGGCATGAGGAGCTGGTGGCCTACGGCATCGCCGGCGGCATCGCCCAGGCGCAGGAAGCGCATGAGCGATCGGGCGGCGTGGGCCGCATCCACACCAACATCCTGTGGGAGATGGGCGGTGCGGAACGCGTGGCACGCGGCATCCTGGAAGGCGCCAAGGGCCTGGTCCATGGCGTGACCTGCGGCGCCGGCATGCCCTACCGCCTGGCCGACATCGCGCGCGACTACGGCGTGCACTACTACCCCATCATCTCCTCCGCCCGCGCCTTCAACGCGCTGTGGAAGCGCGCCTATTCGAAGACGCGGGAATGGCTCGGCGGCGTGGTCTACGAGGATCCCTGGCTGGCCGGCGGCCACAACGGCCTGTCCAATTCCGAAGACCCGAAGAAGCCGGAAGACCCCTTCCCCCGCGTTCTCAAGCTGCGCCAGCAGATGCGCGAATTCGGCCTGGGCGACGTGCCGATCATCATGGCCGGCGGCGTCTGGTGGCTGGAGGAGTGGGAGGACTGGATCGACAATCCCGACCTCGGTCCGATCGCCTTCCAGTTCGGCACCCGCCCGCTGCTGACCCAGGAAAGCCCGATCTCGGAAGCCTGGAAGCAGCGCCTGCTGAGCCTGAAGCCGGGCGATGTCTCGCTGCAGCCCTTCTCCCCGACCGGCTTCTATTCCAGCGCGGTCCGCAACGAGTTCCTGCGCGAGCTGGAGGAGCGCAACGAGCGCCAGGTGGCCTATACGTCGGAGCCGGTGGGCGACCATGTTGCGCCCTTCGGCGTCGGTCCGCGCAAGCGCCTCGTCTACCTGACGCCGCACGACCTGGCGCGGGTCCGGCAGTGGGAAGCGGATGGCTTCGTCGAGGCGATGCGCACGCCTGACAACACGCTGATCTTCGTGACCCCGGAGAAGCTGGCCGAGATCGTCAAGGACCAGGTCGACTGCATGGGCTGCCTGAGCCATTGCCGCTTCTCGAACTGGGCGCAGGTGGAACCGGACTACTCGACCGGCAAGAAGGCGGACCCGCGCAGCTTCTGCATCCAGAAGACCCTGCAGGACATCGCCCATGACGGGGCGCTGGAGCGCAACCTGATGTTCGCCGGCCACAACGCCTACCGCTTCGGCAGCGACCCCTTCTACTCCAACGGGTTCGTGCCGACGGCCAAGCAGCTTGTGGAGCGTATCCTGACCGGGCGCTGAGCGCCCGCGTCCGGGGCGGCCAATATGTCGGCCGCCCTTTCCGTACGCCCCCGCATGGCGGTATCCTGCTCGCGATCTCGGGAGCCTGACTGCACGCCATGCGAAACCTGCTGCACGCGCTGGACCGTGACCGCCTCGTTGCACATCTCCGCAACGCGCTGCTGCGGGACCTGGTGGTGGGTGAACGCCGCCTGATCGCCCTGGCCGAAGGCGCCAGCATGACGGGCGGCAGCTTCTGCGCAGCACCCGCCAACGCCCTGGCTGCCGAATTGCTGGCGCAGCCCGAGATCCGCGACGCGGACCCGGCCTTTGCCGATGGCATCCTGGATTTCGTGATGGCCATGGCCGATGCACCGCTGCCCTGCCGGCGCGCTGCGGCCGGCGGGATCGAAGTGCTGCGTGAGAACCTCGGCGATTTCGAGATCCTGACCCCCTTCCACCGCTTCACCGGCGACCTGTCGGCCGGGGTGGTGCGCCAGGAACCGCGGGATGGGTCGCAGCCGCCAGCCGAGGTGATGCACACTGGCAACCTGGTGGAATTCCGCCTCGACCGGCATCGGAACGGCGTCGATGCCGAGAACACCATCACGCATTTCACGCTGCGCCGGACGACCGACGGCATCGTGCTGATGCATGAAAGCCGCATCATGGGCACGGCCGGGTGGCTCCGGCCGCGCCAGGTGGAAGCCGGCACGCTGCGCTACCAGTACGAGATCCTGGCTGGCTCGCCGCTGCTCCGGCTTTCCGTGACCTTCACCGCGGCACCGCGTCGTCGCATCCGCCACCTGCGGCTGACCACCGCGGTGGACCAGTTGGGCGGCGGGGGCACCGCCATAGCGGAAGCGATGGTTGGCACAGGTCCGGCGGGCGCCATGGCCTGGCGCGACATCGGCGTGCCGAAGCTGCCCGGATTGAGCGTCTGGTCGGATGGGAAGCCTGTGCCCCATGTCGCGCTGGGGCGCACGGGTTGGCCGGCGCAGGCTCCGGTGCTGCACGTCCGTCCGGCCGCCGCCGACGGGGTGATGTCGGTGAAGGCGGTCGCGCAGCGTGCCGGCGCATTGCACTGGGTGATCCTGCGGCATGGCCCGCACGCGCTGGCAGGTGGCGCCTCCGTGGAGGTGCGGGAGGATCGCCTGCTGACCACCGGCGGCGCACCGGATGCCGTGGCGTCCGCCATGGCGCTCGCCGCCAGGGCCGGCGATTCGGTACTGGGGCTGGACCTGGAGGCGATGCCGCCGAGCGGGGCGGCGCTGAACGCGGTGGCGACCCAGTTGCTGATGACGGCGCATGGCGCCTACCGCTCGCCGCCCACCCCCGCGCGTGTCGCGGCGCTGGAAGCCTGGTTCGACCGGGAATTCGCGGCCCTGATGGCCGGGCAGGCGAAGCCGGTGGATCTCGGCCACGCGATGCTGGCGACGGAAGCGCGGTTGCGGGCCGGCAGCAGCGTGGAGCCTTTCGGGCCACTCCTGCAGCAGGTCCTGGCGCTGCAGGTCCCGGATGGCCGCTTCCAGGGGCGGGGCGAGCCGCCGGCACCGCTGGCCGATCACGCGGTGATGCTGCTCGCCCTGGCCCGCGCCGTGCCGTATTTCGAACCGGCGGTGCTGGCCGGGCCGATCGCGCGCGCGCTGGCCGCGGTGCAGCCCGGCACGGTGACGCTGGCCGAGGGCGTGCGCAGCAGCACGGTGGAGGCCCTGGCCCTGGTCGGCGGCGGCGCGATGCCACAGCAGGATTACGCGCTGGCCATCGGGCTGATGGCACGCGCGCTGGGGGCGGTATTGCTGGCCGATGAGGTCCGGCCCGGCACTGTGCCGGCCGATGCGCTGGCGCATGCCCAGGCGCTGCACCGGCAGGCGCTGGCGCTGCTGCGCCCCCTGGTGCGGCCCGCCGGAGCGGCGCTCGAGGTGGCGTCCTCGCCCCTTGGCGGCTCGGCGAATCCGGCCGGGCAGGCCGCGCTGGTGCTGGGGCTGATGGCGCCGGATGCGACCATCCTGCGGCTGGTTCCGGTGGCGGCTTGAGGCACGCAGCTTGAGGGCGGGGGCCTGGGCAATCCTGCTGGCCCTGCTGGCCGGCTGCGCCGCGCCCGCACCGCCGCCACAGCCGCCGCTTCCCTACCCACCGGCTGCCGCGCAGCGCGTCGTGCGTCTGGCCCTGGCCGAGTGGCGCGACTGGGGCAGCCCGGTTCGGCACGCCTGGACGCCGGCGGCCGAGGCACCGCCCGCCGAATCCGCGCCGGCCAATTTTCCGCGCGTCCTGGCCTACTGGCGCGCGGTGGAGGATGACGAGGGCGCCATCCGCGACAACCGCCCACTATACCTTTCCGCCCTGGCCGGCACCGCAGCCACCGAACTGTGGTCCGAACCGGCCTGGTCGGCCGCCTTCATCTCCTGGGTGTTCCGCAGCGCCGGCGTCGATGCGCGGGAGTTTCCGCCGAACGCCACACATTCCTTGTACCTTGACGCGCTGATCGCCGATGCGCTGCGCTTCCCCGCCCTCGCACCTTTCCTGCCGCGCGATCCCGCCGAACATGCGCCGCGGCCCGGCGACCTGGTCTGCTTCGACCGCAGCAGGGCGAAGCTCGCACAGTGGCGCGACCGGCTGGCCGAGACCGGCCGCCCGCGCCCGATGCACTGCGACATCGTGACTGGCATCGCGCCCGGCGTGGTGGAGGTGGTGGGCGGCAACGTCTCCGATGCCGTCACGATGACACGCTACCCCGCCGATGCCGCCGGCCTGCTGGTCCAGGCGCCGCCGGGGCAGACCCCGGTCCTGCTGGTGATGGAAAGCCGGCTTGGGCGACTGCCGCCTTTTGACACCTCACTTATCGCCACCGCACAGGATTTCTCGACCCGATGACCGATCTGTTCTCCCCCCTGACCCTCCGTGGCGTGACCTTGGCGAACCGCATCGGCATCTCGCCGATGTGCCAGTATTGCTGCGACGACGACGGCCGCCCGACCGACTGGCACCTGGCGCACCTGCTACAGCGTGCCATCGGCGGCGCCGGGATGGTGATGGCGGAGGCGACCGCGGTGACCGCCGAGGGTCGCATCACGCCGGGCGACCTCGGGCTGTGGGAGGATGGGCAGATTGCCGGCCATGCGCGGCTGGCGAGCGCCATTGAACGCGCCGGTGCGGTGCCGGCGATCCAGATCGCCCATGCCGGGCGCAAGGCCAGCCGGGCGCCGGCCTGGATCGACGCGCCGGCCGAGCCGGGGTGGGACATCGTCTCCGCCTCCAACCTGCCGATGGGCCACTTCGCCGCGCCGCGGCCGATGACGGAGGAGGAAATCCTCGCCATCCCCGCCGCCTTCGCGGCCACCGCCCGGCGGGCGGTGACGGCGGGTTGGAAACTGATCGAGCTGCATGGCGCGCATGGCTACCTCCTGCACCAGTTCCTCTCGCCCATCTCCAACACCCGCAACGACCGCTGGGGTGGCGATTTCGAGGGCCGCACGCGGCTGCCGCTGGCCGTCGCGAAGGCGGTGCGGGAGGCAGTGGGCGAGGATCTTCCCCTGTTGCTCCGCATCTCCCACACCGATTGGCTGGAAGGTGGCTGGACCACCGAGGAGTCGGTCGAGCTCTCGCGGCGCATGCAGGCGGTCGGCATCGACATGATCGACGTCTCCTCCGGCGGCATCGACCCGGCCCAGAAGATCGTGCTCGGCCCGGGCTACCAGGTGCCGGGGGCGGAGGCGGTGAAGCGCGGCGCCGGCGTGCTGGTCGCGGCCGTGGGCCTGATCACCGAGCCGGAGCAGGCCCAGGCCATCATCACCGAGGGCCGTGCCGACCTGGTGCTGCTGGCGCGGGCCACGCTGCGCGACCCCTACTGGCCGATGCGCGCCGCCGTGGCGCTCGGCCGGGTGGATGCGGTGCGCAGCCCGCCGCAATACGACCGCGCCTGGGGCACCATCGCCCGCATGGCGATGCGCGCCGAGACCGGGGAGCCGATGCCGGCGCTGTAACGGCCGGCGGGCGCGCTACCGGCTCTGCTCGTAGCGCGCCTTGGTCTCCGCGTTCGGCGGGTACAGCCCCGGCAGGGCGAGGCCCTTCTCGACCTCGCCCATGATCCAGGCCTCCAGCCGCTCCTGCTCCACGGCGGCTTCCGTCACAGCCTCCAGCAGCGCCGCCGGGATGATGACGGCGCCGTCCTGGTCCGCCACCACGATATCCCCTGGGACCACGGTGACGCCGCCGCAGCCGATGGTCTCCTGCCAGCCGACGAAGTTCAGCGCGGCGACGGAGGCCGGCGCCACGTAGCCCTGGCAGAACACCGGCAGCCCGGTGCCGATGACGCCGGCGCCGTCCCGCACCATGCCATCCGTCACCAGCCCGGCGACACCGCGCTTCGCCATGCGGGCGCACAGGATGTCGCCGAAGATGCCGGCCTGGGTGCTGCCCATGGCATCGGCGATGGCGACGCAGCCTTCCGGCATCGCCTCGATTGCGGCGCGGGTGGAGGTGGGGGAGGACCAGCTTTCCACCGTCGCCAGATCTTCGCGCGTGGGGGTGAAGCGCAGGGTGAAGGCGGGGCCGACGATGCGGCGCGTCGGGCCAGGCACGATCGGCCGGGCCGCGGCGACGTAGCAGAAGCGCACGCCCTTCTTCAGCAGCACGGTGGTGAGGGTGGCCGTGGTGACGCCCATCAGGGCGTCCTTCACCGATGCGTCCATGGGAGTGTCTTCCGTCCTGATGCCCCGCCGCTTGAAGCGCAGTGGCGGGCTTGCGTCCAGATGACCTCCGCACCGTGACAATTGCACAAGGCGACGGAACGAATCCCGCCGGCCGTCGTTCGCGCTGCCAGGAGGCGGCGGCGTCGCTGCCAAAAACGCGGCACTGCCCCGACGAAGGGAACCGACCCTTGATAGCAGAAGTGTTTGTAGTTCCTGAAATATAATGTCTTTTGACAGAATTTCTCAATTCTCGTAGGTTCATGCCAACCATTGAAGATGAGCGGCGCCCGGAATTGAAATGGCGCCGGTCGTATTTCGCGATCTGCTCACGCGATACACCTCATCCTGAGCCTCATCGTACCAAAAATGAAGGAGAAATCCTATGGACATGCTGTCCTTGGAGGCCCGGTCGGGCCGTTTCAGCCATTGCGTTAACATTGATGCGGGAGTGGGTTGATTGGCGGCGCAGCGCCCGGCACAGGCTGCCGCCCGTCCCTCCCGCGCGCCGAAGCGTGCTGCGGCCCCCGCTGCCGCACAGCCCGCGGCTATGACGCCACCTCCGGCCGAGGCTGCCCCAGCCCCCAAGGCAAGGGCCATCTACTACGCCTCGCCCCTGCTGCTGGGCGGCGGCGGGGTGCGCGACGCGCATCTGAAGCGCATTGCCGGCCTCGGCTTCGACACGCTGCTGATCGCCCCGCCGAGCCGGCCCGGCCGCAGCGGCAACCTGTTCGACATCGGCGAGGTGGACCGGCTGCATCCGCTGCTGGGTGAAGGCCCGGTCTCGGACTACCTGGCGGAGCTGTCCCAGGCCGCCGCCGCGCATGGCATGACGCTGTTCGTGGATCTGGTGACGGACCACCTGGCGGCGGATTCGCCGCTGGTGCCGGCGCATCCGGATCTGTTCCGCCCCGGCGGCACGGCGGATGGCCTGCCGCCCGATCCGCGCCGGCCGCTGACCCGGCCGGATGCCACCTTCGCGCAGTTCGACAGCCAGGCGGCGCATGACCAGGCGCTGGCGCTGTTCGGCGGCATGCTGCGCGACTGGGCCCAGGCCGGCGTCACCGGCATCCGCGCGCTGGCGCCGCAGCGCGTGCCGCCCGAGTTGTGGCAGCGCCTGCTGAGCGACCTCCGCGCCACGCATCCGGGCTTCACCGCCATCGCCTGGACCCCGGGCCTTGGGCCGGAACAGGTCACGGCGCTGGGCGAGGCCGGGTTCGACCGCAGCGTCGCCAGCACCCCCTGGTGGGATTGGCGCGCCAGCTGGCTGGCCCGCGAGTATGAGGTCCGCCGCACGACCCTGCCCTCCATCGGGCTGGTGGAGGACCCGGCCGGGCCGCGGCTGCGGCTGCATGGCGCGGATGCCGGTGCCGCTCGCCGCGCGCTGCGCCGGGCGCTCGCCATCGCGGCGGCCAGCGGCGCCGGGCTGATGCTGCCCATGGGGGCCGAGCGTGGCGCCCGCCGCGCCATGGACTTCACCGCCGACCGCCCCTCCGACTGGGATTGGCGGGAGGACCCCGACCAGGCGGAGATGGCCGGCGACGTGGCGGAGGCGCTGGCCCTGCTGCGCGGCTGCGCGCCGCTGTCCCAGCCCGGCCAGATGCTGCCGCTGTCCGGCCCCGGTGCCCCCGTGGTGGCCTTCGCCCGCGCCAGCGGCGGCGACATGCGCCAGGCCGAGGAGGCCGCCGTGGTGGTCGCCACCACCCGTGCCGATGCCGGTGCGACGCTTCTGCCCGACCACATCCTGTCCGCCTTCGACGGCCGCTTCCCGGCGCTGCGCCAGGTCTTCCCCTCGCGGTCGGACGAGATACTGGTGCCCGGCCGGCCGGTGACGCTGCTGGCCGGCGAGCTGCGCATCTATGCCGGCCGCGCCGCACCCACACCGAAGCTGACCCTGCCCGCCCTGACGCAACAGGCCGCCCGCGCCATGCCGCGCGTGGCGATCGAGCGCGTGGCGCCGGCGGTGGATGACGGCCGCTTCGCCGTGAAGCGCCTGGCTGGTGAATCCGTCGAGGTCGAGGCCGACATCTTCGCCGATGGCCACGACAAGCTGGCCGCGGTGGTCGCCTGGCAGGTGCCGGGTGATGCCACCTGGCACGAGGCGCCGATGCTGCGCGGCGTGAACGACCGCTGGACGGGGCGCCTGCCGCTGACCGCGCTCGGCACCCATCGCTTCGTCATCGAGGCCTGGCGCGACCTGTTCGCGAGCTGGCGCGACGAGGTGGAGAAGAAGCACGCCGCCGGCATCCCGGTCTCGCTGGAGCTGCGCGAGGGCATCGCGCTGGTGCAGCAGGCCGCGACGCGGGCCAAGGGCGCCGATGCCGCAACCTTCACAGGCCTGCTCAAGCGGCTGGAAGCCGGTGGTGATGGCGACCGGCTGCATGAGTTGCTGTCACAGGATGCCATCGCGCTGATGGCGCGCTGCGCCGAACGTACGCAGGCGGTGCGGACGAAGCCCTATCCGGTGATGGCGGACCGTCGCGCCGCGGCCTTCGCGAGCTGGTACGAGATGTTCCCGCGCTCCGCCGCCAACGACGTGACGCGGCATGGCACCTTCGACGATGTCATCACGCATCTGCCGCGCGTCCGCGCCATGGGCTTCGACGTGCTGTACTTCACGCCGATCCATCCCATCGGCAAGTCGAACCGCAAGGGGCGCAACAACACGCTGACACCGGGCCCGAACGACCCGGGCAGCCCCTACGCCATCGGTGCGCCGGAAGGCGGACATGATGCGCTGCATCCGGAGCTTGGCGGGCGCGACGCTTTCCAGCGGCTGATCAAGGCCGCCCGCGACCAGGGCCTGGAACTGGCACTGGACTTCGCGATCCAGTGCAGCCCGGACCATCCCTGGCTGAAGGACCATCCCGGCTGGTTCGCCTGGCGGCCCGACGGCAGTCTCCGTTATGCCGAGAATCCGCCGAAGAAGTACGAGGACATCGTCAACGTCGAGTTCTACGCGCCGGATGCCGTGCCGTCGCTGTGGCTGGCGCTGCGCGACGTGATCCTGCACTGGGCGGAGGAGGGCGTGCGCACCTTCCGGGTGGACAACCCGCACACCAAGCCGCTGCCGTTCTGGGAGTGGATGATCGCCGAGGTGCAGGCGCAATTCCCCGACGCGCTGTTCCTGTCGGAAGCCTTCACCCGGCCGAAGATGATGCAGCGCCTGGCGAAGCTCGGCTTCACGCAGAGCTACACCTACTTCACCTGGCGCAACACCAAGGCGGAGATGACGGAATACCTGACCGAGCTGACGCAGACCGAGGCCGCCGACTTCTACCGGCCGCATTTCTTCGTCAACACGCCGGACATCAACCCGGTATTCCTCCAGACCTCCGGCCGCGCCGGCCACCAGATCCGCGCCGCGCTGGCGGCAACGCTGTCCGGCCTCTGGGGCGTCTACAACGGCTTCGAGCTGTGCGAGGCAACGCCGATGCCGGGCAAGGAGGACTACCTGGACTCGGAGAAGTACGAGATCCGCGCCTGGGACTGGCATCGCCCCGGCAACATCATCGCCGATGTCAGCGCGCTGAACCGCATCCGGCGCGAGAATCCCGCCTTGCAGACGCATCTCGGCCTGCAGTTCCTGAACTGCTGGAACGACAACGTGCTTGCCTACCGCAAGATGACGCCGGACCGCGGCAACCTGGTCCTCGCCACCGTCAGCATGGACCCGCACCATGCGCAGGAAGCCAGCTTCGAGGTTCCGCTGTGGGAATTCGGCCTGCCCGACGATGCGGAAGTCCAGGTTGAGGACCTGATGGATGGCCGCGTCTTCACCTGGCGTGGCAAGGTCCAGCATATCCGGCTCGATCCCGGCGTCCGTCCCTTCGCCTTGTTCCGCATCACCCCCCCGGGGAGCCCCGCATGACCACCGCCGCCAATGCCGAAGCCAACACGCCCGGCAACAAGGACCCTTTGTGGTTCAAGGACGCCATCATCTACCAAGTGCATGTGAAGTCCTTTTTCGATTCGAACGATGATGGCATCGGCGACTTCGAGGGCCTGATCCGGCGGCTGGACTACATCGCGGGTCTCGGCGTCAACGTGATCTGGCTGCTGCCCTTCTACCCCTCGCCACGGCGCGACGACGGCTACGATATCGCGGACTACCGCGGCGTCCACCCGGACTACGGCACGATGCGCGATTTCAAGCGCTTCGTGGCGGAAGCCCATGGCCGCGGGCTGCGGGTCATCACCGAACTGGTGGTGAACCACACCTCCGACCAGCATGAATGGTTCCAGCGCGCGCGCCGTGCGCCGAAGGGATCCTGGCAGCGTGACTTCTACGTCTGGCGCGACGACGACAAGGGCTTCGGCGATACGCGCATCATCTTCGTCGATGCGGAGAAATCCAACTGGGCCTGGGACGACGTGGCGAAGGCGTATTACTGGCATCGCTTCTACAGCCACCAGCCGGACCTGAACTTCGACAACCCGCGCGTGCTGCGCGCCATTCTCGACGTCATGCACCTGTGGCTGAAGATGGGCGTGGACGGGCTTCGGCTGGACGCCGTGCCCTACCTGATCGAGCGCGAGGGCACGAACAACGAGAACCTGCCGGAGACGCACGACATCATCAAGAAGGTGCGCGCCGAGATGGACGCGCACTACCCCGACCGCATGCTGCTGGCGGAAGCCAATCAGTGGCCGGAGGATGTGAAGGACTACTTCGGCGACGGCGACGAATGCCACATGGCGTTCCACTTCCCGCTGATGCCGCGCATGTACATGGCGATCGCGCAGGAGGACCGTTACCCGGTCACCGACATCCTGCGCCAGACGCCGGCGATCCCACAGACCTGCCAATGGGCGATCTTCCTGCGCAACCATGACGAGCTGACGCTCGAGATGGTGACGGAATCGGAACGAGACTACCTGTGGAACACCTACGCGACGGACCGCCGCGCCCGCATCAACCTCGGCATCCGCAGGCGCCTGGCGCCGCTGCTGGAACATGACCGCCGGCGCATCGAGCTGATGAACGGCCTGCTGCTGTCGATGCCCGGTACGCCGGTGATCTACTACGGCGACGAGATCGGCATGGGCGACAACATCTTCCTCGGCGACCGGGACGGCGTGCGCACGCCGATGCAGTGGTCTCCCGACCGCAACGGCGGCTTCTCCCGCAGCGATTTCGCCCGCCTGGTGCTGCCGCCGGTGATGGACCCGATCTACGGCTTCCAGGCGGTGAACGTGGAGGCGCAGCGCGCCGATGCGCACAGCCTGCTGAACTGGACGCGCCGGATGATCACGGTGCGGCAGACCCACGCCGCAACCTTCGGCCGCGGCGAATACCGCTTCCTGTACCCCGGCAATCGCAAGATCCTGGCCTACATGCGCGAGCATGACGGGGAATCCATCCTTTGCGTCGCCAACCTCTCCCGATCCCCGCAGGCCGTCGAACTGGACCTGGCGCAGTGGCATGGCCGCGTGCCGGTCGAAATGCTCGGCCGCACGCCGTTCCCGCCGATCGGCGACCTCACCTACCTGCTGACGCTGCCGCCCTACGGCTTCTTCTGGTTCGTGCTGGCGGAGGAACACGCGCTGCCGAACTGGCACACGCCGACGCCGCAGCCGATGCCGGAACTCGTCACCTTCGTATTGCGCGACGGGCTGCGCACCGCCTTCGGCGATGCCGACCGCAAGGTGTTCGAACAGCAGGTGCTGCCGGCCTACCTGCCGCTGCGCCGCTGGTACCACGGCAAGGGTACGAAGCTGGCCGAGGCGCGCGTGCTGGAAGCCGTGCAGATGCCGACGCCGGACGGCGAGATGGTGCTGCTGCAGGTGGAGACCGCACCGGGCAGCACGGACCGCTACATGCTGCCGCTGGCCGTGGTGTTCGAGGACCAGGACCGGCCCTCCGCGCTGTCGGTGCAACTCGCCCTGGCGCGCGCGCGCCGTGGCCGCCGCGTCGGGCTGGTGACGGATGCGATCTCCCGCGATGCCTTCACCCGCGCCATGCTGTCCAACCTGGCATCCGGCGCCACGCTGAAGGCCGGCAGCGGCGAGATCCGCTTCCGCCCGACGCCGAGGCTGGGTGAGCTGGAGCTGGATTCGGAAGCCGCGATCTCGCGCTTCGGTGGCGAACAGTCGAACAGCACGGTCATCGTCGGCGACGTGGTGCTGAAGATCGTCCGCCGCACCTTCGTGGGTACGCATCCGGAAGCCGAGATGGGCCGCTACCTGACGGGCCCCGGCGGCTTCGAGGGCACGCCCGCCTTCCTCGGCGATGTCGTGCAGGTGGAGCCGGACGGGCAGGAACGCCTGATCGCGGTGGCGCAGGCCTTCGTCCGCAACCAGGGCGATGCCTGGACCTGGACGCTGGCCCAGCTCAACCGCCTGCTGGACGATGCGCTGGTGCATGACGGCGTGGCCGGCGATGCCACGGCGGTGGCGGAGGCGGCGCAGCCGCTGGAGACGCTGGCCCCCTTCCTCGCCACGCTCGGCCGCCGGGTTGGCGAGATGCACCTGGCGCTGGCACGGGACACGGAGGACACCGCCTTCGCACCTGAGCCCTTGCAGGCGTCCGATGTCGAGGACTGGACCGCGACCGCCGTTCGCGAAGCCGCGGCGGCGCTGGACCAGTTGGCGACGCGCACGGAGGATCTGCCGCCGGACGCAGCCCTGTCCGCGGCCGCGTTGCTGGAAGGCCGCGAGACACTGCTGGAGGCGATCCGCGCCCTCGGCCAGCCCCTGCAGGGCGGGCTGAAGACGCGCATCCATGGCGACCTGCATCTCGGCCAGGTGCTGGTGGCCGCCGGCGACGCGGTGATCGTGGACTTCGAGGGCGAGCCACTGCGCCCGCTGGAGGAGCGCCGCGCCAAGGGTCCGCCGGCGCGCGACGTGGCCGGCATGCTGCGCAGCCTGGACTACGCCGCCGATGCCGCGCTGCGCGGCCTGGCGCCACAGCCGCCCGGCTCGCCGGATGTCCGCGTCGCGCTGGTGGAACGCTGGCGCGTCGCGGCACGCGAGACCTTCCTCGGCGGCTACGACACGGCCATCGGCAACTCGCCCGCCTGGCCGAGCGATGCGTCTGAACGGCAGGCCTTGGTGAAGCTCTTCGTCGCTGCCAAGGCCGCCTATGAACTGACCTACGAGCTGGCGAACCGCCCGGCCTGGGTCGGCATTCCGATCGCCGCGCTGCTGGCGCTGGCGGGCATCGCGGTGCCGCAGCAGGGAGACGATGCGCATGGTGCATGACCTGAACGCCGCGATCCCGGCCATCGTCGAGGGCCGCCACGGCGACCCCTTCGCCGTGCTCGGCCCGCATGGCAAAGAAGTGCGGGCCTTCCTCCCCGGTGCGCGTGGCGTCGAGGTCATCGGCGCCAACGGTACCTCGCGGGGCACGCTCGCCCGCCGCCACGATGCCGGATTCTTCGCTGGAGAAATCTCCGGCACCGGCGCCTATCGCCTGCGCATCGACTGGCCGGGCAGCGTGCAGGAGACGGAGGACACCTACGCCTTCCCGCCGCTGCTCGGCCCGCTCGACCTGCACCTGATCGCGGAAGGCCGGCATCGCGAACTCGGCCGCGTGCTCGGCGCCCATGCCGTGACGGTGCAGGAAATTCCGGGCGTGCGCTTCGCCGTCTGGGCGCCGAACGCGAAGCGTGTCTCCGTCGTTGGCGACTTCAACGGCTGGGACGGCCGCCGCCACCCCATGCGGCTGCGCATCGAGGCCGGCGTGTGGGAAGTGTTCATCCCGCGCATCGGCCCCGGCAGCCGCTACAAGTATGAGGTCGTCGGCCCGGATGGCGTAACGCTGCCGCTGAAGGCGGACCCCTGCGGCGGCCAGGCGGAACTGCCGCCGGCGACCTCCTCCATCGTGCCGGAGCCGCCGCCGCCGCGGCATCGCGAGGGCCATGGTCCCTCCCACGCACCCGACGCGCCGATCAGCGTGTACGAGGCGCATGCCGGGTCCTGGATGCGCCACGAGGACGGCACGCGCCTGACCTGGGACCAGCTTGCGGACCGCATGATCCCGTACGTCGCCGGCATGGGCTTCACGCATATCGAGCTGCTGCCGATCACGGAACATCCCTTCGATGGCAGCTGGGGCTACCAGCCCGTCGGCATGTTCGCGCCCACGTCGCGCTTCGGCCCGCCGGATGGCTTCCGGCGCTTCGTCGATCGTGCACATGCGGCCGGCATCGGCGTGATCCTGGACTGGGTCCCGGCGCACTTCCCGACCGATGCGCATGGCCTCGGCCAGTTCGACGGCACCGCGCTGTACGAGCATGCGGACCCGCGGGAGGGATTCCACAAGGACTGGTCGACGCTGATCTACAATTTCGGCCGGCACGAGGTGCGCGGCTACCTGATTGCCTCCGCCCTGCATTGGCTGCGCGAGTATGGCTGCGACGGCCTGCGCGTCGATGCCGTGGCGTCCATGCTGTATCGCGACTATTCGCGGAACGAGGGCGAGTGGACGCCCAACATCCATGGCGGGCGGGAGAACCTGGAGGCGATCGCCTTCCTCAAGGAACTCAACGAGGCGGTTGCCGAGCACGCGCCCTGGGCCACCGTGATCGCCGAGGAAAGCACCTCCTTCCCCAAGGTCTCGGCACCGGTTTCCGAAGGTGGGCTCGGCTTCGGCTACAAGTGGAATATGGGCTGGATGAACGACACGCTGCACTACATGCAGCGCGACCCGGTGCATCGCGGCTTCCACCACAACGCCATGACCTTCGGCATGGTCTACGCCTTCAGCGAGCGCTTCCTGCTGCCGATCTCCCATGACGAGGTCGTGCACGGCAAGCGCAGCCTGGTGAACAAGATGCCGGGCGACCGCTGGCAGCGCTTCGCCAATCTACGCGCCTATCTCGGCTTCATGTGGGGGCATCCCGGCAAGAAGCTGCTGTTCATGGGCAACGAGGTGGCGCAGGAACGCGAATGGAACCACGACGCCGAAGTGGACTGGAACGCGCTGGGCGACCCCATGCATCTCGGCGTGCAGCGCCTGGTGCGGGACATGAACCGCCTGCTCACCGGCCTGCCCGCGCTGTACCGCAAGGACACGATGCCCGAGGGTTTCAGCTGGCTGGTGGCGGATGACAGCCGGAACAGCGCCTACGCCTTCCTGCGCCACGGCGCGGAAGACGAGCAGCCTGTGCTGGTGGCCTGCAACTTCACCCCGGTACCGCGCCACGACTACCGCATTGGCGTGCCGCGCCCCGGGAATTGGGCGGAACGGCTGAACTCGGACGCCGCGGAGTATGGCGGCTCCGGCCAGGGGAATGGCGGCGTGGTGATGGCGGAGCCGGTTCCGATGCACGGCCACGCGCATTCGGTCGCGCTGACGCTGCCGCCGCTGGCCACCCTGATGCTGACGCCGATGGAAGGCTGACCGCAACCGGCCGCGCCGGGCCCGCGTTGAACGCCCTCAACTGAGCGGGAGCCGCAGCATGGACGACAAGGACAGGGCAGGCGAGGCCCGGGGCGCCGAGGACGCGTTGCGTCCTACGTTGCCCGGCGGCGAGCGGGTGCGGGAGGGTGAGAGCGGCAGCGAGCCCGAGAAGGCCTCCGGCACCATCGACCGGCCGATCCAGCCCGGCGCGGTGCAACCGGGCGAAACCATGGAACAGGCGCAGCTTCGCGGCGGGCCGGTGGACATCGCGCCGGAGCGCCCGCGGCGCTGAGGGCGCGTCGGTTGCGTTGACAGCCTTCCTGGTGACGGTGGCGCCCGCGAAGGCGGACGTCATCTTCACCTTTCGTCAGGTCCAAGGCAGTCTGGCCTTCGGCACCTTATCCTCCACCATCGCCCGCCAGCTCTTCCAGGGTGGCCCGCGCACCTTCAGCGGCCAGACCACCACGACGACTGCGGCGGATGCGGCGGCGGACTGTCGCGCCCTGGCCGGCCTCAGCCATAGGCCAGGGAGGCAGCGGCCAGATCCTCCCCGGCCCAGCCGACGGACTTGAAGACCGTCACCTCGGCCGGCGTCGTCCGGCCGGGGTGTTCGCCGCGGCAGAGTTGCGCCAGGTCCGCCACCACATGCGCCTCGGTGATGGCGCCCTCGGCCACCGCCTGCACCAGGTCACCGGCCTCGGCCAGGGCGCCGGCCCGCGTGTCCACCACCAGCGTGGCACGCGCCAGCAGGGCGCCGTCGCTTTCCCGCATGGTCGGCCGGAAGGCGCCGACAAGATCGACATGGGTGCCCGGGTCCACCGCCGCGCCACAAACCAGCGGCACCTCGGACAGGGTGGCGGCGCTGACGATGTCGAAGCCGCGCGGATTGGCCTCGGCCATGGCGCGGGCCGGCAGGCCGTGCGCCTTGAGGCGATCCGCCAGCGCCCGGGCATGCGCCGGGTTGCGCGACCAGATCGCCGCCTCCTCGATCGGGAAGCGGTCGCACCAGGCTTCCGCCAGCGCGGCGCCGACGCGGCCGGCGCCCAGCACCAGCAGCCGCCGGCTGTCCGGCCGCGCCAGGAACCGCCCGGCTAGGGTGCTGGCGGCCGCGGTGCGGCGGTCCGTCAATTCGCCGCCATCCAGCATCGCCAGCGGCTGGCCGGTGGCGGCATCCGACAGCAGGTAGACCGCCTGCACCGCCGGCAGGCCGCGGGCGCCGTTGCCGGGGGCGACATGCACGATCTTCACGCCGGTATGCCGGGCATTCCAGGCCGGCATCAGCAGCAGCATCCCCTCCGCCGCCGCGCCGGCGGGCGGCAGCGCGTGGCGGTGGCGCAGCGGCGCTGCACAGCCGTCCCGGAACACCGCCTCCAGCGCCGCCTCTAGGCCGGCCCAGGGCAGCGCCGCCCGGATTTGCTCCGCCGAGATGATCCGCATCCGCCCTGTCCCTGCTGCCCGACAGGGACGCTGTCGCATCCCGCATCGTGCGGTGCAACAACGCGGATCGGCTTTGCGTCACAGGTTTGACAGCGCCTTTCCGCCCCACTAGGCGAGCACGGGCGCGCGCCAATTTGCGCGTTGATCCAGGCCCGGGGCGGGCGCAGCATGCCAGCATGCGGCCGTCCGGACCGGTTCACCGAAGGGCCGGACAGGCCGCAAGAGAATGAGGGAGTTCACGGAATGAAGGCACTTCGCCTTAGCTTGAAGGGCGCCATGGCCGGCGCCGCGCTGATGGCCGCCTCGGCCCTGGCGCCCGCCGCGGCGCAGGCCCCGGCCGCCGGATCGCCGACGCTGGACGCGATCCGCGCCCGCGGCACGCTGATCTGCGGCGTCAACACCGGCCTCGCCGGCTTCGCGCAGCCCGACAGCCAGGGCGTTTGGCGCGGCTTCGACGTCGACTATTGCCGTGCCGTCGCGGTCGCCCTGTGGAACGACCCGAACAAGGTGCGCTACGTGCCGACCACGGCGCAGAACCGCTTCACCGCGCTGCAGTCCGGCGAAGTGGACATGCTGGCCCGCAACACCACCTGGACGCTGTCGCGCGACACCTCGCTCGGCTTCGACTTCACCGGGATCAACTTCTTCGACGGCCAGGGCTTCATGGTGAAGACCGCCGCCGGCGTGCGCACCGCGCGCGACCTGAACGGCGCCACCATCTGCGTGCAGCCCGGCACGACCACCGAACAGAACCTGACCGATTGGGCGCGCGCCAACCGCATCCGCTTCACCCCGGTGGTGATCGAGCGGCTGGAGGAAGTGGTGGGCGCCTATGTCGCCGGCCGCTGCGATGCCTACACGACCGACGTCTCCGGCCTCGCCTCCACCCGTTCGGCGCAGCCGCGCCCGGCCGAGCACATGATCCTGCCGGACGTCATCAGCAAGGAACCGCTTGGCCCGGCAGTGCGCCACGGCGACCAGCGCTTTGCGGACCTGGTGAAGTGGGTGCATTTCGGCCTGGTCGGTGCCGAGGAACTGGGCATCACCGCGGCGAATGTCGCCCAGGCGGCGCAGTCCGACGCGCGGCCGGACGTGCAGCGCATGCTGGGCCGCAGCGGCGAGCTCGGCCAGATGCTCGGCGTCGACAATCTGTGGATGGTCAACATCATCCGCACGCTCGGCAACTACGGCGAGATCTTCGAGCGCAACCTGGCGCCGATCGGCCTGCAGCGCGGCCCGAACGCGCTGTGGACCAATGGCGGCCTGCAATACGCCCCGCCGATCCGCTGACCTGAACGCCCCCTCCCCCCCACCCGGGGGGAGGGGGTTCTTTCGGGGCCGCGGCCCCGGACTTGCATGACCTGCGTGCCCGACCACGCTCACGCCTGCCGCCGGGAGCCAACCCGCCGGATCCGATGCCATAGCAGGGATGCTTCATGTCCTCATCGACCGCCGATCCGCGCCTCGCCAAGGCCGGGCCGCCCCGACGACCGATCCGCCTGTCCTGGTCCGATGAACGCCTGCGCGGCATCGTCTGGCAGCTTCTTGTGGTCGGCGTGGTCGGGGCCATCTTCTACTGGCTGTGGTCCAACACGGTGCACAACCTGGAAGTCCGCCGCATCGCGACCGGCTTCGGCTTCCTCGGCCGGGAAGCGGGCCTGCCGATCGGCGAGAGCCTGATCGCCTACGACCCCACCGACACCTACCGCCGCGCCCTGACCGTCGGTGTGCTGAACACCCTGAAGGTCGCGGTGGTCGGCGTGGTGCTGGCCACCATCCTCGGCACGCTGATCGGCATCGCCCGGCTGTCGCACAACTGGCTGCTGTCGAAGATCGCCGGCCTGTATGTCGAGATCATCCGCGACCTGCCGCTGCTGCTGCAGCTTCTGTTCTGGTACACCCTGCTGCAGAGCCTGCCGGGGCCGCGCCAGGCGCTGAACCCGGTGGACGGCGTGGTCCTGTCCAACCGCGGCCTGCTGCTGCCCTTCATCGAATGGATGCCGGCGCACAACTGGGCCCTGGTCGCCTTCGTCGCCGGCGTTATCGGCACGCTGCTGTTCAAGCGCGTGATGCGGGCGCGGCAGTACGCCGACGGCCAGCCGCGACGCGTGTGGCCGGCGGCGCTGGCGCTGATGATCGGCCTGCCGCTGCTGGTCTGGATCGCAAATGGCGCGCCTTTCACGCCGGATATCCCGGCGCTGCGCGGCTTCAACTTCCAGGGCGGCCTGTCCATGACGCCCGAGTATTTCGCCCTGCTGCTCGGCCTCGTGACCTACACCGCCGGCTTCATCGCGGAGATCGTGCGTGCCGGCATCCAGGCGGTGAACCAGGGGCAGTGGGAAGCCGCCCAGGCGCTCGGTATGCGGCGCGGGGATATCCTGAACCGGATCGTGCTGCCGCAGGCGCTGCGCGTGATCATCCCGCCGATGACCAGCCAGTACCTGAACCTGACCAAGAACAGTTCGCTCGCCGTCGCTATCGGCTACCAGGACATCGTCAGCATCGCCAACACCACCCTGAACCAGACCGGTCAGGCAATCGAGGGCATCGCCATCATCATGGCGGTCTACCTGACCATCAGCCTGTCGATCAGCTTCTTCATGAACTGGTATAACTCGAAAATCGCGCTGGTGGAGCGTTGAGCATGAGCGACGTCACGCTGAATGCCGCGACCGCCAACGCGGAAGCCGCCCCCCGCACCGCCCCCGTCGCCACCACCGGCACGGTGGCCTGGCTGCGCACCAACCTGTTCTCCTCCTGGATCAACACCGCCGTCACGCTGGTGCTGGCCTACCTGGTCATCCGCTGGACCATGGGCTTCATCGACTGGGCCTTCATCAACGCCATCTGGTCGGTGCCGATGCAGGGCAACGTGGCGCAGACCCAGGCCTGCCGGGCGCTGGAAGGCTCCGGCGCCTGCTGGGCGGTGATCGGGGAGAAGCACCGTTTCATCCTGTTCGGCACCTACCCGTATGAGGAACACTGGCGGCCGCTGCTGGTCTGCCTGCTGTTCATCGGCCTGTATGTCGTCTCCGCCATGCGGCGCTTCTGGTCATGGGTGCTGATCCCGATCTGGATCGGCACGCTGACGCTGATCGGCGTGCTGATGTGGGGCGGCGTGTTCGGCCTGTCCTACGTGCCCCAGGAACGCTGGGGCGGCCTGCCGATCACGCTGATCCTGTCCACCTTCGGCCTCGCCTTCGCCTTCCCGCTGGCGGTGCTGGTGGCGCTCGGCCGGCGGTCGAAGCTGCCGGCCATCAAGATGCTCTGCGTGCTGTACGTGGAACTGGTGCGCGGCGTGCCGCTGATCAGCCTGCTGTTCATGGCCAGCGTGATGTTCCCGCTGTTCCTGCCGGAGGGCATGAACATCGACAAGCTGCTGCGCGCCCAGGTCGCCATCACGCTGTTCGCCGGCGCCTACTTGGCCGAAGTGGTGCGCGCCGGCCTGCAGACCCTGCCGCGCGGGCAGTACGAGGCGGCGGACGCGCTCGGCCTGTCCTATTGGTACAAGACCGGCTTCATCATCCTGCCGCAGGCATTGCGCCTGGTGATCCCGCCCCTGGTGAACACCTTCATCGGTTTCTTCAAGGATACGAGTCTCGTCCTTATCATCGGGATCTTCGATCTGCTGACGGCCGGCAAGACCGCCATCGTGGAGCCCGTCTGGCAGGGCTTCGGGATCGAGGTCTACGTCTTCGTCGGCGCCATCTACCTGGTCTTCTGCTTCGCCATGTCGAAGTACAGCCAGGACCTGGAACGCGACCTCAACCAACATCGCCGCCGTTGAAGCGGGCTAGGGAAGCAGAACAAATGGGTGAGACCATCGAGACCGAGGGCCGCTTCGCCTCCGCCATGCGGGCCGACGCACCGCCCGCCATCGTGCTGGAAGGCGTCAACAAGTGGTTCGGCGCGCTGCACGTGCTGCGCGACATCAACCTCAACGTCGGCACCGGCGAACGCGTGGTGGTCTGCGGCCCCTCCGGCTCCGGCAAATCCACCATGATCCGCTGCATCAACCGGCTGGAGCAGCACCAGCAGGGCAAGATCATGGTGGACGGGATCGAGCTGTCCGACGACCTGCGCAGCCTGGACGCCATCCGCCGCGAGGTCGGCATGGTGTTCCAGTCCTTCAACCTGTTCCCGCACCTGACCATCCTGGAAAACTGCACCCTGGCGCCGATCTGGGTGCGGCGGATGCCGAAGAAGGAGGCCGAGGAGCTGGCGATGGAATACCTGACCCGGGTGCGCATCCCGGAACAGGCGAAGAAGTACCCCGGCCAGTTGTCCGGCGGCCAGCAGCAGCGCGTAGCCATTGCCCGCGCGCTGTGCATGAAGCCCAAGATCATGCTGTTCGACGAGCCGACCTCGGCGCTCGACCCGGAGATGATCAAGGAGGTGCTGGATACCATGGTGATGCTGGCCGAAACCGGCATGACCATGATCTGCGTGACGCACGAGATGGGCTTCGCCCGGCAGGTGGCCGACCGCGTGGTTTTCATGGACCAGGGCGAGATCGTGGAGAGCGGGGAGCCCGAATCCCTGTTCAGCAACCCCAAGACCGATCGCCTGCGCCTTTTCCTGAGCCAGATCCTGCGCGGCCACTGAGGGCGGCGCGGCCGCGGAACGGTCAAGGCCCGCCCGGCACATGTCGGCGCAACCCTGCCACGCCCGGACGCGCTTGCACCGCCCCGGGCGTGGGGCCTATGCCTTGGACGGTTCCGCCTCTGGAGCGATATCTTGAGCCATACTCCCGCAGCCGAGCGTCCGGTGACCTTGGCAGCGCTGATCGGCGTGCTGGGTGTCGTCTATGGCGACATCGGCACCAGCCCGCTCTATGCCCTGCGTGCCTCCCTGCTGCATTTCTCCGCCGATGGGATCGAGCGGTGGGAGGTGCTGGGCCTGCTCAGCCTGATCTTCTGGGCGTTGGTGCTAACCGTCACCGTCAAATACGTGCTGTTCATGCTGCGCGCCGACAACCGCGGCGAAGGCGGCATCCTGGCGCTGATGGCCCTAGCGCAGCGCCATGCGCGGTCCGAGCGCGGTCGCTGGATCGTGGCGTTGATCGGCATCGCCGGTGCCAGCCTGTTCTTCGGCGACGGCATCATCACCCCGGCGATCTCCGTGCTCTCGGCAGTGGAGGGGCTGAAGGTCATTTCCCCGGCTTTCGAGGATGCGGTGGTGCCCATCGCCCTGGTCATCCTGCTGGCGCTATTCCTGGTGCAGTACCGCGGCACTGGCAGCATGGGCGCCATCTTCGGACCGATCTGCGCTCTTTGGTTCGCCGTCATCGGCCTGCTGGGGCTGATCGAGGTGGTGCAGGAACCGGAGGTGCTGGTGGCACTGCTGCCGACCTATGCCATCAACTTCTGCCTGCACTACCACCTGGCCGCCTTCATCGCCTTCGGCTCGGTCGTGCTGGCGGTGACGGGGGCGGAGGCGCTGTACGCCGACATGGGGCATTTCGGCCGCAAGCCGATCCAACTGGCCTGGGTGGCGCTGGTGCTGCCGGCCCTAGCGCTGAACTATTTCGGCCAGGGCGCGCTGCTGCTGTCCAATCCGGCGGCGATCGAGAACCCCTTCTTCCTGCTGGCCCCGGAATGGCTGCGGCTGCCGCTGGTGGTGCTGGCGACCATGGCGACGATCATCGCCAGCCAGGCGATGATCTCTGGCGCCTTCTCCATCGCCCGGCAATGCGTGCAGATGGGCTTCCTGCCGCGCCTGACCGTGCAGCACACCAGCGAAACCGAGCAGGGCCAGATCTACCTGCCGCAGCTCAACATGATGATGCTGATCGGCGTCGTCATCCTGGTGCTGGAATTCAAGAACAGCGACAGCCTGGCGGCGGCCTATGGGCTGGCGGTGACGGGGACCTTCGTCTGCACCTCCTGCCTCGCGCTGCTGGTGTTCCGGCGTGCCTATGGCTGGTCCTGGGTCCTGGTGCTGGCCGTGTTCGGGCCGCTGCTGCTGATCGACCTCGCCTTCTTCGTCTCGACGGCCCTGAAGATCCCGGAAGGCGGCTACGTGCCGCTGATCCTGGGCATCGTCATCTTCACCCTGATGCTGACTTGGCGGCGGGGCCGGGACCTGCTGTTTGCCCGGTTTCGCCAGGACAGCCTGCCGCTGAAGTCCTTCCTGGCCCGCCTGCCGCAAAGCCGCACCCTGCGGGTGCCCGGCATCGCCGTGTTCATGACCAGCCAAGCGGATTTCGTGCCCGGTGCGCTGCTGCACAACCTCAAGCACAACAAGGTGCTGCACCAGCGGGTGTTGTTCGTGACCGTGATGAACGAGGACATCCCCCGCGTCGAGGACCGGCGGGAGGTGACGGAACTCGCCCCCGACATCCACCGCGTCATCCTGCGCTACGGCTTCCTGGAAAGCCCCAACCTGCCGAAGGAGCTGGAGGCGCTGCGCGACATCGGCATCCCGTTCGAGCCGATGCAGGCCAGCTACTTCCTGGGGCGCGAGACGGTGGTGGCGGCCGCGGTGCCGAAGATGCCGCGCTGGCGGCAGTGGCTGTTCACCATCATGAGCCGCAACGCCCTGCCGGCCACGGAATTCTTCCGCATCCCCTCCGACCGCGTGGTGGAGCTTGGCGTGCGCGTCGCCATTTGAACCGATCCTCGGCGCCGGGCGTTCAACCGGCCTACTGGAGAAGGAATGGCCGGATTGTCCGCGGCGAAGCTGGTTGACGTGACGCTGGTGCGCACCTGGAGCCCGGCCGCGCCGGAGGACCAGGGCGCCCACCGGATCACCTTCGGCATGGCGCTCGACGCCCATGGCGGACCCGATGCCGAGGCTTGGCTGGCCGACCCCAACCCCTGGCCGGCGCGGCGGGAGTCGAGTTCCGGCTCCAACCTCGCGGGTGATGTCGCGCATGACGAGGAAGGATGGTCGCTGCGCTTCTGGCCCGAAGGCAGCCAGGCCTCCGAGGCGCCGCTCGCCCGCATCCTGGGCGGCCCCGGCTGGCTGCGGCCCGGGGAGGTGGTGACGATCCGGGAGCCGGACGGGGCGGAGGCAGCCTGGCGGGTGGTGGCGGTGGGCTGATCGCGCGACACCGAAACCTTCACGGTGTGGCAGCGTTCGGCCACGGATGTTCCAGGCTGCAGGACCGAAGCGCGAGGACTGCAGCCCATTGCGGGCGGCCATCGCGATTCCCGCCCACAACGAAGCGGGCCGCCTGCCGGCCTGCCTCGGCGGCCTTGCCGCGCAACGGCTGCCGCAAGGGGGCTGGGACGGAATCGGCGTGCTGGTGCTGGCCAACAACTGCACCGATGACACCGTGGCCCAGGCGCGCGCGTTGGAAGCGGCGCTGCCGTTCCGCCTGATCCTACGGGACGTGATGCTGCCCGAAGCCTCCGCCGGCCAGGCGCGCCGCCGGGCCATGGCCATGGCCGCCTCCCTGGTGGCGGAGGATGGCGCGCTGCTGACGACCGATGCCGATGCGGTGCCCGATGCGGGCTGGCTGGCCGGCAACCTAGCCTGGCTGGCCGCGGGCGCGGATGCGGTCGCCGGCGCCATCCGCCTGGATTCCGCCGAGGCGGCGCAACTGCCGCCGCTGCTGCGGGAGCAGATCCGGGCGGAGGAGCGCTATGCCCTGCTCCTCGACCGCCTCGCCAGCCTGGTCGATCCGGAGCCGATGGACCCCTGGCCGCGGCACTCCCGGCAATCCGGCGCCAGCTTGGCGCTCACGCGTCGCGCCTGGGCGCGGATCGGCGGCGTTCCGGACCAGCCGGCGGGGGAGGATCGCGCCCTGGTTGCCGCTCTGCGGCGCGCCGGGCTGCGGGTGCGGCACGCGCCGGAGGTTCGCGCCACGGTCTCCGCCCGGCTCGATGGCCGTGCCGCCGCCGGCATGGCCGAAACCCTGCGCCACCGACTGCTGCGTGTCGCGACCACGGCCGACGATCGGCTGGAGCCGGTTGGCCAGGCGCTGTTCCGCCTGCGCTGCCGTGCCCGGTTCCGGCAGGCCTGGCAGCTACGCGCGGCCGATGGCACCGCCCCGCTGCCGGCAGCGCTGGCCGGGCTGGCCGCCGCGACACTGCACCGTGCTCTCGGCGCCGCGAGTTTCTGGGCCGGCTGGGAACAGGTGGAGTCCGCGTCGCCGCACCTGGCCCAGCAGGTTCTGCCCCTGGCCGCGCTCCGCACCGAAAGCCTGGCGGCGCGCGGCATGATCACCGCGCTCAAGTCGCGGTCGGATGCCCTGCCCCATTCGACCAAGGCGCGAACCCTGGCTGGCGGAAGCTGAAGGCGATCAGAGCCGCAGCAGGTCGAGCCGGTATTCGGGCTGCCGGTCCTGCCGCAGGATGCGGACCTTCGGGCCCAGCGCCGCGATGAAGGCCTCCGCGGCGGCATCGCCGGTCATCGGGTAGTCGGTCTCGCCGGTCCAATGTACCGCAAGGATGTCCGCGCCCGGCGCCGCGGTCTCGCGGACCCGGCGGGCCAGATCCGCCACCTCGGCCGCTTGCAGGTAGTAGATCACCTCCGACAGCAGGATCAGGTCGAAGGGTCCATCAGCCTGGGGTCCTTCAGCCTGGGGCCAATCGCCTGGCACCCAGGCGCGGCGGATGCGGACCTGCGGCAGCGCCGCCACCCGCAGCCGCGCCTGCTCCAGCGCCGCCTCCGCCCCGTCCAGCGCCAGCAGCGCCTCGCAGCGCGGCGCCAGCAGCGCGGTCAGCACGCCGATGGCGCAGCCGACCTCCAGCGCCCGGCCGTAGCGCGGGCGGGGCAGGGCGGCGAGCGTGGCAGCGTATTTCGCGCGTTCATATGGGCTGGTCTCGAAGGCCCATGGGTCGGGCGACTTCGCGTACAGCGCGTCGAAGTAATCGACCGGCAGGCTCATGCCAGCACCAGTTCTTCGGGCTGCTGGAACAGCGCCAGCGCCTCCGGCCCCAGGCGGAAGCCGGTGGGGTCGTCGGCGATCAGCCCGGTGGTCTGCGAGCGGTGCGCCGCCACAGCGAGCCGCTTCGCCGCCAGGTGCCGGCCGGCGCTGAAGCGCCAGCCCTGCGGTGCCCCCTCCGGCTCCGGCTCCGCACCCAGGCCGAAGCCGGGCGGCGGCGTAACGAAGGCCCAGCCCCAGACGACATAGGACCGCAGCCGGGCCTTGCAGCCGGCCGCCAGCGCCACGGCGATGGCTGCGGTCGCCGCGTGGTCCGCATGCGGGTCATGCCGCCACGGGCCGAGCACTATCGCGGGCGCGAAAGGCACAAGGCCCCGCAACGCCTCCACCGCGGCGGTCCGCGGCGCGCCGCCTGTCGGCACCCCGCAATCGGGCAGGCCGAGGAAGGACAGGTCCCGCGCAGGGTCCAGGCCGAGTTCCGCCACCGCCGACCGCGCCTCCGCCTGCCGCAGGGCGACCAGCCGTTCCGCCGGATGGGTACGGGAGCGTGGGTGGGAAAGGCGCCCGTCGCTGACAACGACGACATGCACAAGGCGGCCTTCCGCGGCGCAGGCCGCCAGCAGCGCACCGCAGCCCAGGCTTTCGTCATCCGGATGCGGCGCCAATACCAGCAACGGGCCGGCGCCGCCGAGCGCCTCGGCCGGATCCGCCGTCAGCGGCAGATCCGCCTGCGCCCGGCGCAGCCACGCGCCAGCCTTCACGCCCAGATCTCACCGGCCGGACCTGGGGCATCGAGCAGATGCGCCGCCCCCGCCGCCAGGGCCCCATCCGGCCCGGGCTGGCGCAGATAGGTGGCAAGGTCGCGGCACAGCCGCTGCAAGGGATGCGCCGCCATGAAGGCCTGCAACCCGACGGAGCGCTGCGCCAGTTCCAGCAGGTCCAGCGCCGCCCGTTCCACCGCGCTGCGTGCCAGGTTGGTGTAGGCGGCGCCATCCGCGGCACCTCTCTCCGCCCGGCCTGCCGCCGCCTCGACCCACAGCCGCGCGGATTCCACGGCAATGGCGGCCTGGCCAAGCCGGGCCGCCTGGTTCGGGTCGCCGCCGCGCCCGGTGCGCCGGTGGTGCGCCAGCAACTGCTCCAGCACCGCCTCCATCCCGCCGCACTGTACGGCGGCGAAACGCCAGGCACCGGCGGAGAAATCGGGCTGCGTCGCGTAGGCCCCCGGCGCGCCGATGCGTGACGCTTCGGGCACCGCGATCCCGTCGAAATCCATGGCGCCGGAAACCGACGCCTTCATGCCGAGCGGCGTCCAGCCGGACAGGTCCGCGCGTTCCCCTGGCTGAAGCTCCAGCAGCAGCATCTGCGGCGGCGCGTCGGGCGCCGTCCGCGCCGTCACCAGGGCCCGCGGCACATGGCCAGCGCCTGAGCACAGGATCTTGCGGCCGGAGAGAACGCCCTCCCGCAGCATCAGCGGCGCCGCGGTGTCATCCGTGTTCCAGACGGCGAACAGGTGCCCGGCCGCCGCATCCCGCCCGGCCTGCCGGCGCTGCCCGGCATCGGCATGCCGCAGAACCAGGCGCAGCGCGTTGACATGGCCCTCGTACAGCCGGCCGAGCGGCAGGCTGGCGCGGCCGATCCGGCGCAGGGCCAAGGCGAGCGCCGCGGCGCCCTCCGGCGCGGTGCCGAGGCCGTCCAGCGGGGCGCGCAGCAGCCCGATGCCGGCCAGGGCGGCGATGCCAGCCTCGGGGAAGCGGCCATCGCGGTCACCCTGTTCGGCCTCCGCCTCCAGCCGTGAGTGGAGCGCACCGAGGGCCTGGAGTGGCGCGGGTTCGGAAAGCCTGGGGGGAAGGATGTCCATTGCAAAGGACAACGACGTCGGGGGCCGAAAGATGCCGCACGCCCCAAAAGCGAAACCGCCAGCCCCGGTGACGGAACTGGCGGCTCGAAAACCTGGTGGAGCCAAGGGGAGTCGAACCCCTGACCTCTTGAATGCCATTCAAGCGCTCTACCAACTGAGCTATGGCCCCGCACGCAGTCGCGAGGCGCGCCGTATAGCCCTGGGTCCGAAGTGGCGCAAGCCCGGCTTCCCCCCTTTCGGAGCGGCGCGGAGGCGCATAGTTTCCCGCCATCACGGGCTGAGGGCGACAGGCGGGCCATGGGCAAGATCTATGCGGATGCGACGGCGGCGCTGGCGGGCCTGCTGCGGGACGGCATGACCATCATGTCCGGTGGCTTCGGCATCAGCGGCATCCCCTCCGTCCTGATCGAGGCAATCCGCGAAAGCGGCGTGAAGGACCTGACCGTGGTCTCCAACAATGCGGGCATCGACGATGCCGGCCTCGGCCTGCTGCTGCACACGCGGCAGATCAGCAAGATGATCAGCAGCTACGTCGGCGAGAACGCGACCTTCGCGAAGCAGTACCTGGCCGGCGAACTCGCCATCGAGTTCAACCCGCAGGGCACGCTGGCGGAGCGCATCCGCGCCGGCGGCGCCGGCATCCCCGCCTTCTTCACCAAGACCGGCTACGGCACGGCCGTGGCGGAGGGGAAGGAGACGCGGGAATTCGATGGCGAGCACTACGTGATGGAGCGGGGGCTGTTCGCCGACCTCGCCATCATCCACGCCTATATGGGGGATCACGAGGGCAACCTCGTCTATCGGAAGACGGCACGGAACTTCAACCCGATCATGGCGACCGCCGCCCGCGTCACCGTCGCGCAGGTGGAGCATCTGGTCCGCCCCGGTGAGATCGACGCCGACCACGTCCACACGCCCGGCATCTTCGTGAAGCGCATGATCGCGCTGCCGGCGGATTTCCAGAAGCGCATCGAACAACGCACGGTCACCAAGCGCCCCGCGCCCGCCGCCGCCGGCGCGACCGCCTGAAGGAGACGAGAAAATGCCCTGGACCCGCGATGAGATGGCGGCGCGCGCGGCGCGCGAACTGCAGGACGGCTTCTACGTGAACCTCGGCATCGGCATCCCGACGCTGGTGGCGAACCACGTGCCCGCCGGCATGACCGTGCAGTTGCAATCCGAGAACGGAATGCTCGGCCTCGGCCCATTCCCCTTCGAGGGGGAGGAGGACCCGGACCTGATCAATGCCGGCAAGCAGACCATCACCCAGTTGCCCACCAGCAGCTTCTTCGACAGCGCCCAGTCCTTCGGCATGATCCGCGGCGGGCATATCGACCTGTCCATCCTCGGCGCGCTGCAGGTGGCGCAAAATGGCGACCTGGCGAACTGGATGATCCCGGGCAAGATGGTGAAGGGCATGGGTGGCGCCATGGACCTGGTCGCCGGCGTCAAGCGCGTGATCGTGCTGATGGAACACACCGCCGGCGGCAAGCCGAAGCTGCTGCGCGAATGCACCCTGCCGCTGACCGGGCGCCGGGTGGTGGACATCGTGGTGACCGAGCTCGGCGTCTTCGGCATCGACAAGAAGGGCGATGCGCCGATGCGGCTGCTGGAGATCGCGCCCGGCGTGACCGAACAGGAAATCCGCGAAAAGACCGAGGCAGCCTTCGAGACGGCGCTGGTCGCCGCCTGAAATCCACGGCGCCGCGGGCCCGCCCCGCGGTGCCGTCTGCTGGCGCCTACTGCAACTGCGGCTGGCGGTCCTGCTGGTAGCGCAGGCGATCGTCTTCCAGGATCCGGCGCAGGCGCTGCAATTCCCGTTCCCGGTCCGCCAGGGACCGTTCCCAGTCGCCACCACCCACGGAGGCCGCCTGGCGCTGCGGCGTGGACCGCGCCGGCAGGGCGGCGCTTTCACGTTCCACCGGCGGCGCGGCACGACGCACCGTGCGGCGTGGCGGGGTGCGGCGCTGCGCGCGCGGCGGCGTCGTGGCCACCGGCGGCGGCGGGACCCAATCCAGCAGCGGGATCGGGCCACGCGCCGTGGAGTCGGCCACCGGCGCGCCGCGCGAGGAGAAGCTCGGCGGCGCAGGCGCGCGCTCCCGGAAGGTCTCAAAATCGGTGATGGTCGAACTCAGCAGATCCCGCCCCGGCGCAGAATCATTCCAATGCTGGGCCGTGGCCGGCAGGCTCAGTAGCAGCCCCAGCGGCAGGGTCAGGAGGGCAAAACGGCGCATGGCGCGATCCCGATCGACGACGGAAAATTGACGGCAGGTTGAGCGAAGATGACCGCAGCGGCGGTTGCGCACAAGCTTCCAATTCGTTGCGGCGCCAGCATTTGCCGCGCTGCGGGATGCGGCGGGCTCAGATCAGGCAGAGCGCCTCAAGCTCCCGCCGCAAGGCCGGCGGCAGCGCGTCCATACCATCCGCGGCCAGCGCCGCCCTCGGCGCATCGGGCGGCGCGGCGGCAGGCTCCAGGTAACGCCAGCCCTGGAACGGCTTCTGCGGCCGGGGCTGCAGCAGCACCAGCTCCGGGTCGAGCACCAGGCCGGCGCAGGCGGTGCCGTCGTCCCAGCGGTCCTCGCGCACCTCAAGGATGCGCTGCCGCACGCGGATCAGGCCAGCCAGCACCCAGTACAGGGAGCCACCCTCGACCAGTTCCGCCGCCCGCTTCGGCACCATACGTGTCTGATGCCGCAGCGGCGGGTCGAGCACGGCGCGGCGTGCCTGCCCGGCGGCGAGTTCCGCCACCTCCTTCGGCCCGACGCAGAGTTTCAGCAGGTGCAGCATGCCGGACTGCATGTGGCCTGCGGCCGAGTCCCGGCAAGCCCGTTCAACAGTGTATGTCGACACAACGGGCCTGAAAGCTTGCCTCAGGCGGTGATCCGGGGTTAATCGGAAGCAACGAAACTGTCCAAGGGAGACAAACCATGCGCCGCCGCCACCTGCTTGCCGCCACGGCCCTGGGTGCTGCCGCCCCCCTTCTTTCGACACCCTCCCTCGCACAGCCGAAGAACGCGTCCTGGCCGCGCGCCCTGAACATGGGCACCGCCGCGCCGGGCGGCACCTACGCGCTGTATGGGCCGGCCTGGGGCCAGTTGGCGCAGGAAGCCACCGGCGTGCAGATCTCCTACCGCACGACACAGGGTCCGAACCAGAACATCATCCTGGTGAACCGCAAGGAAATCGAGCTCGGCATGGCCACGATGGGCGTGGCGCTGCAGGCCTGGAACGGCGTCGGCGCCTGGACCCAGGGCAACCGCTTCCGCGACATCCGCGCGCTGTTCCCGATGTACGACACGCCCTTCCACGGCATCGCCCTGAAGCGCACCGGCATCACGAAGCATGCCGACCTGAACGGCAAGAGCGTCGGCGTCGGCCCGCGCGGCGGCACGCCGGGCACCTACTACCCGCAGATCCTGACGGAACTCGGCATCACCCCCTCCGCCGTCCGCTACGGCTCCGCCTCCGACCTTGTGGGCCAGATCCAGGACGGGCTGCTGGACGCCTTCCTCTTCGCCTCCGGCGTGCCGGTGCCGGCCTTCAGCGAGATCGAGGTGCAGGCCGAGGTGAACTTCCTGGACTTCACACAGGAGGAAACCGCGAAGCTGACGGCGAAGTATCCGGAACTGGCCGCGGGGTCGCTGCCCATGGGCACCTACCGCACGCAGCAGAAGCCGCTCGGCATCGTCGGCATGTACAACTTCGCCATCGCCCACAAGTCGATCCCGGACGACCTGGCGTATGAGATCACCAAGTCCGTGCTCGGCCAGAACGCCCGGCTGAAGGCGGCGATCGCGGCGGCGTCGGAGACGCTGGCGGCGAACTGGACCAAGAACACCTTCCTGCCCTTCCACCCCGGCGCCGCGCGCTACCTGCGGGAGAACGGGCAGGCGGTGCCGGACAACCTCGTCATGGCGTGACCATCGCGGCCCCGGTCACCGCCGGGGCCGCCTTCGGCCTTCCGTTCACGGGATGGCAATGTCGGCCCCGGCATGCTGCGACCTTCGCTGCAAGCCGGAGCCTGCATGATGCGCCTTCTTCTTGACATGTCGGTCGGCCGAAAGCTGGCGGCTTCCGCCTGCCTGGCCCTGCTGCTGCTCATGGGCCTGGTCGGCGTGATCTGGCGCGAGAGTGCCGGCATCCTGGCGGAACAGGATGGCTCGGCACGCACCCAGGAAGCCATGGACGCCATGGAGGCCGGGGCCGACCGCCTGCGCGACGTGGCGGTGCTGGAGCGCGACCTGCTTCTGACGCATGACGAGGCCGGCCAGGGGCCCGCCTGGACCCAGATCAGCAGCGTCCTGGAGGAGGGTCTGGCGCAGGTTCAGATGGCGGCGGCGAGCGTCGGGGAACCGCGGCTGCTGGCCGCTGCCGACAACCTGGCCGAGGCGGCCGAGACCTACCGGGTCGCGCTGCAGCTGGTGGCGACGCAGCGGGCCCGCATGATCGTGGCGCGGGACCGGGAGCTGTTTCCCCTGTCCGCAGCCTACGATTCCACCTTCGAGTCGATTTCCACCAGCTTCGAGTTTGACCTGCCCCCGGCTGAGCGCGAGGAGGCGCGGCACCGGCTGTTGACGGTGCATGCAGCGGTCAACGACGTGCGGATCGGCGTGCAGCGTCTTCTGGCGACGGGCGAGCAGGAGCAGGTCCGCCGCATCCGCCGCGGCATCGCGCAGTCCCGCGTCCACAGCCGCGGCATGCTGGCCAATTCCAACGCGCAGCGGCTGCGGGACGACCTGCAAAAGCTGGTGGAACACACGCAGGGCCTCGGCACGGCCGCAGGCGCCATCCTGGACGCCGGGGAGCAGGTCGCCAAGGCACGGCAGGACCAAGTGGCGCCGGCGCGCCTGGCGATGCGGGAGGCCGCCGCAACCCTGGCCGCCGCCGGCGCCGCCATCGCCGCCGAGCAGCGCGGACAGGTCTCCGAGCGCACGGTGCTGGTCAGCATGGGCACGGTCTGGATCGGTCTTGCCATCGGGCTGGTGCTGCTGCTTTCGGCCCTGGCCATGGCGCGCACCATCAGCACCCCGCTACGCCGGCTGGCCGCCGTCATGGCCCGGATCGCGTCCGGCCAGGCCGACATGGCCGTGCCGGACCGCGGCCGCCGCGACGAGATCGGCAAGATTGCGGAGGCGCTGGAAGCCCTGCGCGGCACCGTGCGGACGGCCTTCGCGCAGAGCCAGATGGTGGAGCAGCTTCCGGCCGCGGTGATGAGTGCGGACCCGAACGATGGCTTCCGCATCACCTACATGAATGCGGAGACCAGGCGCCTGCTCGACAGCATCCGCCGCGTGCTGCCCATGGGGCCCGAGGACATGCTGGGCCAGTCCATCGACATCTTCCACAAGAACCCGGCGCACCAACATGCCATGCTCGCCGATACCTCGCGCCTGCCGCACACGGCCCGGATCCGCCTGGGGGAGGAGGTGCTGGAGCTGCGCATCTCCGCCATCCTCGACGCCGCCGGCGCCTACAGCGCGGCAATGCTGACCTGGACGGTGGCGACGGAGAAGGTGCGGCTGGCGGACACCTTCGAGACGGAGATCGGCGCCGTCGTCGCCGCCGTGGCCGACTCCGCCGCGCGGCTGCAAGACTCCGCCGTGGCGCTCAGCGGCACCGCCGCAACCTCCGGCCAGGAAGCCGCGGCGGTGGCGGCGGCCGGCGGGCGGGCGCAGGGCGACGTGCATGCGGTGGCTGCGGCGGCGGAGGAAATGGCCAGCTCCGTCCACGAGATTTCCCGCCAGGTGGGGGAGGCAGCGCAGGTCGCGCGCCGCGCAGTGGCGGAGGCACAGGCCACCGACACCACGGTGCAGGGCCTGTCGGAGGCCGCCGCCCGCATTGGCGACGTGGTGCGGCTGATCGGCGATATCGCGGGCCAGACCAACCTGCTGGCGCTGAACGCGACGATCGAGGCGGCCCGCGCTGGGGAGGCCGGCAAGGGCTTTGCGGTCGTGGCGTCCGAGGTGAAGTCCCTCGCCGGCCAGACCGCCAAGGCGACCGAGGAGATCGCCGCCCAGATCGGCCAGATGCAGCAGGCGACGAGCCAGGCCGTGACGGCGATCCGCGGCATCGGCGCCACGGTGGAACGCACCAGCGAAATCGCCACGGCCATCGCCGCGGCGGTGGAAGAACAGGGCGCTGCCACCCAGGAAATCGCCCGCAGTGCCGCGCAGGTGGCGGAGGCGACGCAGACGGTGGCGCAACGGATCGAAGGCGTGCGCGGGGCCGCGGAAGCCACCGGCGCCTCGGCGGGAGCCATGCGCGACGACAGCGGCGCCCTGGCGGGCCAGGCGCAGCAGTTGAAGGAAAAGACCAATAGCTTCCTGCGCAGCGTCCGGGCCATGTAGGCGCGCGGAACCTTGCCCATCCGGCCCCGAAGCGCCTAAGCCCGCCGCCACATCGAAGGAACGGCAGCATGGGCTACAGGATGGCCGTGGTCGGCGCCACCGGCGCGGTGGGGCGCGAGATCCTCAAGACGCTGGCGGAACGCAGCTTCCCGGTGGACAGCATGGTGGCCCTCGCCTCCGGCCGGTCCGCCGGGCAGCAGGTCTCCTTCGGCGAGGACCAGGTGCTGACGGTGAAGTCGCTCGACAGCTTCGACTTCACGGGCATCGACATCGCGCTGTTCTCGCCCGGCGCGGCGATCAGCGCGGTGCACGCGCCGCGGGCGGCGGCCGCCGGTTGCGTCGTGATCGACAACACCAGCCAGTTCCGCATGGACCCCGACGTGCCGCTGGTGGTGCCGGAGGTGAACCCGCAGGCGCTGGCGCGCTTCAAGAAAAGGCGGATCATTGCCAATCCAAACTGCTCCACCATCCAGATGGTGGTGGCGCTGAAGCCGCTGCACGATCTGGCGCGGGTGAAGCGGGTGGTGGTGTCCACCTACCAATCCGTGTCCGGCGCGGGGCGGGAGGCGATGGACGAGCTGTGGTCGCAGACCCGCGGCGTCTACGTGAACGAAACCCCGCCTTCCGAGCAGTTCACCAAGCAGATCGCCTTCAACTGCATCCCCCACATCGACAATTTCCTGTCCGACGGCTCGACCCGGGAGGAGACGAAGATGGCGGAAGAGACGCGAAAGATCCTCAGCCCGGACATCGCCGTGATGGCCACCTGCGTCCGCGTCCCCGTCTTCATCGGCCACGCCGAGGCGGTGCATGTGGAGTTCGAGGAGCCGATCACAGAAGCCGACGCCCGATCCGCCCTGCGGGAGGCGCCGGGGATCATCCTGCTCGATCGCCGGGAGGATGGCGGCTACGCCACCCAGGCCGAGACCGCCGGCGAGGACGCCGTCTATATCAGCCGCCTGCGCCGCGACCTGACAGTGCCGAACGGACTCGCCTTCTGGTGCGTCAGCGACAATCTGCGCAAGGGCGCAGCGCTGAACGCGGTGCAGATCGCGGAGGAACTGGTGGCGCAGGGGTTGCTGGCCTGACGCGGCCGCGAGTCTCAATAATTTTCACGCAAGAATGTTTCGAAATAATTGACAAACCACGCGCCGCAGAAGAGAACGGCATACAATCTTATGCTGAGAGTCCCTGTGCGCCTGGCCCTCCAGACTACGTTCATCGCGGCAGCGTCCTGCCTGCTCCTCGCCTGCCAAAATCCAGAATGAGCCAATGAGTTCGCGCTTCGGAACGGCGCACCAAGGCCAAATGCGGCGCAGCTGCGGGAGGCGCAGACGACACGACTTCCGACGGCGGATGAGCTCCTCGTTCTCTCCGAGGCGACCCAGGCGCTGCAGGACCTTGGCTACACGGTCGAGGAAAGCGCGCCACGTGCCGGCGTGCTGGCCGGCAGCAAGGATCGGGATGCGACCGAGGCCCCGCAGATCGCCGGCCAGATCGCCCTGACGATCGGCTTGGCGCTGCTCGGCGTTCATCACCAGCCGGTCTGGGATACCGACCAGCTGATCCGCGTTACCCTGACGACGAGACCAGATCCTATCGGCCAACAGACCGCCCTGCGCGCCTCCTTCGAACGGATCGTGATGAACAACCAGGGCATGGCCCGCGCCGAGCCATTGGAGGACCGCGCATTCCATGACGACCTGTACGCCAAGCTGCGCAGCGGGTTGGCAACCCGCGGCGTGACGCTGTGATGCGTAGTCTTCCGATAGTCCTTCTTGCGGGGCTGCTGGCCTCAGCATGCGTCGCGCCACCGGCGCAACCAGTCTTCGAGCCCAGCGCCAGATCCGCAGTCGAGCTTCGCGCCATGCAGACGCGGATCGTGGACGGGGAGGAAAACGCCGTCCTGAGGGGCGTTGTCGCGACGCTGCAGGATCTGGGATACCGGATCACGCGTGCCGAAGCCGGCGCCGGCACAGTATCCGCAACGCGTCTCACCGGCCTGCGCCTAGCCGTCGTGGTGCGGGGGCAGGCGGGCGGCCGCAGCCTAGTGCGCGCCAATGCGACCGTGCTCGGATTGGGGCGCGAGCGGCAGGTCGACTCACCGGAATTCTACCTCCGCAACTTCTTCATCCCGCTCCAGGATACCATCGGCCGGGAGATGCTTGTTGCCGATGCCGCGATGGTTGCGCCCGAAGCGCCGCGGCCGACCGCCGAAATCCTCCCCGGCCGGCGGGCGCCGGTCGCCCCCGCATCGACACCCGCAACCGGCGGTTCCGGTCCCGAGGGACGCACACCATGAAGGCCTTTTCAACGACGGGCCGGAAGCTGGCCGGCTTCGCGCTACTGTTCGCGCTCGCGTCCGGCTGCGCCAGCGTGACGCAACAGGCGAACGACGTGGCCACGGCCGCCGCGGCGGGAGACCGCGTCACGGTGGGCACCGTGCAGCGGGAAATCCGCGTCGGCATGAGCGGAGCCGAAGTGGTGACCGCACTGGGCGCGCCCAACATCGTGAGCAGCGACGAGCGTCGACGCGAGGTTTGGGTCTATGACCGCATCGCGACCGAAAGCGTCTCCTCCTCCAGTTCCGGCGGCGTTAACGCATTGTTCCTGGCCGGCGTCAGCGGCCGGACCGGAGTCGCGCGCACCTCGCAGCGCAGCCTGACCGTCATCGTCCGCTACGACGAGCAGGCGCGGGTGCGTGATTTCTCCTACCGATCCAGCAGCTTCTGATGCGGCAGGCGGGTCGCCGGTCGCTCATCCGGTCGGCCTGCGGCGTGGTGGCGACAGCTTGCGCCGCAGCCCTGGCTGTGGCCTGCGTGCCGCGGCCCGATCAGCACGCCGCCGCCCTGACGCCGGACCTGCGGGCCGTCGCGCGGCGCCAGCAACAGGCGCGACGCTTCGACACGCTGGACGAAACGATGCTGCTGCAGGCGGCGATCGGCGTCCTGCAGGATCTGGGCTACACCATTCAGGAAAGCCAGCAGGCCTACGGCATCGTCGTCGGCAGCCGGGCCACCCCATTTCCTGTCAGGGTGCAGGTTGTCGTGCAGGCCGCCGCGGCGTCCGGCCGTGGGGTGCTGGCGCGGGCGAGCTTCCAGCGCGTTGCCCGCGGCTATGCCGCCGGAGAAATGCTGGATGACCCGGCCCTGTACCAACGCTTCTTCGAAGCGCTCTCGCAATCCGCATTCCTGACGGCGCATGAGATCTGACATGTCCTGGCGACCCACTTTGCTGCTGCTGGGGGCGAGCCTCTGGCTCGCCGCCTGCCAGATGGACAGCCGGCAGCAGGTGCTCGCCATGTCCAATACGCAGGCCCAGCAGCGGGCCATCTCGACCCGCGCCTTCGACACGGCAGACCGCCGCCAGGTCTTCAGGGCCGTGATCAGCACGCTGCAGGATCTCGGCTTCGTCGTGGATCGCGCCGATGACGTGCTGCATACCGTCAGCGCGACACGCTTTGGGACTCATGTCGTGCGGCTGACGGTGACCGTCCGGGCCGGCACGGGAGACCGGACGCTGGTGCGCGCCTCCGGCCAGTTCAATCAGGACCCGCTGGCCGATGCCACCACCTTTCAGCGCCTGTTCGAGGCGCTTTCACAGGCGCTGTTCCTGCAGGCCAACCAGATCGACTGAAACCCACGGCCCACTGCGTGACCGCGCAGGGTCCTCGGACCCTGATTCGATTTGCCGGGTACGGCGGTCAGAACAGAAGCCGCAGGATTGTCGCCAGCGCCGCACCCGCCGTCAGCATCTTGTGCAGCACGTCCAGCACCGGCTGCCATGGCGAGGGCTTGGGCTTCGCCGCCGGCTTGGGCGCGCGTTTGCGGGCCTGACGCCGAGGGGCGAAGCGGGGCAGCTTGGCGCGGGGATCCGGCTTGGGCATGAGGCAAGGATATCATTCCTAATCGCTTCGTTCACCCCCTATTTGTTCTCGTTTTCCCGCCGCGCTGCGTTGCGCTATGGCGCGCTGCACCATAGAACGCTGTTGACAGTGTGCGCCGCGACCCGGGCAGCCAATCCGGTACGCCGCGCACCATGAGGAGCGGGCACCGCATGTCATCGTTGCAGGATCAGCAGGACCCCACCATGCTGGGTCTCCGGACCGACGGCACCCAGGTTCGCCGGCCGCTGTCACCGCATCTGCAGGTCTACGACATGATGCAGATGACCAGCGCGCTGTCGATCTCGCATCGCATCACCGGCACGATCTGGGCGGCTGGCACCGTCGTGATGGTGTGGTGGCTGGTCGCCGCCGCCTCCGGCCCCGTGGCGTTCGATCGGGTGCAGTGGTTCCTCGGATCCTTCGTCGGCATCCTGCTGCTGATGGGCGTCACCGCCGCCGCGTGGTTCCATACCCTGGCCGGCATCCGCCACCTGTTCTGGGACGCGGGCTACGGCTACGACATCCCGACCACCTATAAATCCGGGCGCATGGTGCTGGTCGGCACGGCGGTGCTGACGGCGCTGACCTGGCTCGCGCTGCTGCTGTCCTGGTAAGGAACGAGACGATGGCCACCCAGGACCCCTCGCTGCGCCAGACCACGCTCCGCACTCCGCTCGGCCGGGTGCGCGGCTCGGGGTCGGCGAAATCCGGCACGCACCACTGGTGGATGCAGCGTGTCAGCTCCATCGCGCTGCTGCCGCTGACCATCTGGTTCGTCGTGTCGCTGGCGACCTCCGCCGGCATGACACAGCTCGAGGCCGCGGCCTGGATCGGGCACCCGTTGAACGCGGTGCTGCTGCTGGCCTTCATCGGGCTGACCTTCCAGCACACCGCCTCCGGCCTGCAGGTGATCCTCGAGGACTACGCCAAGCCGGAATGGGTGAAGATCGCGTCCATCCTCGTGGTGAAGGGCGCTTGCATCCTGCTGGCGCTGGCCGCGGCGCTGGCGGTTTTGCGCCTTGCGGTCCGGGTCTAAGCACCAAATACGATACCAACCGGCGCGGGCCATTTCGCCCCGCCACACGGATGGACGGCAGACCAGATGAACGCCATCTCCAAGCCCGCAATCGGCGGCGGAGCCTATCGCATCGTCGACCACACCTATGACGTGGTCGTGGTCGGTGCCGGCGGTGCGGGGCTTCGTGCCACCTTCGGCATGGGCGCCTCGGGCCTCAAGACCGCCTGCATCACCAAGGTGTTCCCGACGCGCAGCCACACCGTGGCCGCCCAGGGCGGCGTCGGCGCCGCGCTCGGCAACATGGGCGAGGATGACTGGCGCTGGCACATGTACGACACCGTGAAGGGGTCGGACTGGCTCGGCGACCAGGACGCCATCGAATACATGTGCCGCGAGGCGATTCCCGCGATCATCGAGCTGGAACACTACGGCGTCCCGTTCTCCCGCACCGAGGACGGCAAGATCTACCAGCGCCCCTTCGGCGGCCATATGCAGGACTACGGCAAGACGCCGGCGATGCGCGCCTGCGCCGCCGCGGACCGCACCGGCCATGCCATCCTGCACACGCTGTACCAGCAGGCGCTGAAGGCGAACTGCGAGTTCTTCGTCGAATACATCGCGCTCGACCTGATCATGGACGACGAGGGCGTCTGCCGCGGCGTCACCGCCTGGAACCTGGAAGACGGCAGCCTGCACCGCTTCCGGGCGCAGACGGTGGTGATGGCGACCGGCGGCTATGGCCGCGCCTACTTCTCCTGCACCTCCGCCCATACCTGCACCGGCGACGGCGGCGGCATGGTTCTGCGGGCCGGCCTGCCGCTGCAGGACAACGAGTTCGTGCAGTTCCACCCGACCGGCATCTACGGCTCCGGCTGCCTGGTCACCGAAGGCGCCCGCGGCGAGGGCGGCTACCTGACGAATTCGGAGGGCGAGCGCTTCATGGAGCGGTATGCCCCGACGGCGAAGGATTTGGCGTCCCGCGACGTCGTCTCCCGCGCCATGTCGATGGAAATCCGCGAGGGCCGCGGCGTCGGCCCACAGAAGGACCACATCCACCTGCACCTGGAGCACCTCGGCGCCGCACTCCTCCACGAACGGCTTCCCGGCATTTCCGAAACCGCGAAAATCTTCGCCGGCGTGGACGTGACCAAGGAGCCGATCCCGATGCTGCCTACCGTCCACTACAACATGGGCGGCATCCCGACGAACATCCACACGGAGGTCCTGAACCCCACGGCGCAGGACCAGGACCGGGTGGTGCGCGGGCTGATGGCGGTGGGCGAGGCCGCCTGCGTGTCCGTGCACGGCGCCAACCGCCTGGGCACCAATTCACTGCTCGACCTGGTGGTGTTCGGCCGCGCCGCGGCGCACCGGGCCGCGGAGACCATCAAGCCGGGCGCGAGCCAGGCCCCGCTGCCGCCGGGCGCCGGCGAGAAGTCCTTCGCCCGCTTCGACAAGGTGCGCAACGCCAAGGGCGGCTCCACCGTCGCCAATGTGCGCTCGCAGATGCAGCGCACCATGCAGGAACACGCGGCCGTCTTCCGCACCTCCGAGCTGCTGAAGGAAGGCGTGGACAAGATGAACCTCGTCGCGGCCAGCTACGACGACATCAGGATCGCCGACCGCAGCCTGATCTGGAACAGCGACCTGGTCGAGGCGCTGGAGCTCGACAACCTCATCGGCAACGCGCTGACCACGGTGGTGGGCGCCGAGGCGCGCAAGGAAAGCCGCGGCGCGCATGCGCATGAGGACTATCCGGACCGCGACGACGCCAACTGGATGAAGCACACCCTTGCCTGGGTGGACGACAAGCGGAACGTGAAGCTGGACTACCGGGACGTGAAGATGCGCACCCTGACCAACGAGGTTCAGGTCTTCCCGCCCAAGGCGCGCGTCTACTAGGAGCCCGATCACGACCATGGCCACCTTCACGCTGCCGAAGAACTCGACCATCACGAAGGGCAAGCACTTCCCCGCGCCGGCCGGTGCGAAGAACGTGCGGCCCTTCAAGATCTACCGCTGGGATCCCGACTCGGGCGAAAACCCGCGCACGGATACCTTCGACATCGACCTCGACCAGTGCGGACCGATGGTCCTGGACGCGCTGATCAAGATCAAGAACGAGGTCGACACCACGCTGACATTCCGGCGGTCGTGCCGGGAGGGCATCTGCGGCTCGTGCTCGATGAACATCGACGGGCTGAACACGCTCGCCTGCCTGAAGCCGATCGAGGATGTGAAGGGCGAGGTCCGCATCCACCCGCTGCCGCACATGCCGGTGGTGAAGGACCTGGTGCCTGACCTGTCGCAGATCTACGCACAGCTCCGCAGCGTCGAGCCCTGGCTGAAGGCGGACACCCCGCCGCCGCCGGATGGCGAGCGCCTTCAGTCGAAGGAGGAACGCGCCAAGCTCGACGGGCTCTGGGAGTGCATCCTGTGCTTCTGCTGTTCCACCGCCTGCCCGTCCTACTGGTGGAACGGCGACCGCTACCTCGGCCCGGCCGTGCTGCTGCAGGCCTATCGCTGGATTGCGGATTCGCGCGATGAACACACCGGCGAACGGCTGGATGCGCTGGAAGACCCTTTCAAGCTGTACCGCTGCCACACCATCATGAACTGCACCCGAACCTGCCCGAAGGGGCTGAACCCGGCGCAGGCCATCGGCGACATCAAGAAGATGCTGGCCGAACGGGCAGCCTGATTGACCGTCCTGCTGGTCATCGCGCTGTTCGCCACGGCGCTGTTGTTCGGCGGGATGGCCTTCTTCGCTGCCATCATCGCGCCCGTCGTCTTCCGCCTGCTGCCGGCGGAGATGGCGGGCCGCTTCCTGCGGGGCGTCTTCCCGCCCTACTACCTCTGGGTCCTGGCAACCTCGGCCGCTGCGGCGGTTGCGCTGTATCCCCTCTCGCCGCTCGATGCCGGCATCATGCTGGTCATCGCCGGCATGACGTTCTGGCTGCGCCAGGTGCTAATGCCACGGATCAACGCGCTGTCGGACCGCGCAAAGGCGGGCGACGCGGCGGCGAAACGAGCCTTCGACCTTTCGCACCGCCTGTCGGTCGCCGCCAACCTGCTCCAGATGGTTGCGGCCGGCGCCGTCCTGGCCCGATTCTTCGTATAACTCCGGCCCGCGGCCTATTTCCGGCCGCCTGCGGATCGCCTAATCCTGGCGACAGAAGCGGGCGTGTGCCGTCCGCGCCCTGAACAGGGAGGATGTCCATTGAATCGCCGTTCCATGCTGGGCGCCGCCGCCGCGGCCGCCCCCCTCGCCCTCGCGACCCCCGCCCTCGCCCAGGCGAACCCGGAAGTGCGCTGGCGCGTGCAGTCCGCCTTCCCGCGCGTCTTCGACGTGCTGTACGGCCAGCTGGAGCGCATCGCCGCCCGCGTCGGCCAGCTCACCGACGGCAAGTTCCGCATCCAGCCCTTCCCGGCCGGCGAGATCGTCGGCACCTTGCAGATCCTGGACGCGGTGCAGCAGGGCTCGATTGAGGCCGGGCACACCGCCTCCTACTACTACATCGGCAAGGACCCCGCCTTCGTCCCCTTCACCGCGATGTCCTTCGGCCTGACCACGCGGCAGATGACGTCCTGGTTCCGCTTCGGCGGCGGCAATGAACTCGCGGCGGAGCTGTTCCGCGACTACAACGTCCACGGCATCACCGCCGGCGACACCGGCGCGCAGATGGGCGGCTGGTTCCGCAACGAGATTTCCTCCGTCGACCAGCTCCGCGGCCTGAAGTTCCGCATCACCGGCCTGGCCGGCCGCCTGTTCCAGCGGCTCGGTGCCGAACCGACCCTGATCGCGCCCGCCGACATCTACCCGTCGCTCGAGCGTGGCGTGATCGACGCCGCCGAATTTGTCGGCCCGCATGACGATGAGCGCGCCAACTACGTCCGCGTCGCCAAGTACTACTACGCCCCGGGCTTCTGGGAGCCGGGTGCCAGGCTGCACTTCATGTCGAACCAGCGCGCCTGGGACGCGCTGCCGGCGCTGTACAAGCACGCCCTCGAAGTCGCCTGCGCCGAGGCCGACAGCGACATGGTCGCCCGCTACGACCACCTGAACCCGCAGGCCCTGCGCCGCCTGGTCGCGTCCGGCGCGCAGCTGCGCTTCTGGCCGCGCCCGATCCTGGAGGCCGCCTGGAAGGCGAACGAGGCGATGGTCGCCGAGATCGGCGCCGGCAATCCCCGTTTTGCCAAGATCATGGAAAGCTACAACCGCTTCCGGACCGAGCAGTTCCAGTGGTTCCGGATTGCCGAGAACAGCTTCGACAACTTCGCCTTCTCGGCCGCGCAGACCGTTCGCTAGACCAGGCTCCGCGCCGGTAGAAGCGCGGAGCTCGGCTAGCCCTTTGTTTCTACGCGTGTTTCACGCCTCCGGCCGTTCAAGCCATCGGTGATCACGCTTAGGTCCAACGACGACGTGAGGACGGGGGCAGCAGCCCCCTCCTTATCCCGGCAGGACAATCGGGCTATACATCGCCCGGACCTGGGCGGATGCAGCTTTAATGGACTTCGCTACTTTTCTGGACGCCTTCCTGATGGGCGTCGTGGAGGGCGCGACCGAGTTCTTGCCCATCTCCTCCACCGGACACATGATCCTGCTGGGGGAGTTGATCGGCTTCCAAGGCCCGCCCGGCAAGACCTTCGAGATCTGCATCCAGCTTGGTGCCGTTCTGGCGGTGGTGCTCGTGTTCCGCGCCACCCTGTGGCGTCTGGCGATGCTGGCCTGGAGACCCGGGCCGGAACGCTTCTACGCGCAGAACCTGGTCCTGGCCTTCCTGCCCGCCGCCGTCATCGGCGCCCTGCTGCACGGCACCATCACGGAGCTTCTGTTCAATCCCTGGGTGGTCTGCGCCGCCCTGATCCTTGGCGGCATCGCCATCATCGCCATCGAACGCTGGCGCCCCGACCCTTCCATCCACTCCATCCCGCAGATGGGGCCCCGCGCCGCGCTGCTCATCGGCTTCGGGCAGGCGCTGGCCATGATCCCCGGCACCTCCCGCTCCGGCGCCACCATCATCACGGCATTACTGGTCGGGGTGGAGCGGCGTACGGCCGCCGAGTTCAGCTTCGTCCTCGCCATCCCCACCATGTTCGCCGCCACCGCCTACAGCCTGTACAAGGCCCGCGCCGACCTGGACCTGTCGAGCCTCGGCCAGATCGGCATCGGCTTCGCCACCGCCTTCCTCGTCGCCCTGATCGTCGTGCGCTGGCTGATGAAAGTGATCAGCCGCATCGGCTTTACCCCCTTCGGCTGGTACCGCATCGCCCTCGGCTGCACGATGCTGACCTTCCTGATGCTGCGCTGACCTGATGCTGCGCTGACCGGGGCGCGGTTCGCCTGGTAGTTGCGCTGGTTGTTCGCAGGAGGGCGTCGGCCCCCCTGCACCCCCGACCAGGTGGCAGGGCCACCTGGACCGCCGGGACCTTGAACAGGAAGGGAGAGGGGCATGGCGGTCGCTTAGAACAAGCGATCGCGTCGCGCCCCTCTCCCTTCCTGTTCATGAATCAATGGGTTCCAAGGGGCCGCTGCCCCTTGGCAGGTGGGGTGCGGGGAGGGCAGCGCCCTCCCTGCGAATCATCCGGCACTACCCCAGGGCAGACCGCCCGCGGCCCGCGTCAGTTTCCGAACAGGCGCTGCAGGCGGTTGGAGATGTCGGGCAGGGTCAGGCCGGAGGTGGGGGGTGGGGTGCTGCCTTCCGGGACGCGGCTGCGGTAGCGGGTCAGGGCGTCGCGCGTCTGGGTGAGGCGCAGTTCGGCCGGCTCGGCGCGGTCGGAGCCGGCGCCAAGGCCGGTCATGCGGACCAGGGCGGTGTTGGCGGCGGGCAGTTCCGCGGCGGCGCGGGCGGCGTCTTCCGGCCTTGGTGCGCAGACCAGGCTGCGGCCTTCCAGGGTGCAGGGTAGTTCGAAGTAGCGGTTGGGCGGGAAGCGGAGCTGGGCGGTGCCGGTCATCGCCAGCAGGCCGCGGCTGGCGGATTCCAGGCCCAGGTCACGCGCCGCCACCACGGGCACCAGGTGGCCGCCGCGGTCCTGCACTTCCAGCACCAGGGAGGAACCGGTGGCGCTCTGGGCGGGTTCCACCGGCTCGCGGTGGCGCAGCAGGCAGTCGGCGCGGTCGGTCATGCGGTCCTGCAGGCAGGACAGCCGCCAGGAGCCGATTTCCTCCGGCACCTGCCCCTGCACAGTTGGGACGGGTTGCGCGTTGGCGAGGCAGGCGGCGACCATGAAGGCCGAGAGCGGCAGCGCGGTGCGGATCATGGCGCGGAGATGGGATGAGGGAGGCGGAGGTTCCATGGATCAGGTGCGGTTTCGTGATGGGGCGGTGGTGCCGGCGCTCGGCCAGGGAACCTGGCGCATGGGCGAGGGCGGCGACCGGCGGGCGGAGGCGGATGCGTTGCGGCTGGGCCTCGACCTGGGCCTGACGCTGATCGACACGGCGGAAATGTATGGCGAGGGCGGCGCGGAGGAAGTGGTGGGGGAAGCCATCGCCGGGCGGCGGGAGGAGGTGTTCCTGGTCTCCAAGGTCTATCCGCACAACGCCTCCGCGAAGAAACTGCCGGTGGCGCTGGCGGCGAGCCTGAAGCGGCTGCGGGTGGAGCGGTTGGACCTGTACCTGCTGCACTGGCGCGGCAGCGTACCGCTGGCGGAGACGGTGCAGGCGATGGAGGCGGCACGCGCCCGCGGCCAGATCGCCCGCTGGGGGGTTTCCAACCTGGATGTGGCGGATTTGAAGGAGCTCGGCCCGGCGCTGGCGGATTGCGCGACCGACCAGGTGCTGTGGAACCTGGAGGCGCGCGGCCCGGAATTCGACCTGCTGCCGTTCTGCGCGGAGCACGCGATGCCGGTGATGGCGTATTCCCCCATCGGCCAGGGCGGCGCGCTGCTGCGGCACAAGGCGCTGCGGGCAGTGGCAGGCCGGCACGGGGTGGCGCCGGCGCAGGTGGCGCTGGCCTTCGTGCTGGCGCGGCCAGGGGTGATCGCGATTCCGAAGGCGAGCGACCCGGCGCATGTGAGGGCCAATGCGGCGGCGCGGGACCTGCGGCTGGCGGCGGAGGATCTGGCTGAACTTGACGCGGCCTTCCCGCCGCCGAAGCGCAAGCGGTCCCTGGAGATGATCTGAGCGCCATGCGGGGCGGCGGGTCGCTCCGCGATCCGGCCCGGCCCGGTGGGAAGGGGCACCGGCGCGCCGCCGGTGCCCCATTTGAGATGCCTTTGGCCGTCAGCGCATCGGCGGCGCGTATTGCAGCCCGCCATTGGTCCAGAGGTTGTTCACGCCGCGCGGGAAGCCGATCGGCGTCATGTTCCGCTCCCACACCTCGGAGAAGTTGCCGACGGCGCGGACCACCCGCACCGCCCAGTCATTCTCCAGCCCCATCATCCGGCCAAGATCGCCGGTGCGGCCGAGGAAGCGCTGCACGTCCGGGTTCGGGCTGTTCGTGAAGGTCTCGATGTTCGTGCTGGTGATGCCGAGTTCTTCCGCCGTCACCATGGCGAAATGCACCCAGCGCACGATGTCGAAGAAGCGCCAGTCGCCCTTGCGGACCACCGGGCCCAGCGGTTCCTTGGAAATGATCTCCGGCAGCAGCAGGTAGCGGCTGGCGTTCGCGCCCTGGCCCGCGGCGAAGGAGGCGAGGGAGGAGGCATCGTTGGTATAGGCATCGCAGCGCCGGGTGATGAAGGCGTTGCGGATCTCCTCGATGTTCTCGATCACCACCGGGGTGTAGCGCAGCCGGTTGGTGCGGAAGAAATCGGCCATGTTGAGCTCGGTCGTCGTGCCGGGCTGCACGCAGACCGTGGCGCCGTCGAGCTGCCGCGCCGAGGTCACGCCGCTGTCGCGGTGCACCATGAAGCCCTGGCCGTCATAGACATTGACCCCGGCGAAGGCGAGGCCGAGCGACACTTCGCGCGCCAGTGTCCAGGTGGTGCTGCGGATCAGCACGTCGATTTCGCCCGATTGCAGCATGGTGAAGCGCTGCTGGGTGGAGGACGGCACGATCCGGAACTTGGTCGCGTCGCCCAGGACCGCGGCCGCGATGGCGCGGCAGTAATCGACATCGATCCCTCGCCACACGCCCTGGCTGTCCGGGAGGGAAAATCCGACGGTGGAGGGTGCGTGCGAGCAGACGAGCTGACCGCGAGAGCGGATGGCGGCGAGGGTGTCAGCGGCGGGCTGCGCGAAGGCCGGCAGCGCGAGGCCCGCACCCAGGATCAATCCCCCGAGCACGACGCCGAATTTGGCAAGACGCATAGTTGAAGCTCTCCCCAGAGACTTGGTTCTGCCAGCCTGGACACGGGCGGCAGGGCGAGCTTGGAATGGAGGAAGAACCGCGGCAAGCTCCATCACACGCCAAGGTGAAGCGGCGGGGGCTTGCAGAGCGCGCTACGGGCCTATTCCGGCGCGGCTTCGGAACGGGTGGCGGCACCGCGCCTCACCAGTAGCCCGCCATGATCTCCCGCGCCCAATCCGGCTCCCGGACATCGCCGCGCGGGTCGAACCCCGTCATGTGCGGCTTCACGTCGAAGACCGGCGAGCCATCCACCGCATCCAGCCCGCGCACCCGCAGCGCCATCCCCTCGACGCCGAGCAAGGCGCAGGTGGTGACACCGAGGCGGTTGGGCCGCGGTGCGCCGCGCTGCGCCAGGATGCCGGTGCGGGGCCAATCCAGACGACCACGCGGGTGGCGGGCGTTGCGCTCCACCTGCTCAGGGTCCAGCCGGTGGAAGCCGAACACCACGACGACATGGCTGAACCCCTCCAGCCCCAGCGCCGCCTCCGGCCCCAGCACGGTCGGGTCCAGCACGATCTCGGCCGTGACCGCATCCCAGGCATCGTCGGCGGGTTCCAGCCGGCCGCCGTGCACGGTGCCGAGGGGGGTGAGGATCATTGGAAGATCGGCACGCTCGGCATGTCCGGTGCCGGCATCGGCGGCGGCATGTCGATGATGACCGTGCTCGGGTCCGCCCGCGGCGTGCGGTCCAGCCAGTAGGTCACGCTCTGCGGCCAGAAGATCACGATGGCGACCAGCACCAGTTGCAGCCCGAGCCAGGGGATGGCGCCCCAGTAGATGTCCCGCGTCAGCACGGATTTGGGCGCCACGCCGCGCAGGTAGAACAACGCGAAGCCGAAGGGCGGGTGCATGAAGGCAGTTTGCATGTTGATGCAAATCAGCACGCCGAACCACACCAGATCGATGCCCAGCGACTTCGCCGCCGGGGCCAGCAGCGGGATGACGATGAAGGCGATCTCGAAGAAGTCGAGGAAGAACGCCAGGAAGAAGATGAAGACGTTGACGAAGATCAGAAAGCCGGTCTGCCCGCCCGGCAGCAGCGCCAGCAGGTGCTCGATCCAGATACCGCCATCGACGCCCTGGAACACCAGGGTGAACACCGTGGCGCCGATCAGGATGAAGATGACCATGGCGGTGATGCGCATGGTGGTGCCCATCGCCTGGCGGATCAGCGGCCAGGTCAGCCGCCGGTTCAGCGCCGCCAGCACCACGGCGCCGACCACGCCCATGGCGCCGGCCTCGGTCGGCGTCGCCAGGCCGAGGAAGATGGTGCCGAGGACCATGAAGATCAGGCCCATCGACGGCACCATGCCCTTCAGCACCCGCCACCACAGCCGCCAGTCGCGCGGCGCCAGGGCTTCGGGTGGCAGGGGCGGCACCTTGTGCGGCTGGAAGATCGAGACGCCCCAGATGAACAGCAGGAACAGCGCGATCTGCATCAGCGACGGCCCGATCGCCCCGGCATACATGTCGCCGACCGACTGCCCGAGCTGGTCTGACAGCACGATCAGCACGAGGGAGGGCGGGATGAGCTGGGTGATGGTGCCCGAGGCGGCGATGACGCCGGTGGCGATCCGCATGTCGTAGCCGTAGCGCATCATGATCGGCAGGCTGATCATGGCCATGGAAATCACGCTGGCGGCGACCGTGCCGGTGATCGCACCCAGGATCGCGCCGACGATGATGACGGCATAGGCCAGCCCGCCGGGGATCTTGCCGAACAGCTGCCCGGTGCCCTCCAGCAGATCCTCCGCCAGGCCGCAGCGTTCCAGCACCGCGCCCATCAGGGTGAAGAAGGGGATCGCCAGCAGCAGGTCGTTCGACAGGATGGCGAAGACCCGCAGCGGCAGGTTGAACATCCAGGCCTCGGGGAACAGGCCGAGCTCGATTGCCAGGAAGCCGAAGAACAGCCCGACCGCGGCCAGCGAGAAGGCGGCCGGGAAGCCGATCAGCAGGAACACCACCAGCCCGCCGAACATCAGCGGCGGCATCGTATCCGTGTTGAGAAAGGACATTTTTTCAGGCCCTCAGACGGCGGGCGGCGGCATCCGCTGCCTTGCCTTCGCGCCGTGCGCTGGCCGTCCCGGCCGTGCAGTTGCACCGGGCGCTGCACTGGGCGCTGCACTGGGCGCTGCACTGGGCGCGGCCAGCCTTCGCGGGCTCGGCCGAACTGGCTGCCAACTCCGACATCCAAAGCGCCATGGAAGGGCTTCCGCTCACTGGTCGGGCCGGGCGTAGGAGGCGTGCAGGCGGCCGGGTGGCAGTTCGATCCCGCGCAGCATGGCGATGCGCTTCACCAGTTCGGACAGCCCCTGCAACGACATCAGCAGGAAGCCGAGCGGCAGCAGCAGCTTTACCGGCCAGCGCAGCAGGCCGCCGGGTGCCGGCGAAACCTCCGCCCGCACCCAGGATTCAACGAAGAACGGCCCGGTCATCCAGGCCAGCAGCGCCATGGCCGGCATCAGGAAGAACAGGATGCCGAGCACATCCACCCAGATCCGCGCCCGCTGCCCCAGCGCACCGTAGACCAGGTCGACCCGCACATGCTCGTTGCGGAACAGCGTGTAGCTGGCGCCGAGCATCACCATGCCGGCGAACGCATACCACTGCGCTTCAAGGAAGGCGTTGGAGCCGGAGGAGAAGCCGTAGCGGGCGAAGGCGTTGCCAGCACTGACGGCACAGGCGATCAGCACCAGCCAATCGGCGATGCGCCCGAACGCGGCGTTCAGGGCATCGACTCCGCGGCTGAAGGCGAGCAACGGGCCCAACGAGACGCCCCCCGGATCCTGAGTTGCGGGCCGATCCGCCCGGTTGATGGTTCGCGTGCCCGCGCAGCGCCCGCGGCCGCGCCATCTAGCGCCGTGCCGCGCCGTTGGAAAGCAGCAAGGCCCAGGCTGGGGCGCTGAATGCGGTGCCAGCCGGGCAGACTTGATCAGATGACCTCCCGCGCCCCCTTATGCCGGGGGTGCGGCCTGTCTATCCTCGCCGCAGTGACCCGCTTCGCGCCCCTGCCGTGCTGACGGCTTTCCTTTTCCTGCTGGCGGGCCTCGGGCTGCTGGCCCTGGCGGCCGTGCCGCTGGCGCGGCTGCCCTGGGAGATGAAATGGGGTGCCATCGCGGTGCATGGCGGATCGCTGGCTGCCTGCGTCGGGTTCGCCGGGATCGGGCTCGCCGTGCTGTTCACCGGCCCGCTGGCGGCCCAGGCGCTGCCGCTTTCCGTGCCCGGCCTGCCGGCGCTGGTGGCGCTGGATGCGCTGTCCGCCTGGTTCCTGCTGTTGCTCGGCCTGGCCGGCGCCTGTTCGGCCCTGTTCGCGCTGGCGCATGGCGGGCATGGTCCGCCGCGGCTGCTGGCCGCCTATCCGCTGTTCCTGGCCGGCATGGCGCTGGCGCTGGTCGCCGCCGATGGCTTCACCCTGCTCCTGGGGTTCGAGGCGATGTCGCTCGCCTCCTGGGTCCTTGTCGCGGCAGACCATGAGGCGCGGGAGAACCGGCGTGCCGCCCGGCTGTATCTCGGCTTCGCCATCTTCAGCGGCGCCTGCCTGATCCCGGCCATCGGCCTGCTTGGCGTCGGCGGAGACCTGTCATTCGCCACCATCCGCGAAAACCCTCCCGCCGGCTGGCAGGCGGCCGCGGTGCTGGCGCTGGTGGTGGCGGGCGCCGGGGCCAAGGCCGGGCTGGTGCCCTTGCACGCCTGGCTTCCGCTCGCCCACCCGGCGGCGCCGAGCCATGTCTCCGCCCTGATGTCCGCCGCCATGACCAAGGTGGCGCTGTACGTGGTGGCCCGGCTGCTGCTGGACCTGTCCGGGCCGGCGCAGCCGCTGTGGTGGGGCGTGCCGCTGCTGGTGCTGGGCGCGGCATCGGCGGTGCTCGGCGCGCTGCGCGCAAATCTGGAGGAGGACGGCAAGACCCTGTTGGCCTGTTCCACCATCGAGAATGTCGGGCTGATCGCCCTCGGGCTCGGCCTCGCCGCCTGTTTCCGCGCGGCCGACCTCGGCGTGCTGGCCGGGCTGGCGGCGGGGGCGGCGCTGCTGCACGCGCTGAACCACGCGCTGTTCAAGTCGCTGCTGTTCCTGGGATTGGGGGAGGTGCTGCACGGCGCCGCCTCCCGCCGGCTGGACCGGCTCGGCGGGTTGATCCACGCCATGCCCTGGACGGCGGGCGCGGTGCTGGTCGGCGCCGGCGCCGCCGCCAGCCTGCCGCCGCTGTCCGGCTTCGCCAGCGAATGGCTGCTGCTGCAGGCGCTGCTGGCGGCCTGGCGGGTGGGTGACCTGGCCTTCCAGGTGCTGGCCGTCGCGGTGGTGGCGGCGGTGGCGCTGGCGGTGGCGCTGGCGGCCGCCGCGATGGTGCGGCTGTTCGGGATGGTGTTCCTCGGCCGGCCGCGCACGCCGCGCGCCGCAGGCGCGGTGGACGGCCGGAGGCTCGCGCGACTGGCGCTGCTGCTGCCGGCGGGTCTGACCATCCTGTTCGGGCTGCTGCCCGGGCCGATGCTGGCGCTGGCGGAGCCCGCCGTGCAGGTGCTGGTGCCGCATGGCATGGTGGAACGAGGCAGCGCCGTGCTGGTCCGCGTCGGCGATGGCGGCGCGCGCTACTGGCCGCTCGGCCTCGCGCTGCTGCTGGCGGCAATGGCAGGTGCCATCTGGTGGGCGCTTCGCGGCCGCAGCCCGGCCGGCGTGGCGCGGAGCCCGGCCTGGGATTGCGGCTTCATGGCCCCGCCGCAACATCTGCCCTTCGGCGACCCGGTGACGCAGCCCTCGGCCGCCGGCCTCGGCCAGCCGCTGCGGCGGATGCTCGGCACGACGCTGCTGGCGGCGCGGGAAACGGCGGCGATGCCGGCACCAGGCGACCCTCGCCCCGCACACCTGGAGTCAGGCTTTGCCGACCCGTCAGACACCTGGATGATGGCGCCGCTGGTCCGGCTGCGGGATGCCCTGGCAACCCGGGCCGAACGGCTGCGCGACCTGTCGCTGACGCGGCTCCTGATGCTGCCCTTCGGCACGCTGGTGACGCTGCTGGCGCTTTCAGCCTGGCTGGAGGCGCGGTGATGTGGGTCGTCACCGGTATCCTGACGCAGCTTGTGCACCTGGCGCTGGTGCTGGCGGCGGCGCCGCTGGTGGTGGGCGGGATCCGCTGGCTGAAGGCGCGGATGATGGGCCGCACCGGCGCCTCGCCGCTGCAGCCCCTATGGGATTTGCGGAAATTGCTGCGCAAGCGGCCGGTGCTGGCGGAGAATGCAAGCTGGATCAGCCGCGTCGCGCCCTATGCCGGCGCCACCGCGGCGCTCGCCGCCCTGGCCCTGGTGCCGAGCTTTTCGCGCGGCATGGCTTTCGCCCCCATGGCGGACCTCGTGCTGATCGCCGGCCTGCTGGCGCTGGGCCGGGTGGCGATGGCCTTGGCCGGCCTCGATGTCGGCACCGCCTTCGGCGGGTTGGGCGCCGCCCGGGAAATGTCCTTCGCCGCACTGGCGGAACCAGCGCTGCTGCTGGTGGCGCTGGTGCTGGCGATCCTGGCCGGAACCACGGGGCTGGAGCAGGTGGGCATCATCTTCCAGGACGGCAGCCTCGGCCTGCGCGTCTCGCTCGGGCTGGCGCTGGTCGCGCTGCTGGCGGTGGCGGTGGCGGAGAATGCCCGCATCCCGGTGGACAATCCGGCCACCCACCTCGAGCTCACCATGGTGCACGAGGCGATGATCCTGGAAGCCTCCGGCCGCCATCTGGCCCTTTGGGAGGCGGCGTCCGCGCTGCGCCTGACGCTGTGGCTGGCGCTGCTGGCCGCCATCTTCTTCCCCTTCGGCACGGCGCCGGCGGGCTTCGCGCCGCTCGGGTGGGTGGTCGGGCTGCTGGCGTGGGTGGCGAAGATGGCGGTGCTCTGCCTGGCGCTGGCGGCCTTCGAGAGCGCCATCGCCAAGATGCGGGTGTTCCGGGTGCCGGAGTTCCTGGGCGCCGCGCTGCTGCTGGCGCTGCTGGCGGCGCTGCTGCTGTTCCTTTCGACGAGGCTGGCGTGAGCGGGCGCCGATCCGGCACGGCCCCCCCTCACCAAACCCTCTCCCCCCCAGGGAGGAGAGGGTTTTCGCAGGTGGGCGGACGATGAGTTTTGGCAGCCCGGACTACGACATCGCGCATCTGCTTGGCGGCGGGGTGCTGCTGCTGTCCTTCGTGCTGCTGTACCAGCGGCGGCTGGAGGCGGTGATCAACGCCTTCGCCATCCAGGGCGGACTGCTGGCGGCGGCGGCGGCGTGGCAGGCCTACGCCCAGGGCGAGCCGGAGCTGTACGTGACGGCAGTCCTGGCCTTCGGCGCCAAGGCGCTGCTCATCCCGGTCGCGCTGCGGCTGCTGCTGCGCCGGCTTGGTCTGCACCGCACGGTCGAGACGGCGCTCGGGGTCGGGCCATCGCTGCTGGCGGCGGTGGCGCTGGTGGGCCTCTCGGTCCTGGTGGTGCTGCCGGTGACGGCCGGCCAGGCGCAGGCGGTGACGCGGGAGAACCTGGCGCTGGCGCTGTCCGTGGTGCTGCTCGGGATGCTGATGATGATCTCCCGCCGCAACGCCATCAGCCAGGTGATCGGCCTGCTAAGCCTGGAGAACGGGCTGATCCTGGCCGCCATCGGCGTCCAGGGCATGCCGCTGGTGGTGGAGCTTTCGACCGCCGCCCTGGTGCTGATGCTGGCCCTGGTCGCCGGCATCGTGGTGTTCCTGCTGCGCGACCGGCTGGCGACGCTGGACACCGGCACCCTGCACCGCCAGCGCGGCGAGGCGGAGCCGCCATGATGCCGTTGCCCTGGCTTATCGTGTTCCTACCCTGGGCAGGCGCCCTCGTCCTGGCGCTGATCCCGCCGCGCGGCCGCCTGCCGGCTTTCTTGAACATCGGCGTCTCCGCCGGCACCGCGCTGCTGGCGCTGGCACTGCTGGCCCTACCGGAAGGCGTGCAGGGCTGGACCCGGACGGACGCAGTGAACCTGCCGCTGGTGGCGCTGGCCGGGATCATCGGCCTGGCCGCCGCCACCTTCTCCGCCGCCACGGTCGATGCCGAGCGCTTCGACGGCCTGCGCGCCCGCGCCTATCATGCCGCCTTCCAGGTGTTCATGGGTGCGCAGTTCCTGGCGCTGCTGTCCGACAATCTCGGCGTCATGTGGGTGGCGATCGAGATCGCGACACTGGCCTCCATCCTGATCGTCGCCATCCATGGCACGCCGGCGGCCATCGAGGCTGCCTGGAAGTTCTTCGTCCTGTGCGGCGTCGGCATCGCCTTGGCGCTGTTCGGCACCATCCTGCTGTATCTCGCGGCCCTGCCGGTGGTGGGCAGCGGCGATCCGGGCCTGTCCTGGGGTGCGCTGCGGGCGGTGGCGATGCAGTGCGATGCCGGCATCCTGTCGCTCGCCTTCGTCTTCCTGGTGGTGGGCTACGGCACCAAGGCCGGGCTGGTGCCGCTGCATGCCTGGCTGCCGGATGCGGAAGCCGAGGGGCCGCTGCCGATCTCCGCCGTGCTGTCCGGCCTGCTGCTGAACGCGGCCCTGGTCGCCATCCTGCGCGCCAAGGCGATCGTAGGCCTGAACCCCGGCGCGCTGGCGCCTGGGCCGCTGCTGGTCGGCTTCGGCCTGGCCTCCCTGCTGCTGGCGGCCTTCGCGCTGTGGCGGCGGCGCGATGCGCGGCGCCTGTTCGCCTGGAGCAGCATCGAGCATATGGGCCTGGCGACGCTCGCCTTCGGGCTGGGCGCCAACCTGGCCGGGATGCTGCACCTGATGGGGCATTCGCTGGTGAAAAGCGCGGTGTTCTTCGCGGTCGGCGCTGCCGCGCATCTCAAGGGCAGCCAGAAGATCGCCGATATCGGCGGCCTCGCGGCGAGCCATCCAGTGCTGGGCTGGGGGCTGGCGCTGGGCATCGCCGGCCTCGCCGGGCTGCCGCCCTTCGCGCTGTTCGTCTCGGAATTCCGGCTGGTGACGGAGGCCGCGGCACGGGCGCCCTGGCTGCTGCTGCCGCTCGGTCTCGGCCTGCTGGTCGCGGGGGCGGCGCTGGTGCGGGCGTTGCAGCGCCTGTGCCTCGGGGTGCCGACGCAGGACCGCCCGCAACCGGAGGCCTTCGCACTGCCGGGCGGGCTGCTGTGGGCCAGCGTGCCGGTCTGGTCGCTGCTGGGATTGGCCGTGCTGCTCGGCTTCGCCGCGCCGGCCTTCCTGCTGGCCCTGCTGGCCGATGCCGCGAGGTTGCTGGGATGAGCGCCAGCCTGATGATCCGCCGCGGTGCGCGCCAGGGCTGCAAGCCGCATGAGCGCTTCCTGCTGACGCCGACTGAATTCGCCCGCATGGCCGCCGCCTTGGTGGAACAGCCGATGCTGGCGCTGCTGTCGATGTGGGCCGAGCCGGCCATGGTCCACGCGGCGTTCCTGGAGGAGTCGACCGGGAAGCTGCTGCTCGCCTCCTGCCCGGCGACCGAGCGGAAATATCCGGCCCTGTCGCCCGCACGGCCCGGCGCCGTGCGGTTCGAGCGCATGATCCGCGACCTCTGGGGCCTGGAAGCGGCGGGCGGCGTGGATCTCCGCCCCTGGCTCGATCATGGCCGTTGGCCGCTGACCGAACCCATGGCGGCCCGTCCAACCCGCAACGGCGCCATCCCGGAACAGCCGGTTTTCCTGCCGACAGAGGGCGAGGGCTGGCATCAGATTCCGGTGGGCCCGGTGCATGCCGGCATCATCGAGCCCGGCCATTTCCGCTTCACCGTGCAGGGCGAGATGGTGGTCCGGCTGGAACAGCGGCTCGGCTACACGCACAAGGGCACGCTCAGCCTGATGTCCGGCAAGTCGCCGCGCACCGCCGCCCGCTTCGCCGCCCGCCTGTCCGGCGACAGCACCGTGGCGCATTCGCTCGCCTTCGCCGAGGCCGCGGAAGCCGCCACCGCCACCACCCCGCCGCCCCGCGCGCTGTGGCTGCGCGCGGCGATGCTGGAGCTGGAGCGGATCGCCAACCACCTGGGCGACTGGGGGTTCATCTGCAACGACGCCGCCTTCGCCTGGCCGCATGCGCGCTGCGGCGTGCTGCGCGAAGGCGTGCTGCGGGCCAACGCCCAGGTCTTCGGCCATCGGCTGATGATGGACCGCGTCATCCCCGGCGGCCTGGCGCTGGACCTGACGGATCCCGGCCCGATCCTGGCGGCATTGAACGCGGTGGAGGCGGAAATCCCCGCGCTGGTCGCAATCTATGAAAGCCATGCCAGCCTGCAGGACCGCGTGGTCGGCACCGGCATCCTGGCACCGGCGCTGGCCACGCGCTTCGCCGCCGGTGGCGTGGTCGGCCGCGCCTCCGGCCGCCGCTTCGATGGGCGGCTCGCCTTCCCCTCCGGCCCCTATGCCGGCGGGCCGCCGATGCTGATGGTGCGGGAGGAGGGCGACGTGGATGCGCGCGTGCAGGTCCGCATCGCCGAACTGACTGAAAGCATCCGCCTGGTCCGCCGCACCCTGGCCACGCTGCCGCCGGGCGAGATCTACACCGCGCTGCCGCAGCGGGGCGGCGAGGGTCTGGGTATCGTCGAGAGCTTCCGGGGCGAAATCCTGACCTGGGTGGCGCTGGACGACGGCGGCCTGATCCGCGCGGTGTTCCCGCGCGACCCGTCCTGGCTCACCTGGCCGCTGCTGGAGGCCGTGGTGGAGGGCAACATCGTCGCGGATTTCCCCTTGTGCAACAAGAGCTTCAACTGTTCCTACAGCGGGGTGGATCTGTGAGGCCGCTGGCCCGGGCACAAAACCGGCGGCCGGTGCCCTTCGCACCGGCCGAGGCCGCGCCTGCGGCCCACTCCCCGATCATCGGCCCGGCGCGGCACCCCAGTGCACCGGCGCGCAGGCAAGGCCGCGGACGCGGCCGCCCGCCGCGTGAGGGCAACAACACATGAGCGGGCGCTATCCGACCAAGGCCGGTGCCGCCGCGGGCGCCACGGGCCTGTTCACCATCACCCTGGTCCGCCCCGGCCCGGATCGCGGCATGATGGAGCATTGGGCCTATGACGACCGCGCCCATGCGCTGGACGAGATCGGCTGGCTTGCGCAGCGTGTCGCGCCCGGCACCGAGATGATCCTGCGCGACCCGGAGGGCAACGACCTGTTCCGCGTCGCCCGCACAGCCTGAAGGAACCGCGCCGCATGCTCTGGCCCCAACTGGCGAAGCGCCTGCTCTCCCGCCCCCTGACCGAAGCGGTCCAGCCGCCGCCGGAGGAGGTGGTTCAGGCGCTGGCGGCGAAGCTGGAGGCGACCTCGCGCGCCCGCCTCGGCCGCAGCCTTTCGATCCGCCAGGTGGATGCAGGGTCCTGCAATGGCTGCGAACTGGAGATCAACGCGATGTCCGGCGTGCTCTACGACCTGGAACGGCTCGGCCTGCGCTTCGTCGCCTCGCCGCGCCATGCCGATGTGCTGCTGGTCACCGGCCCGGTGACGCGCAACATGCGGGAGGCGCTGGAGCGCACGCGGGCCTGCGCCGCGGAGCCCTGCTGGATCATCGCGGCCGGCGACTGCGCCGTGGATGGCGGCGTCTTCAAGGGCAGCTACGCCGTGGAAGGCGGCGTAGCGCCCGTGCTGGCGGTGGACCTGCTGATCCCCGGCTGCCCGCCCACGCCGTCCCAGCTTCTGGAGGGATTGCTGGCCTTGATGCGGGCGCAGGACCCGCCGGTGCGTGCGACTGCGCCACGCGTGCTCCCGGACCTGCCGCCGCCGGGTTAGTTCAGCCCGAGCAACCCGCCGAGGGAGGCTGGAGCCTCCCAGCTTTCCGGATTGGGCAGGTTGTGCCGGAACGCCTGGTAGACGCTTTCCTCCCGCAGGGAGAGCGTGGAGATGATGATCAGGATGTAGGCGTGCTTGGCGTCGAAGAAGCCCTGCCGGCCCCAGTTGCCGAGATAGGCCAGCTTCATGAAGCCGCTCTGGATCGCCTTGTAGGTCTGGAAGACCCGTTCCTCGAAATGCTGCTGCGCAAGGGCATAGCCGGCCGGCGTGTTCATGTGGCCGAGGGTGAGCCGGAACAGATCCTCGGTGCTGGTCATCTGGCGGGCGATCTGGCGAAGCGCCTCCTGGTCCAGCAGCTTGCCGCCGCCGGGGGCCTTGCGCGGGGGGTTTTCCACCACGCGTGGCATGCTCGCCAGCGCGATCTGCCCGACATCGGTTTCCGTGAAGTAGAAGTGCAGCAGCTTGGGCGCCGCCTTGGCGTTCTTCGCCAGGATGCCGACGAAATGCTTGTACACCGGGTCCCACCCGCCGGCGGGCAGGCGGCCCGCCATGGGGCCGTCGGCGCCGACGCGGCTGGCCATGTCGCCGATCCACCGGGCATAGCGCACCTGCACGGGCAGGGCGTTCCAGATCTGCAGCCATTCCGGCGCGGGCTTCGGCGGCGGGCCGCCATTGCCCGGCGGGGCCCCGAAGCGCCGCATCAGCGCGGCTTCGGTCGCGAAGCCGACCCAGCCATCCTGCTTCAGCGGTGCGGTCTTCGCCTGGAAGCCACGCACCGCCTTGGCCAACCGGGTCGCCGCCGCGGCGTCGCCACTGGCCGGCCCGGCACCCAGCTTCGCGTGCAGCCACTCGAGGTAGTCGGGGCTCAGGTGGTTCAGGCGGATGATCTGGTTCTGGGTGTTCGGTCCGATCTGGAAATCGGCGATGCCCGGGTCCCTGATCCGCAAGGAGAGCTTGAACTCCCGCAGAACCTCCCGCCACGGGCCGATGTCACGTCCATCGACGGGCACCGAGCGACCCATGATGCGGTTCAGGGACCGTTGCACCCAGCGGACATAGCCATCCTTGTCGAAAGCCTGGGCCACGAGATCCTCCCGGACCCCCGTCCGGATGGGATCGCTTCCGCAACCATAGGCGCTTCGCCGGCCACCGCTATGCGCCTCGGCCCCCAGTGAAACCGGGTGAAACCCGGTGAAACCCTGGCTACAGGCGCACAGCCCGCCAGAAAAAACCGCCCCAGCGCGCCGGCGCTGCCAGGTTGCTCAGCGCGCCGGCGCTGCCAGGTTGTTCGGGTCGAGGCCCATGGCGGCGGCGGTCGCCGGGGTCAGCTGGCCGTTCGGCTGCAGGCCGCGGCCCTGCTGGAACTGCTCGATCGCCGCCTGCGTGGTCGGCCCCCAGATGCCGTCCACCCCGCTGCGGTAGAAGCCGAGCGAGCGCAGCCGCCCCTGCACGTTGCGCACCACCGCCTCGCTCAGCGTTTCGGCCGAGGCTGCCGGGGCGGGCCCGGGCGGTCCACCAACCAGATCCGCCGGGTTGAGGCCGAGCACGGTGGCGGTGGCCTGGTTCAATTGGCCGGTCACCTGCAGGCCGTTGCGCTGCTGGTAGCGCTCCAGGGCCGTCTGGCTGTCCGGCCCCCAGATGCCGTCGACGCGGCCGGAATAGGCGCCGGCCTGTCGCAGCCGATCCTGCACCCGGTTCACCGCCTCCGGCCCCAGGGGCTGGGCGTAGGTCAGGGCCGGCGGCGCCTGGGCCGCGGCCGGCACGGGGGCCAACAACGGGGACAGCAGCAGCGGGCCGCCGAGCAGCAGCCCGAACAGCATGGCTGAACGCTTCATCTCGCGCCTCCTTCCGATTTCGTGCCGGAAGAACCGCGCCGCATGGGGTTTGGTTGCATCGGCACAGGTCGAAGGAGGCTGTGCGCTACCCCTGGCGCGGCGTCGCCGGCTGGCGGGCCCGGCGGGCGGCACGCGCCTCCCGCTGCCGAACCAGGCGCGCGGCACGCAGTTCGGGCGTCTCGGCCGCGCGGGCGGCGGCGCGGGCCTCGCGCTGGCGTACGAGTCGTGCCCGGCGGGCTTCGGTCATCGGCCGGGCCGGCCGCTGCGCCACGGCGCGGCGGGCGCGCGGTGGCGACGCCACCTGCGGGGCCGGAGCGGCCGCGGTGGCAGCCGGCGTGGTCTGTGCAAGGGCGCCGGGCCTTGGCGAGGCAAGCAGTGGCGCACCGAGCAGGGCGGCGGCCAGAAGCAGGCGGATGGTCAGACGCATGATGCAGGTCCCGTTCGGGCATGATTCGCCCCTACGGATAGGCTACGCCCGCACAGTTCGCGCCAGGATGGGGAAATGCTGACGTCGGGTTAACCCGCGACCACCTTCGCCGGATCGGTGTTGGACCCGCAGACCACCACGGCCACCCGCGCGCCGGGCGGCGGCACGAAGGCGCCGCTGGTCAGCGCCGCCAGCGCCGCCGCGCCGCCGGGTTCCACGACCAGGCGCAGCGCGGACCACAGCCGGCGCTGCGCGTCGAGGATGGCCGCATCCGGCACCAGCACCGCCCGCGCCACATGCCGCCGCGCCACCGCGAAACCCAGCGCGCCCACCTGCCGCGCACCCAGGCTGTCCGCCGCCAGGCCGCCGACCGGCGCGGGCAGCGGATGGCCGGCGGCCAACGCGTCGTGCAAGGCCGGGCAGCCCTCGGGCTCGACGCTGATCACCTCCACACCCCGATCCGCATACCAGGCCGCGATGCCGCCGATCAGGCCGCCGCCGCCGGTCGCCACCAGCACATGCGTCGCCTCCGGCGCGTCCTGCCACAGCTCAAGCCCGACGGTGCCTTGGCCGGCCAGGATCTCCGGCTGGTCGTAGGCATGCACCAGCAGCGCGCCGGTGCCGGCGGCATGCGCCTCGCTGGCGATGCGCGCCTCGTCATAGGCGGCGCCGATGCGGTGCAGGATGGCGCCGGAGGCCTCGATGCGGTCGGTCTTGGCGGAGGGCGTTGCAACCGGGCAGAACACCTCCGCCTTGTGGCCCAGCGCCCGCGCGGCATAGGCGACGGCGGCGCCGTGGTTGCCGCCGGAGGCCGTGACCACGCCCGCCGCCGGCACCGGCACCGACAGCATGCGGTTGAAGGCGCCGCGCGGCTTGAACGACCCGGTGGCCTGTAGCAGCTCCAGCTTCAGGATCAGCGGGATGTCCAGGCCGAGGTCGGTGCCCGGCATGCGCAGCAGCGGCGTGCGGCGGATGTGGTGGGCGATGCGAGCGGATGCCGCTTGGATATCGGAATGAGTCGGCGCAATCATGCGCGGAAGCTGGCAGGCACCCCGCCTCCTGGCAACCGGCCCAAGGGTTCGAGCGGAGGCGCGGAGGGCCCCTTTAACCCTCGCCACCTTTCTGCCATGGTCCGCCGATACGACTGAGGTTACCAATCCGTCATGTCTCTGCACGGGTCGTGCGTGGCCCAGGATGAGGAGGGTGTTCTGATCCTGGGGCCTTCGGGCAGCGGGAAGTCCGATCTCGTCCTGCGGCTGCTGGGCCGCGGCTGGTCCTTGGTCGCCGACGACCAGGTGGAGCTGACCGCATCCGGCCAGGACCTGCATGCCGCGGCGCCCGATGCGTTGCGCGGCCTGCTGGAAATCCGTGGCCTTGGCCTGTTCGAGGGCCTGCCAACCCTGGCGGCCGTTCCGCTGCGGCTCGCCGTGCAGTTGCTGCCGCCGGGGGCACCGCAGGCCCGGGTGCCGGAGCCGGCGCGGTTCGAGGCGCTCGGCCTGTCCCTGCCGCTTGTGGCGCTGCGCGGGCTGGAAGCCTCCGCCCCGGACAAGATCGGCTACGCCCTCGCCGCCGCCTGCGGCCGCGCCCGCAGCCCGGCGGGGGCGCTGCAGACCGAATTCTCCCCCACCGGGGCGTTCCCCGCTTGAACGCCGCAAGCCCCGAAACGCGCCGCCCGGTGCTGCTGGTCACCGGCTTGTCCGGCGCCGGCAAGGCTTCCATCCTGCGGACGCTGGAGGATCTGGGGTTCGAGACGGTGGACAACCCACCCTTGCAGATCCTGCAGGAACTGGTGGCGGATGGCAGCGCGCCGCTCGCGATCGGCGTCGATGCGCGGTCGCGCGGCTTTGATGCCGCGGAACTGCTGCGTGCCGTCGCCCGGCTGCGGGACTCGCCCGGCATTGCCGCCAACCTCATCTTCGCCACGGCGGAGGAGCCGGTGCTTCTGCGCCGGTTTTCCGAAACCCGCCGCCGCCACCCCCTCGCCCCGGGCGGCCCGCTCGGCAGCCGGGTGACGGAAGGCATCGCGCGGGAGGCCGCGCTGCTGGCCCCGCTGCGGGAGGCGGCGGATCTGGTGGTCGATACCTCGGAGATGCCGCTGCCGGAATTGCGCCGGCAGATCGAGCGCCGGTTCCGGCCGGAGAATGCCAGCGGCCTTGCCATCGGCATCGTCTCCTTCGGCTTTCCCAAGGGGCTGCCGCGGGAGGCCGACATGGTCTGGGACGTGCGCTTCCTGCGCAACCCGCACTACGACCCGGTGCTGCGGCCGATGACCGGGCGCGATGCGCCGATCGCCGATTTTGTCGAAGCCGATCCCACCTACGCCCCATTCTGGGATCGCATGACCGGGTTGATCGAGCTGCTGTTGCCCCGCTACGCCGCGGAGGGGAAGAAGTATCTCACTGTCGCCATCGGCTGCACCGGTGGGCGGCATCGTTCGGTCCTTGTCGCCGAACGTCTGGCTTCCCATCTCGCATCCTCAGGCTGGCGGGTGGACCTGATCCACCGCGATATGCCCAGCTCCCCGGCACCAGGGGGGGCATCTGCGGGGCGGGAGGCCCTGGCACACTCATCATGATAGGTCTCGTGCTCGTCACCCACGGCCGCCTCGCGGAGGAACTGCGGCTTGCCATGGAACACGTGGTCGGGCCGCAAGGTGCGGTCGCCACCGTGTGCATCTACCCCGAGGACAAGCTGGAGGCGCGGCGGGAGGATATCCGGCACAGCATCGCCCGCGTCGACCAGGGCGATGGCGTCGTGGTGCTGACCGACATCCTGGGCGGCACGCCGTCCAACCTCGCCTTCCAGCTGTGTGACCATCGCACCGTGGAAGTGATCGCCGGCGTCAACCTGCCGTTGCTGGTCAAGCTGGCCAAGATCCGCGGTTCGGAACCGCTGCCGGAGGCGGTGGCACATGCCACGGCCGCGGGCCGGAAATACATCGCCAGTGCGGGCGACATGCCGGATGGCCAGAAGCCGCCGAATGGGCATGATGCCGGGAACGGAGACGCCACATGAACGAATGGCCCGACGAAGCCGGGGAATCCAAGGCCGCCGCCGCGCCGATCGGCGCGCTGGAGGCAGAGGGTCCCTGCGGCTGCGACCCGTCCGGCGGCCTGGCGATGCGCAAGACGGTCAAGATCGTGAACAGCCGCGGCCTGCATGCGCGCGCCGCCGCCAAGCTGGTGACGGTGGCGGAACGCTTTTCCGCCTGCGTCAACGTCTCCCGCCACGGGCAGTCGGTGCCGGCCTGCTCCATCATGGGGCTGATGATGCTGGGCGCAGGCCAGGGTAGCGAAGTGGTGGTGGAAGCCGAGGGCTGGGACGCGAAGGAAGCGCTGGAGGCCATCACCGGCCTCATGGAAGCCGGATTCCATGAGGATTAGCGGAGCGAGGGTTCCGCATGAAGACTGAGAAGCCGGACGGCAGGCCGGACGCCAAGGGTCCCGAGACCGCGCGCAAGCCCACGCGCCGCGGCAAGGAAGTCCTGATCCGGGGCATCCCGGTCTCCCAGGGCATCGCCATCGGCGCCGTCTTCGATACCACCGAACCACCCGCCGAGGCGCCGCGCCGCACCATCCTGGAGGTCGCCGTCGACTCGGAAAAGCAGCGCCTGGCCGCGGCCGTCGCGGCATCCCGGAAGCAGGTCGCCAAGCTGAAGATGCGGCTCGGCGTGCTGCCGGAGGAGGCGCAGGAGGAACTCGAGCCGCTGCTCGACGCCTACGCCATGATGCTGGGCGACAGTCGCCTGATCCGCGGCGCCCGCAAGCGCATCGAGCACAATTTGCTCGCCGCCGAGACCGCCGTGGCGGATGAGGCGGATGCGATCGCGGAGGTCATCCTCGGCGCGCGGGACGACGACAAGGCTGGCCTGCGCCGCCGCGCCGGGGAGGTGCGGGAAATTGCGCGCCGCCTGACCCGCAACCTGACCCAGAACCCCTTCCGCAGCTTCAAGGACGTGCCGGAAGGCGCCATCCTGGTGGCGGAGGAAGTCACACCCGCCGATGCCGCCCTGCTCGACCCCGCCCGCATCGCCGGCGTGGCGACGGAGGAAGGCGGTGCCGATGGCCACACCGCCATCATGCTGCGGGCGCTGGGCATCCCGGCGGTGCTCGGCGCGCATGGGTTGACGGAGGCTGCGCGGCGCGGCGACCAGGCCGTGCTGGATGGCGCGGCCGGCACCATCGCGCTCCACCCCACCGCCGCCACCCTGGCCGCGGCGAAGGACCAGGTCGCTGGCTATGCGCGGGAGCGCACGCGACTGGCCAAGCTGCGCCGGCTGCCGGCGGTGACCACGGATGGCGAGGCGGTGGAACTGCTCGCCAACATGGAAATCCCGGCGGAACTGCCGCTGATCGCCCAGGCCGGCGCCCAGGGCATCGGCCTGTTGCGTACCGAATTCCTGTTCATGAACCGCGAGGACCTGCCGGACGAGGACGCCCAGGTGGCGGCCTATGCGCCGATCGTCGCGGCGATGGGCGGCGACCCGGTCACCATCCGCGTGCTCGACTGGGGCGGCGAGAAGGACATGGAGGCGCTGGCCGCCGGCATCGAGCCGCATTCCAGCCCCAACCCGGCGCTCGGCCTGCGCGGCATCCGCATGCTGCTGAAGCGCACCGAGCTGCTGGAGGCGCAGTTCGCCGCCATCCTGCGGGTCGCCGGCGGCGCCCCGGATGGTGTGGTGCGCGTGCTGCTGCCGATGGTGACCATCCCGTCCGAGGTGAAGGCGGCGCGCGAGATCTATGAGCGCGTGGCACGTCGGCTGCGGCGGCGTGGCGAAAGGCTGCCGGACAAGCTGCCGGACCTCGGCGCCATGGTGGAAACGCCCGGCGCCGCCCTGGCCGCGGACGCCATCGCGCTGGAGGCGGATTTCTTCGCCATCGGCACCAACGACTTGGCGATGTACACGCTGGCGGTGGACCGCAGCGATGCCGAGGTCAGCCACCTGTACGACCCGCTGCACCCTGCCGTGCTGCGCCTGATGCAGTTCGCCACGGAAGCGGCGCTGCGGTTGCGCATGCCGGTTTCCGTCTGCGGCGAGATGGGCGGCAATCCGCGGCTGGTGCCGCTGCTGCTGGGCCTCGGCATCCGCAGCCTTTCGATGAATGCCAGCGCCATCCCGCGTGTGAAGCAGGCAGTACGCAGCCTGGACATCGGCGATTGCGCGCGGTTTGCCCGCCGGGTCATGGAACAGTCCGACCCGTCCCGCATCCGCGAACTGGTGGATGGCTTCGCCAGCGGCGTGACCGAACGCGGCTGAGATTGCACCGAGGATAAGATCCTCGCGCCACAGTGAATGATGTCTCAACCTTGCCGCTGTCATGCCGCCTCAGGGACACGTCATAGTGTCCGGATAACGCAGAACAGCCAGGGAGACAGCACCCGTGGGCACAATCCGCCGCGCCGCCGTCACCGGCCTGTTCGCCGCCTGGCTGGCGCCCCTGACCGCCAGCGCGGACCATGCCTCTGGACGCGACGCGGGCGGCGACCTGCGGGCTGAACGCCCGGCGGACCCGGAGCTTGAAGCGGTGGCGGAGCCGGACCAGCAGGCGGCGTCCTGGGAAGCCGATTCCGGGCCTACCGCCGAAACATGACCAGCAGGTTGTTCGCCGGCATCTCCAGGACCTTCCCCAAGCCGAGGCCTTCGGCCGCGGCGGCCGCGGCCACATCCTCCAGCCGGCGCAGGCCCCATTCCGGGTTGCGCTCGCGCAGGCTGGCGTCGAACTCCTCGTTGCTCGACGCGGTCGGCACGCCTTCGCGGCGATAGGGGCCGTACAGGATCAGGGGCGCGCCCGGTGGCAGCAGCCGGGCGGCACCGCGCAGCAGGCCGGGCGTCGCCGACCACGGGGCGATATGGATCATGTTGATGCAGAGCACGGCCGCGGCGTGCTCCAGCGGCCAGTCCACGGCCGCGGCATCCAGGGCCAGGGCCGGGCGGATGTTCGGGATGCCGGCGCACCAGGCATCGATGCTGGCGCGGGATTCGGCATCCGGGTCGCTCGGCTGAAACACCAGGCCGGGCAGCGATTGGGCGAAATACGCGCAATGTTCACCGGTGCCGCTCGCCACTTCCAGAACAAGGCCCTCGGCCGGCAGCAGGTGGCGCAGCGCGGCCATGATGGGGTCGCGGTTGCGCGCGGCGGCAGGGGCGACACGGCGCGGATCTTCCATGATCGGGAGCGTCATCGGGGGGCGATCCGGCCTTCCAACCGCGGTGCCACCTGGCCGAGCGCGGCCAGATGCGCGGTGAAGGCGTCCTCCATCGGCGGACCGGAATCATACGCCTCCAGCGCGTGGTCGCGCAGCATGGCGTAGCCGTCGCCGCCGCGGCGCAGGAAGTCGTTGGTCACCAGCAGATAGTCGGCCTCCGGCTGCACCGGACCGAGGCGGCGCCCGGTGGTGAGACGCGCCTGCGCGATGCGCTGCCCGGCGGGGGCGGCGGCATCCCAGGTGAAGACAAGACCCGCCACCTGCGGAAAGCGGCCGCTGCCGGGGTTGGAGACGCCGTTCTCCAGCGCCGCCAGCAGATGCGCGCCGCGCAGCCGCACCGTGGCCACCGTGTTGCCGAAGGGCAGCGTGGTCAGCACGTCGCCGAGCGTGATGATGCCGGATGGCAGCCCGGTGCGGATGCCGCCGGCATTGGTCAGCGCCAGGTCGGCCCCCGGCACCGCGGCCAGCAGCGCATCCGCCAGCAGGTTGCCGACGCCGCATTCGCCGAGCCGGCATGTGGTGTTCTCGAGTCCGCCGGCCGATTGCGCGACCAGCCGGCCGCGCACCTCCCCGAGCGGCGCGGCGAACTCCGCCACCAGCCGCGCGGTGGCGGGGTCTTCCGGCAGGTCTGCGGTGACTTCCGCCGCCTCGCCCTGGGCCGCCGACACCCGGCCATCCGGCGCCAGGTCGAGGTCCAGCCGCCCGCGCCAGCGGCCGAGCGCGCCGGCCTGCACGATGCGCACCGGGCGGTCGGCGCCCTCCACCACCAGGGGGCTCTGGAGGAAGCTGTGCGAATGGCCGCCGACGATCACGTCGATGCCGGGCACCGTGGCCGCCAGCGCACGATCGGCCTCCAGCCCGTGGTGCGACAGCACCAGGATCGTGGCGGGGCCGCCGGCGCGGATGCGCGCCGCCTCCCGCGCCACCGCTTCCTCCGGCGCGGTGAAGCGCAGGTTGGGGCCGGGGGAGGAGATCTGCGGGATGCCCTGCAGGGTCACGCCGATGACGCCGATGCGGGCGCCGCCCACCAGGAACACGGCAGACGGTGCCACCAGCCCGGCCAGCGCCGGTTCAGCCGAGATATCCATGTTGGCGGCGAGCAACGGCGCGCCCAGCGCCCGCAGGTAGCGAGCCAGGGTTTCGGGCCCACCGTTGAAGTCGTGGTTGCCGGGTGCCATGGCCTGTACGCCCCATTGGCGCTGCACCGCGGCCTCGGCCAGCCCGCGATGCATCGTGTAGAACAGGCTGCCGAGGAACTGGTCCCCGGCATCCAGCGCCAGAACCGCACGGCCTTCCGCCCCCGCCGCGGCCCGCGCCGCGTGGCAGCTGGCGACGAGCCGCGCGGCGCCGCCGGCGCAGGGCGCGCCGACACGGCAGGACGCGCCGCCGGCCTGGGCGCCTTCGTGGCGGCTGTGGAAATCGTTCAGGTGCAGGATCGCCACGCGGTGCGCCGTGTCCGCCCGGGCCGGGCGCAGCGCTGGAAGCGCGAGCGGCAGGGAGGCCAGAAGCTGGCGGCGGTGCAGGGTCATGGCTCGGCGCTCCCGCGGGACGGCGGCCCGCATAGCGGATCGCAACGGCTGCGTCACATGATGTTCGCAAGGCACGCCCGCCTATGCCCCCGCAGGCACGTCCACCTATGCCCCCGCGGGCACGCCCGCCTATGCCCCCGTAGGCACGCCCACGATGATCTGACCGTAACGACCTTCAAACCCGCCCCGCCCTGCCTTGCGGTGCGGGGCGCAGGGGTCGATACGGGATGAACTTGCCGCAAGATCGAGTGCCGGACGCGGAATGCAGGTCTATCTGCCGATTGCCGAGATGTCGGTGGATGCCCTGCTGCTGCTGGGCATCGGCTTCGGCGTGGGCTGGCTGTCCGGGCTGTTCGGCGTCGGCGGCGGCTTCCTGCTGACGCCGCTGCTGATCCTCATCGGCATCCCGGCGCCGGTCGCGGTGGGCTCCGGCGCCAACCAGACGATCGGCGCCTCGGTCTCCGGCCTGATCGCGCAGTGGCGGCGGGGCAACGTGGATTTCCGGATGGGCACGGTGCTCATCATCGGCGGCTTCTTCGGCTCCCTGGCCGGGGTGCAGCTGTTCGCCTGGCTGCGCCGCGCCGGCCAGGTCGACCTGGCGGTGGCGATCTTCTACGTCGTGGTGCTGGGCAGCGTCGGCGGGCTGATGGTGCGCGAAAGCCTCGGCGCGATCCTGCGCCGCAAGCGCGCCCGCCCGGCCCGGCTGCACGAGCACCTCTGGATGCACGGGCTGCCCTTCAAGATGCGGTTCCGCAAGTCGCGGCTGTACATCTCCGTCATCCCGCCGCTCGGCATCGGCTTCGGCATCGGCGTGCTGTCCGCCATCATGGGCGTCGGCGGCGGCTTCATGCTGGTCCCGGCGATGATCTACCTGCTCGGCATGCCGACGGCGGTCGTCATCGGCACATCTCTGTTCCAGGTGGTCTTCGTCACCGCCAACGTCACGTTTCTGCAGGCCATCCAGGTCGGCAGCGTCGATATCGTGCTGACCTTGCTGCTGCTGGCTGGCGGCGTTTCGGGGGCCCAATTCGGTGCGGCGATGGGCACCAAGCTGCGGGGGGAGGAAATGCGCGCGCTGCTCGGCGTGCTGGTGCTGACGGTGGCGCTGTCGCTGCTGTGGGACCTGCTGCGGGTGCCGGATGCGCTGTTCGTGATCGGGCCGGTTCCGTGAACAGGGCAAAGCGCCTGCTGGCATGCCTCGCGCTGCTGCTGGGTGGGCCGGCGCTGGCCCAGACACCGCCACCACCCCCGGCACCGCCGGTTGTGGCCCCGGTCGCGCCACCCTCCCTCGCCGCTGACCTTTCGCTGCGGCGGATCGAGGTCACCACCGCCTTTTCCGGGGCCGAGATCCTGGTCTTCGGCGCCACGGAGCGGCTGATCGGCCCGCAGGGCGACGAGGTGCTGGTGCTGGTCACCGGGCCCGAGACCTCGATGATGGTGCGGCAGAAGGTCAATGTGCTGGGCTTCTGGGTGAACGGCGCCGCCGCCCGCTTCAACCGGGTGCCGAGCTACTGGGCGCTGGCCTCCACCCGCCCGCTGACCCAGCTTCTGGACCGGGTGGAGCGCGGCGACCTGCGCCTGGCGCTGGACCAGTTGCCGCTCGTGCAGTTGGGCGCGCAGGGCGCTCCCTTCCGCACGGCGCTGGCGGAATTGCAGCAGGGCGCCGGGCTGTGGGTGGACCGCGACCGCCCGATCGAGGTCTCCGGCGGCCGGCTGTTTCATGCCCGGCTGCCGCTGCCGGCCACCGTCGTGCACGGCGCCTACCTGGTTCAGGTGATGCTGGTGCGCGACCGCCGCGTGGTGGCGCGGCAGGAATTGCGGCTGGACGTGGTGCGCACCGGCAGCGCCGCCTGGATCGCGGACATCGCGCGAGGCCAGCCGGTGCTGTATGGCATCGCCTGCATCATCCTGGCGGGGCTGGCCGGCTGGTTCGGCAGCGTGGTGTTTCGGCGCAGCTAGACCATGATCCGCGCTGACAGAAGCGCGGAGCATGATCTAGCCCTTTGTTTGTTCGCGTGATTCATGCCTCCGGCCGTTCCAGCCTCCGGCGATCACGCTCTAGATTCCGGGGGATTTGGACATGGGCGAGACGGCCGAGGCCGCGCAGGCGCGGCGGGACCGGGTCTTCCTGGTCGTGGTGGATGACAGCCCGGAGCGCACCCTGGCGCTGCGCTACGCGGCACTGCGCGTGCGCAAGTCCGGCGGCCGGGTGGCGCTGCTGCGGGTGATCGAGCCGGCGGGCCAGGTGGAATGGGCCGGCGTCGGCGCCATGCTGTCGGAGGAACGGCGGGAGGAAGCGGAGCGCCTGCTCTCCGGCCTGGCGGCGGAGGTGAACGAGATCACCGGCGGGCTGCCGATGCTGCTGATCCGAGAGGGCGATGCACGCGACGAGCTGCTGGCCCTGCTGGCGGAGGACCCTCGGATTTCCATCCTGGTGCTGGCCAGTTCCACCGGCGGGTCCGGCCCCGGCCCGCTGATCCAGGCGCTGACCGGCCGCTACGCCAACAAGCTGCCGGTGCCGATGACCATCGTACCCGGTGGCATCAGCGACGCGGAGCTGGAGAGAGTAACCTGATTTGGTGAGCGGCTTCAAAATTGCGAAGCCGCTCCCTCAGGCGCCGGCGACCCTCGGGGCCCGGGCTCGTCATGCCGAAGGCATGCCAGCGGCATCACGCAGAGCCGGCAGGCCGTATTCGCGGCCTCGGCCGGTGCTGCCGGCCGCAGGCCACGCGAGTCGCCCCGCGGGCGCCGCGTCACGCCGGCGGCCCTGCCCGTTGCAGCAGGACTTAAAACGGACCACATAGGTCGGGTATCGCCAGCACTGCGGAAGCGAAGAACATGTTCATCGAGACGGAAGCCACCCCGAATCCGGCCACGTTGAAGTTCCTGCCCGGCCGGGACGTCATGGCCGCCCGCGGCACCGCCGACTTCACCACCGCCGAGGACGCCACCGGCCGCAGCCCGCTCGCCGCCCGAATCTTCGGCGTGGGCGACGTCGCCCGCGTCTTCCTCGGCCAGGATTTCGTCACCGTCACCAAGACGGACGGGGCCGAATGGCAGATGCTGCGCCCGCGCGTGCTGGGCGCGGTCATGGAGCACTACCTGGCCGGCCTGCCGGTGATGGAAGGCGCCGACGCCGAGGCAGAGGCCGAGGATTTCGACCCGGAGCATGGCGAGATCGTCGACCAGATCAAGGAACTGCTGGACACGCGGGTCCGCCCGGCCGTGGCTGCCGATGGCGGCGACATCGTCTTCCGCGGCTTCCGCGAAGGCGTCGTCCGGCTGCACATGCAGGGCGCCTGCGCCGGCTGCCCCTCCTCCCGCGCCACGCTCAAGCACGGCGTCGAGACCATGCTGCGCCACTACGTGCCGGAAGTGGTCCGGGTGGAGCAGGTAGAGGCCTGACGCACCCCGATCGGCGGCCCGTTGGCGGCCCATCAGCGGCAGGGATGATGATCATCATCTCGCCCCCGTATTGGGCTGCGGCGCGGCGGCCTCATATGCCGGCTCCCAGCGAAGGAGCCTTCGGCACATGACGGATACCTTGGACGCAGCGACCCTGGACGATGCGGCGCTCGATACCCTGTTCCGGCAGGCGCGGACGCAGAACAAGTGGCAGGACCGGCTGGTGCCGGACAGCAAGCTGGAGGAGGTCTACGACCTCCTGAAGTTCGCGCCGACCTCGGCCAATTCTTCCCCCGCCCGCTTCGTATTCGTGCGGACGGATGACGGCAAGGCGCGGGTGAAGCAGGCGCTCTCGCCGGGCAATGTCGAGAAGACGATGACGGCGCCCGTCATCGCCATCGTGGCGCATGACACGGCCTTCTACGACAAGCTGCCCTTCCTGTTCCCGCACGCCGATGCGCGGTCCTGGTTCGCGGGCAATCCGGCCCTGGCGGAGACGACCGCCTTCCGCAACGGCACCCTGCAGGGCGCCTACCTGATCCTGGCGGCGCGCGCCGCGGGCCTCGATGCCGGTCCGATGAGCGGCTTCGACAATGCGAAGCTCGACGACCTGTTCTTCGCTGGCACCACCTGGAAGTCCAACTTCCTGGTCAACCTCGGCTATGGCGACCCCAGCGGCCTGTTCCCGCGCAGCCCGCGGCTGAGCTTCGATGAGGCGGCGCGGCTGGAATAGAGTCGGGACAGGAGGCTTGCGGGCAGCGTGCGGCGCACCGGAGCCGCACTCTCACAGGATGGTCCGGATTTCGTCCCACAGCGGGTTGGCTGAAGGCAGGTAGCGCCGAAGGCCTGCCTTCGCCTTTTCGAACTCCTCGACGAATCGGGCGGGATCCTGCAGCGGCAGCCGATGCAGGTCCGCAAGCTCGTAGTCCCACCATCGGGTGGCGGACAGGGACCTGCACAGGTCTTCGTCGAACCTGAACCGGATCAGCTTGGCGGGAGTGCCGCCGAAGACCGCATAGGCAGGCACATTCTTCGTGACCACCGACCCCGACGCGATGATGGCGCCATCCCCGATCGAAACGCCCCCCGAGATCATGACGTTGGATCCGATCCAGACGTCATGGCCGATGATGATCTCGCGCCTTTGCGGCTGCGGCGTCGGCACCTGGTTGAAGACGGGCGCCTGCCCATCCCTGGCCTCGGCATCCTCCAGATAGGACGCCACGAATTCCCTGTGCCGGTTGAAGACCGCGGAGGAGGTCGAGACGGCTTCAACCGGATGGCGGAACCCCACCATCCTCCCGCCCCCGGCAATCGAGCAATACCGGCCGATCCTCGTGTTGAACGGGAAGGCGGACATGACGGACCCGAAGGAGCCCAGGTGGTAGATCTCCTTGCCGGCTCCGATCGTCGTATAGCGCTCGATCACCGCCGCCTTGTTGAGCGTCACGATCGAGCCGATTTTCCACCGGCGGACATAGGGCCCGGTATACTTTGCCTTGTTTGCCCCGGTTCGCTCCTGGAAGATGTCCCTGCTTTCCAGAAACTCGTGAAATGCCTGCGTGACCTCGATGAACGCCCTGGATTTGTCTTCCGAGACCAATGACATACGATTTCCCCTACGCGCCGCGGGCTTCTTGGCAGGATCGGGTTCGATCGGCGGGCTGGCGCCCTTCGCAGATCCGGCCGCGCCGGTCGCGAACCGGCAGCGCACGAATCACAGCACGCCGTGCCGGGCAAACACTTCCGCCAGCTTCGCGCCGCGTTCCAGTTCCGCCATGGTGCTGTCCTCGCGCGACAGTTTCTCGGCGGCGGCGGCCAGCACGGCGTCCTCCAGCGCGCGAGGAATGACGACGATGCCATCGATGTCACCGAACACCAGGTCGCCCGGCGCCACCAGCACGCCGGCCACGGTGCAGGGCACGTCGATGGCGCGGATCTCGCCGCGGCCCTGGCTGTCCAACGGGCCGATGCCGGCGTGGAAGACGGGAAACTGCCGGGCGCGAACCTGCCGCACGTCGCGGACATAGCCATCGGTCAGGCAGCCCGCGGCGCCGCGGGCCTTGGCGGCGGTGGTCAGCAGCCCGCCCCAGGGCGCGATGCGCAGCGACCCGCCGACCGCCAGCACCACGACCTCCCCGGCCTGCAAGTCATCGACCAGTTGCATCTCCAGCGCATAGGGGTTGTGGCCGGGCGGAACCTCCGCGACCTCCATGTACTGGCCGGTGCGGGCGCGGCCGACCATCACCAGGTCCTCGTCCAGCGGCCGGATGCGCGGCGGCAGCGCCTGGTGGCGGGCGCCGCAGGCATCCAGGCTGTCCGACAGCAGCGGCGCGTTCAGCCGCGCCAGCAGGGCCGGGTCGATCATCTCGGGGTTTCCTCCGCGCTTGGGCAGCGACAGGTCAGCACGCGGCGGGGCGCGGGGACAACCGGTGGGAACCCCGGATTTGCACCGGGCGTTTCTCAGGCTGGGCAGAAGGAGTTCCGGCCATGTCGCCGAACCCGCTTTGGATCCTGGCCCGCAACCTGCTGGCCGGCTTCGGCATCGCCACGGCGGCGGTGACCGCATTGTGGATCGCCGACCCCGGCGGCCTGGGCGGCCTGCTGCTGCGGGATGCCAGCCATCCCGTGCCGCTGGCGCTGCTGTGGCTGTTCCTCGGCCTGACCTGCGGCGCGGTGCAGTTCGGCATCGCGTTGCAGTCGGGGTCGGGACCGCCACCGCCTCAGCCGCGCTTGCGCACCCGGGTGGACCAGATGTGCCACGCGTACGTGGCGATGAAGCCGCCGACGACGAGATAGGCCAGCGGTTCCAGCCAGCCCTCGATCCGGTCGTACTGGTCTTCCATGTAGTAGCCGGCCAGCGTCAGGAAGGTGATCCAGACGGTGCTGCCGAGCGCCGTCCACAGGTAGAAAACGTGGCGCGGGATGCGGATCAGCCCGGCCGGGATGGAGATCACCGTGCGGATGCCCGGCAGCAGCCGGCCGAAGGACAGCGCCACCGGGCCGTATTTCTCCAGCGTCGCCTCCGCCTTGCGCAGATCGTCCTCCCCCACCGCGAACCAGCGGCCGTAGCGGCCGACCATCGGGCGGATGCGGTCCGCGCCGACCAGGCGGGACAGCTCGTACCAGAACACGTTGCCGAGCAGCGTGCCGACGACGCCGGCGATCAGCGCCGCGACCAGGGACATCTGCCCGCGCGCCGCCGCGAAGCCGGCCAGCGGCATGATCACCTCCGACGGGATCGGCGGGAACAGGTTTTCCAGGAACATCAGCGCCAGCACGCCCGGCCAGCCGCCGGCGGCGACCACGCCCGTCACCCATTCGATCATTCGGCAACCCCGTACAGCATGATGGCGACCTGGCGGCCGCGGGAATAGTTGAAGCCGGCGACCAGCCCATGCTCCCGCACCGGCAGGCCGCGCGCGGCGGCTTCGGCGCGGAAGGCACCCTCCTGGCGGTCGGCGACGGCGACCAGCCTTCCGGGTCGGCCGCCCAGGAACTCGGCCGCGGCGGCGCCATTGGCCAGCAGGGCGATGTCGCCCCCCATCGCGAACAACAGAGAGGGTTCGTGGTAGCCGGCGATCCCGAACTGGGCGGCCGGCAGCGCCGGTGCCGCCTGCCGCACCGCGTCCGCGATGCGCGGCGAAAGCCAGGGCGTCGTCAGCCGCGGCAGCACGCCGCCGAGCGCCACCGCTTGCAACGGCACCGCCAGCATCACCGCCAGCAGCGCGGCACGGGCCGGCGCGCCCTCCCTCAGCATGCGCAGCAGGCCCCAGGCGAACAGCGCCGCGGCGGGAAGGCCGAGCAGCGCCATTACGGAAACCTGCCGGTCCGCCACCACCGGCAGCACGGCACAGGCGACGGCCAGGCCCACCGCCGTGGCGATGGCGCCGAAGGTGGCGAGGCCCGCCAGCCAGCGCGGCGGGGCGCGGCGCAGCGGGTCCAGCGCCCAGGCGGCGGCCAGCAGCATCAGCGCCGGATAGGCGGGCAGGGCGTAGTGCGGCAACTTGGTCGTCACCGCCTCGAACATCAGCCAGACCGGCACCGCCCAGGCGAGAAGGAAACGCGTCGCCGGCCGCAACCGGTCGGACCACACTCCAGGCGCCGCGCGCAGCACCAGGAAGGCGGCGGGGAAGGCCGCGATGCCGAAGCTCAGCAGGTAATAGCCGGGCGGGCCCCAGTGGTTCTCGTCGGCGCCGCCGACCTTGCCGAGCATGTCGCCGCCCAGCGCCTCCGCGATGAAGCGGCCCTCTGTCGCGATGGTCACGGCGACGAACCAGGGGGCGGCGGCCAGCAGCATCAGCGGCACACCCCAGGCCGGGCGCAGCAGCCGCAGCCAGGGCGCGCTCCGGTCCGCAATCGCCAGGGTGATGCCGGCCAGCAGCGGCACCAGCGGCCCGATAGGCCCCTTCAGCAGCACCGACGCCCCCAGCACCAGCCAGAATGCCGCCGCGTGTCGTGCGCCGAAGCCGCTGGGTGCGACATAGGCGCGCCCCATCAGCCCCATCGCCACGACGATGGTCCCCAGCAGCGCGGCATCGGTCTTGGCGATATGCGTCTCCACCCCCAGCACGAAGCAGCCGGCGAGCAGGGCGGCGCCGAGGAAGGCGGCCCGCCGGCCGACCAGCGCCCGGCCGAAATGGGCGGTGGCCAGCACCGACAGCATGGCGCCGATCAGCGACGGCAGGCGGTAGGCCCAGATGTCGGCACGGGTGCCGACGCCGAGCGCTTCGACCGCGTGCACCGCGGCGGCCTGCGCCCAGTGGATGCCAGCCGGCTTCTTGTTGCGCTCGACCTCGCCCAGGCGGATGCGGACGTAGTCGCCGGTCTCCACCATCTGGCGGCTGGCCTGGGCGAAGCGGCTTTCGTCGCGGTCGCCGGCGGGCAGGGTGAAGAAACCGGGCAGCCAGAACAGCAGGCACAGCAGCGCGAGCCAGGGAAGCGGCCGCCGCGTCTCCGGCAGCCGATCGAGAAACTCGCGGAGCGCCTGCATGGCGGCGCCCCTAGCATGGCGGGGTCCGGGGGGCCATAAACCGCGCGACATGTCCCCTGAAAATGCCCCCGACCGTCCCGCCGCGACCCGGCGGGTGACGGCCAAGCCGCCCAATTCCCGCGCTGCCCGCGCTGCCCCCCCGCCCGGCACGCGCAGCGCCGCGCTGGACCTGCTGGCCGCGGTGTTCGAGCGTCGGCGACCGCTGGAGGAGGCGCTGGACCAGTTGCCCGCCGCCATCGAACCCCGCGACCGCGCCGCCGCGCACCGCCTGGCGGCCGCCGTGCTGCGCCGGACGGGCAGCCTGGACGCGGTGCTCGAGCCCTTCCTGCGCCGCGAGCCGCCGCCGGTGGTGCGCGCCGCGCTGCGGATGGGCGCGGCCGAATTGCTGCTGCTGAACACGCCCGCCCATGCCGCCGTCGCCGCCACCGTCGCCGTGGTGCCGCGGCCCTTCGCCGGGCTGGTGAATGCCGTGCTGCGCAAAGTGGCGACGGAAGGCCCGGCCGCCTTCGCCGCGCTGGAATCCGAGAGGCTGGATACGCCGCCCTGGCTGTGGTCCGCCTGGCACGCCGCTTATGGCCCGGCGGTTCGCGCCATCGCCCGCGCGCATCAGTTTCCGGCGGCCCTCGACCTGACCCTGGCCCCGGGCGCGCCGCCGCCGGAAGGTGCGGTGCAATTGCCGACCGGAAGCTGGCGGCTGCCGGAGGGCACCCGGGTGACGGACCTGCCCGGCCTGGCGGCGGGCCATTTCTGGGTGCAGGACGCCGCCGCCGCCCTGCCGGCGCGGCTGCTGGCGGTGCAGCCCGGTGAGCGCGTCGCCGACCTGTGCGCCGCGCCCGGCGGCAAGACCGCGCAGCTCGCCGCCGCCGGCGCGCGCGTCACGGCGGTGGAGCGCGACCCGAAGCGGGCGGTGCGGCTGCGGGAGAACCTCGCGCGGGTCCATATGGAGGTCGAGGTGGTGGAGGCCGACGCCGCCACCTGGATGCCCGACGAAGCCAACTTCGACGCCATCCTGCTCGACGCGCCCTGTTCCGCCACCGGCATCATCCGCCGCCACCCCGACATCCCCCACCTGAAGCGCCCGAAGGACCTGCCCGCGCTGGTGGAGGCGCAGGCGCGGCTGCTGGCGCAGGCAGCGCGGCTGCTGCGGCCCGGCGGGCGGCTGGTCTATGCCACCTGTTCCCTCCAACCGGAGGAAGGCGAGGCGCATCTGGCCCGCGCCGAGCGCTTCGGCCTGGTGCCGGACCCCTTCTCGCCCACCGAGCTGCCCGGTCTGCGCACCGCGCTGATCCGCGGCGGCACGCTGCGCACGCGGCCTGACATGTGGGCCGAGCATGGCGGCCTGGACGGCTTCTTCGCGGCGCGTTTCCGCCTGCCCTGAATTGATCCCGGAGAAAACTGTGCTACCAACACCCGAATTCCGGGTTTTTGGGCAAAAATGGCTGCTGCCGAACTGGACCGAATCGACCGCGAGATCCTGCGCCTCATCATGCAGGATTCCTCTCGTTCCCTCGCCGAGATCGCGCAGGAGGTGGGTCTCACGCCCACTCCCTGCTGGAAGCGCATCCGGCGGATGGAGGAAACCGGCGTCATCACCGGGCGCGTCGCGCTGGTGGACCCGGCCAAGGTCGGGCTGCCGATCTCGGTCTTCGTCGCGGTCGAAACCGGTGACCATTCCGCCGAGTGGATCGCCCGCTTCGCCGCCGCCGTGGACAGCCTGCCGGAGATCGTCGAGTGCTGGCGGCTCGGCGGCGACGTGGACTACCTGCTGCGCGTGGTGGTGCCGGACATGGCAGGCTACGATTCCTTCTACCGCCGCTTCGTCGCCGCCGTGCCCGCGCTGCGCAAGGTAACCGGGCGCTTCGCCATGGAACGGGTGAAAAGCACCACGGCCCTTCCCCTGTGATCCATGGCATTGTGATCGGGCCGGACCCGTTCGGAATGCGGTTCCAGCCGCCACGGGCGGTTTCCCCCCGCTCCGGCGGCGGCTAGAACCGCTGGGACATGTCCAGATCCCCCCGCATCGCCCCGTCGCTGCTCGCCGCCGACTTCACCAGGCTGGGCGAGGAAGTCGCCGCCATCGAGGCCGCCGGGGCCGACTGGCTCCACCTCGACATCATGGATGGGCATTTCGTGCCCAACATCTCCTTCGGCCCGGGGCTGGTGAAGTCGCTGCGCAAGCGGTCCGGGATGTTCTTCGACGTCCACCTGATGATCGCCCCCGCCGACCCCTACCTGGCCGCCTTCGCCGAGGCCGGCGCGGATCTCATCAGCCTGCACCCGGAGGCCGGGCCGCACCTGCACCGGTCGCTGCAGACCATCCGCGGCCTCGGCAAGCAGGCCGGCGTGGTGCTGAACCCGGCGACCCCGCTGGAAACCGTGGCGCCGGTGCTGGACCTGTGCGACCTGGTACTGGTGATGTCGGTGAACCCCGGCTTCGGCGGCCAGTCCTTCATCCGGTCCCAGCTGGCGCGCATCGCGGCGCTGCGGGCCATGATCGCGGCCAGCGGGCGTGACATCGCGCTCGAGGTCGATGGCGGCGTCACCGCCGCGACGGCGCCGGATTGCCTGGCCGCCGGGGCGGATGTGCTGGTCGCCGGCACCGCGGTATTCGGGACCACCGACTACGCCGCGGCCATCGCCGGGCTCAGGGCCACGACCGGAACCAGGGAACAGGCCACATGATCGGGGGGGTCCTGCGCGGCGCGCGCCGCATCATCGCCAACCTCAAGCCGATCAAGGTGCCGGAGGGCCCGGCGCGATCCTTCCGCGACCTGTGGCCGGGCGATGCCGCGCGCGGTGCGCGCCTGCTGCGCGGCGAATTCGAGGCCTTCGGCACGACGCGCCCGCTGCGGCCGCAGGAGGATGAGGGCCCGCCGCGCAGCACCGACTGGATCGCGGCCAATACCAACGGGAGCACGGCGAGCGCGTGGCACGCCGCCGCGCATGGCTTCGCCTGGCTGCGCGACCTGCGGGCGCTGGGCACCGATGCCGCGCGGATGCGCGGGCGGACGCTGGCGGCCGATTGGCTCGCCTTCGGCAGCCACGACCCGCTGGCCGAGGCGCCGGAGGTTGCCGGCGCGCGCATCTCCGCCTGGCTCGGCCATTGGGACTTCCTGGCGGCGACGGCGGAGGACGAGTTCCGCAAGCAACTCATGCAGCGCCTCGCCCAGGATGCGCGCGGCGTGGTCGCCGGCCTGCCGGCGGAAGCCGCGCATCGCGGTGCGCTGGTGGCGCTGAAGGGCGGCATGGCCGGCGCCGTGGCATTGGGGGAGGAAACCTGGCTCGCCCGCTGCGTCCGCTTCCTGCCGCAGGAGCTGGAACGCCAGTTCCGCCCGGATGGCGGCCATGTGGAACGCAGCCCCGCCATGCAGTTGGCCGCGCTGCAGGACCTGATCGAGATCCGCAACCTTCTGCATGGCGCGGGGGTGGAGGCGCCACCGCAGCTCGCCGCCACGCTGGACCGGGCTGCGCCCGCCTTGCGCATGCTACGCCACGCCGATGGCGGCCTGGCGCTGTTCAACGGCACGCGGGACGAACAGGCCGCCTTCATCGACCTGGTGCTGACCCAGGGCCAGTCGCGCGGCCGCCCGCCGCCCTTCCTGCCGGATACCGGCTTCCACCGCCTGGCCGCCAGCCGCACGCTGGTGCTGATCGATTGCGGGGCGCCTGCCCCCGCCCGGCGCGATGCTACCCCCGGCGGCCTGCCGCGGGGCGCCGACCGCAACGCCCATGCCGGCACCCTGTCCTTCGAGATGTCGGTCGGGCGCGAACGCCTGATCGTGAATTGTGGTGCCGCCCCGGCGGCGGACGGCGAATGGCGCGACGCGATGCGTGCCACCGCGGCGCATTCCACCCTGGTGCTCGCGGATACCAATTCCTCCGAATTGCGGCCGGATGGTCTCGGCCGCCGCGTCGATGCCGTCACCACCGACCGGTTCGAGGAAGACGGCAAGCTGTGGCTGGATGCGACGCAGGATGGCTGGCAGCGCCAGTTCGGCGTCCGCCACCGGCGCCGCCTGTTCCTGTCGGATTCCGGCGATACGCTGATCGGCGAGGACCTGCTGGAGCCAGTGCGGGAAGTGAACGTGCCGGCCTTCGTGCTGCGCTTCCACCTGCATCCCTCCGTCACCGCCAGCCTGCAGCAGGATGAGCAGGGGGCGCTGCTGCGGCTGTCCTCCGGCGTCGGCTGGCGGCTGCGCACCGGCCCCGGCATCCGCGTCGCGATCGAGGAAAGCATCTACCTCGGCGGCGAGGCCCGGCGCAGCAATCAGGTGGCCCTGCATGCGGAGGCCGGCACCACCGCGCTGCAATGGTCGCTGGCCCGCGTCGGCGTACCGGCCCCAACCACGCCCGAATCCCAGCCGGAATAGGACAGGCGCCGCCTTCCGCACCTGCGCGCCATGAAGATCCTCGAGGTCACCAACGTCGATTTCTCGCTGGTGCATTTCCTGCTGCCGCTGATGCGCGCCCTGCGCGCGAACGGGCATGAGGTGGTCGGCTGCTGCGCCGAGGGTCCGTTGCTGGAAGGACCTCGTGCGGAAGGCTTCCGCATCGCCACCGTGCCGCTGGCGCGCAGCCTGAACCCGGTGCCGCAGGCCCGCGCGCTGGCGGCGCTGGTGGCGCTGATCCGGGCGGAGAAGCCGGACCTGGTGCATGCGCACATGCCGATCAGCGGCCTGCTGGCCCGCACCGCCGCGCGCATCGCCGGCGTGCCGCGTATCGCCTACACCTGCCACGGCTTCCTGTTCAACCAACCCGGCCCCTGGTGGCGCGGGCGGCTGGCGCTCGGCCTGGAACGCGCCGCCGGCCGTATCACCGACACCTACCTGACCGTCAGCGCGGAGGAGGCGGAGGATGCGCGGCGGCTTGGCATCCACCCGAACCCAGTCGCCGTCCTGAACGGCCGCGATCCAACGCGATTCCGGCCTGATCCGGCGGCCCGTGCGCGGCTCCGGGCGGAACTCGGGGCGAGGGAGGCGGATTGCGTGGTGCTCGCCGTCTCCCGCCTGGTGCGCCACAAGGGCTTTCCCGAATTGCTGGCGGCGATGGCCGCGACGCCGCCGAACTGCGTGCTGTGGGTTGCTGGCCAGCGGCTGGCCACCGACCATGGCGAGGACATGGAGCTGCATTTCGAGCGTGCCGCTGCGACGCTCGGCCGGCGGCTGGTCCGGCTCGGCTACCGGCGCGACGTACCGGCGCTTATGGCGGCAGCCGACCTGTTCTGCCTGCCCTCGCATTTCGAGGGCCTGCCGATGTCGATCATCGAGGCGATGCTGACCGGCCTGCCGGTGGTCGCCACCAACATCCGCGGGCCGCGCGAACAGGTGGTGCCGGAGGAAACCGGGCTGCTGGTGCCCGCCATGACGGTGGCGCCGCTGGCCACGGCGCTGTCCCGCCTGGCTGCCGACACGGCGCTGCGCCAGCGCATGGGCGCGGCGGGCCGGGCGCGCGGCCTGCTGCATTTCGACGAGGCGAGGGTCCTGCGCAACACCCTGGATCTATTGGAGGCCGGCGGCCCAGACGCCTGAACTCCGGACGGTTCCACACGTTGGGCGCCGCGTGTCCGGAGTAGAGAATCATGCAGCAATCCACCACCACCGTCGCAGCGACGGATAAGCTTCCCTCCCGCGTCTCCTGGGGCGCCATCCTGTCGGGTGCGCTCGTCGCCGTCGTGGTCGGCGCCATGTTCAACATCCTGGGCGTCGCCATCGGCGCCAGCACGGTCGACCTCGCCATCCCGGGGGAGACGCCGGAGGCTTCGACCTTCGGCATCGCCGGCGCCGCCTGGTTCCTGCTGTCCAACCTGCTCGGCCTGGCCTGCGGCGGCTACGTCGCGGCGCGGCTGTCCGGCACGGCGGATGATACCGACGGCGTACTGCATGGCCTGTCGGTCTGGGCGATCGCGTTCCTGGTCTCCGGCGTGCTGCTCGGCAACGTCGTCGCCGGCACGGCGCGCGGCGTCGGCTCCGCCGTCAGCAGCGTGGCCAGCGGCCTCGGCTCGGCCGCCGGCAGCCTGGGTTCGGCCGCCAGCGAGGCGGTGCCGGAGGTGAACCCGCAGGCGCTGACGGAACGCCTGCAGGCCAGCTTCCAGGGCGGCGGCGAGCCGGCGCAGATGACCCCGGACCAGCGCCGCGCGGAGATGGCGCGTATCGTCGGCGAGCGGGTGACCAGCGGTGAGCTGGCGCAGCCCGCCCGCGACCGCCTGGCCAATCTGGCCGCCGCCGAATTCGGCATCCCGCCGGAGCAGGCGCAGCAGCGCGTGCAGGAGCTGGAGGCCGAGGCGACCCGCGTGGCGAACGAGACGGAGCGGCAGGCCCGCGAGGCGGCGGATGCCGCGGCGCGCAGCGCGGCGATCGGCGCCTACTGGCTGTTCGCTACCCTTCTGCTGGGTGCGGCGGCGGCGGTGATCGGGGCCAAGATCGGCACCCGCAAGACCATCCTGCTGTCGGCGAACCGCCGCTACAGCTGAGGCAAGACGGCCCCCGCCGGACCGGCGGGGGCCGCGAACTCAGTGGCCGGCGCGCGCCGCGCGAACCGGTGCGCCCTTGCCGCCCAGGCGGCGGATGGCGACGCTGAGCAGAATGAGCAGGACGCCGCCGACGATCAGCGCAGCGCTCCAGAGCAGGGTGTGGGTCAGGGCTTCCCCGGCCAGGCTTGGCCCGCTGCTGGCGAAGACGCCTAGCACCAGGGCCACCAGAAACCCGAAGACGCCAAGCGTGAGGCAGACCAGCGCCGCCGCGTCGGCGAGCGTTCCCGCCATCGCGGCGAAGGAGGAACGCGTGCTGTCCGCGTTTTCCTGCAAGGTGCGACCCACCAGGAACAGGAACAGCAGCGTGATACAGACCCAAAGCCACATCCCGGTCGCCCCTAGTCAAATCCCGCCAAAACGCGGCGCCGCATCATGCGGACGCCGCGCTTTTGCAGCAAGCGCAACCGGATGTGCAAGGCCTCAGTAGCGGTACTGATCGCCCTTGAAGGGGCCCTGTTCCGGCACGCCGATGTAGCCGGCCTGCTGCGGGCTCAGCGTGGTCAGCTTGGCGCCGACCTTGGCGAGGTGCAGCGCCGCCACCTTCTCGTCCAGGTGCTTCGGCAGCACATAGACCTTCTTCTCGTACTTGCCCGGGTTCGCCCACAGCTCGATCTGCGCCAGCGTCTGGTTGGTGAAGGACGCGGACATGACGAAGGACGGGTGGCCGGTGGCGTTGCCCAGGTTCACCAGGCGGCCTTCGGACAGCAGGATGATGCGCTTGCCGGTCGGGAACTCGATCTCGTCCACCTGCGGCTTCACGTTGTCCCACTTGTAGTTCTTCAGCGCCGCGACCTGGATCTCGCTGTCGAAGTGGCCGATGTTGCAGACGATGGCGCGGTGCTTCATGGCGCGCATGTGGTCGGCGGTGATGACGTCCACGTTGCCCGTGGCGGTGACGAAGATGTCGGCCACCGGGGCTGCATCCTCCATGGTCACCACCTGGTAGCCCTCCATCGCCGCCTGCAACGCGCAGATCGGGTCGACCTCGGACACCATCACGCGGCAGCCGGCGTTGCGGAGCGAGGCGGCGGAGCCCTTGCCGACGTCGCCGAAGCCCGCGACCATCGCGACCTTGCCGGCCATCATCACGTCGGTGCCGCGGCGGATGGCGTCCACCAGCGATTCACGGCAGCCATACAGGTTGTCGAACTTGGACTTGGTCACGCTGTCGTTGACGTTGATCGCCGGGAACAGCAGCTTGCCTTCCTTGGCCATCACGTACAGGCGGTGCACGCCCGTCGTGGTCTCCTCGGAGACGCCGACGATGTTCTTGGCGAGTTCGGCGAACCAGCCCGGCTTCGTCTTCACCAGCTTCTTGATGAGGGCGAAGAAGACCTCCTCTTCCTCGTTGGTCGGCTTCTCGAGGAAGGCGACGTCGCCCTGCTCGGCGCGCAGGCCGTAATGCACCAGCAGCGTCATGTCGCCGCCGTCGTCGAGCAGCACGTTCGGCGTGCCGCCATCGCCCCACTCCAGCGTCTTCTGCACGTAGTCCCAGTATTCCGGCAGCGTCTCGCCCTTGATGGCAAAGACCGGCGTGCCGGCGGCGGCGATGGCGGCGGCGGCGTGGTCCTGCGTCGAGAAGATGTTGCAGGAGGACCAGCGGACATCGGCGCCGAGGTGCTTCAGCGTCTCGATCAGCACGGCGGTCTGGATGGTCATGTGCAGGCAGCCGGCGACGCGGGCGCCCTTCAGCGGCTGCGTCGGGCCATATTCGGCGCGGACGGCCATCAGGCCGGGCATCTCGTCCTCGGCCATGCTGATCTCCTTCCGGCCCCAGCCGGCGAGGGACATGTCCTTGACGATGAAGTCGGTGGTCTGGCCGTGGGCGTCGGGCATGGGAAATCCTTCGGTCGCGTATGACTTGGCTGGCGCCGTGTAGCAGCGTGGCGGCATCAGGCCAAGCTATAACCACAAAGCATAAGGATATCTTTATGTTTGGCGCTTATTTCAGCGGGAACCCCAGCGCCGTCAGCGCCTCCCGCATCCGGTGCCGCCCGCTCAGCCCGGCGGCGGTGCCAACCCGCGAAATCATGCGCTGGCTCCAATCCTGGCGCCCCATGCCCTGTGCCTCCGAAAATGCGCCGAGCGCGCCGTCGTAGCCCGCGATGCCCGCTGGCTCCCCGGCCACGCCATACTGTTCCCGGTGCAGCACCAGCGCCTGCGGCAGCCGCGGCTTCACCGCGCCTTGCGCGGCGGGGTGGCCCACCGCCATGCCGAAGGCGGCGAAGGCGCCGGGCGGCAGGGCCAGTTCGGCCGCCACCTTTTCCGGATGGTGCCGCAGCGCGCCGACATAGACGGTGCCGAGGCCGAGCGATTCCGCCGCCACCAGCGCGTTCTGCGCCGCCAGTGCCGCATCGACCAGCGCCACCATGAAGGATTCCAGATAGTCCAGCCCCTCCATCCGCGTCTGATGCGCCTCGCCCAGCCGGGTCAGGCGGGACAGGTCGGCGATCCAGCACAGGAACAGCGGCGCCTGGCGGATGAAGCCCTGTCTGGCCGATAGGTCGGCCAGCCGGTTGCGCCGCCCCTCGTCCTGCACCGCCACGACGCTCCAGGCCTGGAGGTTGGAGGAGGTAGGCGCGGATTGCGCGGCGGCGACCAGCGTCTCCAGCGTGCCCTCGGCCAGCGGCGCATCCGTGAAGGCGCGGATGGAGCGGTGGCCGAGCAGCGTTTCCAACACCGGGTTCGTCGCCTCCAGCGCCTGGTCGGGGCCGGCGCCTTCGCCGTAGCGGGCCTGCACGGGATTGGGCGTCTGCTGGTCCATGGGGCGGTCTCCGCTTGGTGCTGCATGCGCGTAACGCGAAGCGGCACCCACGGCAAACCCCGTTGATGCTGCGCTTGCGCGGGTCCATACCCCGCCCGAAATTGCTGCCAGGCCCCCTCGAAAATGCCCGACATGATCCCGGTGCGCCGCGCCCTCCTGTCCGTCTCCGACAAGACCGGCATCGTCGAATTCGCCCGCATGCTGGTGGCGCATGGCGCGGAGGTGCTGTCCACCGGCGGCACCGCCCAGGCCATCCGCGATGCCGGCATCCCGGTGAAGGACATCTCCGAATTCACCGGCTTCCCGGAAATCCTGGACGGCCGCGTCAAGACGCTGCTGCCGCAGGTGCATGGCGGCCTGCTCGGCCGGCGCGACCTGCCGGAGCACCTGGCGGAGATGGAACGCCACGCGATCACGCCGATCGACCTGGTGGCGGTGAACCTCTACCCGTTCGAGGCGACGGTCGCGAAGGGCGGCGCCTTCGCCGACTGCATCGAGAATATCGACATCGGCGGCCCGGCGATGATCCGCAGCGCCGCGAAGAACTTTGCCTCCGTCGTCGTGGTGACGGAGCCGGCGCAGTTGATCGAGGTGCAGGGGGAACTTGCCGCGGGCGGCACCTCCATGGCGCTGCGCCGGCGGCTGGCCCAGGCCGCCTATGCGCGCACGGCGGCCTATGACGCCGCCATCAGCACCTGGTTCGCCGGCCAGAACGGCGAGGCCTTCCCGCAGCGCCTGGCCACCGCCGGCCTGCTGCGCCAGACGTTGCGCTACGGGGAGAACCCGCACCAGCGCGCCGGCTTCTACAGCGATGGCACGCAGCGCCCCGGCATCGCGACGGCGGCGCAGATCCAGGGCAAGGAGCTGTCCTACAACAACCTGAACGACACCGACGCCGCCTTCGAATGCGTCGCGGAATTCGACGAGCCGGCCATCGTCATCGTCAAGCACGCCAACCCCTGCGGCGTCGCCACCGCCGCCAGCCTGGCCGAGGCCTGGGACCTGGCGCTGCGCTGCGACCCGGTCTCGGCCTTCGGTGGCATCGTCGCCGCGAACCGGCTGCTGGATGCGCCGGCGGCGGAACGCATCACGGCGATCTTCACGGAGGTCGTCGTGGCCCCCGATGCGGACGACGCCGCGCGCGCCATCTTTGCCCGCAAGAAGAATCTTCGTCTGTTGCTGACCGGGGCGTTGCCGGACCCGGCGGCGCCGGGGATGGTGTGGAAATCCGTCGCCGGCGGGTTCCTGGCGCAGTCGCGCGATGCCGGGCGGATCACGCTGCCGGACCTGAAGGTGGTGACGCAGCGGGCGCCGACGGACCGGGAACTGGCGGACCTCCTGTTCGCCTTCCGGGTCTGCAAGCATGTGAAGTCCAACGCCATCGTCTACGCCAAGGACCTGGCGACGGTCGGCATCGGCGCCGGGCAGATGAACCGCGTCGAATCCTCCCGCATCGCCGCCTGGAAGTCCGAAGCCGCGGCCAAGGCGGCGGGCCTCGACCGGCCGCTGGCGGAAGGCTCCGTCGTCGCCTCCGACGCCTTCTTCCCCTTCGCCGATGGGCTGGAGACGGCGGCCGCGGCCGGCGCCACGGCAGTGATCCAGCCGGGCGGGTCGATGCGGGATGCGGAGGTGATCGCGGCGGCGGACAAGGCCGGCCTCGCGATGGTCTTCACCGGCATGCGGCACTTCCGGCATTGAGCCGGGCCCTGGCATGAACCGCCTGCTGGACGGCTACCGCCGCTTCCGCGCCGAGACCTGGCCGGAAGCCCGCGCCCGGTTCGAGGAACTGGCGGCGAGCGGGCAGCGGCCGCACACGCTGGTCATCGCGTGTTCCGACAGCCGGGTGGACCCGGCGGTGATCTTCGGCGCCGGGCCGGGCGAGCTGTTCGTCATCCGCAACGTCGCCAACCTGGTGCCGCCCTTCGCCCCGGACGGCGCCTATCACGGCACCAGCGCGGCGCTGGAATTCGGCGTGCGCGTGTTGCAGGTCTCGCAGATCCTGGTGATGGGCCACGCCATGTGCGGCGGCGTCACCGCGCTGCTGAACGGTGCCCCGCCGGAAGCCCGCGACTTCGTGCCGGCCTGGATGCGCATCGCGGCCGAGGCGCGGCGTCGCGTACTGGAATGCACGCCGGTCGAGGCGGCGCAGGAGGCCTGCGAGCTGGAGGCGGTGCGGCTTTCGCTTGCGAATCTGCGGACCTTCCCCTGGGTGGCGCAGGCCGAGGCGGCGGGAAGCCTGCAACTGCATGGCGCACATTTCGCGGTAGCGACCGGTCGCCTGATGGTGCTCGGCGCGGATGGCGCGTTCGCGCAGGCATAGCCACCGGCCTCACGCGGATGCGATGATCCGCCATCCTGGACCCGATTCGCGGAGGGTTTCCGCCTGCCCGACTGGCTGCCCCTCGCGCTGATCGCCGGCGCCCTCGCCTTCGGCGCGATGTTGCTGGTCCTGGCGCTGCGCGGCCGGCGCGGGGAACAACTGGCGCGGATCGGCGCGATGGTGGAGGCGCTGGCTGCGGCGCAGGACCGGCTTTCGAGCCTGCACGACGACCGGATGCGGGACCAGGAACGCGCTCTGGCGACCCGGCTGGATGCCGCCGCCGACCGTACCCAGGCGACCGCCCTGGCGATCCAGCAGCGGCTTTCGGTGATCGATGCCGCGCGCGCCAATATCGAGGCGCTGGGCGGGCAGGTGACGTCGCTCGCCGCCGTGCTCGGCAACAAGCAGGCGCGTGGCGCGATGGGGGAAGTGCAGTTGCGCGACCTGGTGGCGGACCGGCTGCCGGCGGCGGGCTATGCCTGGCAGCACACCCTGTCCAACGGCACGCGCTGCGACTGCCTGATCCGCCTGCCCTTCCCGCCCGGCCCCATCGCGGTGGACAGCAAGTTCCCGCTGGAAGCCTGGGCCGCGATGCAGGACGCGCCGGATGCCGGCGCCCGCAACCTCGCCACCCGCCGCTTCACCCAGGACATCCGCAAGCACGTCGGGGACATCTCGCAGAAGTACCTGATCCCGGGCGAGACGGCGGAGGGCGCGCTGATGTTCCTGCCGTCGGAGGCGGTGCACGCCACGCTGCATGCCGCGCATGGCGACCTGGTGGCGGAGGCCGCGCGGCGCGGCGTGCACATCGTCGGGCCGTCCAGCCTGTGGGCCGTGCTGAACACCATGCGCGGCCTGCTGCGCGATGCCCGGTTGCAGGACGAGGCGCGGCGCATCCGCCACGAGGTGGAGGCGCTGGCCGAGGACACCGCCCGCCTTGAACGCCGCGTCGCAGCCCTGCGCGGGCACTTCGCCAACATGCAGCAGGATGTGCGGGACATCGAGATCACGGCGGAGAAGATCGTCCGGCGTGGCGAGACGATCCGCGCACTGGATATCCCCGAGGACCGGAAGGCCGCCGAATGACCTTCCTCCAGATCCAATCTGCGCTCGGCCTGCTGGCCCTGGCGGCGCTGGCCTGGGGCCTTGGCGGGTTTTCGCGCCGCATCGGCTGGCGAGTGGTGGTCGCGGGGCTGGGCCTGCAGGTGGTGCTGGCCGCGGCGCTGCTGCACATCCCGCCGCTGCGCGCGGCCTTTTCCGCCCTCGGCGCGGCGGTGAACGCGCTGGCGGCGGCGACCCGGTCCGGCACCTCGCTGGTCTTCGGCTATCTCGGTGGCGCGCCGCTGCCCTTCGCGGAGCCGTTTCCGGGCGCCGCCTTCATCCTGTTCTTCCAGGGCCTGCCGCTGGTGCTGGTGGTCGGCGCACTGGCCGCGGTGCTGTACCATTGGCGCGTCGTGCCGGTGGTGGTGCAGGCGCTGGCGCGGCTGCTGACGGGCGCCTTCGGCCTCGGCGGGGCCGCCGGCTTCGCCACCGCCGCCAATGTCTTTGTCGGCATGGTGGAGGCGCCGCTGCTGGTGCGGCCCTGGCTGGCGCGGCTTTCCACCAGCGAGTTGTTCGTGGTGATGACGGCGGGGCTCGCCACCATCTCCGGCAACATGCTGGTGGTCTATGCGGTCCTCATCGCGCCGGTGGTGCCGGATGCGGCGGGGCAGTTGCTGACCGCCAGCCTGATCTCGGCGCCTGCCGCCGTGCTGGTGGCGCTGCTGATGCGGCCGCGCGCGGCGGGCGACCCGGACCCGGTTGCCGAGTCCACCGCCGCGCCGCGGCTGTATGACAGCACGATGGAGGCGCTGGTGCGCGGCACCGGGGATGGGCTGGCGCTGCTGCTCGGCATCATGGCCACCCTCATCGTCTTCGTGGCGCTGGTCGCCCTGGTCAACATGGCGCTGGAGCCGCTGACGGGGCTGACCTTGCAGCGCATCGCCGCGCTGCTGTTCTGGCCGCTGGCCTTCGCGATGGGCATCCCGGCGGAGAACGCCGGCGTGGTCGCGGCCTCGCTCGGCACCAAGGTGGTGGTGAACGAGTTCGTGGCCTTCCTGGAACTGGCGCAATCCGGCGGACTGGGGCTGAGCGAGAGGTCGCGGCTGATCCTGGCCTATGCGCTGTGCGGCTTCACGAACTTCGGCTCCGTCGGCATCATGCTCGGCGGCATGGTGGCGATGTGCCCTGAACGGCGCGCCGACATCGTGAAGCTTGGCCTGCCCGCGCTGGTCTCGGCCAGCATCGCCTGCTGCATGACCGGCGCCGTGGTCGGCCTGCTGACACCGCCTTGAGGATCTTTCCCGAATTGTTCGACATCATCGGTGCCCCCGAACCAGGCTCCACCCGACCGTTCAGCCAGGCCGTCCGCGCCGGCGGGCTGGTCTTCGTTTCGGGACATTCGGCGCCGCATGATCCGGCGCGCGGCATCCTGCGCGGTGCGAGTGCGGCGGAGGAGGTGCGCAACGCGCTGGCGGAAGTCGCGCGCATCCTGGGGGAGGCCGGCAGCAGCCTGGACCGCGCGGTGCAGGTGACCATGCTCATCACCGACCCAGCCGACTATGCCGAATGCAACGCCGAGTACGTGAAGCACTTTCCGGGCGGGCTGCCGGCGCGCCACACCGCGCGCTTCGGCGTGCCCACGGAAGCGCGCGTCGCCTTCGCCTGCATCGCCCTTTCGGGAGGCTGAGCCGCATGTCCCGCCTGATCCATCGTGACACCCGGAAGAACCCGCCGCTGGCGCTGCGCGGGGAGGGGATGCTGCTGCATGATTCGAACGGCCGCAGCATCATCGATGGCTCCGGCGGCGCCGCCGTCGCCTGCCTCGGCCACGGCCATCCGCGCGTGCTCGACGCCATGCGGGCGCAACTCGGGAAGCTGACCTACGCCCATACCTCGCTCTACTCGAACGAGAGCGCGGAGGCGCTGGCGGACCTCGTGCTGGGCGACGAGCCCGGTGGGCTGACGCACATGTACCTGTGCTCCTCCGGCTCCGAGGCGATGGAAGCCGCGCTGAAGTTGGCGCGGCAATATTTTTGCGAAATCGGCCAGCCGACCCGGGAGAGGTTCATCGCACGGCGGCAGAGCTATCACGGCAACACGCTGGGTGCGCTGGCCGCCGGCGGCAACGCGATGCGGCGGGCGATCTACCAGCCGATCCTGTCGGACGCCTTCAGCCATGTCTCGCCCTGCTACGCGTACCGGGAGCGTGCGGATGGCGAGACCGATGCCGACTACGTGGCGCGGCTGGCCGCGGAACTGGAGGCGGAGTTTCAGCGCCTCGGCCCGCAGCACGTCATCGGCTTCATCGCGGAACCGGTGGTCGGCGCCACGCTCGGCTGCGTCACGGCGCTGCCCGGCTATTTCCCGGCAATGAAGGCGGTGTGCGACCGGCATGGCGCGCTGCTGATCCTGGACGAGGTGATGTGCGGCATGGGCCGCACCGGCACGATGCATGCCTGGGAACAGGAAGATGTCACGCCGGATATCCAGGTGGTGGCGAAGGGCCTCGGCGGCGGCTACCAGCCGATCGGCGGCATCCTGGCCCATCGCCGCATCATGGCCGCGCTGCGGGATGGCACCGGCACGCTGATGCACGGGCACACCTACCAGGCGCATCCACTGGCCGCCGCGGCGGCGCTGGCGGTGCAGCGGGTGATCCGGGAGGATGGGCTGCTGGACAACGTCCAGGCCATGGGCGCGCTGCTGGAACAGCACCTGGTGGAACGGCTCGGCAACCACCGCCATGTCGGCGACATCCGCGGCCGCGGCCTGTTCTGGTGCGCCGAGTTCGTCACGGACCGCGCCACCCGCACACCCTTCGACCCCGTGCTGAAGCTGAACGACCGCATCAAGCACGCGGCCTACGAACGCGGGCTGGCCTGCTACGCCATGGGCGGCACGATCGATGGCCGCCGCGGCGACCACGTGCTGCTGGCGCCGCCCTACATCGCGACCGGCGCGGAGATCGAGGCGATCGTCGCCCGGTTCGGCGACGCCGTCGAAGCGGCGATCGCCGAACTGCCAGATATGCAATGAACCGATCCTTCCGTAACGCGTTTGAACCCCGGAGCAGGCCACAAGGCTTGCACAAGAAGGAGAGACGCAGATGGACAAGGATCGGATCAAGGGCGCCCTGAACGAAGCCAAGGGCGCGGTGAAGAAGACCGTCGGCGAGGCTACCGGCAACGAGCGCATGGAAGCCGAAGGTCACCTGGACACCGCCAAGGGGAAGGTCCAGGGCGGCGTCGGCAGGGCCAAGGACGCGACCCGCGACGCCATCGACGGCAAGGACCGCGTCTGACGCAAAGCCCTCTCCCCCGCTGGGGGAGAGGGTTCTCTATGTGGCAAGCGCCAGCGCCTCGGCCGGATCGACCCGGCCATCATACAGAGCGCGGCCCAGTATGGCCCCCTCGATGCCCGCGCCGGCCGCCCGCAAATCCTTGATATCCTGTACCGAGGCGACGCCGCCCGAAGCGATGACCGGGATGGCGACGGCCCGCGCCAGCGCGGCGGTTGCAGCGACGTTGACGCCCGCCAGCATGCCGTCCCGGGCAATATCGGTGTAGATGATCGCGCAGGCGCCGCTGTCGGCGTAACCCTGCGCCAGTCCGGTCGCTGTCGTGCCGCTGGTCTCGGCCCAGCCCTCCGTCGCCACGAACCCGTCCCGAGCATCGATGCCGAGCGCCACCCGCCCCGGAAAGGCGCGGCAAGCGGCGCGCGCGAAATCCGGGTCCTTTACCGCCGCCGAGCCCAGGATGATGCGCGTGACGCCGGCCCCGAGCCAGGCTTCCGCCGTTGCCATGTCCCGGATGCCGCCGCCCAACTGCACCGATAGCCCCGGCACCGCCGCGATGATGGCGCGCACCGCCGCCGCATTGGCCGGCTTGCCCGCAAAGGCGCCGTCGAGGTCCACCACATGCACCCAGCCGAAGCCGGCACGGGCAAAATCGGCCGCCTGCGCGCCGGGATCCTCGTTGTAGATGGTGGCCTGCGCCATGTCGCCGCGCTTCAGTCGCACCACCTGCCCCGCCTTCAGGTCGATGGCGGGATACAGCGTCAAGCTCATGCGAACATCCTTCAGCGCGCGCCGATCAGGCTATCGGTCTTCCGGCCGCGGCCGGGCTCCAGCAGCTTGTGGTAGAAATGCCCGGCAACGGTGCGGCCGTCGACCCGCGCATAGCAGGGATGGGTGCCCCAGCGGACGTAGCCCAGCGCCTCGAACAGCGCGATGGCCTGCACCTGCGTCTCCCGCACGTCCAGGTTCAGCACGCGCAGGCCGGTGGCGGCGGCGTGTTCCTCGACCCGCTCCATCAACTGGCGCGCCAGGCCGAAGCCACGGGCATAGGGGGCGATGTAGGCGTGGATCAGCTGCCCGGCGAAGGCCTGTGCCTCGTTGTTGCGCGGCGGGCGCACCAGCTGCGCGCTGCCGACGACGGTGCCATCCAGCCGCGCGATGAACAGCGTGCGGTCCGGAACCAGCAGCACACCGCGGAAGTGCCGGGCCAGCGCTGCGCGGTCCTGGCTGTTGACCCAGCCGAAGCCGCCACCCTCGATGATCGCGGCGTTGGTCGCCTCGCACAGGTCGTCGAGGTCATGCGGGCTCAGCTCCGTCGCCTGCTCGACCGCCAGGTGATGGGTCCCGCCACGCGGCGTCTTGATCGGGATGTTCATGGCGTCCACTGCAGGAAGTTCGCCAGGATGCGCAGCCCGACCAGGCTGCTTTTCTCCACGTGGAACTGCGTGCCGGCCAGGTTGTCGCGCCCGACGATGGCGGCTACCGGCGCGCCGTAGCGCGCGCTCGCCAGCAATTCCCCGGTTTTGCCGCCCGACAACGCATAGGAATGCACGAAATAGGCATGTGCGCCCGGCGCCACGCCGGCCAGCAGGGGATGGTCCGGCTGTTCGGCGTGCAGCGCGTTCCAGCCCATCTGCGGCAGCGGCAGCTTGTGGCCGGCCTCGTCCCGCGGATCCATCGGCGCGATCTCACCCTCGATCCAGCCGAGTCCAGGGGTCACACCATGTTCCAGCCCGCGCTCGGCCATCAACTGCATGCCGACGCAGATGCCGAGGAAAGGTTTCCGGCCTTCGATCACACTCGATTGCAGGGCGTCGACCATGCCCGGCAGCGCATCCAGCCCGCGGCGGCAGGCGGCGAAGGCGCCCTGGCCGGGCAGCACGATGCGGTCCGCCGCCAGCACGTCGGCGGCCCGCGTGGTGACGCGGACCTCGGCATCGAGGCCCTGTTCCGCCACCACGCGCTCCAGCGCCCGCTGCACGGAGGCAAGGTTGCCCGAGCCCGGGTCGACGACGGCGATCTTCATGGCCGGGCTCACGGCGCCGTCCTGATCAGGTCGGGCCGCTGCTGCATCAGGCGGAACCAGGCAATCTCCCGGTCCGGCGCCGCCACCACGGCCGCCAGGGGCTGGCCGCGGCGGACGAGCCGCGCGCGCAACCGGTCCCGCGCCTCGAACCCTGCGATCACATGCAGCGCCAGCACGGCGACGCCATCATACGGGTCGGGCAGCAGCCAGCCGGCGGCGAGCGTCAGCACCAGCAGCCCCACCGCCTCCCACCACAGCCGGTTCCAGGCGAACCAGAGAAAGCCGAGGATGGCGGCGGCCAGGGAAAAACCCTCAGGCACCAGCACGGGCGGGCGCGCCTTGGGTTCGGGCCAGCCTTCCGGCCCAGGCGGTGGCGGCGGCTCGGCATGGACGGTGAAGAGCCGCATCTCAGCCCTCCAGGCTGCCCTTGGTCGACGGGATCACCCCCGAGGCCCGGGGGTCCTGCTCCACGGCCATGCGCAACGCCCGCGCCACGGCCTTGAAGCAAGCCTCCGCCACATGGTGCGCGTTGGTGCCGGCTTTCAACGTGACGTGCAGCGTGATGCCGGCGTTGAAGGCAAAGGCGCGGAAGAACTCCTCGACCAGCTCAGTGTCGAAGCTGCCGATCTTGGGGCGCTGGAAGGGCACCGACCAGGCCAGGAAGGGCCGGCCGGAAATGTCGATCGCGGCCTCCGCCAGCGCCTCGTCCATCGGCAGCAGGCACTGGCCGAAGCGGCGGATGCCGCGCTTGTCGCCGAGCGCCTGGCGCAGCGCCTGGCCGAGCACGATGCCGACATCCTCCACCGTGTGGTGGTCGTCGATGTGCAGGTCGCCGCGGGCGGCGACGGTCAGGTCCATCAGGGCGTGGCGGGCGAGAGCCGTCAGCATGTGGTCGAAAAAGCCGACGCCGGTCGCCACCTGCGCCGCGCCGGTGCCATCCAGCGCCAGCGTCAGGCGGATATCGGTTTCCGAGGTGGCGCGCGCCAGCGTGGCGCTACGTCCCGCCGGCTTGTTCCCGTCCTGGTTGATTTGATCATCCATGGCGCCTGAATACGCCGCAGGGCCGCGGTTGGCGAGGGGTTCCGGCGTGGCTCGTTCCGGGCATGTGGCGCACGACTTGCCACGCCAACCGCGTGACGCCACATGCGCCTGCATCATGACATCACCGACCAATGATTCCGGCCGTGACCCCTTGGGGTGGCACGGCACCACCATTCTCTGCGTCCGCAAGGACGGACGCGTCGCCATGGCCGGCGACGGCCAGGTCTCGCTTGGCCAGACCGTCGTCAAGGGCAACGCCCGCAAGGTCCGGCGCATCGCCCAGGGCCGCGTCCTGGCCGGCTTCGCCGGCGCCACGGCGGATGCCTTCACGCTGCTGGAACGGCTGGAGGCGAAGCTGGAACGCTTCCCCGACCAGCTTGAACGCGCCTGCGTCGAACTCGCCAAGGACTGGCGCACGGACCGCTACCTGCGGCGGCTCGAAGCTTTGCTGGCCGTCGCGGACGGCAAGCGCAGCCTGCTGCTGACCGGCCAAGGCGACGTGCTGGAGCCGGAGGACGCCATCATCGGCATCGGCTCCGGCGGTAACTTCGCCTTGGCGGCCGCCCGCGCGCTGCTGCCGGTGGATGGGCTTTCCGCGGATGAGATCGCGCGGCGTTCCATGGCCATCGCCGCCGGCATCTGCGTCTACACCAATGGTAACATCGTACTTGAAATGATCGAATCGTGACGGAAACGGTAAACCTGTCCCCCCGGGAAATCGTCTCGGAGCTGGACCGCCACATCGTCGGCCAGAACGACGCCAAGCGCGCCGTCGCCATCGCGCTGCGCAACCGCTGGCGCCGCCAGCAGCTCGCGCCCGGTCTGCGCGAGGAGGTGGTGCCGAAGAACATCCTGATGATCGGCCCGACCGGCTGCGGCAAGACCGAGATCGCCCGCCGCCTGGCCCGCCTCGCGAACGCGCCCTTCCTGAAGGTGGAGGCGACGAAGTTCACCGAGGTCGGCTATGTCGGCCGCGACGTCGAAAGCATTATTCGCGACCTCATCGAGGTCTCGATCACCCAAATGCGCGAGAATTCGCGCAAGGCTGTGCAGGCCAAAGCGGAATTGGCCGCCGAGGAACGCCTGGTGACGGCGCTGGTGGGCGAGGGCGCCTCCGGCGAAACCCGCATGAAGTTCCGCCGCATGCTGCGCGAGGGCAGCATGGAGACCCGCGAGGTGGAGGTGCAGGTCACCGATGCCTCCGGCGGCATGCCGGTCGGCATGATGGACATGCCCGGAATGCCCCCGCAGATGGGCAACATGCAGGAAATGCTCGGCAAGATGTTCGGCGGCCGCACCAAGCCGCGCAAGACGACCGTTGGCGAAGCCCGCGACCTGCTCATCAAGGACGAGGCCGACAAGCTGCTGGACCAGGAGAGCCTGACGCGGGAGGCGATCTCCAACGCCGAGAACAACGGCATCGTCTTCATCGACGAGATCGACAAGGTCTGCGCCCGCACCGGCGAGGGCGGCGTGCGCGGCGGCGACGTGTCTCGCGAAGGTGTGCAGCGCGACCTGCTGCCGCTCATCGAGGGCACCACCGTCACCACCAAGCATGGCCCGGTGAAGACCGACCACATCCTGTTCATCACCTCCGGCGCCTTCCACCAGGCGAAGCCCAGCGACCTGCTGCCCGAACTGCAGGGCCGCCTGCCGATCCGCGTCGAGCTCTCCGCCCTGACGCGCGAGGATTTTCGCCGGATTCTGACCGAGCCGGAGCATTCCCTGGTCAAGCAGTATATCGCGCTGCTGGGGACGGAGGGTGTCACGCTCGAGATCACGGAGGGTGCAACGGATGCCATCGCCGACCTCGCCGCCGAGATCAACGCGACGGTGGAGAACATTGGTGCGCGGCGGCTGGCGACGGTAATGGAGCGGCTGCTGGACGAAATTTCCTTCACCGCCTCCGACCGGGGCGGGGAGAGCATTTCGGTGGATGCGGAGCTGGTACGGACCCGGGTGGCGCCGCTGGCGGGGAATGCCGATCTGTCGAAGTTCATCCTATAGCCACGGGTGTGGGTACGTGCACCGGAGGCGGGTAGTAACTGCCGTGCCGACGGAGCACGAAACATGGCCACCCTCAAGCTGCGCGCGATCGGCAACTCGGTCGGCATGGTCCTGCCGAAGGACCTGCTGGCGCGCATGAACCTGGCCGAGGGCGATACGGTGCAGGTGGTGGAAAGCGGCGACGGCCTGCTGCTGACCACCATGCCGCAGGAGACCGAGGCGCAGCTCGAGCTCGGCCGCGAGATGATGAAGCGCTACCGCGAAAGCTTTGCTGTCCTGGCGAAGCGAGGTGGGCGAGCCACGCCGGCTCGACCGGCGCGCGTTGCTCTACCTGCACGGCGAAAGCCTGCGGCAGTTCGGGGGCGCGGACGGGTTGCGCGACGAGGGCCTGCTGGACAGCACCCTGGCCCGCCCGCGCAGCCGCTTCGCCGATGAAGGCGATGTCGACCTCTGCAACCTGGCTGCGGCCTATGCCCATGGCCTGGTGCGCAACCATCCCTTCGTGGACGGCAACAGGCGGGCCGCGCTGGCGGCGTCCGGCGTGTTCCTGATGGCGAACGGGGTGGATCTGACAGCACCGCCGGCCTTGGTCACGGTGGCGGTGCTGGACCTTGCCGCCGATGACATGTCCGCGGCCGCCTTCGCCAATTGGCTGCGCGCCCATACCAAAACCCGCACCTGACACCCCATATCATCGTCCATGTCCGTCACACTCGCCCCACCCCTGCCCGATACCCTTCCCGAAGCCGCCCGCGCCGAACTGGCGCGCGCCGTAGCGCAGTTGGAGGATGTGTCGCTCGCCGCGCGCTTCTCCTCCGCCCTCGGCACGCCGATCGAGGCTCTGAAGAACCGGCTGCCGGCCAGCGCGCAGTCGCTGATGGAGGGAGCGGTCAAGCGCGCCTTGTCCAAGGCGATGCAGGCGGCGCTGCGGGCGCAGCCCTCGGCCAATCCGACGCCCTTTTCCACCGCCTGGTTCCACCGCGGCATGGCGGCGGCCACCGGCGCGGCGGGCGGCGCCTTCGGACTGCCGGGGACGCTGATGGAACTGCCGGTCTCCACCACGCTGCTGCTGCGCCAGATCGCGGCGGTGGCGGAAGCGAATGGGGAGGACCTGGCGGACCCGCTGATCGGCGCCGAATGCCTGAAGGTCTTCGCCATCGGCGGCCGCGACACGCGGGATGACGGGGCGGAGGCCGGCTACTTCGCCGTCCGAATCGCATTGGCGGAGGTGCTGAAGGGCGCCGCCACGCGCGGGGTGGTGGGCGGGCTGCTGCCCGGGTTCGTCGGCGCCATCGCGGCGCGATTCGGCGGGCCGGTGGCGCTGAAGCTTTCGGCGCAGGCGGTGCCGGTGGTCGGCGCCGCGGCGGGGGCGGCGGTGAACCTCGCCTTCCTGGAACATTTTCGGGGCGTCGCGGAAGGGCACTTCACCGTGCGGCGGCTGGAACGGCTGCATGGCGCGGTGGCTGTGAAGGCGGCTTACCAGGAGTTGGCGCAGCAGCGCGACGCGCGCTTCATGGGTTAGACGTCCCGGCCGTAACCGGCCAGTCTGGGCGCCATGGTACGTGGCGCGGGATGGCAGGGGTTCGGATCGGCGCTCGGCGCGCCGGCACTGGCAATGGGCGCCACCTTCCTGGCCTTCGGCGCCGCGGTGGCGGAAGCCGGGCTTTCGCTGCCCTGGGCGCTGCTGTGCACCGGCGCGGTCTATGGCATGGCCGGGCAGCTTGTGCTGTTGCAAGTAGCGGCGAGCGGAGGCGCTGCTCTGCCCGCCACCATCGCCGCCACGGCGGCCAATGCGCGCTTCCTGCCCATGGCGGTCGCTATCGCGCCGCTGCTCGGCCGCCGCGCGCCGCGCTGGCTGGCGCTGCCCTTCATCGCCATCACGCCCTGGGCCGCCGGGATGCGCGCGCTGCCGGGGCTTTCGGAGGTGGCGCGGCTGCCGTGGTTTCTCGGTTTCGCCGTGGCAAGCTGGTGCGCCGCCATGGCCGCGACCGCCGCCGGGCACGGGCTGGCCCCAAACCTGCCGGCGAAGCTGCGTGCCGCGCTGCTGTTCGCCAACCCGCTCTACTTTGCGCTGCTGCTGGCCGCCGATTCGGCCCGGCCCGGCGTCGCCCCTGCTTTGCTGGCCGGCGTGGCGGCAGCGCCCCTGGCCTGGTGGGTGGGCGGCGCCTGGGGGTTGCCCGCGGCGGGGCTGGTCGGCGGCACGCTCGCCTTCCTCTGGGCGCGACGGCATTGAGCCAGGCCGACTGGGCGCTGGCGATGACCGTCCTCGTCGGGCTGCTGCTGCGCGGCGCCGGGCTGTGGCTCGGCGGGGCATTGCGGCCGGATCATCCGGTCATCGCCTGGGCCTCGGCGGTCTCCGTCGCCACGCTGGCCTGCTTCGTCACGCTGGCCATCGCAGCCCCGGCCGGGCTTCTGGCGACGGTGCCGCTGCCAGCCCGCCTTGCCGGTCTGGCCGGCGGCGCCCTGGCCTGGAGGTTCTCACGCGGAAGGTTGCTGCCGGCGATGCTCGGCGGGCTGGCGGCGCTGCTGCTGGCGCGGCTGGCTACCGGGTGAAGCGGTACAGCGCCGCCGCGTTGTCGACCAGGATCCCACGCCGCACCTTCTCATCCGGCGCCCATTCGGCCAGCAGGTCGAGCAAGGCGGCGTCGTCCGGGATCGTCGTCGCGTTCGGGTGCGGCCAGTTGGTGCCCCAGACCATGCGCTCCGGCGCCGCCGCCACCAGCGCGCGGGCCAGGTCGCCGGCCGCCCCGGGGTTGCCCTGGTCCAGGCTGTAGGGCGAGGACAGCTTCACCCAGCCACGCCCCGCCTGCACCAGGTCCATCACCACCGCCCAGGCCGGATGCGCCGCCCAGCCAGCGAGGGGAAGCTGCGCGAAATGGTCGAACACCACCGGGCAGGGCGCCGCGCGCAGCACCTCCGCCAGCTCCGCGATCAGGCCGGCACTCGCAAAAATCTGCAGATGCCAGCCGAGTTCCGCCATGCGCCGGGCCAGCGGCGCCACATCCGCCGGGCGCAGCAGCGCGCTGGAGATGAGGTTGGCGCGGGCCCCCACCACGCCGGCCTCGGCCATCGCGCGCAGCTCGGCCAGCGGCGCATCCGGCGGCACCACCGCCACCATCCGGGCGCGATCCGGCCCGGCGTCCCGCAGCGCCGCCAGATGCAGCGTATTGTCGAAGCCGTAGGTCGAGGGCTGCACCAGCACATGCCGGTCTACCCCCAGCCGCGCCAGCAGCCGGGCGTGGTCGGCGAGGTGCGCGCTGGCATGCGGCCGGGCGCCGGGCGCCACCGGGGCGGCGGCGTCATAGACATGGTGGTGGCAATCCACCGCGCCGGGCGGCACGGCCATGCGGGGTGGCGCCAGGCCGGCAGTGAAGGGGATTCCCGGATTGTCATGCATGGCGCGTATGGTAGGGGCCAACAGGCCAAGGACGCGAGACACCGTGCTGCGGGTTTTCCTCACCCATACCCCCGAGATGCGCGGCGGCTACTACGCCGACGCCCCGCTCGCCGCGCTGCGCCAGGTGGCGGAGGTCACGCTGCACACCGGCGATGTGCCGCTTTCCGGCCGCGCCCTGGCCGAGGCTGCCGCCGGATGCCACTGCATCGTCGCGGACCGCGCCACCCCCGGCACGTCAGAGACTTTTGCGCATGCGCCGGACCTGCTGGCCTTCCTGCGGGTGGCCGTCGACATCTCGACCATCGACGTGAAGGCCGCCTCCGCCGCCGGGGTGCTGGTGACGCAGGCGACTCCGGGCTTCGTGGACAGCGTGGCGGAACTTGCCATCGGCATGATGATCGACCTGGCGCGGGGCGTCTCGCCACTGGCCGGCGCCTACCATGCCGGGCAGCCGCCCGGCTCGCGCATGGGCACGCAGCTTTCGGGAAAGACGCTGGGGCTGATCGGCTGGGGCCGCATCGCCCAGCGCCTGGCGCCGCTGGCCCAGGCCTTCCGGATGCAGGTGGTGGCGCACGACCCCTACAACCCGCCGACGGGGGTGGAGGCAGCCCCGCTGGACCGCGTGCTGGCCGAGGCGGATTTCCTCGTCCCCCTCGCCTTGTCCACACCGGAGACCTATCACTTGGTGAATGCCGCCGCCTTTGCCCGCATGAAGCCCGGCGCCTTCCTGGTGAACCTTTCGCGCGGGGAATTGGTGGATGAGGCGGCGCTGGCGGCGGCGCTCGATTCCGGGCGGCTGGCCGGTGCCGCCATGGATGTCGGCAGCGCGCCGGACCAGCGGCCGGACCCGGCCCTGGCGGCGCGGCCCAACGTCGTCGCCACGCCGCATATCGGCGGCCTGACCCCGGAAGCCGCCGAGCACCAGGCGATGGACACGGTCCGTCAGGTCGCCGCCCTGGCGCGGAGGCAGATGCCGGAGGGCGCGGTGAACGCCGACAGCGCCAGTCGCTTCCAGGCGTGGAAGGCCAGGCCCGGCTCGTGATGACAGGTCCCGCCGATTGGAACCCGCGCCCGCCAAAGGCGGGCGAACGGCCCAATGGCCGTCGCGCCAATTGGCGCGTAGCCAGGCCGGCGGATGCCGGCGCCGGCGATTGAGGCGGTGATCGGTCACGATCACCGGGCTTCAGCATGAGCCTGCGGCGCGTCACGCCATCCCCCGGCCGGCAGACCATCGCCGACCTGTCCTGGGCGTCGCTGCGGGTGCCGCGCTGCACGCTGACGACGCGGCTGGCGATCCCGCGCGCGCTGGCGGCGCGCGCGGCGCTGCCCAGCCCGCGGCCGCCCTGGACCGTGCTGTTCACCAAGGCGTTCGCGCTGGCCGCCGAGACGCAGCCGGCGCTGCGGCGCCTGCACGCGACGCTGCCAACCCCGCGGCTGCTGGAAGCGCCGCACGCCACCGGCTGCGTGGTGCTGGAACGCATGCATGAGGGCCAGACCATCCTGGCCATCGCCCGCTTAACAGACCCGCACAGCACGCCGATCCCGCGCCTTGCCGCGCTGCTGCGCCATGCGAAGGAGGCGCCGCCCGCCGAGTCGCGTCAGCTCTATCGCCTGTTGCGTTTCGCCCGGCTGCCCTGGCCGCTGCGCCGGCTGATGCTGCGCTTCGCGCTGGCCACCGGCGCGCCGCTGCTGCGCTATGGCGGCACCTTCGCGATTTCCTCGCTCGGCGCGCAGCAGGCCGCGATCGTGGACAGCGTCAGCGTGCTGCCATCCTTCCTGTCCTACGGGCCGATCGCCGCCGATGGCGGGGTGGATCTGTTCCTGTCCTTCGACCATCGCGTGATGGATGGCGCCGATGGGGCCGCGGCACTGCGCGGGCTGGAGGTGGCGATGGAGGGCCAGGTGGCGGCGGAGCTGGAAGGGCTCAGGCTGCCCGGCTGAGCGTGCCGCGGAACCACAGGCTCAGCCCGAGCACGCCGGCGGCCGCCACCAGCAGGGCCGTGGTGAAGCCGGCGGTTACGATCAGCGTGCCGAACAGCACGGCGCCGATGCTCTGGCCCAAGAATAGCGCCATGGCGAAGGCGGACACCGCGGTGCCGCGGGCCTCCGGCAGCGCCTCCGTCGAGCGCGCCTGCAGCACGCCGTGCAGCATGAAGAACAGCAGCCCCACCACCGCCTGCGCCAGCGCCACCACCCACCAGTTGGGCGCCAGCGCGAAGGCCGCCAGCGCCAGGGCCACGCCGCCACCGCCCCACAGAACCATGCCGCGCTCCCCGAGGCGGGCGATCAGCCAGCCGGCGCTGCGGGTGTAGACCAGCGATCCGAGTCCGAAGCTCGCCACCACCAGGCCCGCCTCCGCGGCGGACAGATGAAAGCGTTCGATCAGCATGGAGGCGATGAAGGGGAAGGCGCCACCGAACAGCAGCATGCCGTTCAGTGCCGCCGCCAGCAGCAACCGCCGCCCGGCCGGCTTCTCCAGGATGCGGAGGAAGCCGTACAGGCCGATGCCGCGCGATTCGCCGGACTGCACCTGCCACAGCGCCCGCCCCTGCCAGGCGACGAACAGCACGGTGATGGCGGTCGCCATGACCCCGAGGCCGAGGAAGCTGACGCGCCAGCCGGCGAAATCTGCGACGATGCCGGACAGCGGCCCGGCCAGCATCTGCGCGGCCACCATGCCGGTCAGGAATCGCCCGAGCACCGCCTGACGCTGGCCATAGGGCACGCTGTCGCCGATATGCGCCATCAGCAGCGGCACCACCGCCGCCGCGGCCAACCCGGCCAGCATGCGAATGACCAGCAGCGGCGAAAGCCCGCCGGCGAAGGCCGCCGCCAGCAGCGTCGCGGCATAGAGGCCGAGCGACAGTGCCACCACCCGCATCTTGCCCAGCCGGTCGCCGAGCGGCCCGATGACAAGCTGCGCCAGCCCGTAGGACAGCGCGAACACGCCGATCAACGGCGCCACGGCGCCAAGCCCCGTATTGAATTCCCGCGCCAGCATCGGCAGCAGCGGGTCCAGCATCCGCATTCCGCAGCCGATGGTGAAGGCCGCGAGCGCCATCAGCCAGATCGGCGGGTTCACCCGCCGGACCGGCAGGTCACGCGGCCGCCGCTTTCACCCGCCGCGCCCGTTCGCTGTCCGTCTTCAACTGCCCGCAGGCGGCCGAGATATCGCGCCCGCGCGGGCGGCGCACCGGGCTGGAATAGCCGGCGGCCTCGACGATGTCGGCGAATGCGCGCACCGCGGCACCGGTGCTGGTCTGGTAGGGGCTGCCGGGCCAGGGGTTGAACGGGATCAGGTTCACCTTGGCGGGCAGACCGTTCAGCAGCCGCACCAGCTCATGCGCCTCCGCCGGGCTGTCGTTCACCCCGCGCAGCATGACGTATTCGAAGGTGATGCGCCTTGCATTGCTGGCGCCGGGATAGCGACGGCAGGCGGCCATCAGCTCCTCGATCGGGTACTTCCGGTTCAGCGGCACGATCTCGTTGCGCAGATCATTCGTCACCGCGTGCAGGCTGACCGCGAGGTTCACGTTCAGCTCCGCCCCGCACTTGTCCATCATCGGCACGACGCCGGAGGTGGACAGCGTGATGCGCCGGCGGGACAGGGCGATGCCCTCGTTGTCCATGACGATGCGCAGCGCCTTGGCCGTGTTCTCGTAATTGTACAGCGGCTCGCCCATGCCCATCACGACGATGTTGGACAGATGCCGCGCCGTGCCGTCCTTCGGGCTTGGCCATTCGCCGTAGCTGTCGCGCGCCGCCATGAACTGGCCGACGATCTCCGCCGCGCCCAGGTTGCGCACCAGCTTCTGCGTGCCGGTGTGGCAGAAGGTGCAGGACAGCGTGCAGCCGACCTGGGTCGAGATGCAGACCGCGCCGCGATCCTCCCCGATCGAGGGGATGTACACGGTCTCCACCTGCTGTCCGTCGCGGTAGCGCAGCAGCCATTTGCGAGTGCCGTCATGGCTGGTCTGCACCGTGGTGGCTTCCGGCCGCCCGACCACGAAGCGTTCGGCGAGCTTCGCCTGCATCGGCCTGGCGATGGAGGGCATCGCGGCGAAATCGGTGACGCCCTGGTGGTAGATCCAGTGCCAGAGCTGCTTGGCGCGGAACGGCTGCTCGCCGATCGCGACCATCTCCGCCGCCAACTCCTCCCGCGTCAGGCCGACCAGGTCGCGGCGGCCATCGGGCAGGGTGGCGGGCGGAGGGGCGAAGATGGCCGACTTCGCCAGGATGCGGGCGCGCTCCGCCTCCGTCAGGTCAGCGGGGGAGGTCTGGTTCACCGCGCCGGACATTCCCGGGAGATCGCCTCATAGGCGGCGGTGAAGCCGACCAGGGAGAAGGTGTCGCTGACCGGCGGGCGGCCGGTCGGGCCGGGGGTGCGCGCCACCGCGTCGCGTCCGGCGCGGAAGGCGCGGATCAGGCCCTCGCCATTCTGGAAGAAGGCGCTGGACTGCACCACGCCGTAGCTGCGGAATTCGTTGCTGCCGACCGTCAGCACCGATTCGGCGCCGCGCGGCAGGGCGTAGCCCACCGAGACCGCCACCTGGTCGCGCCCGCCCGGCCTGTGCGTCACTGTCAGGGTCACATTCTGGCGATTGGGCGGCGCGGCTTCGCTGCTGGCGGCGCGCGCGAAGGCGTAGCAGACCTTCTGGCCGCCTTCCTGGTGCGTCGCCGCGGTCCAGTTCTGGTGGTTGCCGAGGCGCTGCGGCTGCGCACGCTGCGCCTCCGCGGTGAGGGGAAGGACCAGCGCGGCGAGGAGGGGAAGGGCGATGCGGAGCATGATCTTTAGATACGGTGCTACCCCGCCAGGGGCAACCGGAAGCTTGCCGCTTCCCGGCTTCGCGCGCGTCACCTATGCAGGCCGGCGATGACCGACCAGACCGATGGGCAACTCGCCGCGCAATACGAAGCCTTCCCCTATCCGGCGCGCGATGCGCGGGAGGAGGCGAAGCGGCTGATCATCGGCAGTCCCTCCCACCTGCGGGAGGTCGACCACTGGATCTTCGGCGGCCGCCGCCCGGCATCGCAACCCCTGCGGGCGCTGATGGCCGGGGGCGGGTCGGGCGACGGCACCATCATGCTGGCACAGCAGATGGCGACGCTGCGCCGGCCGGGGCAGGTCACCTGGCTCGACCGTTCCGCCGCGGCGAAGCGCGTGGTGCAGGCGCGCGCGGCGGCCCGCGGGCTGGAGAACATCCGCTTCGAGGAAGGCTCGTTGCTGGACCTTGCCGGGTCCGGCCTCGGCCCCTTCGACTACATCGATTGCTGCGGCGTGCTGCACCACCTGCCGGACCCGGCGGCGGGGCTGGCGGCGCTGGTCTCCGCCCTCGCGCCGGGGGGCGGCATCGGGCTGATGGTGTATGCGCCGCATGGCCGCACCGGCGTCTACATGATGCAGGACGCGCTACGCCTGCTGGCACCCGCGGATCAGCCGCCGGCGGCGCGGGTCGAGATCGCGAAGCGGCTGTGGAAGCAGGCGCCGGATACCGCCTGGCTTCGAAAGAACCCCTGGATCGACGACCACATCAAGGGCGGCAATGCCGGCCTCTACGACCTGCTGCTGAACCCGCGCGACCGCGCCTACACCGTGCCGCAACTGGCCGACCTGGTCGCCGGCGCCGGGCTGCGCATCGCCTGCCTGGTGGAGCCGCTGCGCTACGACCCCGACAGCTACCTGTCCGACCCAAGACTGCGCGCCCGCACCGCCGGCCTCGACCGCATCGCCCGCGCCGCGCTGGCGGAGGCGATCTGCGGCAACATGGGCATCCACATCGCCTACTGCCTGCGCGCCGAGGCGCCGGAGGTCGCACCACCCTGGGAGGATGATGCCGCCATCCCGGTGCTGCGCGAGCTGGACGGGGTGGCGCTGGCCCGCGGCCTGCGCCCGGACGGCATCCTGCCGGTGGCCTTCGACGACCTGCGCGTGCCGGTGCCGCTGCCGCGGCTGGCCGCCGCCTTCCTGTCCCGCATCGATGGCACCACGCCCTGGGGCACCATCATGCAAGCCGTGGTCGCGGCCGGCGCCAGCCCGGAACAGGCCGCGCGCGACCGTACCGCCCTGGTTCGCGCGCTGGAGCCGGTGAACCGGCTGCTGCTCGCGGCGCCGGGCTGAGCCGTGCAGCCGGCGGCCGTCGTCATCCTGGGTGCCGCCGTCCGCCCGGACGGCTCGCCGAGCCCGGCGCTGCGCGCCCGCGTGCAGGCCGCCCGCGCCTGGGGCGAGCGGCAGACCCCGCCGGCACTTTATGTCCCGACCGGTGCCATCGGCACCAATCCGCCAGCCGAATGCGTCGCCATGGCCGCCGTGCTGATGCAGGCCGGGGTGCCGGAGGCGCGCATCCTGCAGGAACCCACCGGCACCGACACCTTCTCCTCCGTGCTGGCGTGTATCCGCCTGCTGCGGGCGCGCGGCCATGCGGGGGAGGTGCGGGTGGCGACCCATGCCTACCACCTGCCGCGTGCGCTGGCGCTGTTCCGCCTGGCCGGCATCCCCGCCCGCGCCGTGCCGCCCCCGGCCGGACCGTCCGAGACCGGGCAGAAGCGGCAATGGTACTGGCGGCTGCGGGAAGTGCCGGCGGTGCCCTATGACGCGGCACTGATGGTCTGGGCGCGGCTGCGCGGGCGTATCTGACCGCATCTTCATGTCGATCACGAAGTCCTGCCGGGCCGACGCGGGACGCCGGCCAACCCTGGGTTCATACTGGGGGCTTCACGCCTTGATCCGGTTCCATGCCCGAAACCTTCTCATCCGACGTTGCGCTGGTCGGGCGCATCGCCGCCGTGCCCAAGATCCTGGACGTGGTCTGCACCGCAACCGGCATGGGCCTCGCCGCCGTGGCGCGGGTGACTGACAGCCGCTGGGTGACCTGCGCCGCGCTTGACAACCTTGGCCTCGGCCTGGAGCCGGGCCGCGAGTTGCGGGTCGAGACCACGCTGTGCCACGAGATCCGCCAGAGGTCCGAGCCGGTGGTCATCAACCACGTCGCCGAGGATGCAAGCTACCGCGACCACCACACCCCGGCGATCTATGGCTTCCAGAGCTACATCTCGGTGCCTATCCTGCTGCCGGATGGCCGCTTCTTCGGCACGCTCTGCGCCATCGATCCCAAGCCGCGTGTGCTGGACACCCCGGCGACCCGCGGCATGTTCCAGCTGTTCGCGGAGCTGATCGGCATCCAGATCGAGGCGCAGGAGCGTCTGGTCGCCAGCGAGGCGGAGGTCGACCGGCAGCGCGCGGAGTCCCGTCTTCGGGAACAGTTCATCGCCGTGCTCGGGCATGACCTGCGCAACCCGCTGGCCGCCGTCGACGCTTCCATGCGGATGCTGCACAGGGCCGCGCCGGCTGCCGCAACCCGGTCCCTGATCGAGGCGACGCAGGCCAGCGTGCGGCGGATGTCGGGGCTGATCGGCGACGTGCTGGACCTGGCGCGCGGCCGGCTCGCCGGTGGCATCCCGCTGGCGCGCGAGACGGGCCCGGTGCTGGAGCCGGCGCTGCGCCAGGTGGTGCGGGAGATCCGCCAGGGCCATCCGGGGCGGGTGATCCTGTCCGCCTTCGATTTGCAGGAGGCAGTGGCCTGTGATTCAGGCCGCATCGCGCAGCTCTGTTCCAACCTGCTCGGCAATGCCGTGGGCCATGGTGCGCCGGACCGGCCCATCGGCCTGGCGGTTTCCTCACGTGACGGCTGGTTCAGCCTGCGGGTTTCCAACCAGGGCGACCCGATCCCGGAGGCCACGCTCGGGCAGCTGTTCCAGCCCTTCTTCCGCGGCGCGGTGCGACCGGGGCAGCAGGGGCTGGGGCTTGGGCTCTATATCTCCGCCGAGATCGCCCGCGCGCATGGCGGGACGCTCGGCGTGGTCTCCGACGCGGCAGAGACCTACTTCACCTTCCGGATGCCAACCACGCGGGCACCCATCGCGGTGGGCTGAACCCCCAAGGGTTCAGCTTTCCTCTTCGCGGTCCGACTCGACCACCAGGTCGTCGCCGAGCTCCTCGTCCGCGTCCTCCAGCTCCTCCGCGTCCTCGATGGTCTCGTCATCGGCGTCCGCGTCGACCTCGACGCCTTCCTCGGCATCGACCTCCGCCACCGCGGCGCGCTTCTTCACCCGCTCATCCGGCGGCGGCGCGGCGCGCTTCAGGCGCGGCTGCTCGGCCGGCTGTTCGGTGCCGCATTTCGGGCAGATGGCGGGGGCGCGCGTCAGGTCGTAGAACTTCGTGCCGCAGGACACGCAGACGCGCTTCAGTCCAAGTTCAGGCTTCGCCATGGGGAAGAAGAGCCTCGTGCCGGGCCCGGGAGGCGCGCAGGGAGTCCGCGGGCCGACGGGCGTAAAGGGTGCGCGCGATTGCCACTTGCCGGGCTGCATGTCAAACGCAGCGCCATGCATGCCCTGCCCGATACTGTTGAAAAGCCGCTGCGCGCCGCAGCCCCCCGGTCGCCCCTGACCGGGACTGTTTCCGTGCCGGGCGACAAATCCATCAGCCATCGCGCGCTGATGTTCGGCGCGCTCGCCACCGGCACCACCGCCATCTCCGGCCTGCTGGAAGGCGAAGACGTGCTGCGCACCGCCGCCGCCATGCGGGCGCTGGGCGCGACAGTGGACAATCTCGGCGGCGGGTCCTGGCAGGTGGCCGGGCGCGGGCTCGGCGGCCTGGTGGAGCCGGCGGATGTGCTGGACATGGGCAATTCCGGCACCGCGGCGCGGCTGCTGTGCGGGCTGCTGGCCGGGCATCCGATCTTTGCCGTGATGACAGGCGATGCCTCGCTCCGCCGCCGCCCGATGCTGCGGGTCACCGATCCGCTGTCCGCCACCGGCGCCCGCTTCACGACTCGCGCCGGCGGCCGCCTGCCCCTGTCCGTTGAGGGTGCGGCGGACCCGCTGCCGCTGGACTACCGCGTGCCGGTGCCTTCCGCGCAGGTGAAGTCCGCCTGCCTGCTGGCCGGGCTGTGTGCCCGTGGCACCACACGGGTGATCGAGCCGGAGGCGACCCGCGACCACACGGAGAACATGCTGCGGCATTTCGGCGCGGTGGTGGATGTGGAGGCCGACGGCCATGGCCGGATCATCGAGCTGGTCGGCCAGCCGGAGTTGGTCGCCGCCCCTGTGGTGGTGCCGGGCGACCCGTCCTCCGCCGCCTTCCCGGCGGTCGCGGCGCTGCTGGTGCCGGGGTCCGTGGTGACCATCCGCGGCGTCGGCATGAACCCGCTGCGCGCCGGCATCTTCCTGACCCTGCGCGAAATGGGCGCCGACATCACGGAGGCGAATGCGCGGACCGAAGGCGGCGAGCCGGTGGCGGACCTGGTCGTTCGCGCCTCCGCGCTGCGCGGCATCGACGTGCCGGCGGCGCGGGCACCCTCGATGATCGACGAGTATCCGGTGCTGGCGGTTGCCGCCGCCTGCGCCAGCGGCACCACGCGGATGCGCGGGCTGAAGGAATTGCGGGTGAAGGAAAGCGATCGTCTGGCCGCCACCGCGGCGCTGCTGGCCGCCAACGGCATCCGGGCGGAGATCGAGGGCGACGACCTGCTGGTGCACGGCACCGGCGCGCCTCCGGAAGGCGGCGGGCTGGTCGAGACGCACATGGACCACCGCATCGCCATGTCCGCGCTGGTGCTGGGCCTGGCCACGCGGACTCCGGTGCGGGTGGACGATGCCGGCTTCATCGAGACCTCCTTCCCCGGCTTCGCCGACCTGATCAACGGTCTTGCAGGGAATGGCGGGCCGGATTCCGGGCCGATCTCGGCGGCATGAGCGGCAAACCGCTGGTCATCGCCGTGGATGGGCCCGCGGCGGCCGGCAAGGGCACGCTGGCGCGGCGCCTGGCACAGGAGTTCGGGCTCGCCTACCTCGATACCGGCCTGCTGTACCGCGCCGTCGGCCGCCGGGTGCTGGACAGTGGCGGCGACCCGCGCGACCCCCTTCTTGCCGAACAGGAAGCCCGCGCGCTGACCGCCGGCGACTTCACCCGCGGCGACCTGCGCGGGCCGGAGGCCGACAGCGCCGCCAGCGCGGTGGCCGCAATTCCCGCCGTGCGCGCCGCGCTGCTGGACTGGCAGCGGGATTTCGGCCGCCGCCACGGCGCCGTGCTGGATGGGCGCGACATCGGCACCGTCGTGTTCCCCGACGCGCAGGTGAAGCTGTTCGTCAGCGCGAGCCCCGCGGAACGCGCGCGCCGCCGCTGGACGGAGATGCAGGGCCGCGGCCAGGACATGCCGCTGGACCAGGTGGAGGCCGAGATGCGCGCCCGCGATGCGCAGGACAGCGCCCGCAGCGTTGCGCCGCTGCGGCCTGCCGCCGATGCGGCGCTGCTCGACACCACCAGCCTGGATGCGGAGCAAGCCTTCGCCGCCGCCCTGGCGCTGGTTCGAGTGCGCCTCGGGGCAGGCGACACCGCCTGACGGCTGCGGGCCGGGGAATCCGCTTGACTCCGCGGGGCTGACGGGCCTACGCGCTGCCCGTGATCCGCATGTCCCTCCAGGGCGGCGGTGCCCTGGCCCGGGGGAATGGCGGCGGAATGGTTGGCTTCGGCCACCTGCCGCAGGCCGCCGTCAAGCCGGGGCCGGATCGGGTGCTCCGTCATGCGCCTTGAGCCTGGGCCGGATACGCTGCCGCAACCGATCCCCGAGGGGACGGGTGGCCAGCTTTACCGGCCACGCCGTGTCCATGGCCGCGTGCCATGGGGGCGCATTCCACATGCCCCGCGATCGGGGCATCCGATTGGGAAACAACCGTTACATGGCAAGCGCCACCGCTTTTGCTGATCCCGGCGAGGATTTCGCCGCCCTGCTCGACGCGACGCTCGGTGAGAACACCTCGTTCCACGGCTCCGTCATCTCCGGCAAGGTCATCCGCATCGACGACGACTTCGCCGTCGTCGACGTCGGCCTGAAGTCCGAAGGCCGCGTCCCGCTCAAGGAATTCGCCCCGCAGGGGCAGACGCCGGAAATCAAGGTCGGCGACGTCATCGAGCTGTTCGTCGAACGCTACGAGGACCGTGACGGCGCGATCATCCTGTCGCGTGAGAAGGCCCGCCGCGAGGAGGCCTGGACCAACCTCGAGAAGTCGTTCACCGCGCAGCAGCGCGTCAACGGCGTGATCTTCGGGCGCGTGAAGGGCGGCTTCACCGTCGACCTCGGCGGCGCCGTGGCGTTCCTGCCGGGCAGCCAGGTGGACATCCGCCCGGTGCGCGACGTGACCCCGCTGATGGGCAGCCCGCAGCCCTTCCAGATCCTCAAGATGGACCGAGCCCGCGGCAACATCGTGGTCAGCCGCCGTGCGGTGCTGGAGGAGACGCGCGCCGAACAGCGCAGCGAGCTGATCCAGGGCCTCAAGGAAGGCATGGTTCTCGACGGCGTCGTCAAGAACATCACCGACTACGGCGCCTTCGTGGACCTCGGCGGCGTCGACGGCCTGCTGCACGTGACCGACATCGCCTGGCGCCGGATCAACCACCCGAGCGAGGCGCTGACCATCGGCCAGGCCGTGAAGGTGCAGGTCATCCGCTTCAACCCGGAAACCCAGCGCATCAGCCTCGGCATGAAGCAGCTGATGTCCGACCCCTGGGAAGGTGTCGCCATCAAGTATCCGGTGAACGGCAAGTTCAGCGGCCGGGTGACGAACATCACCGACTACGGCGCCTTCGTGGAGCTGGAGCCGGGGGTCGAGGGCCTCGTGCACGTGTCCGAGATGTCCTGGACGAAGAAGAACGTCCATCCGGGCAAGATCGTCGCCACCTCGCAGGAAGTGGACGTGCTGATCCTGGACGTGGACGGTCCGAAGCGCCGGATTTCGCTGGGCCTCAAGCAGGCGCAGGGCAACCCGTGGGAGCTGTTCGCGGAAGCCAACCCGCCCGGCACCGTCATCGAGGGCGAGATCCGCAACATCACCGAGTTCGGGCTGTTCGTCGGCCTGGGTCCGGACCTGGATGGCATGGTCCACATGTCCGACCTCTCCTGGGATCTTCCGGGCGAGCAGGCGATGGCCAACTTCGAGAAGGGCTCGATCGTCAAGGCCAAGGTGCTCGACGTCGACGTGGAGAAGGAGCGCATCTCCCTCGGTATCAAGCAGCTCGAGGCCGACCCGGCCGCCGAAGTGCTGGACCGGATCAAGAAGGGCGATGTCGTCACCTGCACCGTGACGAAGATCGAGCCGAACGGCATCGAGGTGAAGGTCGACGAGGTCCTGATCGGCTTCATCCGCCGCGCCGAGCTGGCCCGTGACCGTGGCGACCAGCGCCCCGACCGCTTCGCCGTGGGCGAGAAGGTCGATGCGAAGATCACCGCCGTCGACCGCGCCGGCCGCCGCCTGGCCCTGACCATCAAGGGCAAGGAAGTGGAGGAGGAGCGCGAGGCGGTCCGTGAATACGGCACCACCGACAGCGGCGCCTCGCTCGGCGACATCCTGGGCGCGGCGATCCGTCGCCGGAACCAGGGCGGCGAGGAGTAGTAGAAGCCCTCTCTCCCCCCCGGGGGGGAGAGGGTTGGGTGAGGCGGGCCAGAACGCCCTCCGAGTTCAAGAAGCGGCCGCCCGGAGCAATCCCGGCGGCCGTTTCGCTTTCAGCCGCGCCATGGTCATCCGGCCCGCCGCGCCCTATCTCCCGGCCATGCCGCTCGATGCCGATCTCCTCCTCGACCGCCGCCGCCTGAAGCGCCGGCTTTCCCTCTGGCGTGGCGCGGCCGTGGTCGCGCTCGCCCTCGTCGTGCTCGGCTTCGTGCTACGCGACGACCGGGCCGGGGAGATCGTGCCGGGCCTCGGTCGCGCGCATGTCGCCCGGCTGAACGTGCAGGGCTTCATCGGCGACGACCGGAAGCTGCTTGAAACCCTGGATCGGCTGCAGCGGGATTCCAGCGTGCGCGCGGTGCTGGTGGCCATCGACAGCCCTGGCGGCAGCGTCGCGGGTGGGGAGGCGGTGCACAACGCGCTGGCCCGCATGGTCGCGGTGAAGCCGGTGGTCGCCGTGATGTCCGGCACCGCCGCCTCCGCGGGCTACATGGTGGCGCTGCCGGCGCAGCGGATCTTTGCCCGCAACTCCACCGTCACGGGCTCCATCGGCGTCATCCTGCAGAGCTTCGATGCCTCCGACTTGTTGGAATGGTTGGGCGTAACGCCGGAAACGATCGCCTCCGGCCGCTTCAAGGACCAGCCCAGCCCGTTCCGGGCGCTGAGCGAGGAAGGCCGCGCGGAGCTGGCCCGCGTGGTGCAAGACCTGCACGAGCAGTTCGTCGCCATGGTCGCCGCCGGCCGCCGCATGCCGCCCGAACAGGTCCGCGCCTTGGCCGATGGCCGCGTCTTCACGGGGCGGGAGGCGCTGGCGCTGGGCCTGGTGGATGCCATCGGCGGAGAGGCCGAGGCGCGCGCCTGGCTGGCCGAAACCCACGCCGTGCCGGGCGGCCTGCCGGCGCGGGACATCGAAATCAGGGGCTTGGCGGAACGGACCTTCGGTTCATTCATCGGCCTGTTTGCAAAAAGCCTTGCCGATGAATGGGTTGGCGTTGACCGCGTGCGCGCGCTTTGGCAGCCTTCGCTCCGGTAAAACAGGGCGGCGTACCAGGATGACCAGGTCGGAACTCATCGCGCAGCTTGCCGCGGCCAATCCGCATCTGCGCCAGCCGGATGTGGAGCTGATCGTCACCACCATCTTCGACGAGATCATCGGCGCCCTGGCGCGCGGGGATCGCGTGGAGTTGCGAGGCTTCGGTGCCTTCTCGACCAAACGCCGGGACCCGCGCACCGGGCGCAACCCGCGCACCGGCACGGCGGTGGCGGTGGACGGCAAGGCGGTGCCCTATTTCAAGCCGGGCAAGGAATTGCGCGAACGCGTGAATGGTGGCCCGTTGCAGGACCCGCCGCGCCGGCCACGCGCCAAGGTGCCCGCCTGAAGCTGCCCGCCTGAAGCTGCGCGCTTGAAGCTTCCGTCCGGGGCGCGGGGCTTGTAGGACAGGCACGACGATCGGAGAGGCTCCCATGCGCTGGCTGTTGTTCCTGCCGCTGCTCATCATCCTCGCGGTGTTCGCGCTGTCCAACATGCAGGAAGTGCAGCTCCGCATGTGGCCGTTCGACATCGGCTGGGCCGCTCCGCTCGGGGTGGCCGTGCTGGTGCTGTCGGGCCTCGGCTTCGTGATCGGCGCTGTCCTGGTCTGGGCCTCCGGGCTGCCGGCCCGCCGCCATGCGCGGCAGGTCGAACAGGCGGCGAAGCTGGTCGAGGCGGAACTCGCCACTCTCAAGGCGAAGGAGTTGCGCCGCCGGCAGGAAGGCGAGGCGCCGGCGCCGATGCGCATCACGCTGCCGCACCAGGCCTGACCTAGTGCGAAGCTGCGGGCTGTGCGTGGCGCTGGATGCGCCGGACCTTGGCAAGGCCGAAGGCTGGGCCGCCGCCGTTGCGCCGCATGCCGGCCTGCTGAAGGTGGGGCTGGAGCTGTTCTCCGCGGAGGGCGGGGCCGCGGTGCGGCGCATCGCGGCGCACCGGCCTGTCTTCCTGGACGTGAAGCTGCACGACATTCCGAACACGGTGGCAGGCGCCATCCGGTCCCTGGCGCCGCTCGGCCCGGCCTGGATCACCATCCACGCCGCCGGCGGTGCGGCGATGGTGGCGGCGGCGCGGGAAGCGGCGGAGGCGTTCGGGGCCCATCGGCCGCGCATCCTGGCGGTGACGGTGCTGACCAGCCTGGACGCCTCGGCCCTGGCCGATACGGGCGTGTCCGGCGGCCCGGTGCAGCAGGTGCTGCGGCTGGCGCGCCTGGCCATGGCGGCGGGGGCGGATGGGCTGGTGTGCTCGCCGCGGGAAGTCACCGCGATCCGTGACCAGCTGGGCGATGCGCCGGTGCTGGTGGTGCCGGGGGTGCGGCCGGTGGGCAGCGCCGCGGGCGACCAGGCCCGCACCGCGACGCCGGAGCAGGTGGCGCGGGATGGCGCGGACTGGATCGTCGTCGGCCGCCCGATCACCCAGGCCGCCGATCCCGGCGCGGCGGCGCGCGCCATCGCCGAGGCGATCTGAGCCATGCTGGTGAAGATCTGCGGCATCAGCGATGCCGCCGGGCTGCACGCGGCGGCGCAGGCCGGGGCGGACATGGTCGGGCTGGTGTTCTTCCCGCCCTCGCCCCGCGCGGTGACGCCGGCACAGGCTGCCGCGGTCTCGGCGGCGGTGCCGGCCGCGGGTCTGGGCGGGCCGCAGCGGGTCGGGTTGTTCGTCGATGCCTCGGATGAGTTGATCGCGGCGGTGCTGGAGGCGGTGCCGCTGGATGTGCTGCAACTGCATGGCGATGAACCGCCGGAACGCTGCGCCGAGGTTCGGCAGAAATTCGGGCGGCCGGTGATGAAGGCGCTCGGCATCGCCTCGGCGGCGGATTTCTCGGCCATCGACCTCTACGCTCCGGCGGTGGACCACTTCCTGCTGGACGCCAAGGCGCCGCCCGGTGCGCCGCTGCCCGGGGGCAATGCCGCGCCCTTCGACTGGGCGCTGACCGCCGGCCGCGCCATCCCGCGCCCCTGGCTTCTGGCCGGGGGCCTGACGCCCGGCAATGTGGCGCAGGCCATCGCCGCGAGTGGCGCGCCAGGCGTCGATGTCTCCTCCGGCGTCGAAGTTTCCCGAGGTGTGAAGGATGCCTCTCGGATCGCCGCCTTCGTGGCGGCAGCGAAGCCGGCGTGATCCGCGCGGCGACGCCGGAAGACGCGGCGGCGATCGGCACCATGCACGCCCAGGCATGGACCGAAACCTATCCCGGCCTGGTGCCGGAAGCGCTGTTCGCCGAGATGACGGATGCGGCCCGCCGCCGCGCCGCCTGGGCGCACAATTTGGCGCAGCCGCTGATGCCGGGCGGCACGCTGGTGGCGAAGGACGCAGGCGAGATCCTCGGCTTCATCACGGTCTGCGCGGCACGGGATGCGGCGCTCGGCGCCTCGGGCGAGGTCGCCGGGCTGTACCTGCTGCGGCGGGCGCAAGGCCGGCGCCTCGGGCGGACGCTGCTGGCGGCGGGGGCGGCGCTGCTGCGGGAGGCAGGGCATTGTTCGGCCGGGGCCTGGGCGCTGGATTCCAATACGCAGGCGCAGGGCTTCTACGCGGCCACCGGCGCGGTGGCGGGCACCCGGCAGGTGGGCTGGCATCGCGAGGTCGCCGTGGCGGAGACGGCCTGGGTCTGGGCAGACCTGGCCCGCGTGACCACCTAACGCGGCTACGCTAATACGGCTCCACGTCCAGGATTTTGCCAGTGAACAAGCCCCTGTCTTCCTCTGATCGGCCCAACTCCTTCCGTAACGGCCCCGACCCGCGCGGCCGCTTCGGCCCCTTCGGCGGCCGCTTCGTGGCGGAGACGCTGATGCCGCTGATCCTCGAGGTCGAGGCGGCCTACGAGGCGTCGAAGACGGACGCGGCCTTCCAGGCGGAATGGCGCCGGCTGCTGACGCACTACGTTGGCCGCCCCAGTCCGCTGTGGTTCGCGGAGCGATTCACGCAGCATCTCCGCAAGGATGCCGCGCCGGGCATGGGCGCGAAGGTCTACTTTAAGCGGGACGAGCTGAACCACACCGGCGCGCACAAGATCAACGCCGTGCTCGGCCAGATCCTGCTGGCGAAGAAGATGGGCAAGACGCGCATCATCGCGGAAACCGGGGCCGGCCAGCACGGCGTCGCCACCGCCACCGCCTGCGCGCTGATGGACCTGCCCTGCGTGGTCTACATGGGCGCGACGGATGTCGAGCGGCAGCAGCCCAACGTGTTCCGCATGAAGCTGCTGGGCGCGGAAGTAGTGCCGGTGACCTCCGGCGCCGCGACGCTGAAGGATGCGATGAACGAGGGGCTGCGGGACTGGGTCGCGAATGTCAGCGACACCTACTACTGCATCGGCACGGTTGCCGGCCCGCACCCCTATCCCGCCATGGTGCGCGACTTTCAGTCCGTCATCGGCATCGAGGCGCGCGCGCAGATGCAGGAAGCCGAGGGCCGCCTGCCGGATGTGCTGGTCGCCGCGGTGGGCGGCGGCAGCAACGCCATGGGGCTGTTCTTCCCGTTCCTCGACGATCCGGATGTGGCGATGGTCGGCGTGGAAGCTGCCGGGCGCGGCCTCGATTCCGGCGAACATGCCGCGGCGCTGTCGCGCGGCCGCCCTGGCGTGCTGCACGGCAACCGCACCTACCTGCTCCAGGATGGCGACGGGCAGATCACGGAGGCGCATTCGATCTCGGCCGGGCTGGATTACCCGGGCGTCGGGCCGGAGCATTCCTGGCTGCATGAACTCGGCCGCGTGCAGTATGTCGGCGTGACGGATGACGAGGCGCTGGCGGCCTTCCAGCTCTGCTCGAAGCTCGAGGGCATCATCCCGGCGCTGGAGCCGGCGCATGCGCTGGCCGAGGTGATGAAAATGGCGCCGAAGATGCCGGCGGACAAAATCATCCTGATGAATCTCTGCGGCCGTGGCGACAAGGACATCTTCACCGTCGCGAAGCACCTGGGCGAGAACATCTGACATGTCGCGGATTGCCCAAAGATTCGCGGCGCTGAAGGCTGAAGGCCGCGGTGCGCTCATCCCGTTCCTGGAGGCGTTCGATCCGGACCGTGACACCGCCATGGCCATCCTGCGCGGCATGCCCGGGGCCGGTGCCGACCTGATCGAGATCGGCATGCCCTTCACCGACCCGATGGCGGATGGCCCGACCGTGCAGAAGGCCGGGCAGCGCGGGCTGAAGGCCGGTGCCACGCTGGCCGGCACGCTCGGCATGGTGGCGGATTTTCGCCAGGACGACGCGGAAACGCCGGTCATCCTGATGGGCTATTTCAACCCCATCCTGTCCTACGGTGTGCCGCGCTTCTGCGTGGACGCCGCGGCAGCCGGGGTCGATGGGCTGATCATCGTGGACGTGCCGCCCGAGGAAGCCGACGAGATCGCGCCAGATGCGACGGCAAATGGGCTGGACCTGATCCGGCTGGTGGCGCCGACCACCGCGGAAGACCGCCTGCCGAAGGTGCTCTCGGCCACCACCGGCTTCGTCTACTACGTCGCGATCACCGGCATCACCGGCACGCGCAGCGCCAGCACGGATGATTTGGCCGCCGCCATCCCGCGCGTCCGCAAACACACGGACCTGCCGATCGCCATCGGCTTCGGCGTGCGCACGCCCGAACAGGCCGGAGAGGCCGCACGTATCGGCGATGCCGCGGTCGTCGCCTCCGCCTTGCTCGACGGGATGCTGGCGACCCTCGATGCCGAGGGGCGCGCGACGCCGGCGACGGTGCCAACCGTGCTGGACCAGGTGCGGAAATTGGCGGAGGCTGTGCGAAAGGGGTAGCGCAAGATGGACGGGACCAACGATCCGAAGGCCCTGTTGCAGTCGCTGTATGCCGAGATGGCGCCGCAGCACCTGTTCCCGCTGTGGGAAGTGCTGCACGCGCTGGTGACGCCGACCCCGTCCTCTCCGGTGCGCCCGCATCTCTGGCACTACGACACGGCGCGCGACCACCTGCTGCGCGCCGGCGACCTGATCACCGCCGAACAGGCCGAACGCCGCGTGCTGATCCTGGAGAATCCCGGGCTGCCCGGCACGTCCTCCGTCACCACCAGCCTCTATGCCGGCCTGCAACTGATCCTGCCGGGGGAGGTCGCGCCCTGCCATCGCCATACGCAATGCGCCCTGCGCTTCGTGATGGAAGGCGATGGCGCCTTCACCGCGTTGGACGGCGAGAAGGCGGTGATGCGGCCCTTCGACCTGGTGCTGACGCCGAACTGGCAGTGGCACGACCACGGCAACACCAGCGACGCGCCGATGATCTGGCTCGATGGGCTGGACATCCCGACGGTGCGCCACTTCGCCGCGAGCTTCGCCGAACGCCTGCCGAATGGCGTCATGGCGCATCCCGAAACCGCGCCAGCGGGCGACACCGCCGCACGCTACGGCCGCAACCTGCGGCCCTTCGGCGGCAGCGCCGGTGCGCGGCGGCCGGACCGCCTGCCGCTGTTCCACTACCCCTACACCGAATGGCGCGACAGCCTGGCGGTCATGGCCCGCAGCGGTGCGCCCGACCCGCATCTCGGCCATGCGCTGGAATTCGTGAACCCGGCCGATGGCGGCCCGGTGATGCCGACCATCACCGCCCATGTCCGCCTGCTGCCCGCCGGTTTTTCAACAATGCCGCGCCGCGCGACGGATGCGATGGTGCTGGTGGTGGTGGAAGGCACCGGCACAGCCTCCATCGATGGCAGCGAACATGCGCTGGCGCCGCGTGACCTTCTGGTGGTGCCATCCTGGGCGGAATTGCGCCTGTCCGCCGAGGCCGACCTGGTGCTGTTCGGCTACTCCGACGCGGCGGCGCAGCAGAAGCTGGGACTTTGGCGCGAAGCGCGGCTGTAGCGCCGCCGCGATTCATGGGATCTTCAGGATAGTCTAGCAAAACACGCCCTCTGGTTCGGAAATCCCGGAGGGCGCGTGTCTGTCTCAATCCTGAAGACGCTTGAAGCACAGGGCCGCGGCCTGCCGGACGACCCGGAGGTGGACGCGCCTGTCGCCGCCACCACCTGGGCCGCGCCTGGCGCCGCGCAGGTCCCAACAAGCCCCATCGCCGCACCGGCGCCCGACGCGGCCGCTCCACCGGCGGAGGCACGTGCCGAGTTGACGCCGCAGGCCACGACCTATGGCGGCGACATCCTGGTGCAGTTCAGCCCGGGCCTCGCCCCGGCGCTGCTCGACCAGGTGCTGCAGGGCGTCGCGCCCACCGCCGTCGAGACGGTTCGCGGCGACCTGCCCGGGCAGGATGACGGGCTGCTGCTGCGGCTGACGCTGCCGGCGGACCTCAGCATCGCCGAGGCCACGGAGCTTCTCTCGGTCCAGCCCGGCGTGGTGTTCGCGGAGGAGGATTGGCAGGTCTCGGTCGAGGCGGTCGGCAATGATGCGAGCTACGCCAACGGCTCGCTTTGGGGCATGTATGGCGACCAGACGGCGAAGAAGAACGCCTTCGGCAGCCAAGCCGGGGAGGCCTGGGCCGATGGCGAGACGGGCTCGACCAAGGTCGTGGTCGGCGTGCTCGACAGCGGCATCAACTACACCCATGCCGACCTGTACCTGAACGTCTGGGTCAACCAGAAGGAGATCCCGGTCACCTTCCGCAGCAAGCTGACCGACGGCGACGGCGACGGCCTGATCACCTTCCGCGACCTGAACCAGGCGGCCAACAAGGGCTTCGTCACCGACATCAACCGCAACGGCCGGATCGATGCGGGCGACCTGCTGAAGGACAAGCGCTGGGCCGACAAGTCCGACCAGGACGGCAACGGCTACAAGGACGACCTGTTCGGCTGGGACTTCGTCAACAACGACAACGACCCGTTCGACGACAACGGCCACGGCACCCATGTCAGCGGCACCATCGGCGCGGTCGGCGGCAACGGCATCGGCGTCGCCGGCATGGCGTGGGAGGTGCAGATCCTGGCGCTGAAATTCCTCGATGCGAAGGGCAGCGGCGCGATCTCGAACGCGGTGAAGGCGTTGGACTACTATACGGCGGCGGGCAAGGCGGCGGTCGGGCAGGATTTCGTCGCGACCAACAATTCCTGGGGCGGCGGCGGCTATTCCTCCGCCATGCAGGGGGCTATCGACCGCACCGCCGCGGCCGGCAACCTGTTCATCGCCGCCGCCGGCAACAGCAAGCTGAACACCGACACCACGGGCAACTTCCCCTCCAACTACAGCACGCTGGGCAGTGTCGGGCATGAGGCGGTGGTCTCGGTCGCAGCCCTCACCAGCTCGGGTGGGCTGGCCTCCTTCTCCAACTACGGGGCGACCACCGTGGACCTGGCGGCGCCCGGCGCCGCCATCCTGTCCACAACCGCCGATGGCGGCTACGGCACGATGAGCGGGACCTCGATGGCCGCGCCGCACGTGACCGGAGCGATCGCGCTGTATGCGGCCGCCAACCCGGATGACAGCGCCGCGGAAATCCGTGCGGCGCTGCTCGGCGCCGTCACCGTGACCGCGGCACTGGCCGGCAAGACGGCGACCGGCGGGCGGCTCGATGCCGACGCGATGCTCGATGCCGGCGATGGAACCGGTGGCGGCGCGGGCGACACCCCGCCGGTACCGCCGCCGCCCCCACCCCCGCCGCCGCCGCCGACAGTCCCGGTGGTGAAGGACTTCTACGGCACGACGGCCAGCGACACGCTCACCGGAACCTCGCGCGGCGAAATCCTGAGCGGCGTGCCGCAATCCGGCGCCTTTCTGGGCCGCGGCACCATCGACGTGCTGAAGGGCCTGGGCGGCAACGACATCTTCGTACTCGGCGACAAGCGCGGCGTCTTCTACGACGACGGCGCCGCGGCGAAATCCGGCATGGCGGATTATGCGCGGATCATGGATTTCCAGCGCGGCGACAGGATCCAGCTTTCCGACGACATCGGCACCTACTTCCTGCGCAGCGCCAAGGTGGATGGCTTCAACGGACTCAGCATCCTGGCCGACACCGACCGCAACGGACGCTACACCAGCGCGGACGAGCTGGTCGGCCACATCGTCGGCTCCCTGGCCCTGTCCAACGCGGACTTCATCTTCGCCTGACGCGCCGGCAGCCCTGCGCCCGCGACGAACCCGCGCGGTTCGCAGGCGTTACGGCTTCTCATCGAGGGGAGCCCATTCATGCAGAACCATAGCGACCGCAGCGGCCAGAAGCCGGTCAGCGACCAGGACCGCGCGGTGATGGACACCTTCCCGGCGAGCGATCCGGTGTCCGACACCGGCACGCAGGGGCCGCGCGCCGTGCCGGCGGGGGAGGATCATCCCTCGAAGGAGGTGCCGGACGCGGTATCGCTGTCGCGGCACTTCAAGGACCACGAAGCCGCCAAGCTCGCGCTGGAAAGCCTGGTGCGCAGCGTGCCGCTCGACCGCAGCGCGACCGAATTGTCCGGCGCGGAACTCCGGCTCAGCGTGCCGCGCGACGATGCGAAGCGGATCGACCAGATGCTGCAATCCGCCTGAGTCCTACCCCACCACGGGCAGCCCCTTGCTGGTGGAGTACTCGAAGTGCAGCGCCTCCCCCGGGAAGACCCTCGGGTGGATGGCGTGGGCGGCCATCGCGGCCTCCGAAAAGCCCTGCAGGATCAGTTTGAGCTTGCCGGGATAGGTCGCGATGTCGCCGATCGCGTGAACGCCTGGGATGTTCGTCTCGCAGGTGGCGGGTGTGACCTGGATGTGGCTGCGGTCGAGGCCCAGGCCCCAGTCGGCGATCGGGCCCAGCTCCATGGACAGGCCGAAGAAGGCCAGCAGGTGGTCCGCTGGCACCGTCTTCGTCTCGCCCTTCAGCGTCGCCAGGGTCACGCCCGTCATCGCGCCATCGGTGCCTTCCAGCGCATGCAGCTGGTAGGGGATGGCGAGTTCCAGCTCGCCAAGGTCGGCGGCGCGCTTCAATTGCGCGGCGCTTTCCGGGGCGCAGCGGAACTTGTCGCGGCGGTGCACCACCGTCACATGGGCCGCGATCTGCTTCAGGCTGAGCGCCCAGTCCACCGCGCTGTCGCCGCCGCCGGCGATGACCACGCGCTTGCCGCGAAACTCCTCCCGCCGGCTGACCAGGTAGCGCACGGCGCCGCTGGCCTCGAATTCCGGCAGTCGGTCCAACGGCGGGCGGTTTGGGCCGAAGGCGCCGGCGCCGGCGGCCAGGATCACCGCCTTGCAGGTGATGCTGTCGCCATCGCTGGTGCCGAGAACCAGCCGGTCCCCCTCCCGCCGCAGCGACTCGACGCGGCGGCCAAGCATGAGATGCGGGTGGAACGGCGCGGCCTGCTTGTGCAGGGCGGCGATCAGGTCGGCGCCGCCGATTTCCGGATGCGCCGGGATATCGAAGATCGGCTTTTCCGGATACAGCGCGCTGCACTGCCCGCCGATTTCGCCCAGCGCATCCACCACCACGGTCTTCATCCGCAGCATGCCGCATTCGAACACGGCGAAGAGCCCGACCGGACCCGCGCCGATGATCGCCACATCCGTCTCGACAACCGCCGACATGCCGCGTCCTTTCGCCGTTGGCGGCTGCTTGGACCAAGCGCCAGCCAGGATCAAGCGGTCGGCTTGTGCGATGCGGCACGGTGGGAGCAGATTGCCGCCGCGCATGACCCTGATCCTCCCCTTGCCCGACGAGGCCGCGACCGCGGCGCTGGCCGCGCGGCTGGCCGCCCGCGCCCGTCCCGGAGATGCGTTGCTGCTGGAGGGACCGCTGGGTGCCGGCAAATCAAGCTTCTGCCGCGCCTTCCTGCGCGCCGCTTCCGGTGACCCGGCGCTGGAGGTGCCATCCCCTACCTTCACCCTGGTGCAGTCCTACGACCTGCCCGTCGGCCCCGCCTTCCACTTCGACCTGTGGCGGCTGGACGGCCCGGCGGGGCTGGACGAGCTGGGGTGGGAGGAGGCGCGGGACGGCATCGTGCTGGTTGAATGGCCGGACCGGCTTGGCGCCTTGCGTCCGGCCGAGGCGCTGACCCTCGCGCTGGCGCCCGGCCCCAACGAGACCTCCCGCATCGCGACCCTCACCGGCTGGGACGGCAGGCTGGAGGGGCTGGCGGCATGAGGGCGGAGGCGGTCGCCTTCCTGGCCGACCACGGCTTTGCCGCCGCCGAGCGGCAGGCCCTGCCGGCCGATGCCTCCTTCCGCAGCTACACACGGCTGGTCGGCGGGCCGCGCCCGGCGCTGCTGATGGATGCGCCGCCGCCGCAGGAGGATCTCGGGCCGTACCTCCGCATCGGCGCGCATCTGCGCGCGGCCGGGCTTTCGGCGCCGGAGGTCCTGGCCGCCGACGCGCACCAGGGCTTCGCGATCATCGAGGATTTCGGCGCGCGGACCACGGCGCAGCTTCTGGATGCCGGCGAGGACCCGGCGCCGCACTACCTCGCCGCCACCGCGGCGCTGGCGCGCCTGCACGCGGTGCCGCCGCCGCCCGGCCTGCCCGAATGGGGCGCCGCCCGCATGGCCGATACCGCGGCGGCGACGTTTCTCGAATGGTGGTGGCCGGCAGCGCTGGGCGAGCCGCCGTCCGAGGCGGTGCGGGCGGAATTCAACCAGGCGATCCACGCCATGCTGGCGCCCTTCGCCGCTTCGGGCTTCGTGCATCGCGACTTCTTCCCGGCCAATTTGATGCCGTTGCCGGGCCGCGCACCGCCCGCCGATGTCGGGCTGCTGGATTTCCAGGACGCGGCGCTTGGCCACCCGGCCTACGACCTGGTCTCGCTGGTCGAGGATGCCCGGCGGGACGTGGACCCGGCGGTGCGGGAAGCCTGCATCGTGCGCTATCTGGAATTGCGGCCGGAGCTGGACCCGGCGGCCTATCGCGCCGCGATGGCGGCGATGGCGGCGCAGCGGCACCTGCGCGTCGCCTGCCTCTGGGTCCGGCTGGCGCGGCGGGATGGCAAGTCGCACTACCTGCAACACGGCCCGCGCTGCTGGGCGCTGCTGGCGCGCGCGCTGGACCACGAGGCGACGGCGCCGCTGCGCGATTTTCTCGATATGCATGTGCCGATTGCGCTGCGCCGGAATCCGGAGACCCCATGATCCCGCTCACCCACGCCATGGTGCTGGCCGCGGGCCTCGGCACGCGGATGCGGCCGCTGACGGACGAGACCCCGAAGCCGCTGCTGCCGCTGGAGGGGCGTTCCCTGCTGCACCACGCGCTGGACCGCCTGCGCGATGCCGGCGTGCAGCACCACGTGGTCAACGCCCACTGGTTCGCCGACCAGGTGGCCGCCGCGGTGGCGGAGCACGATGCGCCGGGACGCCTGGTGCTCCGGGAGGAGATGCTGCTGGAGACCGGCGGCGGCGTCAGGGCCGCGCTGCCGCATCTCGGCCAGAACCCCTTTGCCGTGGTCAATGGCGACGCCTTCTGGCTCGATGGCCCGACCCCGGCGCTGCAACGCCTCGCCGCCGCCTTCGACCCGGACCGCATGGACGCGCTGCTGCTGCTGGTGCGGACCAGCCAGGTGGATGGCGAGGTCGGCCGCGGCGACTTCCTGCTTGACCCGCATGGCCGGGCGCGGCGGCTGAAGGAGCGGGAGATTTCTCCCTATCTGTTCGGCGGCGTGCAGGTGCTGGCGCCGGGACTGTTCGAGGGCACGCCCGAGGGGCCGTTCAGCCTGAACCTGGTCTATGACCGCGCCATCGAGTCCGGGCGGCTGTACGGCCTGGTGCATGACGGCGCCTGGTTCCACCTGTCCACGCCGCGCGACCTGGACCGGGCGGAGACGATGCTGCGGGCGGGGATGCTGACGGCGCTGTTCTGATACCTGAACGGCTCCGCCACGGCACTGGACCGCGCCCGCACCTCGCCCTAGCCTGCGAACGCATCATGAACCTCTACGACATCCCGGCGCATCTTCCCTTCCTGGAATGCCTCGCTTCCGGGGTGTTCCGGCAGTTCCGCGACCAGCCGCCGGAGGCGCTGTCCCGCGCCACCATCCTGCTGCCGACGCGGCGTTCCGCGCGCGGGCTGCGCGACGCCTTCCTGACCGCCGCGGAGGGTCGCGCGCTTCTGCTGCCGCGGATGCGGGCGCTGGCCGGGTTGTCGACCGAGGATGCGGACGAACTGGCGCTGCCCACGCTGCTGGACTTGCCGCCCGCGGTGCCGGCGCTGACCCGGCAGGCGGTGCTCACAAGCCTCGTGCTGCGCCTGCCGCCGCGGCATGGCGGGCCGGCGAATCCGGAACAGGCCTGGGGCCTCGCCGCCGAACTCGCCCGGATCTTCGACGAGATCGCGCTGGAGGAGCCGGACACGGAGTTGCTGGCTTCGGGCTCTCCGGCCGAGTTCGCCGAAGCCTGGCTCGGGCGGCTCGAAACCCTGGTGCCGGAATCGCAGGCAGCCCACTGGCAGATCACCACCACCTTCCTGCGCGGCGTCGCCACTGCCTGGGCCGGTTGGCTGGAAGACCAGGGGCTGCTCGATATCGGCCTGCGCCGGGTGCTGGCGCTGCGCGAGCAGACGAAGGCCTGGCAGGACAACCCGCCGGCGGACCCGGTGGTGGCCGCCGGCATCGGCGTCGGCGGCACCATCCCGGCGGCGGTCGAACTTCTGCGCGTGGTGGCGCGGCTGCCGCAGGGTGCGGTGGTGCTGCACGGGCTGGACCGCGCCGCGCTGGCGGAGATCTGGGCCGCGGTCTGCGACTCGCCGACGCATCCCTTCTGCAGCCAGGGCCGCCTGCTGCACGCCATGGGCGCGGAATTCCGAGAGGTCGGCCGTTGGCCCGGCTGCGAGCACGTGCCGCCCGGCGGCGTGCCGAAGGCGCGACCCGAATTGCTGGAGATGTCGCTGCGGCCGCCGGAGGGCATGGCGCCCTGGACCCTGCCCGATGCCGCGCGCTGGGAGGCCGGGCTGGAAGGGCTGCGCCTGCTCGCCGCCCCGGATGCGCAGACGGAAGCCGCGGCCATCGCGCTGCTGCTGCGGGAGGCGCTGGAAAAGCCCGGCGCGCGGGCCGCCCTCGTCACCCCGGACCGCGACCTGGCGCGTCGCGTCTCGGCGGAGCTGGTGCGGCACGGCATCCGCGCCGATGACAGCGCCGGCCAGCCGTTGGCGCAGACCCCCACGGGCATCTTCCTGCGGCTGCTGGCACGCTGCGTCGCGGAGGATTTCGCCCCGGTTCCCCTGCTGGCCCTGGCGAAGCATCCGCTGGCGGCGGCCGGGATGTTGCGGTCCGAGTTTCTCGCGGCGGTGCGGCTGCTGGAACGCCGCGTGCTGCGCGGGCCGCGGCCGCAGGGCGGGCTGGCGGGGCTCGCCGCCGCCATCGCCGCATTGCCGGAGACGGTCGCCAAGCCGGTGCTGCTGGCGCTGCATGCGGCGCTGGCCTCGGCGCTAACCGGGGCGCTCGGCGATTTCAGCACCCGCCACGGCGCCGCCTGCCCGCCGGCGGACCTGCTGGCCGCGCATCTGGCGGCAGCCGAGGCGCTGGCGACCACCGCCGACCAGCCGGGCGGCCTACGGCTTTATGCGGCCGACGAGGGCGAGGTGTTGGCCAACCACATGGCGGACCTCGCCCCGGCCATGGCCCTGATGCCGCCGATCGATCCGGCCTCCTGGCCCGCGCTGTTCGAGGCCAGCCTGGACGGCGTGGTGACGCGCCAGGTGCGGCTGCATGAAGCCGCGCATCCGCGGGTGGAAATCCTCGGTCTGCTGGAAGCCCGGCTGCTGTCCTTCGACCGCGTGGTGCTCGGCGCGCTGGATGAGACGGTGTGGCCGCTGGCGACCGACCCCGGCCCCTGGATGAGTCGCCCGATGCGGGCGCAGTTCGGCCTGCCGGAACCGGAGGCGCGCATCGGCCGCGTCTGCACCGACTTCTTCCTGTTCGCCTGCGCCGCGCCCGAGGCCGTACTGTCCCGCGCCGGCCGCCGCGGCGGGGCACCCACGGTACCCGCGCGCTGGCTGACGCGGCTGGAGACCTTCCTGAACGGGCAGGGGCTGGCGCTGCCGGACAGCGAGGCGGCGCGGATGGCAGCGGCGCTCGACATGCCGGACCAGGTGACGCCCGTTGGCCGCCCGGCGCCGCGCCCGACGCGCGCGCAGCGCCCGAAGGAGATCTCGGTGACCGAGGTCGCCGACCTGCTGGCGGACCCCTATGCCTTCCACGCCAAGCGCATCCTGAAGCTGCGCCGGCTGGACCCGCTCGATGCCGATGTCGGCGCGTTGGACTATGGCATCATCGTGCACGGCGCGCTGGCCGGCTTCATCGCGGAGCTTGCAAAGGCGCCCGGCGGCTGGCCTGTGGAGGAGGCCGCGCTGGACGCCTGGGGCCGGGCGGCCGCCGAGGCGCTTGCCGCACAGGGTCCGCGTCCTGCGCTGGCCGCCTTCTGGCGCCCCCGCCTCGCCCGCATCGGTGCCTTCGTGGTCGGTCAGGAAGGCGAAATCCGGGCCAACGGACAGATCGCCCAGAGCTTCACCGAGACCGATGGCCGGCTCGACCTGGTGCGGCCGGGCGGCACCGTGACGCTGAAGGCGCGGGCTGACCGGATCGACCGGCTGGGCGACGGCTCGCTGGCGATCCTCGACTACAAGACCGGCACGCTGCCCCGGCCGGACGAACTCGGCGATGGCCGCGCCCCGCAACTGCCGCTGGAAGCCGCCATCGCCGCCGCCGGCGGCTTCGCCGGGGTGCCGCCCGCGACGGTTCGGGCGCTGACCTACTGGAAACTGTCGGGCGGCGAGACGCCCGGCGAGGTGCGCGGCATGGTCTCGGAGCCGGCGGAGGTTTCCGAGTTGGCGTCGAGCGCGGTCGATCGGCTCGGCCTGCTGGTGGACCGGTTCCTGCTCGGCGACGCCGCCTTCACGGCCCGGCCGCATCCCGGCCGCAAGACCAGGGGTGGCGACTACGACCACCTGTCGCGAATCGCCGAATGGGCCGATGCGGAGGAGGAGGACGGCGCATGAACCTGATCCTCACGCCGCGGCAGGAAGCGGAATTCGAGCAGGGCCGCGCCTCGGACCCCATGGCCTCCGCCTGGGTCGGCGCCTCGGCCGGGTCGGGCAAGACCAAGGTGCTGACGGACCGCGTGCTGCGGCTGCTGCTGGCGCCCGGCACGCGGCCGGGCTCCATCCTGTGCCTCACCTTCACCAAGGCCGCGGCGGCGGAGATGGCGACGCGACTGGCGCGCGACCTCGGGCGCTGGGCGGTGGAGCCTGAGCCGGCGCTGGCAGCGCGATTGTCGGCGCTGCTCGGCCGAGCGCCGGACCGGCGGGACCTGGATGCGGCGCGGGGGCTGTTCTGCCGGGTGCTGGACCATCCGGGCGGCATGCGGATCAGCACCATCCACGCCTTCTGCCAGTCCCTGCTGCGCGCCTTCCCGTTGGAAGCCGGCCTCGCCCCGCAATTCGGTGTCATCGAGGATGCCGATGCCGTGGCGCTGCTGGCCGAGGCGCGCGAATCGGTCCTGTCCAGCCCGGCTCAGGCTACTGCGCTGGAGGCGCTCGCCAGCCTGGTGCCGCCGGATGCCTTCGCCAAGCTGGTCCGCGCGCTGGACCATGACCGGGAACGGCTGTCCGAGGCGCTGCGCGGCACCGGGTCGCTGGCGGCGTTGTGCAAGGCCATCGGCCGGCACCTCGATCTGCCGGACGACGCGCCGGAGGATTCGCTGCTGCTGGCCGGCGCCCAGTCCGTGCATGACCAGGCCGTGGTCGCGGCGCGGCTGCTGGAAGCCAGCCGCAACGCCAATGACCGCGGGCGCGGCGCACGCCTGATGGCCTGGCTGGAACTGCCGCCAGCGCAGCGCGCCGCACGCTGGGGCGAATGGGCGGATTGCCTGCTGACCCAGGAAGGCACGCCGCGGGCACGGATGGCGACCAAGGATGTCGGCCCGCGCCAGGCGGAATGTGCCGAGATCCTGCGGGAGGAGGGCGAGCGCGTGGCGGCGGTGGAAGGCAGCCGCCGCGCCAGCCGCCTGCTGGCCGCGACGCGCGCCCTGCTCGGCCTGGGTGCCCCGGTGCTGGAAGGGTATCGCGACCGCAAGCGGGCCCGCGGGCTGATGGATTACGACGACCTGATCCTGTCCGCCCGCCAGGTGCTGCGCGACCCAGGCAGCGCCTGGGTGCTGTTCAAGCTGGATGGCGGCCTGGACCACGTGCTGCTGGACGAGGCGCAGGACAGCAACCCGGCGCAATGGGGCATCGCCGCCGCGCTGACCGAGGAATTCTTCGCCGGCTCCGGTGCGGACCGGAAGGGCGCCGCCCCGCGCACCATCTTCGCGGTGGGCGACGTCAAGCAATCCATCTACCGCTTCCAGGGCGCGGACGCCGCCGGCTTCACCCGTTGGAAATGGCACTTCGCCGAACGCATTTCGGCGCTGGAGGAGACGCTGCGCGACGTGCAGCTCCAGGTCTCCTTCCGCTCCACCGCCCCGGTGCTGGCGCTGGTCGATGCGGTATTCAAGGAAGGCGCGGCGCGGGACGGCGTGGTGGCGGAAGGCGAGGTGCTGCGGCACCGGCCGGACCGCGTCGGCCAAGCCGGCTGCGTCGAGCTGTGGCCGATGCTGGAAGCCGCCGAGACCGAACCGCCGCCAGCCTGGGAGGTGCCCGAGGCGCCTTCCGCCGCCACCGGCGCCGATGCGCTGCTGGCGGAAGCCCTGGCGGCGCGGATCGCGCATTGGCTGGACAACGGGGAAATGCTGCCCGCGCGGGGCCGGCCGATGCGGGCGGGCGACATCCTGGTGCTGGTCCGCAAGCGCACCGGCGGCTTCCTGCCGCGGCTGGTGCGGGCGCTGAAGGCGCGCGGCGTGAAGACCGGCGGCACCGATCGCATCCGCCTGGTCGAGCAGATCGCGGTGCAGGACCTGCTGGCGCTGGCCGATGCGCTGCTGCTGCCGGAGGACGATCTGCAACTGGCGGCGGCGCTGAAGTCGCCGCTGGTCGGGCTGGATGACGACCAGCTTCTGGCCCTGGCCGCGGACCGGCGCGGGCCGCTCTGGGGCCGACTGGCGGAGGCGCGCGGGCAGGACACGCCGGAAGGGCGCGCGGCGGATTGGCTGGCCGGGCTGATGTCGCGTGCCGACATCGCCTCGCCGCACACCCTGTTCGCGGAAATCCTCGGTGAACACAGGGGACGGGAAAAACTGCTGGCGCGGCTGGGGCCGGATGCCTCGGACCCGGTGGATGAGTTCCTCAACGCCGCGCTGGACTATGGCCGCCGCCACCCGCCGAGCCTGCAGGGCTTCACCGCCTGGCTACGTCGCGGCGGGGCGGAGGTGAAGCGGGACCAGGAAGGCGCCGGCGACGCCGTGCGCATCATGACCGTCCACGGCGCCAAAGGGTTGCAGGCGCCGGTGGTGATCCTGCCGGACACCGTCGCCACCGGCCGCGACGGGGCGGAGGTGCGCTGGCACCAGCCGGAGGATGGCCCGCCGCTGCCGTTCTGGGCGCCGAACAAGGACCACCACGCGCCCGCCTACAGCGCGCTGCTGGCCGAGGAAAAGGCGGCGCGGGCGGCGGAGGAGCATCGGCTGCTGTATGTGGCCCTGACCCGGGCGGAGGACCGCCTGCTGGTCTGCGGCTGGCAGCGCAAGCGACCCAAGGCACGAGACTGGCCGGAAGCCTGCTGGTACGACCTGATCGCCCAGGGTTTCGGCCGGATCGGCTGCGAGGAGCAGGAGTTCGGCGGCTTCGGCGCCCCGGCGGATTGCCGCTTTGCCACCACCAGCTTCGCCCGCCTGGAAACGCCGCAGGAGGACGCGCCGCGCCCCGATGGGCGTGACACGCCGCCCGCCGCCGCGGCGGATCTGCCGGATTGGGCGCGCCGCCCGGCGCCGGCGGAACACGCGGTGGATGCGCTCGCCCCCTCCGCCGTACCGGGCGAGAACGAAGCACCGGCCGCGGCGCCGCATGGCATGTCCGACCCCACCGGCCGCCGCTTCCGCCGTGGCCGGCTGGTGCATGCCCTGCTGCAACACCTGCCCGACCGGCCGCCGGAAACGCGGGAGGCCGCAGCCCGCGCCTTCCTCGCCCGCCGTGGCCACGACCTGTCCGGGGACGAGCAGCGGGAGACGCTGGCGGAAATCCTGGCGCTGCTGGAGGCACCGGCCTTCGCCGCCGCCTTCGGCCCGGGCAGCCTGGCGGAGGCGCCGATCGCCGGGCGCATTGGCGACCGCCTGGTCAGCGGCCAGGTGGATCGGCTGCTGGTGACGCCGGGCCGCGTGCTGGTACTGGACTACAAGACCAACCGCCCGCCACCGGCCGAGGTTTCGGCCGTGCCGGCTCTGTACCTGCGGCAGATGGCGGCGTACCGCGCCGTGCTGTCCGGTGCCTTTCCGGGCCGGGCGGTGGACTGCGCCCTGGTCTGGACCTTCGGCGCCCGCCTCATGCCGCTTCCGGAAGATCTTCTGAACCTGCATGCGCCGCGTGCATGACGGACCGGAGGACAGGGATTGCTTGACCCGGACCCGCACCGCCACGATCTTGCCTTCAACTGCGCCGGCCCTTCCACCTGCCCCCACGGCCGGCGCCCGGAGACCCGCGATGAGCGAACTCACCAAGGCTGTCACCGATGACAGCTTCAAGCAGGACGTGCTGGAGGCTTCCGGCCCCGTCCTGGTCGATTTCTGGGCGGAGTGGTGCGGCCCCTGCCGGATGGTCGCGCCGATCCTCGACGAGATCGCCAAGGAATACGAAGGCAAGCTGACCATCGCCAAGGTCAACATCGACGACAACCCGATGACGCCGAACGACTACGCGGTGCGCGGCATCCCGACCATGATCCTGTTCAAGGATGGCAAGCCGGTCGACACCAAGGTGGGCGCCCTGCCGCGCAGCGCGCTGAAGGACTGGGTGGCCGGCCAGCTGGCCTGATGTTGGCTCAAGCCGGCGCGAGGACCGTCGCGCCGGCATAGCCCTGCGGATGTGCCACCCGCCAATCCCAGGCGGTGCGCACGATGTCGTCCAGTGCCGGGAAGCGCGGCGTCCAGCCGGTCTCGGTACGCAGCAGGGCGGAGGAGGCGACCAGCACGGCCGGGTCCCCCTGGCGCCGCGGACCCAGTTCGTGCGGCACCGGCCGGCCGCCGACGCGCTCCACAGACTGCATGACTTCCCGCACCGAATAGCCAGTGCCATTGCCGAGGTTGTAGCGCACCGATCGTGTGTCCAGCAGCGGCAGGACCCGCAGATGGGCGTCCGCCAGGTCCGTCACATGCACATAGTCCCGCACGCCGGTGCCGTCGGGCGTCGGGTAGTCCGTGCCGAACACCATCAGCGGCGGCCGCTTGCCCAGCGCGGCGTCGATCGCCAGCGGCAGCAGGTGGGTTTCGGGGTCGTGATCCTCCCCGGCACGGCCCTCGGGGTCGGCGCCGGCGGCGTTGAAGTAGCGCAGCGAGGCATAGCGCAGGCCGTGGATGCGCTCCGCCCAGGCCAGCGCCTGCTCGCACATCAGCTTGCTTTCGCCATAGGGCGAGACCGGCGCATGGCCCTGCGCCTCGTCGATCGGGATGCGCTCGGGAAATCCGAACAACGCGGCGGTGGAGGACATCACCAGCTTGCGGCAGCCGGATTTCACCGCCGCCTCGGCCACGGCGGCCAGGGTGTTCAGGTTCTCCGCCATGTAGCGCAGCGGGTCCCGCATGCTGTCGCCCACCAGGGACAGCGCGGCGAAATGCAGCACGGCATCGAAGGGCCCGAGGGCGAAGGCCTCGGCCAGCACGGCGCGGTCGTCGCAACGGCCGGGCACGAGCGTGACACCTGGCGGCACTGCAGCGCGGTGGCCCTTTGAGAGGTCATCGAGCACGACGACCTCCTCGCCACGATCGCGCAGGGCCAGCACGGTGTGGCTGCCAACGTAGCCGGCCCCGCCGGTCACCAGGTATCGGCCCAAATCCATCCTCCTGCCCCGGGGGCGTCCGGCCGGCGTGCAACCGCGCCACCGTCAGTGAAGCCGAACAACTCGTCCAAAATATGGTGATGTCCCGGCGCGGACATCCGGCCGCTCAACGCCATGGCGCAGGTGCGGTTGCCGTCTACCGGTTGCCGGCTGCCGGGGCTGCGGTCAGGCCGGCGGTCAGGCCGGCGCGGGCCGGCCGCCGAAGATGGCGGTGCCGACGCGGACATGCGTGGCGCCTTCCGCGATCGCCGCTTCGAAGTCGTTGCTCATGCCCATGGACAGGATGCCGAGGCCGTGTCGGCCGGCGAGGTCCGCCAGACGGGCGAAATGCGGCCGCGGATCGTCCTCGACCGGGGGAATGCACATCAGCCCGGCAACGGGCAGGCCGAGATCCTCGCGGCAGAGGCGGATGAAGGCGTCGGCCTCCGCTGTCGGGACGCCGGCCTTCTGAGGCTCGTCGCCGATATTGACCTGGACCAGCAGGCGGGGCTGGCGGCCCTCGCGCGCCATGGCGTCACGGAGCGCGGTGGCCAGCTTCGGGCGGTCCAGGCTCTCGATCACGTCGGCGACCCGCACGGCGTCGCGCGCCTTGTTGGTCTGCAACGCGCCAATCAGATGCAGGCGGAGGTCCGGATGGTCTACGCGCAGGCTGGTGAATTTCTGCTCGGCCTCCTGCACCCGGTTCTCGCCGAAGGTGGCGTGGCCGCAGGCCAGTGCGGCGCGGACGGCCTCCGCCGGGTGGGTCTTGGAGACGGCGACGAGGGTGACCGATCCGGGAGGGCGGTTGGCGCGCAGGCAGGCCTCGGCGATCCTGTCGCGGATGCGGCCGAGTTGGCTGGCGATATGGGGAAAATCCTGGGGCATGGCGCGGACGCTAGAGGCATGGTCCCGCCGGCTCAAGCCGGCGACGCCTTCGCATCGGAGGCAGGTGGGGCGGGGGGCGCGGCTGTGGCTGGTCTCGGACCCGGTGCGGCTGCCGGACCCCTGCGCCGCGGCGGCCCGGCTGCCGCGCGGCTCCGGCGTGCTGGCCCGCGGTGCGGCGCCGACGGTGCTGGCGCGGCTGGCGGCCCTGGCGCGGCGGCGCGGGCTGCTTTTGCTGGTCGGTGGCGATGCGCGCGCGGCGTTGCGCTGGCGCTGCGGGTTGCACCTGCCGGATCGGGCCGTGGGGACGCAGGCGTTCGCCTGGCTGGCAGCGCGGCGGGGCGGGGCGCCCTGGGCGGTGCTGTCGCTGGCGGTGCATGGGCGGGCGGCGCTGGCGCGGGCGCGGCGGTTGCAGGCGGATCTCGGCTTCGTCTCGCCGGCCTTCGCGACGGCGAGCCACCCGGGCGCGCCGGCCCTGGGCCCGCTGCGCTGGTCGGCCCTGGCGCGGCGCCTGGGCCGGCCGGCCGTGGCCCTTGGCGGCGTCACGGCCGCCACCGCGGGGCGCCTGCCGTGGCGCGGCGCCGGGCGGGCGGCGGGCTTCGCCGCCATCGGGGGGCTGGCAGCGCGCCGCGCCTGAACGGGTGGTTGGGGAGTGGGACGTTCTTCATGGGTCCGCCTCAGGTGCCGAGACCCTTCCCACACGGCGCTGTGTCCTGTGCGCAACACTGTCTCAACGAAGTCGCGGCGCCCTGCTTTGGCCGGTTGCCCGGAGCGTAACCACCGGACCATTATCCCCCCGGGCTCGACTGCTGCCAGGGGGGAACCTGGTAGCGGCGTCCTGCCGAGGGGGGCAGGCGGGTCGTCGCATGCCGGGGGCCACCCGGTGCAGGAGGAGGTTTTTGAATATGCGCAAGATTCTGCTGGGCACCACTGCGGTGGTCGGCGCCGCGCTGCTGGGCATCACCGGCGCCCAGGCGCAGACGGCTCCGACGGTTCGCGTGGGCGGCTACTTCGAGTTCACCGGCGGCTACATCAACGACGACAACGACAGCGGCGCTGTCACGCTGACCGCCCCGGGCCGCCCGAACGAGACCGTCAGCCGCTCCAAGCTCGATTTCCGCACCGACCTGGAAATCAGCGTGATCGTGCGCGGCAAGGCCGCCAACGGCCTGTCCTACGGCGCCGAGATCGAGTTCCAGATCGACGCCAACAACACCTCCGCCACCGCCGTCGACACCGACGAGGCCTGGGGCTTCATCTCCACCCCGACCCTCGGCACCCTGCAGTTCGGTGACCAGGACAGCGCCGCCGACCAGCTGAAGGTCGCCGCGCCGGGCATCACCAACCTCGGCGAGTCGGGTGGCTGGGACGAGTTCATCGCGCCGGGCGCCGATGGCACGCGCTACATCCTGTCGACGATCAACGACGGCAGCGACGCCACCAAGATCATCTACATGTCGCCGCAGTTCTTCGGCTTCGACTTCGGCGTCAGCTTCGCGCCGAACGGCAACGAGGGCGAGAACTTCCTGGCCGGCGGCAGCAGCACCGTGCTGCAGCGCGACCCGAACCAGGGCTCCATCCGCAACGAGCTGTCCGGCGCCATCCGCTACCGCGGCAGCTTCGGCAACGTCGGCGTGGCCGCGGCCTTCTCCGCCATGCGCGGCGATGCTCCGGACGCTCACAGCGCCGCTGTGCAGATCCAGGATCCGAACGCCTACCAGGCCGGCCTGAACCTGTCCGCCTTCGGCGTCACTGTCGGTGGCCACTACATGTGGGGCAAGTACGCGGGCGCTTCCTTCGGCCGCGCCGGCATTCGCGAAGGCCTGGGCAACTCGTCCAACTGGACGCTCGGCGCCACCTACCGCGCCGGTGCGATCTCGGTCGGCGCCTTCTACTCGCTCGGCCAGCGTGACAACGGTGCCCTCGCCGATCGCGAGCAGCGCGCCATCGGCGTCGGTGCGGTCTACACCATCGCTCCGGGCCTCGAGGCGTTCGCGAACTACACGAACATCTCGGACGAGAACATCGCCAACAACGCCGCGAACCCGACGTCGATCGTGACCCGCAACCGCGACATCGACGTGTTCATCCTGGGCACGCGCCTGGCCTTCTGATCCCTCAAGGATCGGCAGCCTGAAGGGGGCGGCGGGGAAACCCGCCGCCCTTTTTCGTGGAGTGACTTCTGCCGTTACAGGCCCGCACTTTGCGCGGCGGCGCCATGGCGCTAAACATCGCGTCAGGAAGGGCCCCGCCGGGCCGGGATGGGAAGCATGCGCCTGACGCAATGGATGATGGTGGCCCTGACGGGCACCGTGCTGGCCGGCTGCGGCTCGCTGGGCGACAATTTGCGGACGCCGGGGCTGGATGAATACAGCTCCGATCGCCGGCGCGACCAGGTGCGCGGGCGGATTGGCGGCACAGATGGCATCCTGATCTTCGGCACGGACCGAAGCCAGCAGCGCCCCGGCGCCGGCCAGGATGGCGGCGGCATCGGCGTCAACGCCTATCTCTGGCGCGCGTCGCTCGATACCCTGTCCTTCATGCCGCTGTCCTCCGCCGATCCCTTCGGCGGCGTGCTGATCACGGACTGGTATTCGCCGCCCGGCAGCCAGGGAGAGCGTTTCCGCGCCACCGCCTATGTGCTCGGCCGCCAGCTGCGCTCCGACGGGGTGCGCATCGCGCTGTTCCGGCAGGAGTTGCGCGGCAATGCCTGGGTCGACGTGCCGGTCGCCGCCAGCACGGCGGCGGAACTCGAGGACCAGGTGCTGAACCGGGCGCGGGAGCTGCGGGCGCAGTCGGTCGCCGCCTCCGGCTGAGGCGCCGCCTGCGGCTCAGGCACCGCCCTTCCCAGGGGGGCCGGGGAGGATTATGCCTGTGGCTCAACCCCAGGCCATGCACCGCAGCACGATGAACGAGATTTCCCCGGCCCACCCCGCTGGCCAGGACCCGGCCCAGAGCCAGCCGGCGCGGCACGATTTCGCTGCCGCCGAGCCGCGCTGGCAGGCCGAATGGGACCGCCGCGGCTGCTTCAGCGTGCCGGACGTGCCGCCGCCGGGGGCGCGGAAATACTACGTGCTGGAGATGTTTCCCTACCCCTCCGGCAAGATCCACATGGGGCACGTCCGCAACTACACGCTGGGCGACGTGGTGGCGCGCTACAAGCGCGCGCGCGGGCACTTGGTGCTGCACCCGATGGGCTGGGACGCCTTCGGCCTGCCGGCGGAAAATGCGGCGCGGGAGCGCGGCGTGCACCCGGGCCAGTGGACCTACGACAACATCGCCAACATGCGCACCGAGCTGAAGCGCATGGGCCTGTCGCTGGACTGGTCGCGGGAATTCGCCACCTGCGACGTGGGCTACTACGGCCAGCAGCAGAAGCTGTTCCTGGACTTCTGGAAGGCCGGCCTGGTCGAGCGCAAGGAAAGCTGGGTGAACTGGGACCCGGTGGACGGGACCGTACTGGCGAACGAGCAGGTGATCGACGGCCGCGGCTGGCGCTCCGGCGCGCTGGTCGAGAAGAAGAAGCTGTCCCAGTGGTTCCTCGCCATCACCAAATACGCGCCGGACCTGCTGGAGGCGCTGGGTGGGCTGGATCGCTGGCCTGAGCGCGTCAAGCTGATGCAGTCCAACTGGATCGGCCGCAGCGAGGGCGCGCGGGTGCGTTTCCGGATGGCGCAGCCGGTGGCCGACATCGTGGAGGCGGAGGTGTTCACCACACGCCCGGACACGCTGTTCGGCATGAGCTTCCTGGCCGTTGCCGCGGAACACCCGCTGGCCGCCGCCGCGGCCGCCGCCAATCCGGACGCGGCTGAGTTCGTTGCCGAATGCCGGCGCATGGGCACCAGCGAAGCGGCGATCGAACAGGCGGAAAAGCGCGGTTTCGACACCGGTTATCGCGTGGTGCATCCCTTCACCGGCGAGACCTTCCCGGTGTGGATCGCCAACTTCGTGCTGATGGAATACGGCACCGGCGCGATCTTCGGCTGCCCCGGCCACGACGAGCGTGATTTCGAGTTCGCCCGCAAATACGGCCTGTCCATCAAGCCGGTGGTTCTGCCGCCTGGCGCAGATCCGGCCAGCTTCACGCTGGGCGATGCCGCCTATACCGGTGACGGCACCATCTTCAACTCGGACTTCCTGGACGGCCTGACAGTGCCGGCGGCCAAGCGCGCGGTGATCGCGCGGCTGGAGGAAGCCGGCCAGGGCACGGGTGTGGTGAACTGGCGCCTGCGCGACTGGGGCGTGTCCCGCCAGCGCTACTGGGGCTGCCCGATCCCCGTCATCCACTGCGACGATTGCGGCGCGCTGCCGGTGCCGGCGGACCAGCTTCCGGTGGAACTGCCGCAGGATGTGGACTTTTCCCGCCCCGGCAATCCGCTGGATCACCACCCGACCTGGAAGCACGTCGCCTGCCCGAACTGCGGCAAGCCGGCGCGGCGCGAGACCGATACCTGCGACACCTTCGTCGACAGCTCCTGGTACTTCGCCCGGTTCTGCTCGCCGCAGGCGGCCGAGCCGGTCATGCAGGACGCGGTGAATGCCTGGCTGCCGGTCGACCAGTATATCGGCGGCATCGAACATGCGATCCTGCACCTGCTCTACAGCCGCTTCTTCACCCGGGCCATGAAGGCGACAGGGCATCTGGAGGTCTCGGAGCCCTTCGCCGGGCTTTTCACCCAGGGCATGGTTCAGCACGAAAGCTACAAGAGCCCGGATGGCCGCTGGCTGTACCCGGAGGAGGTGGAGTTCTCGCTCGCCGCCGATGGCACGCGCAGCGCCACGCTGAAGGGCGGCAACGCCCCGGTGACCATCGGCCGCGTCGAGGCGATGTCCAAGTCGAAGCGCAACACGGTCGATCCCGGCGCCATTATCGGTCGCTATGGGGCGGATACGGCGCGCTGGTTCATCCTGTCCGACAACCCGCCGGAGCGGGACATGGAGTGGACGGAATCCGGCGTCGCCGGCGCCTTCCGCTTCACACAGCGGGTCTTCCGGCTGGCCGCGAACGCCCTGCCGATGCTGCCCCCGGCCGGAACGCCCCAGGGCCCGGCGATGGGTGCCGCGAAGAAGCTGCGGCAGGTCACGCATCGCAGCATCGTCGCGGTGACGGAAGCGCTGGACAGCTTCGCGTTCAACGTCGCCGTCGCGCGTATCCACGAATTCGCCAATGCGATCGGGGAGGCCGAGGCGGCTTCCGGCGCCGAGGGCATGGGCGCGGCACGGCGGGAGGCGCTGGAGATGCTGGCGCGGCTGTCCGCGCCGATGATGCCGCATCTGGCGGAGGAGCTTTATGCGCTGCTCAATCCAGATGCCTCGACGCTGGTTGCGGAGCTGCCCTGGCCGGAGTCAGAGCCGGAGCTGGTGCGGGCGGAGACGATGACGCTGGCGGTGCAGGTGCTCGGCAAGCTGCGCGCGACCATCGAGGTTCCGGTGCAGGCGGCGGAGGCCGACATCTTCGCCCTGGCCGAGGGCGATGAGAACGTGCAGCGTGCGCTGGGCGGCAAGCCGGTGAAGAAACGGATTCATGTTCCGGGGCGGGTGGTCAATTTCGTCGTCTGAACCTTTGGGGCGTCGCGGGCTGCTCGCCCGGACTGGCCTCCTGGCTGGGACCCTGGGCCTTGGCGCCTGCGGTTTCCGGCCGCTGTATGGCAGCGGGGGCACGCCGCCTGGAACGCCGGAGGTGCGGGCGCAACTGCAGGGCGTGCGGGTGGAGGTGTTGCAGGAGCGCTTCGGACAGCTGCTGCGCCGCGCCCTATACCAGCGGATGGGCCAGGATGTCGGCGGGCCTGGCGCGGGCGAGGTGCGTTACCAGTTGCGGGTGGCGCCGGCCCTGCAGCAGGAGGCGGTTGGCATCCAGCGCGACGGCACCTCATCCCGAGTCCGCACCATCGGCACGGTGAATTGGCTTCTGGCACAACCGGGGCCGCCGCCGGTGACGCTGGCCTCGGGCGTCGAGCGCAGCATCGAGGCCTACAACATCCCGCCGAGCCAGTTCTTCGCCTCCGACAGCAGCCGGGAGTTCGCCGAGCAGCGCCTGGCGGAAACGCTGGCGGACCTGACGGTGACGCGGCTGGCGATCTTCTTCCGGCAGCCCGACTTCCGGCAGCCCGACACGGGGCTGGTGGCGCCGGCCGGTGCGTCTGCGCCGGTCATGCCGCTGCCTGGCGCCGATCTCACGCCGGTCGACCCCGCGGCGCGGGGCCTGCCGCCTGGGCTCGGCACGCGCTTCCGGTAGCGTTGCCGTAGGCCAGGACCGTGAAGCTCGAAGCCTCTCGTGTGGCAGCGTTCCTGGGCAATCCGGGCTCTGCGCGCGCCGTGCTGCTGTACGGCGACGATCCGGGGCTGGTGCGGGAACGGGCCGAGGCCCTGGTGCGTGCCGTGCTGGGAGGCGCGCTTTCAGATCCATTCCGACTGACGGAGCTGACGCGGGATGAGGCCGCGCGTGGTGGCGCCCTGGCCGGGGAGGCCGCTGCCCTGGCAATGACAGGCGGGCGCCGCGTGGTCCGGCTGCGCGAGGCGACGGATGCGCACGCGACGCCGCTGCAGGAGGTGCTGGCAGGCCAGGGCGAGGCCCTGGTGGTGCTGGAGGCGGGGGAGATCACCGCGCGCTCCAAGCTGCGCGCCCTTGCCGAGGCGGCGCCTTCCGCCATGGTCATCGCCTGCTGGCGGGAGAAGCCGGAGGCACTGGTGGCGACCATCGGCGGGCTGCTGCGCGAACAGGGCGTGCAGGCGGACCCGACCGTACTGCAATGGCTGGCTGCGCGGCTCGGCGAGGACCGGATGCTGCTGCGCCGCGCGGTGGAAGTGCTGGCGCTGCATGCCGGGCCTGGTGGTCGCGTGGACGAAGCAGTGGCGCTGGCCTGTGTGGCCGAAGGTTTGACTGCGGACCTGGACGTGGCGCTGATGGCGGCGACGGCCGGCGATGCGGCGGCGGCAGACCAGGCGCTGGATGCGGCCTTTGCCGAGGGCGCCAATCCCGTGATGGTGGTGCGGTCCGCGCTGCGGCATGTGCAGCGTCTGCAGGAAGCCTCGGCCGCCGGTGGCGATGCAGGGGGTTTGCGGCCACCGGTGTTCTTCAAGCACCAGTCGGCCTTCTCCCGCGCCCTGCGGCTATGGCCGCTGCCGGCGCTGGAGGCGCAGGGGGCGGCTCTGCTGGAGGCCGAGCGCCGCACCAAGACGACCGCCTTCCGGGACGTGAACGAGGCGCTGGCACGGGCCAGCGTCGCTGCCCTGGCGCGGCAGGCCGCCGGCTTCGCCCGGCGCTGACGCGCGGGCAGCCCTCAGCCGCCGCCCGTCAGCAGCCGGACCAGCCCATCCAGTTGGTCGAGATCCCGATAGCGGATGGTGACCTCTCCTCCGCGGGCCTGGGGCCGCACCGCGACCTTGAGACCGAGGCGCTCGGTCAGATCCCTCTCGAGCGCGCGTGTCTCCGGGTCCTGTGGCCGGGGCGGGGGCGAGGAGGCCTTCGGCGTGGCGGCGGCCAGCGCTTCCGTCTGGCGCACGTTCAACCCACGCGCCACGACCTGGGCCGCGAGGCGGCCCGGGTCCTGCGAGCCGACCAGGGCGCGGGCATGGCCGGCGGAGAGGGCGCCGTCGCGCAGCAAGTCCCGCACCGGGGCGGGCAGGCCGAGCAGCCTGAGGGTGTTGGCGACATGGCTACGGCTTTTGCCAACCGATTGCCCCAGGCTTTCCTGCGTCAGGCCGAACTCCTCAAGCAGGCGCTTGTAGCCCTCGGCTTCTTCCAGCGCATTCAGGTCCTGGCGCTGGAGATTCTCGACCAGGCCAGCCGCCATCGCCTCCCGGTCGCCGAAGTCGCGGATGACGACCGGCACCTCATGCAGTTGCGCCGCCTGGGCGGCACGCCAGCGCCGCTCGCCGCCGATGATCTCGTAGCTGCCGGGGCTGCCCTGTTTCGGGCGGGCCAGGATCGGCTGCAGGATGCCGTGCTCCCGGATCGAGGCGGCAAGTTCGTCGAGGCCGGTGCGGTCCATGCCGCCGCGGGGCTGGAAAGGGCCGGGCTCCAACGCCTCGATCGGCAGGCTGCGCAGCGCTTCCGACGGGTTGGCGGCGGGCGCGTCCGGGATCAGGGCGGATAGGCCGCGACCGAGGCGTGAGGTGGGTTTGCGTGTGGTGCTGCTCATGTGGCGCGCTGTGGCGCACGCTCCCGCTTCAGGAATTCGGCGGCCAGCTTGACGTAGGCCTGGGCGCCCGGTGAGCGGAAATCGTACAGCAGGACCGGCAGGCCGTGGGAGGGAGCCTCGCTCACGCGGACGTTCCGGGGAATGGCGGTTTCATAGACCTTGTCCTTGAAGAAGCCGCGGACGTCGCTGGCCACGAGCTCCGAAAGATTGTTGCGGCGGTCCATCATGGTCAGGACGATGCCGTCCAGGCGCAGGCGCGGGTTCAGTGACCGGCGTACCCGTTCGATGGTGCGGGTGATCTGGCTGATCCCCTCCAGCGCGAAGAACTCGGTCTGCAGGGGCACCAGCACTCCATCCGCCGCGACCAACGCGTTGAGGGTGATGAGGCCGAGCGAGGGCGGGCAGTCGAAGAAGACGTAGTCGAAATCAGCCAAGGCCTCCCGCGCCTCGGACAGCGCGAGGGTGAGACGGCGTTCGCGATCCTCAAGCCCGACCAGTTCGATCTCGGCGCCGGCGAGGTCCGGGTCGGCGGGCAGGATGAACAGGTTGGGGATCTGCGTGGGGCGGAGCAGTTCATCCAGTGGGCGACCTTCCACCAGCAAGGCGTAGCTGCCGGCGGCGCGGTCCTGCCGGCTGATGCCGAGCCCGGTCGAGGCATTGCCTTGCGGGTCCAGGTCGAGCAGCAGCACCTTGCGGTCCGTAGCCAGCGCGGTGGCCAGGTTGATGGCGGTCGTCGTCTTGCCGACACCACCCTTCTGGTTGGCGAAGGCCAGCACCCGCGGGTGGCGGTCAGGCTTGCGGCTGGACATGACGGATGCCTGACAGGCGGAAGATGGTGGAGTCGGGGTCGGTCTGGCTGGGGAAACGCTCGACCTGGCAGGACCAAGTGGCCATGGCATCCGCCAACTCCTGCTCCGCGGTGCGACCCTTGGGGAAGATGGCGGCTCCACCAGGCGCCAACAGGCGGTGCGCGTGTGGCAGCAGGCCGTTGAGCGGCGCCAGGGCCCGCGCGGTCAGGATGTCGATGGGAGGCAGTTGGACATCCTCGATTCGTTCGACGTGTATGTTCACCTTCGGCAGGGCCAGCCGTGCCGTAGCCTCGACCAGGAAGGCTGCCTTGCGGCGATCTGCCTCGACCAGATGCGTCTCCAGCCCCGTCACCATCGCCAGCACCAGACCAGGGAGGCCGGCCCCTGAACCGAGATCGGCCAATATCCCACCTTCGGTGGGCAGCAGAGCCGCAAGTTGCAGGCAGTCCTCGACATGTCGCTGCCGCAGCACCCCGGCCGGCGCCTTGGCGACCAGGTTGATCCGGTCGTTCCAGCGCAGCAGTAGGTCGAGGTAGGCCTGCAGCCGCGCCTCGACTGCCGCATCGAGTGGCGGCCGCATTGGCGACGTGGTGGAAGGGGAGAGGTGTTTCACGTGAAACACCTATAACGCCTCCGGCTGGCTGCGTCGAAGGTGGATGGCGAGGGCGGCTACGGCAGCCGGTGTTATTCCGGGCACGCGGCTGGCGCTGCCCAGGCTGTCCGGATTCGCCCGGCCCAGCCGCTGCTGCATTTCTGCTGACAGGCCTGGAATGGCACGAAAATCCAGATCGGGCGGCACCGCCACGCCATCCTCCCGTGCCAGCATCCGACGCTCCGAGTCCTGTCGGCGGAGATGCGGCGCGTAGAAGGCTTCGGCCTCCACCTGTGTCGCTACCGCCGGCGGCAGGTCGCCTAGCCACGGAAACGCCTGGGCCGCCATGCTCGCGGTGACATCGGGCAGCGCCAGCACTTCGAGCACCGTGCGCCGGCGCCCATCCTGGCGGATCGGGATGCCAGCCTCGGCCAGGACGTAGGGCGTTGCCTCATCCACCGCAGCGCGTGCGAGGCTGGCTGCAACCTGGTTGCCGAAGGCGACCTGCCGTGCCGCGCGCGCCGGCCCGATGCAACCCCAGGCAAGGCCGCGCTGCGTCAGCCTGAGGCCCGCATTGTCCGCCCGCAGGCTGAGCCTGTGTTCGGAACGAGCGGTCAGCATGCGATAGGGCTCGGTGACGCCGTGACTCACCAGGTCGTCGAGCATGACGCCAATGTAGGCCTCGCCGCGTCCCAGCACGCGGTCGGGCTCGGTGCCTCCGGCCCGCTGCGCGGCGTTGAGGCCGGCCATCAGGCCCTGCGCCGCCGCTTCCTCATAGCCGGTCGTGCCGTTGATCTGGCCCGCCAGGAACAGGCCAGGGGCCACTCGGACTTCCAGGGTCCGGCGCAGTGCCCTCGGGTCGACGTGGTCGTACTCGATGGCATAGCCCGGCCGCAGGATCCGCGCGTAGCCGAGACCGGGGATGGAGGCGATCAGCGCCGCCTGGATCTCCTCCGGCAGGCTAGTCGAGATGCCGTTCGGGTAGACCGTGTTGTCGTCCAGCCCCTCCGGCTCCAGGAAAACCTGATGGCGTTCGCGGTCCGCGAAGCGCACCACCTTGTCCTCTATGGATGGGCAATAGCGCGGGCCGACGCCCTGGATGCGGCCGGCATAGACTGCGGTGCGGCCGAGATTGGCGCGGATCAGGTCATGGGTCGCTGGCGTGGTCCAAGTGATGCGGCACAGCACCTGCGGGTTGCCCAGGCGCTCCGTCATCCAGGACATCGGCTCCGGCGGCTCGTCACCCGGCTGCGGCTCCAGCGAGTCCCAGTCGATGGTGCGTCCATCCAGCCGGGGTGGCGTGCCGGTCTTCAGACGGGCGAGCGGTAGGCCGAGACGGTCCAGCGCGCGGGCGAGGCCAATGGAAGGCGCCTCCCCGGCGCGACCGGCGGGGCGGCGCGCCTCGCCCAGGTGGATTTCGCCACGCAGGAAGGTGCCGGTGGTGAGTACGACGGCGCCACAGGCGATGCGGCGGCCAGCAGTGCAAATGATGGCGCGGAGTTGCCCGGTCGCATCCAGTTCCAGATCCTCGGCTGACTCAGCAGCCAGTGTCAGATTGGGTGTCTCGGCCAGCAGGGCCTGCATGGCTTCGCGGTACAGGCGCCGGTCCGCCTGGATGCGCGGCCCGCGCACGGCGGGACCCTTGCTGCGGTTCAGCACCTTGGCATGAATCGCCGCCGCATCGGCCGCGCGCGCCATCAGACCATCCAGCGCATCGACCTCCCGCACCAGATGGCCCTTGCCGATGCCGCCGATGGCGGGGTTGCAGGACATCTCGCCGATCGTGTCCAGGCGGTGGGTCAGCATTAGGGTCTGCGCGCCGCACCGGGCCGCCGCGGCCGCGGCCTCGCAGCCGGCATGGCCGCCGCCCACCACCACAACGTCGTAGCTCTCGTTGATCGCCATGGGTGCGGTATAGGCCCTCTACTTGCCGATGCAGAAGTCCCGGAACACCGCATCGAGCACCTGTTCCACCTCCACCCGTCCGGTAAGGCGCCCGAGCGCCGCAAGGGCTGCTCGATATCCCTCTGCCACAACCTCCGGCAGGGCCGCCTCCCGCGCCTCATCCAGCCGGGCCAGCGCCTGGTCGAGCGCCGCACGGTGCCTGGCGCGAGTCAACGCCGGCGCGGCGACCAAGCCGGCGAGGCGACGCACCAGATCCTCGAGGGCCGCACGCAGCGCCGGCAGCCCGGCGCCGGTCACGGCGCTGGTCGGCAGCACGACCCGTCCCTGCAGGGTGGGCGATGGCGCCAGATCGCCCTTAGTGCCCACCACCACGACGTGCTCGGCCTTCGCCAGCAGGGCGAGCGTCTCCGCGTCTGGCGGGGCATCGCCGGCGAAGGCCGCGAGCACTATGTCCGCTGCATCGGCCCGTAGCGCCGCTCGCCGCACCCCTTCCTGCTCGACCGCGTCGAGCGTGGTCCGGAGACCCGCGGTGTCGGCCAGCAGGACCGGAACGCCCGCCAATTCCAGCCGGCACTCCACCACGTCGCGCGTCGTGCCCGGCGTCGGTGACACGATGGCTGCATCCCGCCCGACCAGTGCATTCAGCAACGTGGATTTTCCGGCGTTCGGTGCGCCGATGATAGCAATGGAAACGCCGTCCCGCAGGCGTTGACCGCGCCCCTGATCCGCCAGATGCGCGGCGATCTCCGCCCGCAGCAACTCGGCTGCGTCCCGCGCCTGGGCAGGAAGATCGCTCGGCAGGTCGTCCATCTCGAATTCAATGGCGGCTTCCTGCTGGGCCAGGATTCGGGTCAGCCGCGCGCTCCAGCCGCCATAGAGGCTTGCCAGCGCGCCGCCGGCCTGGCGCAGGGCCTGCCGGCGCTGCGCCTCGGTCTCCGCGGCAATCAGGTCTGCCACCGCCTCGGCCTGCGTCAGGTCCATGCGGCCATGCAGAAAGGCGCGCCGGGTGAACTCGCCCGCTTCCGCCGGGCGACATCCCAATGCCAGCAGCGCGGTCTCGACGCGCGCCACCACGGCGCGCCCGCCATGCAGGTGAAGCTCCGCCGCGTCCTCACCGGTGTAGCTCCCCGGACCCGGGAACCACAGCACCAGCGCCTCGTCCATCACCTGCCCATCATCGGGCGCGCGCAAGCGCCGCAGGCTGGCGTGGCGCGGCTGCGGCAATCGTCCCGCAAGCCGCTTCACCACTTGGCCTGTACGCGGCCCCGACAGCCTCAGAACCGCAACGGCCGCCAGCCCTGCACCGGATGCTCGCGCGAAGACCGTATCCATCAGGGATGACATCGGCTGCCCTGGCGACGCTGGTGTTTCACGTGAAACATCGCGCGAGTCTCAACTCTTCGGCGGCAGCACGTCCTGTTCCGTCAGCATCAGGTGCCGCGCCCGGCCGCCTTCCACCAGATGCGCCTGCAGGATTGCGTCCACATCGTCGCGCGTCTTCGGGCTGTACCAGACGCCCTCCGGGTAGATCACAAGCGTCGGCCCGAATTCGCAGCGATCCAGGCAGCCGGCCTGGTTGATGCGCACGCCCTTCAACCCAAGCTCCTTCGCCCGCGCCTTCATGTAGTCCCGCAGCGCTTCGCTGCCGCGTGCGGCGCAGGAGCCGCGGCGGTGGCCATCGGGTCGTCGGTTGCAGCAGACGAAGACATGCGCCCGGAAATAGGGCGGAGGATCGGCGGCATCGGCCGCCGGATCGGCTACGGCATCGGTCAAGCAAGCCTCCGCTCATCCAGGCACAGCCCCGCATTTAGCGAGGCATCCGGCCCCCGACCAGGGCCGACGCGACACCCTCCGACAAGACCTGGCTTGACGACACCCCGTAGAGTGTGGCGCATGGCGATCCCCTGGACGGATCGCATGCCACAACTCTCCTGCCTTACCCCGATCGGCGACCTGACCATCTCCGCCGAGGACGGCGCGATCGTGGCCCTCGACTGGGGTCGCGGCCGGGACCAGGAGGAAACGCCACTGCTGCGAGAAGCGGCCACACAACTCCAGGACTATTTCGACGGCTTGCGCACCGTCTTCGACCTGCCGCTGGCCCCGCACGGCTCGCCCTTCCAACAGCGGGTCTGGGCGGCGTTGCGCGATATCCCGGCCGGGGAGACGCGCTCCTACGGCGACCTGGCCCGACTGCTCCAATCCTCGGCCCGGGCGATCGGGCAGGCCAATGGTCGCAACCCCATCCCCATCATTATCCCCTGCCACCGGGTCGTCGCCTCCGGCGGCCGGATCGGTGGTTATTCCGGTGGCGACGGCGCCAGTACAAAGCGCATCCTGCTCGGCATCGAGCAGCGCGGGCACGCCGCCCTTTTCCTCCCCCAAGATCCAGGGACCACATCCCCATGAACCACGCCATCCGCATCCACGAATATGGCGGCCCCGAGAAGATGGTGTGGGAGGAAATCCCGCTGCCATCTCCGAAGCCAGGCGAGGCCTTGGTCCGCCACCAGGCCGTCGGCCTGAACTACATCGACGTCTACTTCCGCACCGGCCTCTACAAGGCGCCCTCACTGCCCGCGACCATCGGGATGGAAGCCGCGGGCGTGGTAGAGGCCGTGGGCGAGGGCGTCACCCACGTAGCGCCCGGTGACCGCGTCGCATACGCCACCGCCCCGATCGGCGCCTATGCCGAGGCCCGCGCCATCAAGGCGGACCGCCTGGTGAAGGTGCCGGATGCGATCGCCCCGGAACAGGCGGCCGCCATGATGCTGCAGGGCATGACGGCCGGCTTCCTGCTGACCCGCACCTACAAGGTCCAGCCCGGCCAGACGATCCTGGTCCACGCCGCGGCCGGCGGCGTCGGCCTGATCATGACGCAGTGGGCCAAGCACCTCGGCTGCACCGTCATCGGCTGCGTCAGCACGGAGGAAAAGGCGGCGCTGGCCAAAGCCCATGGCGCCGACCACACCGTCATCGGCCTGGAGTCCCTCCCCGCCCGGGTGAAGGAGATCACGGGCGGTGCCATGCTGCCCGTGGTCTATGACAGCGTTGGCCGCGACAGCTTCACGACGTCACTCGATTGCCTGGCGCCCTACGGGATGATGGTGTCCTACGGCAACGCCTCCGGCCCGGTCACCACTGATATCGGCATTCTCGCCGCCAAGGGGTCGCTGTACCTGACGCGCCCGACACTCGCGACCTACACCGCCAAGCGTGAAGATCTGGAAGCGCATGCCGCGGCGCTGTTCGACGTGGTTGCCAAGGGCGCCGTGAAGATCCGCGTCAACCAGAGCTTTGCGCTGAAGGACGCGGCCGAGGCGCATACGGCCCTCGAAGCCCGCAAGACCACCGGCAGCACGGTGCTGATCCCCTGAGGTCACGCTGCGGCACCGGGACCCCCGGCGCCGCATCCTACCGCGACATCAGGTAGCGGTAGCGGTACAGCTCGGTCATCCCCAGCCGCGCATTCATCGCCAGCGAGGCCAGGTTCGTGCAGGACACCTGGGCATAGGCCCAGCGAGCACCCTGGCTCGCCGCCCAGGCCCCGGCTGCGGCCATCACCCGCTGGCCCAGGCCACGCCGGCGGAACTCGGGCCGCACCGCCAGGTCGAACAATCCAGCCAGTTCGCCATCCGCCGTGACGAAGGCGCTTGCGGCTGGCACCCCGTCCTCATGCAGCAGGACCCAGGCGGCCGGCACGCCCAGGAACCCGGCCATTCCCGCCTTCTCGGCCCGCCGCGCCTCGGATTGATGCTCCGCGGTCGCCACCACTGCCAGCCAGCGTTGTTCCGGCCCCGCCAGCATTTCGGCCGCGGGATCCGGTCGCGCGAAGCCGGACAGCCGCCCGCAGATCACTTGGCTCTCGTCCCGCCCCGTGTAGCCCCTTGCCGCAAGCAGCGCCTCCAGCCCCTCCGGGTCCAGGACGGTGGAACGAAAACGGCAGGGCTGGCCGGCCCGGGCGTAGAAGGCCTCGATCCGGTCCACCCGCCGCGGCAGGTCCGGGTCCGGTCGCGGGTCCAGCCCGCAGGCGGCGTTGGCGCGCCCGGTCCCGCCCAGGAACCGCCGCACCACGAAGCCGCCTTCGAAGGCCAGCACCGGTGCCGGCACCGCGGTCAGCGTGGCGCGCTCCACCGCCAGGATTTCAGGGCGCGCCATGCTCACGCCTCGGCCGCCAGCCGGGCCATCGCCTCGCGGTAGGTCACCTCGAACAACGCATCCAGCGCCGGGTTGGCGCCCTTCAAGCCGGCCGCCACGCGCCCGGCCCAGCCGACATACTCCACCCGCCGCGCATGATCCCAACCAGCCGGCGGACTGGCCGAGATGGCGCGCAGGTTCGAAATCTTGTCGGCCAGCTTGAGCATCTTCGCGCCCGCCGTCTTGCCTTGCGCATGCCGCACCTGAATTGCCTTGCGCGCCTCCTTCGGCAGCGACTTGTCGTCCGTCGCCTCCGCCACCAGCCCGGCGACGGCCTCGCCGAACTCGGCAACCAGCCGCTGATGCGTGATCGGCTCCGGGTCGGCGTCGCTATCCTCGACCGTATCGTGCAGCAGCGCGGCCAGGATCGCATCCTCCGGCGCACCATGCGCCGCCAGGATCTCGGCCACCTCCAGCACGTGGTTCACATAGGGCTCAGCGGCGGAGCCCTTGCGGCGGTGCCCGGCATGCACCCGGGCAGCGAACAGCGCCGCCCGCATCAGCCGGGCGCAGGGGGAGGTCTCGGTATTCATGGCAACGTCCGGATCGGGGGGCGGGGCAGGGTGCGCCCGGGCCGTCCGATCCAGCGGGATCCAGCCGGCCGGCGCGAGGGCCGGCGGCGCGGGGGCGCATGGCCACCCGCGCCGTGGCGATCAGGTATTCATGGCGTCGAAGAAGTCCTGGTTGGTCTTGCTGTACTTCAGCTTATCCAGCAGGAACTCCATGGAATCCTGGGTACCCATTGGGTTCAGGATGCGCCGCAGGACCCACATCTTGGACAGCGTGGCGCGGTCTACCAGCAGTTCTTCCTTGCGGGTGCCGGACTTGGTGATGTCGATCGCGGGGAAGGTGCGCTTGTCGGACAGCTTGCGGTCGAGGATGAGCTCAGAGTTACCAGTGCCCTTGAACTCCTCGAAGATCACCTCGTCCATGCGGCTGCCGGTGTCGATCAGCGCGGTGGCGATGATGGTCAGGCTGCCGCCTTCCTCAATGTTGCGCGCCGCGCCGAAGAAGCGCTTCGGGCGCTGCAGGGCGTTGGCGTCCACACCACCGGTCAGCACCTTGCCCGAGGACGGCACCACCGAATTGTAGGCGCGGCCGAGGCGGGTGATGCTGTCCAGCAGGATCACGACGTCGCGCTTGTGCTCGACCAGGCGCTTCGCCTTCTCCAGCACCATTTCCGTGACCTGCACGTGGCGCGTCGCCGGCTCGTCGAAGGTGGAGGCGACCACCTCGCCGCGCACGGTGCGGGCCATGTCGGTGACTTCCTCCGGCCGCTCGTCGATCAGCAGGACGATGAGGAAGACGTCGGGGTGGTTCGCCGTGATCGACTTGGCGATGTTCTGCAGCATCACCGTCTTGCCGGTGCGCGGCGGCGCCACGACCAGGGCGCGCTGGCCCATGCCGATCGGGGCCACCAGGTCGATGATGCGGTGCGTGTAGTCCTTCGTCGGACCCTTCGCCACCGCCTCGGCGTCCGGGTTTTCCATCTTCAGCCGCCGGGTCGGGTACAGCGGCGTCAGGTTGTCGAAGTTGATCCGGTGGCGGAGCGCCTCCGGCGGCTCGAAGTTGATGGTGTCGACCTTGAGCAGGGCGAAGTAGCGTTCGCCATCCTTCGGCGCGCGGATCTGGCCTTCGACCGTATCGCCGGTGCGCAGGCCGAAGCGCCTCACCTGGGCCGGGGAGACGTAGATGTCGTCCGGCCCCGGCAGGTAGTTGGCCTGCGGGCTGCGCAGGAAGCCGAAGCCGTCCGGCAGGATTTCGAGGGTGCCGTCGCCGTAGATCGCCTGCTCGTTCTCCGCCAGCGTCTTCAGGATGGCGAACATGATGTCCTGCTTGCGCAGCGACGACGCGTTTTCCACCTGCAGCGACTCTGCGAAGGCGAGGAGGTCGGCCGGGGCTTTGGCCTTGAGTTCGGATAGATGCATGTGCGGACGCGTCCGTCGTGCGCGAGGAAGGGGATCAGGCGGACCTGGAGTCTCGGTCTCGGCCATGGAAGCTGCCGCAAACGTGGCAACCGGGCCCGATGGCCTGTCCCGCGCCGCGATCCCGTTGCACGGGCTGGGTTGCAGCGACCAGGAGAACTGAGGGAGGATTTTCGACCATGCCGCAGGACGCGACACTAGGCCATCTGTCGAAACGACCGCTCAACCTTATGGTCCGGCGCCAGTTCCGTCAATCGTCATATGGCCACTGCCTGCCGGCTTTCCAAGTCAATGCCGCGGAGGCTCGGGTCAGAACGGCTTCACGATCACCATGACGACGATCACGATCATCAGCAGGGTCGGCACCTCGTTCAGCCAGCGCCACGCCTTCTCCGTCCGCGGCCGCCCATCCGCCTCGAACCGCTTGCGGGCGGCGCCCAGCATGCCGTGGAAGCCGCTCATCACCAGCACCGCAGTCAGCTTCAGGTGCCACCAGCCGGCCGCCCAGTCCACCGCGCCTGGCGTCAGCACCAGCAGGATGCCGAACAGCCAGGTGGCGATCATCGCCGGGTTCATGATGGCCTTCAGCAGCCGCCGTTCCATCACCTTGAACAGCTCGGACCGCGCATCCGCGACCGGCACCTGCATGTGGTAGATGAACAGCCGCGGCAGATAGAACAGCCCTGCCATCCAGGCGATCACCGAGATCAGGTGCAGCGACTTGGTCCACAGGTAGAAAGGCGCCAGGAACTCCACCGTCACGCCGCCACCTCCGCCAGGCCGAGCAGCCCCGGCAGGTCCCGCATGTCGTGGAACGGCTCCGCGCCCACCGCCGCCAGCGTCGCAGGGTTGCTCGCATGGGCGAAGCCCAGCACCCGGCACCCTGCCGCCACGCCGGCCCTGCTGCCGGTGACGCTGTCCTCCACCACCACGCAACGCGCCGGATCGGCACCGCAGGACGCCGCGGCGGCGCGATACATGTCGGGCGCCGGCTTCGGCGCCGCGACATCGTCATAGGAGAAGGTCCGGCCACGGAACAGCTCGGTCAGCCCGAGGCCCTGCAACTTCGTGGTCAGTTCGAGGCGGGAGGAATTGCTCGCCACCGCCACCGGGATGCCCGCCGCGACGATCGCCCGTACGGCGTCCAGCGCGCCGGGCACCGGCACCACCTGCTCATGCAGGGCGCGCAGCACGCGGGCGATGACGCCCTCCACGAAATCCGACGGCACGCTGCCCGTCCCGAGCCGCGCCTCGACCAGCGGCACGATGTTGCGCCAGGACAGGCCGATGAAGCGGCGTTCCGCCTCCGCCGCGTCCATGGACCAGCCAAGGGCGGAAACTTCCTCCGCGATGATCCGGTTGTGCAGCGCCTCGCTGTCCGCCAGCACCCCGTCGCAGTCGAACAGCACGGCCTGGGGCCGGAGCATCACCGGCTTCACGCGGGCTCCTTGACGCGCGCGCCGGCATTCGCCTCGCGCAGGATGACGTGGGAGCAGTTGCCGAACTGCTGCGGGCATTGCCGCGGCCCGGCGAAGGAGCACAGATGCCGCCCCGTGCCGCGCGCATGCCGCACCAGCCCGGCCAGGGCGGCGATGAAGCCTGGGTCGGAATTCTGCGCCGGTGCCCTGAAATAGCCGGGCACGCCGAGCTTCTCGGCTTCCTCCCGGTATTCGACGTCGAGCTCCACCAGCGTCTCCGAATGCTCCGACGTGAAGGCGATCGGCACCACCAGCACCGCCACCTTGTCGTGCCCGGCCCGCTCCAGCTCATCCTCGGTGGAGGGGCTGATCCATTTCTGCGGCGTGACGCGGGACTGGTAGCAGACCACGTGGTCGAGCCCCGGCAGGTCCAGCCGCTCCACCACGCGCGCCACCGTCTGCTCGACCTGCCACTGGTAGGGATCGCCGGCCTTGACGATGGTCTCCGGCAGGCCGTGTGCGCTGAACAGGATGCGCAGCGGCACGGCAGGGTCGAGTTCCGCCCGCGCCTTGTCCCAGGCGCCCCGCACCTGCGCCGCGGTGGCGGCGGAGAAATCCGGGAAGGAGTGGAAGCAGCACAGCGTCGTGGTCGGCGCGCGCAGCCCGACCCGCTTCGCCGCCTTGTCCCAGGCCAGCGCGCTGCTGCCCGTGGTGGTGGTGGAGAATTGCGGATACAGCGGCAGCAGCAGCACCTCGTCGGGGCCCCAGGCCTTCACCGCGGCCGCGGTCTCCTCGCTCATCGGGTGCCAGTAGCGCATGGCGGTGAAGCATTTCGCCTCCACCTCGCCCTCCGCGTTCAGTACCGCCTCCAGCGCCTCGCCCTGGGCGATGGTGAGCTCCAGCAGCGGCGACTTGCCGCCGAGGATCGCGTAGTTCTCCGTCGCCGGCTTGGTCCGTCGCCAGGCGATCAGCCGGCCGAGCCAGGGACGCACGAAGCCGGGCACCCGCAGGATCGCCGGGTCGGTGAACAGGTTGACGAGGAAAGGGCGGATGCTCTCCGGCGCGTCCGGCCCGCCCAGGTTGAGCAGCACGACCGCAAGCCGCTTTCGGCTCGGGGCGGCGCGGGCGGCGGGCGGGGTTCGAGCTTCAAGGTCCATCACCGACCCGACATGCCACGTCGCGGCCCGGGGTCAAGGGCGGGCGGGACGCCGGGACGCGATTCATCTGCCGAGTCATCCCGTGGCGGCACGCCCGGCGCCGGTGCCGCGTGCCGCCACCTGGCCCTGCAGCCGCGCCAGCTCCTCGGCCAGCGGGCGGAACACCTGCCGGCGGCCATGCAGAGGCGTCAGCTCGAACAGCCCGTTCTCGCAGTAGCGGTCCTCATCCCAGCCGAAGTGGGAGATCACCGGGTACAGGCAAACCCCCTCGACCTGGACGCCGAGCTGGGACGCCGCCAAGGCTTCCTCCGTCACGTAGCGCAGCCAGGTGGGGCGCGGCGCGCCCTCGATGCTGGTCTCGGCCACGAAGATGCGGCGCGGGGCATAGCGCGCGGCGGTCTCGGCCAGCAATTCGCGGAACGGGCGGTAGCGAGCGGAATCGAAGACGCTCAGCGGCTCGGCGTGGTTCAGCCACTGGTTGTTCCAGTAGTAGTTCACGCCGACCACATCCAGCAGGTCCTCCGCCCCGCCGAGCTCCGGCGCCTCCCGCCCCGCCAGCATGTCCCAGGCCTGCCACTGGCTGGCATTGTGGGCCCGCACCTCCGCGGCCTCGCCAGGGTGGCGCGGGACGATGTTGATCACCGGGTCGATCGCCGCGAAGCGCGCCCCCGGCGCCACCTCCCGCACCGCCCGCGTCGCCGCCGCCGCCGCGCGGATCAGGTTGCGCTTGAGGTCCATGCCCCGACCGGTCGCGTGCGGCGAGGATCGCGCCATGTCGCCGCCCGAAAATGCAATGAAGGACATCTCGTTGATTGGGCAGGCGAAGGGCGCTCGCCCGGTTTCCTCCACATGCAGCCGGGCGAAGGCAGCGGAGAAGCGGGCGAAGCGGTCGACGAAGGCAGGCGAAAACACGTCCAGATCATCCGGCCAGCCATAATGGCACAGATCCCACATCACCTGCGTCCGCGTCGCCTCCGCAGCGCGCAGCATCGGCAGCAGCGAGTTCCAATCGTAGCGGCCCGGGGAGGTCTCGATCAGGTGCCAGCGCAGCCCGTCGCGCGCCGTGCGGATGCCGTGTTCGGCGAGCTGGCAGTAATCCTCCAGCGCCAGCAGGTCGTGCCGGGTGGAGGCGATCATGTCGAGGCGCCGGCGCGACATGTTGCGATGCGTCGAGCACTCGAAGCCGGCCAGGAAGAAGGACTGGAACAGGGGGTCGGGGGGGGTCACGCGGAACTCCGTAGTGCAGCGGGATGCTCAGCCAACGCCGGAGGCCGGCTTTCGTCGCGCCAAAGCGCGAAATTCAACCGCGCGCCGGCCTCACTCCGCGGCGGGAAGCCACACCCGGAAGGTCGAGCCGACGCCCTCCTCGCTCTCGATCAGCAGCAGTCCGCGATGGCGGTTGACGATGTGCTTGACGATGGCGAGGCCGAGGCCGGTGCCGCCGGCATTGCGTCCACGGCCGCGATCGACGCGGTAGAAGCGCTCCGTCAGCCGCGGCAGATGCTGACGGGCGATGCCGGGGCCCTCGTCGCTGACGGCCAGCACCAGGCCGGGCCGGGCCGGCCAGCGCGGGTCGGGCACATCCTGCGCCCGCGCCAGGGTCAGCCGGATGGTGCCGCCCTCCCGCCCATAGCGCGCCGCGTTCTCCAGCAGGTTGCGCAGCACCTGCGCCAGTTGGCCGGCCTCTGCGGGCGCGGCGACCAGGCCCTCCGGCGCCTGCACCGCGACGCTGGCGCCGCGCGCCGCCAGCACCGGCCCCAGCGCCTCCAGCTCCGCCGCCACCAGTGCGCCGAGGTCGACCCGGCCGGTGGGTGGCTGATGCTCCGTGATCTCGATGCGGGACAGGCCGAGCAGGTCGTCGATCAGGCGCCGCATGCGGTCCGCCTGTTCCGCCATGATGCCGAGGAAGCGGGCGCTCGCCTCGCGGTCATCCTCGGCCGGGCCGCGCAGCGTCTCGATGAAGCCGATCAGGCTGGCCAGCGGCGTGCGCAGCTCGTGACTGGCATTGGCGACAAAATCGGCGCGCATCCGTTCCACCGCGCGGTCCCGCGTGCGGTCGGACAGCAGCAGCAGCAGGCGGCCGCCATCGGCCAGCGGCGGGTCCATCGGCACCGCGTGGACATGCAGCTCCCGCTGCACCGGAACCGGCAGGGCGATGTCGGCGCGCTGCGCGGCGCCGGTCGCGAGCGCGGCGGATACGGCCTCGGCCAGGGCAGGGTGGCGCAGCAGCGCGGCGAGGTCGCCGCCGCCGGCCGGCACGGCACCGAACAGCGCCCGCGCCTCCGCATTGGCACGCAGCGCGGCGCCGCCGGAATCCAGCACCACCAGGGGGTCCGGCAGGATCTCGATGATCGCGGCGTCCGATTGCCGCAGGCGGGAGACCTGCTCGGTGCGGGCCTGCAAGGCGCGGGCGACACGCCGCGCGGTCTCCGCCACCTCCTCGACCGAAGGCAGCAGCAGCGGCCCGGCCAGTTCCGGCACCGTGCCCTCGCCATCCATCGCCTGGCGCAGCGCGGCACCGAGGCTGCGCAGATTGCCAAGCCAGATGCGCGCCACGGTCAGCGCACCGGCCAGCGTGGCGCCCAATGCCAGCAGCCCCGGCAGCGGGTCCACGGCACCGCCCAGCAGCAGCAGCAGCAGGGCAAAGGCCGGCACGCCGCCGACCAGCGCCGACGCGGCCAGCAAGCGCCCAAGGGGTGGCGGCGCGGCTGGCATGGCCTAGCCCGGGGGCCCTTCGGGGCTCAGAAGCCCGGCGCGCCCGGGACCGGGGCCTGCTCGATCACCTGCGGCTCGCTGCCCGCCGAGACGGCATAGACCGCGAGGCCGCGCAGGGTCTGGCCATCCGGCAGCAGCCGCAGCGGGCCATCGGCCCCGGCGAACCCCTCACCGCCCGTCACCTGGCCCGGCAACGCGCCACTGCGTAGTGAGCGGGTGGCGATGGCGGCGGCATCGTAGGCGGTGGCGGCGACGCGTGGCGGGGTTTCGCGGAAGGCGTCGCGGTAGCGGGCCTCGAATCGGGCGCGGGCACGGCCATCCGGACCGGCGAACCACGCCCCCTCCAGCGCCGGCTCCCGGCCCAGGGCCGTGTCGTTCAGCCACAGCGCCGTGCCCAGCAGGCGCGGCGTCTGCCCACCAGCCTGGGCTTCCGCCACCCAGGTGGCGGCGAAGCGACGCGCGCGGTCGCCGGCTTCGCCGATCAGCACCGCCTCCGCGCGGCCACCGCTGATCCGGGCGCCGGAGGCCGCCATGCCCGGATCGGAGTTGGCCGGATGCAGCGCGATGCTGGGCGGCGGCAGGCCGAGATCGCCGGTCGCACCGCGCAGCGCCTCGGCCAGCGCCCGGCCAAAATCGTTGTCCGGCGCCCCGAGCGCGAAGCGCTGAACCCCCTGCGCCGCGGCGGCCGCGACCACGCGCCGCACCTGCTGGCGCGGCGTGATGCCGAGCACCCAGACGCCCGCCCCGGCGCGCTGCGAGTCATTGGTGAAGGCCAGCACCGGCACGCCGGCGGCGCGGGCCGGTTCGGCCACGGCGGCGACCTCCGCGCTGGTCAGCGGGCCGATCAGCACGCGGGCGCCATCGGCGATCGCCGCCCGCGCCGCATCCCGTGCCCCGGCCGGCGTGCCGCCGGTGTCACGTGGGGCCAGCTCGATGCCGGATTGCGATTCGTCGAACAGCGCCATGTAGCCGGCATTCAGCATCGCCTGGCCGAGCGGCGCCTGCGGCCCGGTCAGCGGCAGCAGCATTGCCGCGCGCAACGGCCCGACCGGCCCCGGCATCATCGGCTGCACGCCGCCGATCGGCGGGGCGACTCCGATGAAGGATGGCCGCGGGGCTTGCGGCGCGCAGGCTGCAAGGCCCAGAAGGGCGCTCAGCAGAACCCCGAGACCGGCGCTTCCGAAGCGGCGCCGGGCGAGGGGCAACCGGCGGGGCGTGGAAATTGGCAAGCGGCGACCCTCCTGAACGGGCGGCGGCGCCTCGGGAGGCCCCGCTTGGGCTGTCCCTGGTGGCGACACCGATCGGCAATCTCGGCGACCTGTCGCCCAGGGCTCTCGCGGTACTCGGCGCGGTGGATGCCGTGCTGTGCGAGGATACCAGGGTAACAGGCCTCATGTTGCAGCGTTATGGCGTCTCCGCGACGCTGGTGCCACTGCATGACCACAACGAAGCGGAGATGATACCTCGGGTACTGGCCCGCATCGAGGCGGGGCAGCGGCTGGCGCTGGCGTCCGATGCCGGGACGCCGCTGGTCTCGGACCCTGGATACCGGCTGGTGCGCGCCGCCATCGAGGCCGGTGTGCCAGTCACCGCGGTGCCGGGGCCGAACGCGGCGGTGGTGGCGCTGACCCTTTCGGGGCTGCCGCCTCACCCCTTCGTGTTCCTGGGCTTCCTGCCGCCGAAGGACGGACCGCGTGCCGCGGCCATCGCGCGCCACCGCGCCGCGGAGCGCGCTGGCCTGTCCGCCACGCTGGTGCTGCACGAGGCGCCGCACCGGCTGGCGGAGGCGCTGGCGGCGCTGGCCGAGGGGCTGGGCGCGGATCGGCCCGCCGCGGTGGCGCGCGAATTGACCAAGCGGTTCGAGGAGGTGCGGCGCGGCACCCTGGCGGAGCTTGCCGCGCATTACGCCACCGAGCCGGCGCGTGGCGAGATCTGCATCTGCGTCGGCCCGGCGCCGGAGGAGCCCACCGCCGCCGCCGATCTCGACACGCAGTTGCGGGCCGCGATGGCGAGCCAGAGCCTGCGCGACGCCGCCGCGATGGTCGCCGCCGCCACCGGGCTGCCGCGCAAGCAGGTCTATGCGCGGGCGCTGGAACTGGCGGCGGGCTGACTCAGAGACCGTCGAGAATGCCGGCGGCTGAGGATCCGCAGGGTATCTTGCGTCCCTGGCAGAAGGTGGACGCCGCCGATGCTGGTTAAATCGCAAGTCCACCGACGCCCCAGGGGCGGAAAAGATCCGCGGAGCCGACTTGCCCGGTGTTCTCGAACGGTTTTTTCAGCCCGCCGGCTTGTGCAGCAGCACGGAGCCGGGTGGCAGCTCGTTCGCGAATTGGGTCAGGACATTCACCGCGCGCCGATCAGTGCCGAGCACCAGGCCGATGACCGGCACACGACAAGCCACCGCATAGGCGGCCGGCAGATCCTGGTTCGTTATCAACACCCCGCAGCGCGCCACCAGCGACTTCATCCGCGCCGGAGTCATCTGCCGGCGGCGCCAGGCCGAATCGGAGAGTTCGGGCAGCAGAAGCGTCGCGCCGGGCAGCAGATCCTCCAGGAAGGCGCGGCTGCCCGCAAAGTCGTCCATTGCGCCTTCCACGGGTTCCATTGGCAGCGGCAGCACCGGCCAGCCTTGCATCGGCGCCAGCACCGCGCACAACTCCTCCCGCCGCGCGGTCCAGGCGGCGCGCATCCGTGGCCCGCCGAGGATGGATAGCCCCAGCAGCTTGCCGCCCGGCAGCAGCGGCAGCAGCGCCGGGTCGGGCGGGCCGAGCCGCTCCGGGTAGGGGTCGATGCGAAACATGCGGGCGACGCGCCAGACCAGCAGCGCATTGGCCGTGTGATGGTCGCGCAGGTCCAGCGGCCGGGCCGCCTCCAGCACAGCGACACCGGCCGGTGGGTCGCGCCGCGCTGCCCCGCGCTCGACGCCGAAGCGCAGCACCTCGAAGCTGGCCCCGGCCGCCACGGCGCGCGCGGCCAGCGCAAGTGCCTGTTCCAGCGCCGGCCGTTCCTGGAAGGCGCCCGTCAGTACCACCCGGCCGATTCCGAGCGCCACGGGATTGGCATCCGGGGCCACGACCTCGAAACCTGGCGGCGCAACAGGGGCGCTGGTGGCCAGCAACAGCGGCGCGTCGCCCCCCAGGCCGCCGGCCAGCAGGCGCGGCAGGTCGGCGAGCAGGGCGCGTGAGCGCAGGTCGCGGAACGGGCGCTCCGCCAGGATCAGGGTGCGCATCAGGCGGTGAGCAGCCCGAGGCAGCGCGACCCGGGGGGCAGCCGGTGCTGCATGCCGACGAAGGTGCGGCGCAGGCTGTTGTCCTCCAGCGGGTGCAGGCCGATGACGCGAACGCCGCTGCCGATGGCGTGGACCAGGTTGTGCTTGCGCTGCGTCACCAGCGTATCCAGCCGCGCGACCAGCCCCTTCAGCCGGCGCGGCGTCAGGTGGGCGCGCCAGTGGTCGCGGTCCAGCAGCGCGGGGGCGGCGATGCGGTGGCCCGGCAGGAAGTCGCGGATGAAGGCCAACGCGCCGGCCATGTCATCCTCCGCCGCGCTGTTCACATGGACCGTGCTGACGATCGGCACGATCAGGTGGTCGGAGAATTCCACCAGCATGTCACGCACCAGCGCCGCCTCCTGCGCCAGGCAGGCGCGCATGTTCGGCATCGGGATGATGGACACGCCAAGCAGCGGCACGCCGCGCGGCAGCAGCGCGTCCGCCAGGCTGAAATCGGGCGCGATGTCGGCCTCGGGGAAGAAGGAGATGCGTGGCAGGCGCCCGAACCCGGCCTCGGCCACACGCTCCACACCCAGGTAGTCGCGCACCGTGAAGCTGGCGAGGCGATCGATCACGCCACGTGCCGTGGCATCGAGCCAGCCGAGGTCGTTCAGCAGCCAGGCGACGCCAAGGTTGTGGAAATGGATCTCCGCGCCCTGCGCCTCGGCCTGCGCCAGCCATGGCATCCAGTTGCGGAAGGCATCCGGCACGCCGAACATGCCGCCGCCGAACACCACGCGCCCCGGCCGCAGCGCCAGCATCTGCGCCGCATCACCGAAGCACCCATCGAGGCCCGGCACGCACTGCAGCGTCCATTCCGGCGCGACGGAGAAGGCGTGGCTCCGCGCGCCCGGGAAGGCTTGCAGCGCCTCGATCAGGCAAAGCTCGTCGCCGAGGTTGCCGTAGCCATAGGCGCCCAGGAACACGGTCGTGGTCATTGCGCTATCTGACCAGCAGCGGCAGCAGCGCGTCCAGCCGCAATAATCCATCCGGCGTGGCGGCGAGCCGGCCGTTTGAACGCCATTCGAGCAAACCCTCGGCGGCGAGGCTTTCGAGCGCGCCGGGTTCGACGCAGTCCTCGAAGGCCAGGCCGCTGCGGCGGGCGATGCGCGCGGGTTCGATGCCCTCATGCAGGCGCAGGCCCATCAGCAGCGCCTCCCGCGCCCGATCGCGCGGCGACAGTGCCTCCTCCTCCACCACCGCGTGGCCGTCGCGCTGCACGCGCGCAAGCCATTCCTCTGGTGCGCGATGGCGGCGGGCGGCCATCAGGCGCCCATCCGGCAGGGTGAGGCGCTGATGGGCGCCGGCGCCGATGCCGAGGTAGTCGCCATACCGCCAGTAGGCGAGGTTGTGGCGGCTTTCGGCGCCGGGCTGGGCGTAGTTGGAGATCTCGTAGGGCAGCAGGCCGAAGCCGGCGGCCTCCTCGGCGGTCGCGGTATAGAGCCGCGCCGCGTCATCGCCCTCCGGCAGCCGGAAGGCGCCGCGGCCGAACAGGGTCGCGAACTGCGTGCCGGGCTCGATGGTAAGCTGGTAGAGCGAGAGGTGATCCGCCGCCAGCGCCAGCGCCTGGCGCAGCTCCGCCCGCCATGCCGCCTCGGCCTGACCCGGCCTGGCGTAGATCAGGTCGAAGGATACGCGCGGGAAGGTGCTGCGGGCGTGTTCCAGTGCGGTGATGGCCTCGCGGGTATCATGCTTGCGGCCGAGGAAGGCCAGCGCCTCCGCATCCAGCGCCTGCACGCCAAGCGAGACGCGGTTCACGCCGGCGGCGCGGAACTCCCGCAGCTTCGCCAGTTCGACGCTGGTCGGGTTGGCTTCCAGCGTGATCTCGATGCCGGGCGCCAGGTCGAAAAGCCGCGCCGCGTCCTCGATCAGCGCGGCAGCGGTGGAGGGCGCCATCAGGCTGGGCGTGCCGCCACCGAAGAAGATGCTGGCCAGGGTGCGGCGCCCGGCCTGGTTGGCGCGCCCGGCCTCCCGCGCCAGTTCCGCCCGCAGCGCGGTGGCGAAGGCCGCCTGGTCCACCCGGTCCCGCACATGGCTGTTGAAGTCACAGTAGGGGCACTTGGCGGCGCAGAAGGGCCAGTGGATGTAGAGGGCCAGGGTTTCCATCGGCGGGGGATATGGCGATGTCGGGCGGGTCTGTCGAACGGGTGCGCACGGCGCTGGCGGCGGCGGGGCATGCGGACACCATTTCCGCCTTTCCGGACGGCACGCGCAGTGCGGTGGAGGCCGCGGCGGCGGTCGGGTGCGACGTGGCGCAGATCGCCAAGTCCATCGTGTTTCGCGCCGGCGAGAGGCCGGTGCTGGTTGTTGTCTCCGGCGCGAACCGGGTGGATATGGCGAAGGTCGCCGCGGCGCTGATGTTTCACGTGAAACGCGCCGATGGCGCCTGGGTGCGGGAGGTGACGGGCTTCGCCATCGGCGGCGTCGCACCTCTCGGCCACCTGACGCCGCCGGCGGTGGTGCTGGACGAGGACCTGTTCCGCTTCGACCGCGTCTGGGCCGCCGCCGGATCGCCCATGCATGTGTTCGAGACGACGCCGGCGGACCTGCTGCGCCTGTCCGGCGGCCTGCGTGCCGATGTGCGGGAGGCCGGCTGATGCTGCCCGTCACCGGGACCTACGCCGGCCTGCTCGCCTTCGGCTTCATCCTGCTGAGCGCGCGCACCATCGTCGCCCGTCGCAGATACGGCGCATCCCTCGGCACGCCGCACCGGATGGTGGAACGCGTCGTGCGCGCGCATGGCAATTTCGCCGAGCATGTGCCGCTGGCGCTGATCCTGCTGGCCTTGTGCGAGGCGAACGGGCTGGTGGGCTGGGCGCTGCACGTCCTCGGCATCACGCTGCTGGCGGCCCGCCTGGCGCATGCGCACGGCATATCTCGGGAGCCGGAGCTCAGCGCCTGGCGTGTCTTCGGCACCAGCCTGACGCTGACGGTGCTGGGGGCGGCCGCCGCCGCAAACCTGGGGGTGGCGGCGGCCGTGATGGCCGGGCGCTAGATCAAGCGCCCGGCCGGACTTCCGCTACCCCGCATTCTGCGGCGTCACCCCCGCAGCCCGCGCCGCGGCGCCCCACTTCTCCATCTCCGCCTGCACCAGCGCCCGTGATTCCTCAGGCGAGGAGGTGGTGACGGCAGCGCCGAGCTGGTTGTGCCGCGCCACGATCTCCGGCCGCCGCAGCGCCGCGACCACGCCGTCGTTGAGCCGCGCCAGCAAGGCCGGCGGGATATTGGCCGGTCCGATCACCATGCCCCAGGTCGAGGCCTCGAAGCCCGGCAGCAGCGCTTCCGCCAGCGTCGGCACATCCGGCAGTTGCGGCGCGCGCGTGGCGCCGGTGGTGGCCAATGCCTTCAACGCGCCGGACTGGATATGCGTCAGTGCCGCCGGCACCGTGTCGAACATGATGTCGACGCGGCCCGAGATCAGGTCCGGATGCGCCTGGGTGCTGCCGCGGTAGGACACATAGGTCAGCTCGATCCCCGCCTCCTTCGCGAAGATCACCGGCGCCAGCCGCACCACGCCCGCTGTCCCGGCGAAGGTGAGCTGCCCCGCCGGCTGGCGCTTGGCCAGCGCCACCAACTCCGCCGGCGTGTTCGCGGCAAAACCGCGCGAAGCGCACAGCACCAGCGGCGTGCGCGTGGTAAGCGAAATGAAGCTGAAGTCGCGCATCGTGTCGAAGGGAAGCCGGTAGAAGGCGGCGTTCACCGGATGCCCGACCGAGACCAGCCCCAGCACATGCCCATCCGGCGCAGCCTTGGCGACGATATCCGTGCCGATCACGCCATCCGCGCCGGCCCGATTCTCCACCGGCACCGGCTGGCCCCAGGTCGCGGCCAGCGGCTCCGCGATCAGGCGCGCCGTGATGTCGGACACGCCGCCGGGCGTGTAGGGCACAATCATGCGGATGGCGCGGTTCGGGAAGCCGGCGCCCTGCGCCTGCGCGCGAGCGGCCAGCAGAAGGGCGGGCGCCGAGAGCAGCACCGCGCGGCGGATCGGGTTCATCCTGGTCTCCTCCAAGCGGGTCTGTGCCCGCTGGTCCAGGATGCGCGCGATGAGCACGCCGGCGGAACCCCGCCCGGCACCGGCGGGCTGCGCAACACTTCGGGATGGGCCGCGGGATCAGGGGCAGGCGCGGGGTGGTGCATCCGCAAAATCCAGGAAGCGGGCCAGGCAGTCGCCGAACAGCGCGTCGAACGCCTCCGCCTGCAAGCCGCCATGGCCGACCGGCGCCTCCGGCCGGTCCAACACCAACGCGGCCACGCCCTGCCTGGCCATCGCACCCATGAACAGCGCGGCGCGCGCCGCAGGGTCCGGGTCCCACGCATCGTCGCGGAACAGCAGTAGGGCCATGCGTGGCGCCGCGGACGGGCTCGCCGCCTCCAGCGCCCGAGTGAAATCCGCCAGGGCCTGGGCGCGGCGTTCGGCGCTGGTGCCATGCGCTGCCGGCGCCGCCAGCACCACCGCATCCGCCAGCCCCGACTGCCGCAGCGCCACCAGCGCCACGAAGGCCCCGCGGCTTTCGCCCACCAGCACCACGCGCCGGTAGCCGCGCGCCCGCAGCGCGGCAGTGCCCTTCGCCAGGCGCTGCGCGCCTTCCTCCAGCGGATCACGCCCGCCGGTGCGGTCGAACTGCCACAGCGCCCAGCCCGCCGCCGACAGCCGGTCCATCCAGGCTGGTGGCGGCGGGGCCGGTCCGCCGGGGGCGTAGGGGTGCAGCCAGACTGCGGCGCCCGTGGTCGCGCCGGGCGAGGCCGTGTCCTGGCCCGGCACCGGGGTCAATGGCCCCGCCGATCGCGCCGTGCCCGGGCCCGCCAGCAGAAGCGCCAGCAGCAGGCCCGCCAGCCTCATTCCGCGGGCGGCAGACAGGCGGCGGCCAGCTTCCGGAAGGCGGCGGCGCGGTGGCTGATGGCGTGCTTTGCGTCGGCCGTCATCTCGCCGAAGGTTTCGCTTGCGCCATCCGGCACGAACATCGGGTCGTAGCCGAAGCCCTGCGTGCCTCGCGGCGGCCAGACCCACTGGCCATGCGCCTCGCCAAGAAAGCCCTCCACGTGACCATCCGGCCAAGCGAGCACCAGCGCGCAGGAAAACCAGGCGCGCCGATCCGCCGCATGCCGCGCCAGTTTCTCGACTTTCGCCATGGCCATCGCGTAGTCACGGCCACCGGGCGTCTCCGCCCAATCCGCCGTCCGCACGCCCGGCGCGCCATCCAGCGCGGCGACGGAAAACCCGCTGTCATCCGCCAGCGCCACCAGCCCGCTCGCCCGCGCCGCCGCCAGCGCCTTGAGGCCGGCATTGCCGAGGAACGTCTCCTCGGTCTCCTCCGGCTCCGGCAGGCCGAGTTCCTTCGCGCTGACAATGAAAATCCCATGCGGCGCCAGCAGCGCCGCATTCTCCCGCACCTTGCCCGCGTTGTGCGAGGCCAGCACGATGCGCGTCGCCTCGAGCCGCCGATGCGTCATCCGCGGATCGCCACCTTCTGCATCTCGAACAGCTTCGTCGTGCCGGCGCGCGCCAGGCCCAGCAGTTTGAGAAGCTCATCCTCGGAGAACGGTGCACCCTCCGCCGTCGCCTGCACCTCCACCACGCCGCCGCTGCCGGTCATGACGAAGTTGCCGTCCGTCTCCGCCTTGCTGTCCTCGGCATAGTCGAGGTCCAGCACCGGCGTGCCCTGCCAGATGCCGCAGGACACCGCGGCCACCTGCTCGCGCAGCGGGATGGTCTTCAGCACGTTCATCTTCACGCAATGCTGAAACGCCAGGTGCAGCGCCACCCAGGCGCCGGTGATGGACGCGCAGCGCGTGCCGCCATCCGCCGTCAGCACGTCGCAGTCGACGGTGATCGACATCTCGCCCATCGCCTTCAAATCCGTCACGGCGCGAAGGCTGCGCCCGATCAGCCGCTGGATTTCCTGCGTGCGGCCGGATTGCTTGCCCTTCGCGGCCTCCCGGTCGCTGCGGGTGTGCGTGGCGCGCGGCAGCATGCCGTATTCGGCGGTGACCCAGCCCTGGCCGGTGTTGCGCAGGAAGGGCGGCACCCGCGTCTCGACGCTGGCGGTGCACAGCACCTCCGTCAGGCCCATGCGGATCAGACAGGACCCCTCGGCATGGCGCGACGGGCCGGGGGTGAGGCTGACCTCGCGCAGCGCATCGGCGATGCGGCCGGAGGGGCGGACGAAGGGGGCTTTAAAGCCGGCAGGGAAATCGATCATGCGGCGGCAGGTATCACGCGGAAGGAAGACGGGGGAGTGAACTCCCCCGCGCCCCCTCCTTTTTTCGGCTATCCGCCAGCTTTCTCATGCGCAAACTCCGGCACCAGCCCGCCCAGCCGCGCCAACGCCCCTGCCGAATCCCCCGCTTCCGCCAGCGCGGCGATCTCGTCGATCGCCCGCCCCATCACCTCCGCATCCGTGGTCCGCGGCACCGCCACCAGCAGCCCGGCGAAATTCGTCGGCTGCGGCGGCTCCTGCCCGTGGAACAACTCCTCGAACAGCTTCTCCCCCGGCCGCAGCCCGGTGAAGCGGATCTCCACATCCTCCTCCGGCCGCAGCCCCGCCAGCCGAATCATCCGCCGCGCCAGGTCCACGATCTTCACCGGTTCGCCCATGTCGAGCACGAAGATCCCGCCCTCGCGCAATTCCTTCGGCTGGTCGGCGCGGTCCGTCGCGCCCACCACGCTGGCCTGCAGCACCAGCCCCACCGCCTCCCGCACCGTCATGAAGTACCGGCGCATATCCGGATGCGTCACCGTCAGCGGCCCGCCGCGTTCCAACTGCCGGCGGAACAGCGGCACAACGGACCCGGTGGAGCCCAGCACGTTGCCGAAGCGCACGGTCACCAGCCGCATCCCCGTCCCGCTCGCCCGCGCCATGCGGTCCAGCGCCTGGCAGTACATCTCGGCGACGCGCTTGGAGGCGCCCATGACGCTGGTCGGGTTCACCGCCTTGTCGGTCGAGATGAACACCATCAGCGAACACCCCGCCGCCCGCGCCGCATCGGCGACCACCCGCGTGCCCGCGGCATTGGTCAGCAGCCCCTCCAGCGGGTCATTCTCCACCATCGGCACGTGCTTCAGCGCGGCGGCGTGGAACACCAGCTCCGGCCTTATCTCGCGGAACAGCCGGCCGATCCGCTCGGCATCGCGCACATCGGCCAGTACGGCGCGGCGCGGTACATCCGGATGGCGCTCGCGCAGTTCCAGGTCGATTTCGTACAGCACGTATTCGCCATGATCGAGCAGCGTCAGGCTCGCCGGCCCCAACGCTGCCACCTGCCGCGCCAGTTCCCCGCCGATGGTGCCACCCGCGCCGGTCACCAGCACGCGCCTGCCCTGCACCAGCCGCGCCATGCCCTCCCGGTCCAGCGGCACCTGCGGGCGGTCCAGCAGGTCCTCGATCTCCACCGGCCGCAGCCGCACGCGCTGTTCCGGCTCCGCGCGTTCGCCGGGCCGCCGGCTGGCGGGGCCGAGCGCGGTCGGCCGGGGCGCGCGCTTCACCGGCACGCCATGCCGGTCCGCCGCATCCAGCAGCCGTTGCAGCTCGCTGCCCTGCATCTGCGGCGTCGCCAGGATGATCTGCGCCGGCAACCGCCCTTCCTCCCGCAACCCATCCAGCACGGCGGCCGCATCCTCCACCGTGCCGAGGATCGGCAGGCCATGGATGCGGCGCCCCAACTGCCGGGCACGCTGCGACAGGATGCCCACCACCCGGTAGGCCGGGCTGCGTTGCTGGGCGAGCGCGCGGATGAAAAGGTCCGCCCCTTCCCCCGCGCCGACCAGCAACGCCGGTTGCGCCGGGGTTTCGCTCAACGGCCCGGCGCGGCCGGCATGTTGCAGGCGGGCGGCAATGCGCGGCGCCGCCAGCAGCGCCGCCAGCACCAGCGCATGGATCACCGGAAACCCGATATTCCCCGAATGCCAGGCGCCCCCGAGGCGAAGGCCCGCCGAGAACAGCAGCGCCCCGCCGGCCGCCGCCGCGGAACTCGCCAGCAATTCGGGCAGCGAGGCGAAGCGCCAGTACTGCTGCGGCAGCCGCAGCGGCAGCCCGGCCAGCAGCAGCGCCGCCACCGCCCACGGCACGGCGCCGAGCCACCACAGGCCCGGCGGCCAGGCGCCAGGCGCCGCCAGCCACACGGCGGCCGGCAGCGCGATCGCCGCCACCAGCCCGTCCAGCCCCAGATTGAGGAGAATGCGATCCCGCGCCGATGCCGCCATGAACCCTCCATAGCCGCGCGCCGGCTCCGCCGGAAGGCGAGCCGGGGCTCAGGCACCGGCGGTGCCCCTGCCGGGTTCGACGCCGCGGCCGGTTCATGGCAGTTTCCGGCTCGGCATGACGGGTGCGGGGGACAAGATGGCCGAAGGCAGGCTGGTGATCGGGACCAAGCGCTACTCCTCCTGGAGCCTGCGCGGCTGGCTGATGGTGCATCTTGCCGATCTCGACGTGACGGAGGAGCTGATCCCCCTCGCCGGCGGCGGCAACACCCAGGCAATCAAGGACATCTCGCCGAACGCGCTGGTCCCCTACCTGGAACATCGCGGCGCCCGGATCTGGGAAAGCCTGTCGATCGCGGAGTACTGCGCCGAGTTCAAGGCGGACCTCTGGCCGCGCAACCGCAGCGCGCGCGCTCATGCCCGCAGCATCGCGGCGGAAATGCATGCCGGGTTCCGCGCCCTGCGCATGGCCATGCCGATGAACCTCGGCCGGGATTTCGCCGGCCATGGCCGCAATCCCGGCAGCCTGGCCGACATCGCCCGCATCGAGGCGATCTGGGCCGAGGCGCTGGCGCCGCATGGCGGCCCCTTCCTGATGGGCGACAGCTTCGGCCTGGTGGATGCGATGTACGCCCCCGTCGTCGCCCGCTTCATCACCTGGCAGCCCGAGATTTCCGCCACCAGCCGGGCCTATCGCGACGCCGTCCGTGCCCATCCCCTGGTCGACCGTTGGTACAAGGAAGCCGCCGCCGAGCCCGCCGAATGGCTGCTGCCGAAATACGAGAACCCAAGCCTGTGACCGTCGCCACCACCCTCGACCATCTGGGCCTCTGCACCCGGGACCTCGGCGCGCTCACCGCTGCCTGGGAACGCATGGGCTTCGCGCTATCGCCGCTGGCGCAGCAATCCGGCAAGCGCACGCCGGCCAGCGCCACGGAGCCCTTCGGCACAGCCAACCGCTGTGCCTTCCTGGAACACGGCTACATCGAGCTGCTCGGCCTGGTCGACCCGAGCCTGTTCGCCAACGGCCTGGACCGCTTCCTGGCCCGCTACACCGGGGCGCATATCTGCGCCTTCGGCATCCAGGACGCGGAGGGAAACCTGGAACGCCTGCGCCGCGGCGGCCTCGACATCCCCGGCATCGCCTGGCTGGAACGCCCTGTCGAGGCCGGTGGCCCCACCGCCCGCTTTGCCCGCCTGCCCTTCCCCGACGCGCCCGAGGGCCGCATCCAGCTGGTGCAGCACCTGACGCCCGAGCTGGTCTGGGATCGCCGCTGGATGGGCCACCGCAACGCCGCCATCGCGCTGGAGACCGCCATCCTGGTTGCCGAAAACCCGGCCGAGGCGACCGCCCGCCTGTCCCGCCTCACCGGCCAGCCGGCCCGCCCGGACCCGCTGGCCGGCTTCGTGCTGACCTTGCCCGGCGTGGCGGGCGGCGCCGGCCCATTCTCTCCGGCGCTGCCGACGCATCTGCGCATCCTGCCGCCCGCGGCGCTGCCGCAGGTGCTACCCGGCCTCACGCCGCCGGCGCTGCCCTTCCTGGCAGGCATGGTGCTGCGCACCAGCGACCAGGGCCACGCCGCGCGCGCCGTGCTGGCCGGCCTGCCGGTGGTGGAGGCGCCGGATGGCATCATGGTGCCGCCGGAACATGCCGGCGGTGCGGCGGTGGTATTCGCGTGACGACGGCCGCCGCCATCCGCCATTCGCTCCGCACCTACTACACGCCGGGCCGAGCCGCGGCGCTCGATGCCTTCCACGCGCGCTTCCTCGGCCCCGATGACCTCGGCTTCGATATCGGCAGCCATGTCGGCGACCGCAGCGCCAGTTTTCTCCGGCTTGGCGCCCGCGCGCTGGCGGTGGAGCCGCAGCCGCGCCTCGCCCGCCTCCTGCGCCTGTTGCACGGCCGCACCCCCGGCTTCACCCTGGTCTCCGCCCTGGTCGGTGCCGCCCCCGGCACCGCCACGCTGCGCGTCAATTCACGCAATCCGACCGTCGCCAGCGCGTCGGAGGACTTCGTGGCCGCCGCCGCCGGTGCGCCGGGCTGGGAGGGGCAGGTCTGGGACACCGAGTTGCACCTGCCGGTCACCACCCTGGATGCGCTGGCTGCGGCGCATGGCGTCCCGAACTTCATCAAGATCGACGTCGAGGGCTACGAGGCCACGGCGCTGTCGGGCCTGAGCCGCGCCCCCCGGTCCCTGTCCTTCGAGTTCACCACGATCCAGCGGGACGTCGCCCGGGATTGCCTGGATCGGCTTTCGGACCTCGGCTTCCGCGCCTTCAACGCCTGCCTGGGCGAGGCCATGACCTTCGCCCATCCCGTGCCGGTCCCCGCCGCCGCCATGGCCGCCTGGATCGACTCCCTGCCGCACGAGGCCAATTCCGGCGACGTCTATGCCAGCCTGGAGCCCACGCGGCTCATCCCCTGATCCATGCAAGCCTACGCCATCTTCCAGCACCTGGTCTTCGCGGGGGCGCTCGCCGGCCTCTCCGCCGTGACGGTGTTCCTGATGATCGCCTTCCCGATCCTGGACCACCCCAACGCCCGCAGCGCGCACAGCCAGCCGACGCCGCGCGGCGGTGGCGTCGGCGTCGTCGTCGCCTTCATCGCCGGCATGCTGGTGATGTTCCAGGGGGCCACCTTCGCGCGCCTGGCGGATGCGCAGTTCCTCGGCGTCATCTACGCGGCACTCGCCATCGCCGCGGTGGCACTGGCCGATGACGTGCGCGACCTTTCGGCCAAGCTGCGCCTGGCGGCGCAATGCGCGGCGGCGATGGTGGCGCTGGCCTCCGGCCTCACCCTGACGCGGCTCGCCTTGCCCTATGTGGGGGAGGTCGAGCTGGGCTGGCTCGGGCTTGCCATCACCCTGGTCTGGATCGTCGGCTGCACCAATGCGGTGAACTTCATGGATGGGCTCGACGGGCTGGTCGGCGGCACGCTGCTGGTGGCGAGCCTGGCGCTGGCGCTGATCGGCGCCTTGCAGGGCGGCTGGTTCATCTACGGCGCGGCGCTGGTGCTGGCCGCGGGCTTTGCCGGCTTCCTGCCCTTCAACCTGCACCCGGCGCGCATCTTCATGGGCGATGTCGGCAGCCAGTTTGCCGGCTTCATGCTGGCGGTGCTGGCCGTCGCGGCGTCCCGCTTCGACAGCCAGGAACTGTCCTTCCTGATCGTGCCCCTGCTGCTGTTCGGCCTGCTGTTCGATGCCGGCTTCACCCTCGCCCGCCGTGCCGTCATGCGCCAACGCCTGGCCGAGGGGCATCGCACCCACCTGTACCAGCTGGCGCAGCGCAGCGGCGTGCCGACCCGCGCCATCGCTGCCGCGCATTGGGGCTTTGCGGGCTTCCACGCCGCGCTGGCGCTGTGGTTCCTTGGCCTTTCGCCCGGGACCAAGCCGCTGGTGGTGCTGCCGGCACTGGCGGTGCAGCTCGCCTGGATGGGGTTCGTGATGCGGCGGATGCGCGCGGCCGGGATTGGCTGGCGGTAGCTGCGGCTACAGGCCGTAGGCTTCCACCGTCAGCGTCGCATCGCCCACCCATTGCTCGCTGCGCCGCACGGCGCCGGTCGCGGCCTCCGCCCAAAAGCGGTTGGTGAAATCGATGTCGTCACCGCTGCAGCGTTCCGTAAGGACGAGCCAGGCCCCCTCCTCCGCCACCGTCATGCGGCAGGCCAGTTGCACGCCGAAGCGCAGGTCCTGCGGGCTGCGCGTGGCCCCCTGGAGGTCGATGCTCCGCACGCTCCGCACCTCCTCCCGCCCCGGCAGCGCGCGCGGGTCTTCCAGCGGGTCCGCCCCCTCCAGCCGGGTTGCCGCAAGCCCCGCCCCGAGGCCGGCCGTCGCGGTGATGCGGGCGCCCTGCGTCGATAGCGCCGCGCCCCCCTCCGCCCGCCACAACCGCTGTCCGCCGGCATGCTGCAACAGCGTGAAGCGGAACGGGCGCCGCGCGCCGGACACCAGCAAGACCGGCCCGGAAGGCTCCGAGGCGGCGGCCGACTGCATGGGCCCTACCGGCCCACGCAGCGCATCCGCCAGCGGCGTGTCGCCGCAGCCGGCCAGCAGCAGCGCCAGCCCGCAGCCGGCGAGGCTCAGGCGGTGCGGCCGCGCCACTGCACCCCCAGCAGCACCGCGGCCATCACCAGCCCGATCATGTACGGGAACGGCACCACGCCCGGCGCCAGCGCCTCCAGCATCGCCGGGAACATGATGAGCAGGCCCGCCACCACCAGCAGCGCGCGCTCCACGCCGCTCAGCGCGCGGATCAGGAAGCCCTGGCAGGCGGCCGCCAGCGCCGCCAGGCCGATCACCGCGGCCAGCACCTGCCAGGCCACGTCCAGCCAGCCCATGTCGCCCTCGAAGTTCAGCAGCAGGCCGACGCCGGTCGGGTCGGTGACGAAGACGAAGGGCAGCACGAAGGCAGGCAGGGTGTATTTCCACGCCTTCATCGTGGTGCGGTACGGCCCCGCCCCGGTGATCGCCGCGGCGGCGAAGGGCGACAGCGCGGTGGGCGGCGAGACCTCGCTCAGCACCGCGTAGTAGAAGACGAACATGTGCGCCGCGTAGGCCGGCACGCCGAGCTTGGTCAGCGCCGGCGCCGCCACCACCGCGCAGATGATGTAGCTGGCCGTCACCGGCACCGCGAGGCCGATGACCCAGACGATCAGCGCCGTGTAGATCGCCGTCACCACCACAGAACCACCAGCGGCCTGGATGGCGATGTCGCTGAACTTCAGCCCGAGACCGGTCAGCGTGATGACGCCGACGATGATGCCGGCGCTGGCGCAGGTCGCCGCGATGCCCACCGCCTGGATGGCGCCGGAGGCCAGCGTCTCGATCAGCTTGCGCGGCCACAGCGCCTGGTCCGGCCGGATGAAGGACAGCAGCACCGCCGCGACCATGGCGTAGAGCACCGACAGCGTCGCCGAATACCCCATCACCATGAAGACGATGATCGCGATGAGCGAGGTGAAGTGGAAGCCGTACTTCCGCAGCATCTGCGGGATCGGCTCCACCTGGATCACGTCATTCGCCATCGGCGTCCCGCTGGCCGCGATGCGCCGCTGGTCCAGCTCCACCATGAACAGCAGCGAGGCGTAGTAGAGGATGGTCGGAATGACCGCCATCTGCAGCACGTCGAGGTAGCCGATGTTCAGGTATTCGGCGATCAGGAACGCCGCCGCCCCCAGCACGGGCGGCGAGATGATGGCGCCAAGGCCGCCGGCCGCCAGCAGCCCGCCGGCATCGTCCGGCCTGTAGCCCACCTTCTTCATCATCGGCCACGCCACGGTGCCGAGCGTGACGGTGGTGGCGACGCCCGAGCCCGAAGGCCCCCCGAGCAGGAAGGAGGACAGCACCACCGTGCGCCCGGCGCTCGCCGCCTTGCCGCCGGTGGCGGCGAAGGAGAAGTCGACGAAGAACTTGCCGGCGCCACTGGCCTGCAGGATGGCGCCGTAGATGGTGAACAGGATGATCAGCGTGGCGGAAACATCGATTGCGGTGCCGAAGATGCCATCGAGGCCGATGGTGAGATGCGGGATGATGCGTTCGCTGTCATAGCCCTGGTGCTGCCAGGGCGCCGGCAGCCAGTGGCCGAAGAAGGCGTACAGCAGGAATCCGATGGCGACGCAGGGCATCACCGGCCCGGTGGCGCGCCGCGCCGCCTCCAGCACCAGCGCGATCATCATCCAGCCGACGACGAGGTCCATCGGCTCAGGGAAGATGGCGCGGTCCTGCAACTCGTCGCCGCCCGCGACCATGTACCAGATGACATAGACACCGGCCGCGGCCAGCGCCGCATCCCAGGGCATCAGCCGGTGGCGGAAGCGCTTCGCCGCCGGGAACATCAGGAAACCCAGCAGCAGCGTGAAGCCGACATGGACGAAGCGCAGCGTCGTCGTCGGCACGATGTCCCACGCCGCCCACAGGTGGAACAGGCTCATCGACAGCGCGAGGCCGGTGCCGAGGAAGCCGAGCCAGCCGGTGTATCTGCTGAGCGTGCCCTCCTCCTCCTCCATCAGCGCCTGCAGGCGCGCGGCGGTAGCTTCGTCGAGCACGCCGGGAGCGATCTCGGGCGGCAATGGACTGTGCAAAGGGCTGGGCGAAGGGCTGGGCGATGTCGCGCCGGTCTGTGTCACGTGTGGGCTGCTCCGCCGGTGGAACGGGAGATCGGTCGAACGGGGGGTGGTCGGAAATGCGGAAAGCCGGGGATGGCTCGCGCCACCCCCGGGCTCAGGGTCAGGTTGTCAGCGGCGGCTCAGGCGAGCGTCGCGCCGCGCGCCTTCCAGAAGGCCTCGGCCGCCGGATGCCAAGGGATGCCGGCCGCGGCGGTCTTCTGGCCCTCGAGCTTGAAGTCGCGCGCGGCGGAATGCACCTGCGCCCAATCCTCCCGCTTGCTCCACATCACCTCGAGGATCTTGGTCACGAGGTCGGGCGCCATGTCGTCGCGGACGCCGACGATGTTGGCCACCGACATCTGCTTGTTCGGACGCGTCTGGCCGGGATAGGCGCCGGCCGGAATCTCCTCGGGAAAATACACCGGGCCGTACTTCTCGATGATGCCGGGGATGAACTCGTGGTGATCGATCAGCACCAGCTGCACGCCTGGGGAGGCGCCGAGGTCGGTGATGGCGCTGGTCGGGTAGCCGGAGACGAAGAAGTAGGCGTCCAGCTTGCCGTCCTTGATGGCGTTGGTGCTCTCGGCTGGCGACAGGCGCTCCCGCGCGCGGAAATCATTGTCGCGGTGCAGGCCGGCGCCCTCGATCAGGCGCAGCGCCATGACTTCCGTGGCCGAGCCAGGCGCGCCGGTGGAGATGCGCTTGCCCTTCAGGTCGCCCATCTTGGTGATGCCGGTGGAAGCCACCGTCACGACCTGCATGCGGTTGGTGTACAGCACGGCGATGGCGCGTGCCGCGACGGGACGCCCACGGAAGCGGTCGTTGCCGCGCACCGCATCCACCGCGGCATCGACCTGCGCGATCACCATGCCGACGCGGTTGGCACCGAGCAGCTGCAGGTTGGCGACTGAACCGCCGGTGACCTCGACCGTGGCCGACATGCCCGCGATGTCGCGCGACATGTAGTTCGCGAGCGCGCCGCCAAGCGGGTAGTAGACGCCGCCCGTCGTGCCAGTCGCGATCGCCATCTGCTGCTGCGCCTGCGCGCGTGCGAGGCCGGGCAATGCAAGCACCGCGGCGCCTGCTGCCAGCCCGCGACGGCTGATGTTGAAGGACATTTTTCCTGTCTCCCTTGGTTATTCTGGCCCCAGGCATACAGGTGCCTCGCTGGATGGGAAAGAGTAGAGATTTGACCTGCATCAAGGTGGCGCCGTGGCAGGTCGCCTAGCCTTCCGCGGGTCGACGCCCTTGCGTTGCACCAACCGGAGGAGCCTGGCCATGTCCCGCCTTTCCGCCCGCGACCTGATGACGACCGAAATGGTGACGGTGCCGCCCGAGACGCCGGTGCTGGCGATGGCGCGGCTGCTGAGCGAGCGCAGCATTTCCGCCGTGCCGGTGCTGGACCCGGCGGGCCGGCTGCTCGGCATCGTCACCGAGGCCGACCTGATCCGCCGCCTGGCCGGGGAGGTGGAGGAGCCCTCCTCGTGGCTCGCGAACCTGTTCCACAGCGCGGAGCGCGACGCGCTGCGCTTCGCCCGCACCCATGGCGCGACGGCGGCCGACCTGATGAGCACGGACCTGGTGACCACTGGCCCAGCGACGCCGGCGGCGGAAGTGGCGCAGATGATGGAGAAGAAGAACATCCGCCGCGTGCTGGTGACGCAGGATGACCGCCTGCTCGGCATCGTCTCCCGCGCCGACCTGCTGCGCGCGCTGGTGGCACCACGGTCGGAACCGGCGCAGCTTTCCGATGACCGCATCCGCACCGCCGTGCTCGCCGCGATGCGCCACCAGCCGTGGGCCGATACCTACTACAGCCTGGTGGAGGTGAAGGACGGCGTGGTGGAGTTCAGCGGCTTCAGCCGCAGCCCGGAAGTCCAGCGCGGCCTGCGCGTGCTGGCCGAGAATGTGCCCGGCGTGAAGGGCGTGCACGACAACACCCAGCCGATGCCGGCCTACCTCTACGCGGCGGGCTGAGCCGGCTGCGCCCGGACTACCGCGCCGGCATCAATACAATGGTGACGGCGCGGGCACCAGGTTCCGACTGCGATCCGCTGAAGGCACCGACCCGCGCCTCCCCGCGCACCCGGTCGCGCTCCACGCCCTGCTGGCTCAGCGCCAGCGCCACGGCGCGAGCGCGGCGGGCGGCGAGCTGGGTGCTGGTCTCGGCCCCGGCGGCGCGTTCCGCATGGCCGAGGACGCAGATGTTGCGCTCCCGCTCCGCCAGGGCCTGGGCGGCGGCGGTCGCGATGGCGGCGCGGCCGGCTGGGCCGAGGGTGGCGCTGTTGCGGGCGAAGGGCACCGCGATGACATCATCCTCCAACCGCTCCGCCCCGACGCAGGAGAATGGCCGGAGCTGCGCCGCGGCCGGGCTCGCGGCGAGGACAAGCGCGCCGAGCGCCAGCAGCGCCCTCATGCCGCCGGTGCCAGCAGGCCGGCCGCCGTCAGCCGGCCGAGCAGCGAGGGCGCATCCACCGCTGGCGCGGCAGCGGCGAGTTCCGCCGCCGTCACATCCGGCCGGGCGAGCAGCCAGGTGGCGGCCTCGGCCTCCGCTGAACTGACCACGATGCTGCCTTGCGCGGTCTTCACCACCCACTCCGCACCGCGCCGCACCGGCTTCGCACCAGGTACCAGGATGCGGAAGGCCGGCGCGTCGCTGCCCTGCGCCGCCGCCGTGGGCGCGGCGATGCCGCGCGCGGCCAGCATGTCGTAGACGCCGCGGGCGTAGCTGTAGTTCGAGACGAACTGCGCCAATACCTCCATCACCTTGGGGTCGCGGGACAGCTCCGCCAGCCGCTGGCCCAGCAGCCCGGCACGCTGGGTCAGCGCAAACTTTCCCGCCACCGAGCCATCGTGGCGCGGCAGCGGCTTGCGGAACTCCGGGTCATAGAGGATCCGCTCCGACAGGAGGTTCACGAAATCCATGCCCAGCGGAGCGTGGACGCCGTAGGCGATGTGCACGCTGGCCGGGGCTTCGGCCAAGGCGTCATGGTACCAGCCACGCGGCAGGTACAGCAGGTCCCCGGGCCGCATCCGTACCACCTCCCGCAGCTTGCCGCGGGCCTGGTCGTGCTGTGCCTGCGGCTGTCCGCGGAAGGCCGGGTGGGGGATGGGGTGGTCGGCGCGGCCCTCCCAGATGTTCCAGTCCTTCTCGCCCTCCACCTGCACCGCCCAGACATCATGCGTGTCGTAATGCGTGCGGAACGCCTTGTGGCTCTGCCAGCTGATGTAGACATTGGCCTGCGACTTGCCGAGCCCGGCGCCTTCCAGGGCGGAGGAAACGCTGGCCAGACCGGGCGTCAGGCTGTCCACGTCGTTCATCACCACGCTGGCGCCCTTGGCGATCCAGCCCTGCACCAGCTTCGCATCCGGCTGCAGCACCGGCGCGCCGTCGCGGCTGGTGGCGCGGGTGCAGAACTGCTCCGGCGGGATCGCCTGGCTGTCCATCACCAGCTTGAGCGAGGCGCCGGACCAGATATGCGTCATGTCCAGCAGCCGGTTCACCTGCCGCCAGGACAGCACATCGGCAAATTTGCCCGGCGTGCCCCGTATGTGCAGCGGCTGACGGTCCAGATGCTCCGTGAAGAAGCGCTCCGGCGTGATGGGGGCGAGCAGGGCGGCGAGGCTGTCGATCATTCGTGATTGATAACCCGGAAGTCAGTCGGGTTGCACCGGCCAAACGCGCGATCGGCAAGCCGGCCTGAACCTGCGGCTGCCGCCGGATCGAACTTGCGGCGCCTGCCGCAAAGGGCCAGCTTCCGGCGCAGGAGGACCCGGCGAATGATGGATGCGGTGACCGAACAGGTTTCGGATGGCGTGCGCCCGCAGATCCTGCGGGCGGCGGAGGCAGCCCTGGCACGGCTGGCACCCGCCCTGCCCCCGGCGGCGGCCGCCCTGCTGCACCGCCTGCACGCCGCCGTACCCACCGCCGAACTCGCCGCGACCCCGCCCGAGGCGCTGGCCGAGGCCGCCGCCAGCCTGTTCGCCTTCGCCGCCGAACGCCGCCCGCGCGAGACCCGGCTGCGCCTGTTGCCGCCCGGTCCTGGCCGCGGTGCCGTCGCAATCGCCGAGATCGTCACGGACGACATGCCCTTCCTGGTGGACAGCGCGATGGCGGCGCTGACCGTCTCCGGCCGCGTGGTGCGCCAGCTGCTGCACCCGGTGGTGCCGGTGCGCCGCGACGCCGAGGGCCAATTGCTGGCGATCGAGGAGGGCGCGCCGCATCGCGAGAGCATGATGCGCATCTCGCTCGCCGCCGGCGCCACCATTCCCCTCGCCGGCACCGGCCCGGCCGACTGGCCGGCGGTGGAGGCGGCGCTGCGCCGCGCCATGGCGGATGTCCGCCTCGCCGTCGGCGATTTCGGCGCCATGCTGGCGCAGCTGCGCGCGGCGCAGTCTGAACTGGGCGCGGAGGCCGGCGCGGCCTCCGATTTCCTGAATTGGATGGCGGAGGACAACTTCGTCCTGCTCGGCCATCGCCGCCTGCTGCTGTCCGGCGACAATGCGCTGCTGGTGGCGGAGGAAGACAACCTCGGCATGCTGCGTGACAGCATGGTGCCGGTGTTCGACGCGCTGCGCGACCTGGCCGCGGTGCCGGGCGCGGTGCGCGCGACGCTCGGGCGGATGGAGGCGGTGGTGGTCGCCAAGGCCAACATGCGCGCCACGGTGCACCGGCCGCAGCACGCCGACGTGGTGATGACGCGCATCCGCGACGTGGCCGGGCAGGTCATCGGCCTGCGGCTGTTCCTCGGCCTGTTCGCGGCGGATGCCTATAACCGCAACCCGCGCGCCATCCCCCTGCTGCGCGAGAAGGTTCTCCGGGTTCTGGCGATGGCGGGGCTGGACCCCGAAAGCCACGATGGCCGGGCCCTGCGCAACATCCTGGACACCTGGCCGCGGGACGAGCTGTTCCAGGCACCGGAGACGGAAATCCTGGCTGGCGCACGGCGCGCGCTTGACCTCGCGATCCGTCCGCGCGCGGCGCTGGTGCTGCGGCGCGATCCGTTCGAGCGTTTCATCGCCGCCATCGCCTGGCTACCACGCGATACCTTCGACACCGCGCTGCGCCAGCGCATCGGCCATCTGTTGGCGGATGCTTTCCAGGGGCGGCTTTCCGCCTGGTACACGCTGCTCGGCGATGCGCCGCTGGCGCGCGTGCACTACGTCATCGGCACCCAGCCCGGCCGCGTGCCGCCAGTGGACGAGGCGGCGCTGGAAGCCGCCATGGCCCAGGCCGCGCGCGGCTTCTCGGACCGGCTGGAGGAAGCGCTGGCGGAGGAATTCGGCGCCGCCGCCGCGCCCCACCTGATGCGCTGGCGTGACGCCTTCCCGCGCGTCTACCGCGACCTGGAAACCGCGGCCCAGGGCGTCGCGGACCTGCATCTGGCGGAACAGGCCCTGGACCTGGGCCGGGCGCAGGCGAAGCTGATGCGCACGGCGGGCGAAGGCCCGCGCCGACTGACGCTGCGCCTGGCCAGCCCTGGCCGCCCGCTGCCCCTGGCCGACGCGCTGCCGCTGTTTGAAAGCCTCGGCCTGCGCGCCATCGAGGAACTGCCCTACCGCCTGACGCCGGGCGATGCGCCGGAAGTCGTGCTGCACGTCTTCCAGCTCGAAGCCGGCGTCGACGTGGCGGAGGATCGCTTTCCCGAGATACTTGGCGCGCTGGCGGCGCTGCTGGAGGGTGCGGCCGAGGCTGATGGCTTCAACCGGCTGGTACTGCGCGCCGGGCTCGATTGGCGCGAATGCTGGCTGCTGCGCGCGATGTTCCGCTGGCTGAAGCAGGTCGGCTTCGGCTTCGCGCAGGACAGCGTGCAGGACGCCCTGGCGGCACAGCCGGATGCGGTGCGCGTGCTGCTGGCGCTGTTCCGCCGCCGCTTCGACCCGGCGGTTGCCGATCGCACCGAAGCGGCGCTGGAAGCCGAATGGAAGGCGGCGCTGGACAACGTCGCCAACCCCGACGAGGACCGCATCCTATCCCGCCTGCGGTTGCTGCTGGACGCGATGCTGCGCACCAACTTCTACGAGCAGAAGCCCTACCTCGCCTTCAAGGTGGATTCGGCACGTGCCGGCGACATGCCGCTGCCGCGGCCGTGGCGCGAAATCTTCGTGCATTCACCACGCATGGAAGGCTGCCACCTGCGCGCCGGCCCGGTCGCGCGCGGCGGCATCCGCTGGTCCGACCGGCGCGAGGATTTCCGCACCGAGGTACTGGGCCTGATGAAGGCGCAGCGGCTGAAGAACGTGGTCATCGTGCCGACCGGCGCGAAGGGCGGCTTCGTCCTGAAGCACCCGCCGCCCAGCAGCGACCGCGAGGCCTTCATGGCCGAGGGCATCGCCGTGTACCGCACGCTGGTGCGCGGCATGCTCGACCTCACCGACAACTTCGCCGCCGATGGTCGCGTGGTGACGCCGCCGGCGATCGTGCGGCGGGACGGCGATGATCCGTACATCGTGGCCGCCGCCGACAAGGGCACGGCGACGTTCTCCGACATCGCCAATGGCCTGTCCGAGGAATATGGCTTCTGGCTCGGCGATGCCTTCGCCAGCGGGGGTTCCGCGGGCTACGACCACAAGGGCATGGGCATCACTGCGCGCGGCGCCTGGGTAATGATCGACCGCCACTTCGCCGAACTCCGCGGAGCCGGCGTGCAGGATGCCGAATTCACCTGCGCCGGCATCGGCGACATGTCCGGCGACGTGTTCGGCAACGGTTTGCTGATCTCGCGCCGCACCAGGCTCGTCGCGGCCTTCGACCACCGTCATATCTTCATCGATCCCGATCCCGATCCCGAGGTGTCATTCAACGAGCGCGCGCGGCTGTTCGCGCTGCCACGCTCGTCCTGGGCGGACTACGAATCGCGCCTGCTGTCGAAAGGCGGCGCCGTGCTGCCGCGCAACGCCAAGACGCTGCCGCTGAGCGAGGAAGCTCGCGCCCTGCTCAGCATCGCCGAGGAACGCGCGGAGCCTGCCGTGATCCTGCGCGCGATCCTGACGCTGAAGGTGGACCTGCTGTATTTCGGCGGCATCGGCACCTATGTGAAAGGCAGCACGGAAACACAGGCGGAAGCAGGCGACCGCGCGAATGATTCGATCCGCGTCGATGGCCGCGACCTGCGCGCCACCATCCTGGGCGAGGGCGCCAATCTCGGCATCACCCAGGCCGGGCGCATCGAGGCGGCGCAACATGGCGTCCGCCTGAACACCGACGCGCTCGACAATTCCGCCGGCGTCAGCACCTCCGACCACGAGGTCAACATCAAGATCCTGCTGGCAGAGGCGGAACGCGAGGGCGCACTCACGCGGCGCCAGCGCGACGTCCTGCTGAGCGAGATGACGGAGGAAGTCGGCCGCCTGGTGCTGGCCGACAATCACGCGCAATCCATCTCGATCAGCCTGGAGGCGATGGGCGCCGCCGAGGACCTGTCTGCCCATGCCGCGCTCATGGCTCGGCTGGAGGCCGAGGGCATCCTGGACCGTGCCGTCGCCGGCCTGCCGGATGCCGCGGCGCTGCGGGCGCGGGCGGCGGCGGACCAGGGCCTGACGCGGCCCGAACTCGCCTCCCTGCTCGCCCCCGCGAAGCTGTGGCTGACCGAGGCGATCGAGGCGAGCGGGCTGCCCGACGAGCCGGCATTGGCGCCCCTGCTGCGCGACTACTTTCCGAGCGCGCTGCAGGACCGCTTCCCGGATCTGATCGCGCGCCATCGGCTGCGGCGCGAACTGGTGGCGACGGCGCTCGCCAATGTCGTCGCCAACCGGCTCGGCACCGCGGCCCTCGGCCGGCTGGCCGGCACCGTCGGTGGCGGGGCGGAGGTGGCGCGGGCGGCCTGGCTGGCGCAGGCGCTGTTCGGGCTGGATGCGGCGGCGGCGGCGGCGGATGCGGCGCCGGCCCCGGTGGCACAGCGCCTCGGCGCACAGCGCGCGCTGCGCCGGCTGCAGGAATCCGCAACGCGGGAGCTGATGCTGGCCGGTGGCGATGCCCCGCTGGCGGCGGCCCTGGCGGCGCTGGAGCCCGGCGTCGCCGCCCTGGTCGCCGCCGAAGCCGCCGCTCCGGATGCGGAGGCGACAAGGCTGCGCTCGGCCGGGCTGCCGGCGGAAGTGGCGGCGCTGGCCGCCGGCGCGGCCCGGCTGGCAGCAGCGCCGGCCGTGGTGCGGCTGGCCGCCGAAAGCGGCGCCACGCCCAAAGCCGCGGCGGCCGCCTGGAGCGCAGTGGGCGAGGAATTCTGCCTCGACGCCCTGCGCGCCGCCGCCGATTCCGCCCGCACCGCCGGACCCTTCGCGGCGCGGGCGCGGGCGGAGGCGCTGGGCGACCTCGCCGCCGTGCAGGCCAGCCTCGCGCGCGCCCGGCTCGCCGGCGGCGCGCCGCAGGATGCCCGCGGCGCCGAGGCAGCGCGACTGGCGCGGGAGGCGGCCCGGCTTGGCGACCTCGTAGCGATCGGCGTCGCGGCGCGCGCGCTTTCGGCGCTCGCTTGAGCGATGTCCTGCCGGATGTGCTGGAGCCCGGCCTGCGGCTGGTATTCTGCGGCATGGCGGCGGGGCTGACCTCGGCGCGGCTCGGCGCCTACTACGCCCGGCCCGGCAACCGCTTCTGGCCGGCACTCGCCACGGCCGGCTTCACGCCACGGCTGTTCAGGCCCGAGGAGTTCCGGCTGCTGGCCGGCCGCGGCATCGGCCTGACCGACCTCGGCAAGGGCCAGCAGGGGGTGGACCGACAGGTCGTCATCACCGACCAGGACCGGGCGCGGCTGCGCGAGGCGATCCTGCGCATCGCACCTGGCGCGCTGGCCTTCACCAGCAAATCGGCGGCTGGCCTGTTCCTGCGCCAGCCCGGCTTGCCCTTCGGTGAATTGCCGCGCGAGCTGGTGCCGCAGGGCTTTCCGCCGACCTATGTGCTGCCGAGCACCTCTGGCTCCAACAATGGGAATTGGGATAGGTTCGGCTATCAAGCGATCTGGACGGATACCGCCATGCGCCTCGGCTTCGCGAACCCGGTGGCGGCGTGACGCCGAAGGCCTGGGCCTGGGCGCTGTATGACTGGGCGAACAGCAGTTTTCCGACGGTTGTCTCCACCTTCGTCATTGCCGCCTATTTCGTGCAGGGCATCGCGGCGGACCCGGTCAGCGGCCAGGCGCAGTGGGGCTGGATGCAGTCGGCCGCCGGCCTCGCCGTGGCGCTGCTCTCGCCGGTGCTGGGCGCGGTGGCGGATGCGGGCGGGCGACGGCGGCTCATGCTCGGCGTCGCGACCCTGCTGACGGCGATCGCCACCGGCATGATCTGGTTCGCACTGCCGGCGCCGGACTACGCGCTGTACACGCTGGTCTGCGTCGGGCTCGCGACGATCGCCTTCGAAATCGGCACGGTGTTCTACAACTCGATGCTGCCCAGCGTGGCGCCGCCCGGGCGGCTCGGCCGCGTCTCCGGCTTCGGCTGGGGCCTCGGCTATGCCGGGGGGCTGGCGTGCCTGGCGCTGTCCCTGGTGGTGCTGATCCAGCCGGACCCGGCGTGGTTCGGGCTGGACCGCGCGGCGTCGGAGCATGTGCGCGCCGTGGCGCTGCTGGTGGCGGCCTGGCTGCTGGTGTTCTCCTGGCCCTTGCTGGTGGCGCTGCCGGACCCCGCCGGCCCGCGTCCGAGCTGGGCACAGGCCGCCGCGCGCGGGCTGGAGGAGATTGCCGGCCTGATCCGCACCCTGCCGCGCAATCCGGCGCTGGCACGTTTCCTGGTGGCGCGGCTGTTCTACACGGATGGGCTGAACACGCTGTTCGCGTTTGGTGCGATCTATGCCGCCGGCGTCTTCGGCATGGGGCTCGACCGTATCCTGCTGTTCGGCATCGCCATGAACGTCACCGCCGGGCTCGGTGCCGCCGGCTTCGCGCTGATCGAGGACCGCGTCGGCTCGCGCCGCATGGTGCTGGGTGCGCTGCTGGCGATGGTGGTGCTCGGCGCAGGGCTGCTGCTGGCAACGTCGGAGCTGTGGTTCTGGATCATGGCGCTGTCGCTCGGCCTGTTCTTCGGCCCGGCGCAGGCGGCCAGCCGCAGCTTCATGGCGCGGTTGGCGCCGCCGGGCGAAGTCTCCGCGCATTTCGGGCTGTTCGCCCTGTCCGGCCGCATCACCGGCTTCCTCGGCCCCGCGGCGCTGGCGGCGGTGACGACGGCAACCGGCAGCCAGCGCCTGGGCATGGCGACGGTGCTGGTGTTCCTCGCCATCGGCGCGGCGATCCTGGCGACGGTGCGGGAGCGCGCGTGACGGATTTTGCCGCCCGGCGCGAGGCCGGGCGCTACGTCAACCTGCACGATGCCACGGACCACGGCCTGCCCGATGTCTGGCGCTGGTACCGGGCGCGCAGGCCGGTGCCCTGGCCGCGCTGGATCGAGGACCCGCCCCGGCCGCCTCCGCCGCGCATCGGGCCAGGCCGCATCGCCGCGACCTTCATCGGCCATGCGAGTTGGCTTGTGCAGATCGGTGCCGTCGCCGTGCTGATCGACCCGGTCTGGTCGCCGCGCGCCAGCCCGCTGTCCTTCGCCGGGCCGAAGCGGGTGCGCGCGCCGGGGCAGCCCCTGGCGGCGCTGCCAGGCGTGGACCTGCTGCTGGTCAGCCACAACCACTACGACCATTGCGACCTGGCGACGCTGCGCCAGGTGCAGGCGCGCTGGGCCCCGCCCGCCGTCACCAGCCTCGGCACCGGCCGGCTGCTGGCCAAGGCCGGGCTGCGCGACCGGCGCGAATGCGATTGGTGGGACAGCGTGGAGGTCGCCGGGCTGCGCGTCACCTACGTGCCCTCGCAGCATTTTTCCGCCCGCACGGCCTTCGACCGCAACCGCGCCTTGTGGGGCGGCTTCGTAATGGAGGCGCCGGATGGCGGCTGCGTCTATTTCGCCGGAGATTCCGGCTGGTGTCCGCACTTCTCCGAAATTGGCCGGCGCTTTCCAAGGATCGACCTCGCCCTGCTACCGATCGGCGCCTATGCGCCGCGCTGGTTCATGCGCACGCAGCACATGGATCCGGAGGAAGCGGTGCGGGCGCACTTGGCCTGCGGTGCGCGGGCCAGCCTGGCGATGCATTTCGGCACCTTCTTCCGCCTGACCGACGAGGCGATCGAGGAACCCGCGGCGCTGCTCGAAGCCGCGAAGGCGCGGCACGACGTGGCGGCGAGTGCGTTCCGCGTGCCCGGCTTCGGCGAAACGATCCTGCTGGACTGAATTCCAGCAAGATCAATGGGTGACCTGCGGACGGCACTGCCGGCGGAGCGCCCGAACGGGCGCTGCGGCCAGTGCCGCGCAGCCAAGCGGCCGGAGGCTGTGCCTGGCGCTTGAGGGCGGAGAAGCACCAGCCAATCCGAAATATTTGGAAATCCACCACGCCTGCCTCTGTAACAGGATGAAGTTCCGCGCCAGTATGCGCTGAAGGAAAACAGAGGAAACCCGCCGGTGACCGACGAACCCCAGGCCAAGCCACCGACACGGCGCCGGCTTTTCGTGTTGCGCCTTGCGGCCATGGTGGGCGTGCTGCCCGCCGCCGCCTGCGTGCCGCAGCAGGGGCCGGTGGTCTATGCGCCGCAGCCCGTCCAGGTGCGGCGCGGCACCGGCATCAGCGATTCGGATCCGTCCGATGCGCCGGGCAATGGTCGTGGCGGGCATCGCGGCAGCGGCATCTCGGACAGCGACCCGAACGATGCGCCGGGCTATGGCCGCGGCGGGCGCCGCGCTTCCGGCATCTCGGACAGCGACCCGGGCGATGCGCCGGGCCGCGGGCGGGGCGGCAGCCGCGTCTACCGCGGCAGCGGCATCACCGACAGCGACCCGAGCGACGGCCCGGGCCGTGGACGCGGTGGCTACCGCCGCAGCACCGGCCTCAGCGACAGCGACCCGTCCGACAGCCCCGGCCGCGGCCGCCGCGGCTACTGATGTCGCCACAACATCCCCCGCCGGCTCCCACGCTCGCGGAGGAAGCCTGGCGCCTGTCCTTCGGCGACCTGCCGGTGGCGGAGGGCCTGGCGCTGCGGGAAGGCACGGCGTGGCGTCACTTCCCCGGGCAGGACCCGGACCGATACCGGCACCTGTTGTCCATCGCCGACCTCGACGCCTTCCTGGCCAGTGACGCGGCGGCGCGCCCGCGCGTGTCCATGGCCGATGGCAGCCGCAAGGGCGGCGCCGCGGTGCCGGAGGAGGACTATGCCTTCGAGGATGGCGGCGTGGACCTGCCGAAGCTGTTCGCCAGCTTCGATGCCGGCGCCACCCTCGTCGTCTCCCAGTTCAACCAGCTGCATCCGCCGCTGGCGCGCTATTGCCGCGGGCTGGAACAGGTGATGCTGCATGCGGTGCAGGCCAACATCTACCTGACCCCGCCCGGCGCCCAGGGCTTCCGGATGCACTACGACACGCATGACGTGCTGGTGCTGCAGGTGCAGGGCGAGAAGGCCTGGCGCATCTGGCCCGGCCAGCCCTTCCCCAACCCAACCCGCCGCACCCCCTGGCCCGGCGGGATCGAGCCGGTGGCGGAGGCGGTCAACATCACGCTGCGGCCGGGCGATGCGCTGTATGTGCCGCGCGGCGTGCTGCACGACGCGGCGACGCAGGATGGCGAAGCCTCGCTGCACGTCACCGTGGGTTTCATGGAACCCTCCTTCGCCGCCGTGCTGCGCATGGCCGTGGACCTGCTGGAGGAATCGGAGCCCGCCTTGCGTGCCGCCTTTCCGACCTGGCGGCTGGCGGACGGCCCCGGCAGCCTCGCCGCGCTGGCGGCCCCGCTGGCCGCGAAGCTGGCGGAACCTGCGGCGCTGGAACGCACCGCGTTGGCGCTGCTGGACCAGTTGGCGGCGGACCAGCCGGCGATGCTGGGGCGCGGGCTGTTCGCGCGCGATCCGCAGGCGGACACCAGGTTGCGCCTGGCGCCCGGCGTGCTGCATGCGCTGGTGCCGGAACCCAGTGGCGAGGGCGCCTCCCTGCGCTGGGCCGGCGTCCCGGTGGCGCTGACGTCGCAGGAGGCTGGCTGGGTCGAACAGCTTTCCGAAGGTGCGACGCCCGCCGAACTGGACCCGGAAAGCCTGGAGTTCTGCCGCAGGCTGCGCCGGCTGGGGCTGCTGGCGGAGGATTGCTGAGCGGAGACGCCGGCCGCTGCCGCCTTTTCCTTGTCGTAGTCCAAATGAAGTTGACCCGCTTTCCGGCACCGTGCGAGCGTGTATCCGCTCGTAACCGGACGCGAAGGATGGGTCGATGCATCACAATGAGGACGCACTGGCTGCAATGCGTGAAGTGAACCGCACCTTCGATGAAGAAGTCTGCGGCAAAAAGAACTTCGATGCACTTGCCCGTGTCTACACGCAGGATGCCTCGATACTTCCACCGGGTGGCGACATCATCTCTGGTCTCGAAGGAATCCGGGATTTCTGGAAATCCGCCGTTGAAAGCCTCCGCATCACCCACTGCCGGCTCCAGCCCTTCGAGGTCGAGGTCCACGGCGACTGCGCCCACGAGGTCGCGCGCGGGGAGGTCGGGACGGAAAGCGGCGCGGTCCCGATCAAGTACATCGTCATCTGGAAGAAGGATGGCGGGCAGTGGAAATGGCACCGGGACATCTGGAACATGAACGGCTGAGGCGTGGCCGACACGCCTACTCCGCCGGCACGGCCTGCCCGTTGGGCGGCAACGGCTTCACCCAAAGCTCGGGCGCCAACTCCTCCTTCCGGTCTGGGAAGGCGAGCGCGCAGACAAAGGTGACGGCGGCAAAGCTCGACAGCACCACCAGCACCGTGCCCAGGCCGCCTGCCGTCGCATGCAGCCAGGCGATCAGCGGGCTGGCGGCCGCGGCGCCCAGGAAGCCCACGAAGAAGCGGATGGAATACAGCCGCGTCCGCAGCGCCGGGGCGACGTAGCGCGCCGTCATCGTCTCGTTCACCGTCACCTGTCCGAAGATCGCCGCGGCCATCAGCCCCGCCACCGGCAGCACCATCCAACCCTGCAAGGTCGACAGCAGGAGAAAGCCGGGCATCTGGATGCAGGCCAACGGCAGGAACACCCGCTTCAGCGTGTGGCGGTCGATCAGCCGGCCCACGGTGAACTGTGTCAGCCCGCCGCAGATCGTCACCAGGAACGCCAGCAGTCCCACCACCGGCAGCAAATCCGGCGAATGCGCCAGGCGCTCCGCCATCAGCTTCGGCAGCAGCAGGGTGAAGGCGTTGAAGATGAAGCCGGACACGGCGGCGAGTGACAGCAGCACCACCACGGCGCGCCGTACCACCGCGCGCGGAATCTCGGGGAACGGCTTGCCCGCGGCCTTGTTGCGGGCAACGTCCTCCGGCCCTTCGCGCAGGTACAGCAGCCCGAAGCCGATGCTCAGCACGCCGGGGATGACGAAGGCCCAGCGCCAGCCGATCCAGGCCGCGACGAAGGCCGTCACCACCGGCGCCAGCGCCACGCCGAGGTTGCCGAACACGCCGTTGACGCCAACCGCCGCGCCCACCTTCGGCCCCGCCGCATCCACCAGCATCGCCGTGCCGATGGGATGGTAGATCGCGCTGAACGCCCCCATCAGCGCCAGCCCCGCGGCCAGCCAATACGGCCCTGGCGCAAACCCGGAGAACACCAGGGCGGCGCCGCTGCCGATGAAGAAGCCGGCCAGCATCGCCGGACGTCCGAAGCGTTCCGCCAGCCAGCCCATCGGCAGGCTGCCGAGCCCGTACAGCACGAACATGCCGGTGCCGAGTGCCAGGATCGGCCCATAGTCGGTGCCGAACATCGCCGGTTCCTGGAGCACCATCGCCAGCACGGCGGTGGCGAGGATCAGCAGCCCGTAATGGGTGAAGACATGCGCCGCGTTGACGAACCAGATCTGTCGGGTTGCCGCATCCATGACCGTACTTCCCTCGCCTCCGGGCATGCTAGCCTTGGCGGCTTCACGACGTCCCGACAGGTCATGTCGCCAATCCGCCAGAATCCGCCGCCCATCCGCTCCGACCTGCCGCAGGAAGCGGTGGACCGTCCGCTGTCCGCTTTCGCTCGCGACTATGCGGCAGGGGAGCTGGTGCCGCGCCATGCCCACGGGCGGGCGCAGCTTCTCTACGCCACGCGCGGCGTCATGCGGATCACCACGGACGAGGCCGGCTTCATCGTGCCGCCGCTGCACGCGCTGTGGATGCCGGCCGGTGCGCCGCATGAGGTGGCGACGGAGGGCGGCGTTGCCATGCGGGCGCTGTTCCTGCGCGCCGATGCCGCCGCCGCCGGCCCTGGCGCGACGACGGTGCTGGCGGTCTCCGCCCTGCTGCGGGAGCTGATCCTGGCGGCCTGCGCGGAGCCGCTGGAATGGGACCCGGCGGGCCGCGGCGGCCACCTCGCGGCGCTGATCCTGGACGAGATTGCCCGCGCGCCATCGCTGCCCTTCCGCGTGCCCGAACCGCGCGACCCGCGCCTGCGCCGCCTGACCGCCGCGTTGCGCGCCGCGCCCTCCAGCAGCCGCACGCTGGAAGAATTTGCCGCGCTCGCCGGTGCCAGCCCGCGCACCCTGGAGCGCCGCTTCCGCGCCGAGACCGGCCTGTCCTTCGCCCGCTGGCGCCAGACGCTGCGCCTGGCCGAGGCCGCCGCGCGCCTCGCCAGCGGCGAAACACCCGCGCGGGCCGCCGCGGCGGTCGGCTACGCCAGCGCGCCCGCCTTCGGCGCCGCCTTCCGGGCCGCCTTCGGCATCACGCCGGGGGCGGCCCGGGGGTGAGGGGCGTGGTGAGGCGCTGGAACCAGGCGGTGGAGCGCAGCAGGCCCTCCGGCCGTGGCGCCAGCCCCTCGCGCTCGATCAGCCCGGCGATATGGCGCTGGGCCTCCGCCAGCGGCAGGCTGGCGCCGACCAGGGCGCGGTACAGCGCGGCGGCTTGTGCCACATCCGCCTGGGTCACATAAGCCTGGGCCGCCTGCACCCCGCGCCCGGCCCGGCTGCGCAGGAAGGCCAGCGCCTCCCGCTCCGCCGCCGCCACCGTCGCCTGGCCGCGTTGCGCGGCGGCGCTGGACAGGGCGGCGCGCGCAACCTCCGCCGTCAGGCCGTGCCGGGTCACGCCCTCCACCAGCAGCGCGCGCTCGGCCGCCGCATCCAGCGCGCCATCGCCGATGCGCAGGCGGGCGAGGTCGGCGAAGCGCGCCGCCGCAGGGTCCGGCACCGCCTCCGCGCGCAGTGGCCCCGTGGTGGGGCCAGCCGCGGCGCAGGCGGCGCAGGGCAGCAGGGTCGCGGTGCCGTCCAGCTCCATCAGCCGGATCTCCACCGACATGTCCGGATGCCGCGCCCGCACCGCGGCGGCAGCGCCTTCCAGCACGCCATGATGCTGGCGCAACTCCTCCGCCGGGTCGTCCGACAGGCGGCGCCTGGCCCACAGATGCATGGCGCCGCAATCCCGGTGGTTCACGAAGACCACGGTGCGCACGCCGTGCAATTGGCGGGAGGCCGCCAGATTCTCCCACAGCGCGGTGCCCCAGGCCGGCCGCGCCGGGTCCACCGCGGCCAGCGCGGCGCCGGCGATGCGCATTTCCGAATACCGGTCGGTGCGGCCCAACGCCGCCATCAGGAAGGTGGTGTCGTCGGTCAGCCGTGGGTCGATGCAGCTGACCACGAAGGCATCGGCCTTGGCGGGCGGGGCGGGGGTCACTTGATCTCCTCGGTATGGGTGATGCCGCCCAGGCGGTGATCAAGGTGGGAGTAGGACAGGCCGGCGGTGAACAGCACGGCGAGGCTCAGCAGCGCCCAGACCAGGAGCGAATCCGCGCCCAGCACCGGCAGCCCCGTGACATGCGACCAGCTCATCCCCGCGCCGAGGCAGAACAGCCCGACCAGCACGATGCCGGGCCGCTTCAGCACGCCGCTGGTGGTGCGCCACAGCATCAGCAGCACCACGGCCAGAAGGGTGCCCACCGCCAGCTTCAGCCAGAACCATCCGGATCCCTGCGCCAGCCAATGCAGGTAGGAATAGCCGGAGGGATTGTAGAGCGCGAAGACCACGAACAGGCAGAACAGGCCGCGCGCCAGCACGCCACGCCAATCGAAGCGCGGAACGCTCATTTCAGCCGCACCCCGTCGCAGCCGGCAGCAAGGCGGCGCGCCGGGCCGCCAGCGCCGCCGCCACCGCCGCCGCGCCCTGCGCCGCCAGGCGATGCTCGGCGCGGTCGATCGCGTCCAGGGCCTGCGCCTCGAAGGCCTGCCGGTTGAGCGCGGAATCCACCCGGTTGAACGCCCAGTCCACGCCCCAGGACAGGCCGACGCCACCCGCCAGCCCCAGCGCCACGCCGGGCGAGCCGGCCAGCGCGTAGCCGAAGGCGCCGCCGGTGGCGACGAGCGATCCGGCCTCGCTAACCCGCAGCGCCAGCGCGCCCAGCCGTGCCGCCATCGGCCGCATGGCGCGCAGGAAGACCATGCCGCTGTCGGCGCCTTCCTCCGCCAGCAGCGCCATCGGGTCGGCGGGGCCGGCCTCTGCCAGCCACGGCGCGATGGGGCGGGTGGCGGCGGCGAAATCCACGCGCATGGCGGCGACGGCGCCAGGGGCGATGGTGACGGCGCGTGGCAACAGCGCAGCGTCCCGCGCCATGGCCGCCACCGCCTGCCGCCATTCGGCATCGACCAGGACGGCGACATGCAGCCGGTCCGCCGCCAGCGCCTCCGCCGGGATCGCCGGGTCCAGCACGCGCTGGCGGAACGCCTCCCGCACCGGGATCGCCATGGCCAGCGCGATGCGGTCCGGCAGGGTGGCGGCATCTGCCTCCGCCACGCCCTCCGCCAGGCCGCGGGCGGCGAGGCCCAGGACGCGGTAGGCGGTCATGTAGCTCTGCACCCAGTCATAGGCCCAGTCGCCGAAGGCCGGCACCGCCTCCCGCGCCGTGGCCAGGCGCATCGCGGCGGCATCGGCCAGCAGGCGCGCGGACAGGGCGCGCAGCCTGGCCGCGGTTTCCTCCAGCCGCGCATCCCACGCGGCAGGCTGGTCCTGCGGCAGCGTCCGGAGCGTACAGATGCCATCCGGCGTCCGCACCGCAACGGGCTGCGCCGAAACCGATGACGCGAAAAACAACAGAAGAACCACAACCCATGGACGCGGCCCGCCGATCCCCCTAAGCCTTCGGCGATGGATGCCGGCATCCTCCTGATGAGCGTGTGGAGCGGGGTGGAAGCGGTCGTCGCCATCCTGCTGGGCTGGGCCGCCGCACATCTGGCGCGACTTGGCTCCACCACCCTGGCACCGCCGGATGCCGAGGCCGTGCCGCTGCTGGCGCTGGCGCTGGCCGCCGGCCTCGCGCTCGGCGTCGCCCTGCTGCTGGCCGTGCCGCATGGCGACAGCTTCCGCCCCGCCCGCATCTTCGCGCCCGAGGGTCCGTGGCAGATCGGCCTGCCGGTGCTGCTGCGGGATTTCGGCCTGCCCGCGCGCGCCACGCTGGACCAGGCGCTGATGGTGCTCCGCGGTGGCGGGCCGGGCGCGCTGCCGGGGGGCGTTGCGCTGCTGCTGCTTACCGCCGCGGCCGTCCTGGCACTGCGCCGGTGGCACGGCATCGCCGGGCTGCGCGCGCTGGTCGCGCTGCTGCTGGTTGCCACCGCCACGGCGCTGCTGCTGCACTACGCCGCGCATCTGCTGGCCTGGATGCTGGCGCTGCTGAATTTCTGGGCCTTCGCCATCGCGCTGTTCGTCTTCCAGCGCTGGCGGTACGCGCGGCCCAGGCCGGACCACTGAGGCATCACGTCACCTCCATCAGCGCGAGGAAGGGCCGCGGCGTCAGCAGCGCCGGGTCGCCGACGAAGGGAAACGCCAGCTTCACCGCCACCAGCAGCACCGAACCCACGATCAGCGCCACCACCGCGCCCATTGCGTAGTGCAGCGCCGCCTGACCGCCGCCGAAGAACCACTGGAAGGCGATGGTGGCGACGGATACCGTCAGCACCAGCGCCCAGATCAGCCCCGCCAGGGTGCGGGACATGACGGATAGCCGCGCCACCCGCGCCTCCCCCACCTGGGCCATCCAGTCGCCTGTCGTCTGCTTCAGGGATTGCTGGCCCGGCGTCGCCCCCTCCGCATCGAAGAAGGCGCGCGCCAGGCGCTGGAAGGCAGCCTCGGAGCCGCTGGCACCATGGCCTGCCTGCATCGCCGGCCAATCCTGCTCCACCACCGCGCCGGCATACATCCGGATCGCCGTGCGCATTTCCGCCCGCAGCGGCGCCGCTTCCGGCCCGGCGAAGCTGTCGACCGACAGCGCCAGCATGTAGAGGCCGGCGGTCTCCTTCTGCACGGTGTCGCGCGCCGTCTGGTAGGTGTCCCAGGCACCGACCAGCGCAAGCGCCGCGACGACGGCGTAGATCTCCACCACGAAGCCGTACTTCACCACGCCGAGCGGCACGTTGGCCGCCAGTTCCACCGGCGTGAACAGCGCATGCACGACATGGCCGATGCCAAGCGCCAGCAGCACCGGAACCCCGGTGGTCAGCAGGATGCCCAGCCAGAAGGGCAGGGCAGCGATCTGGTGTGGCAGCGAAAGTTCCAAGCCGGCCCCTCCTGGGCTGGTGCCGCGTGGTCAGGCCCCGATCGAGCGGTACCAGCGCCGCGTGCGAATCAGGCCGCCGGAGGGCTTCGGCTCCAGCGCCAGCTCCTCCATCTGCCGCTTCACCCGCCGCGCGGCCTCCGCCTCCGTCAGCCCGGCGCCGGCGCGGGCGCGGTAGAAGGCGACGGCCTTGGCGAAATCGGCGCGCGCCACGCGGTTGCGACGATCCGCCAGGGTCTTCAGCAGCAGCCCGGCGGACCGGCCGATCTCGCCTTCCAGCGCGATCTCGCCCTGCTCGGCGGCACCGCGCAGCAGCCCCGTCGCCTCCTCCAGCCGCAGGCCGTAGCGCGTCAGCCCTTCCTCCAGCAGCCGGCGTTCCTCCGCCTTGTCGAGGAAGCGGCGGCCCTGCATCTGCAACTTCACCAGCTCCCCGAAGCGGGACCGGCCATCCTGGTCGGTGGCGTGCATGGGGTATCCTTCAGAATGACGCTGGGCGCAGCGACGGCGGCTGCGGCGTGGTCGGCAGGTCCATGCCCTGCGGCTGCTGCACCGCCATGCCCTGCACCCGCGCATTCAGCCGGTCGATCGCACGCAGGATGCGGCTGGCCTCGATGCCGAGCGGCGCATCCGTCGGCGTCAGCACGAACTTCACGCGCGGCAGCGGGAACAGGTCCACATCCACCTTGTCCACGGTGAAGCCGCCGATCTCGCTGGCATCCAGGATGCCGCGCACGATGGTCCGCTGCATCACCGCGATCGGACCCGGGTTGCGCGCCGCGTGCCGGTCCAGCATCCGTGCGACGAAATCGCGATCCGCCTCCGTCAGCTCCCGCGCCTGACCGAAGGTGAGGCCGAAGGTCGGGATCAACCCGACGGAGCTTTCGATCTCCTTCAGCTTGTAGCCGGAGATGTCCATCAGCCAGGTGAAGTCGTCCTGACTGGCGCGGCCACGCTGCAGGGCGCCGTGGCGACGCATGAAATGGCCGGAGCCGGTGCCGAACCCGAACAGGTCCAGCACCTCCCCCCACATCTCGCCCGCCCGTTCGCCGAAACCACCGGAATGCGGCAGGTCCTGCAATGGCGCCGTCACCACCGTACGTGGCACCATTGGCGCGGTCTGCGCCAGGGACGCGCCGGAGGTCAGCGCCATCGCGGCCGCCAGCAGCAGTCGCCGCAGGCCGGGGGGTTGGGGCATCGCGAAGCTCTCCTTGCTCGGGCGCGTCATCGGGACATCGCGGTCAGGTTGTCGGCGATCCGGCGCTGCGCCGTGCGCTCCGCCGGGCCAAGCGGCACCAGCCCGGTGACGGACAGCGCACCGCCGGGGCCGGTGGAGGATTCCGCCATTGCCTCGTTCAGGAATTCGCGGATGCCGCGCACCACGCCGATGCCTTCCCGCAGCCGCGTGTGCTGCCGCTTGGCGTAGAGGTAGACGGTGCGCGTCGCGACGTAGTCCTGCGCAAAGATCGAAGCCTGCGTCGGCAGCACGCCATCCAGCGCCAGCGCCACCAAATTGCCGCCGCTGGCCAGAAGTTGGTCGTAGGAAATCAGCCCGACGGTGCCGGGCGGGCTGGCCAGCAGCGCCGCCGGAATCTCCGCGCCCTCCATCAGCCGCACGCGGCCATCGTCGCGAAGCGTGATGCATTTGCCACGGCGGTAGCTGGCCTCGAACAGAAGCCGCACCGCCTTCACGTCGCGGCAGCCGCCTTCCAGCACCATGTCCTCGAACAGGCCGGTGGTGCCGTTGCCGGCGGGCGGCATCAGCAGGCGGATCGGCGTCTGCGGCAGCGTGGGCGCAAGGTCGGACCAGTTCGCGGTGCGGTTCGGCACGAACTCTTCCGCCGCCACACGCTCCGCCGCCAGTGCTTCCCAGACCTGGCGCGTCGTCAGGTTCGGCGTCGGCTCGCCGCGCCGCACCGCCAGCACCACGGCGCCGAGGCCGAGCTGCAGTTCCACCACGTCCCGCACGCCGTTAGCCTGGCAGGTGTCCAGCATGCTGCGCGCCATGCGTCGCACGACGATGGCGATATCCGGCGTTTGCGCGCCCAGGCCCGCACAGAACAATTCGAGCGCAGCCGAGGACGGCAGCAGGCGGACCAGCGGTGCCGTGACGCCCTCGTAGCGCTCGGTGAAACCGCTCGCCAGCATCTGCGTCACCGCGGTGGCGGAGCCGGAGCTGATCACGACCAGCCGGTCCCGCATCGCGAGCCCGGTCTGCGCCGCGGCGGTCGATGCCAGTGTCGCCGCCAGTGCGAGGCCGGCCACCAGCCGGCGCAAGGGCTTCATGCCGGACCTCCGATCGCCATCGCTTCGCGCGGCGGGCCCAGCGCGCGCAGCAGCGTTTCCTGCACCGCCTGTTCCACCGCGAGCCGCGCGCGGGCCTGCGCCAGCCAGCCGGCCAGCAGGGGCTGCACCGCGGCATCGAGCGCCCCGGCATCGGCCACCGCACCGGCCAGGTTGCCGCGGCGCAGATGCTCCAGGATGCCGTCCATGGCGCCTTCCAGCAGCCCGGCCGGCGCCGGCCCCGCCAGGCCGAGATTGGCCAGCAGCCCCACCGCCGCGGCCGAGGCCCGGTCCAGCATCGTCTCCGGCCGCGGCGCGCGGGCCAGCAGTTGCGGCGCCAGCACGGCGAAACGCTCGCGCAGCTCGGCCTCCGACGGCAGGCCGCGGGCGGCATGGCTGGCCAGCACCTCGGCCAGCGAGGGTGGCAGCGCGCCGGGCGGGGCGAGGGCTGCCATCGCCTGGTATTCGCGCAGCCACGGCCGCGGCGTGGCGATGCTGGCGCGCAGCAGCAGCGCCGCGACCAGGAACCGCTCGCCCGGCGGGCCACGCTCCGCGACCAGCGTCGCGACACGCTCGGTCGCCGCGACAGCACGCTGCGCCGCGGCCTCCGCCCGGCTGGCCTGCGCGGCGGCGTTGCGCAGCAGCGGGTCGAGCTGTTCGGTGGACGGCAGGCCGGGCGGCGGCAGATTGGCCTGGGCGGCACCGAACGGCCCTGGCCCCAGCAGCGCCAGCCCGGTCGCCGCCAGGGCGAGGCCGGCGACGAAGCCGGTCAGCGGGCCAGGCCTGCGCTTCGGCGCGGACTCCGGTTCAGGCGCCGCCTGGGTCGCGAGCAGCAGGGCGTTGGGGGCTCGCCGCGAGAACGGAATGGTCACGAGGTGCATCGCCTCCGGAGGGGCCGACCTGCGCCGGCCCCCCTGGATTAGCGAAGATTGGTTGTCATTCCGTGAAGCTGCCCTGCCGCAATGCCACGGCACACCGATCAGCGCCCGAGGCTGTCCTGGATGTGGCGCAGCTTGTCGGGGTTGCGCGTCATGTAGATCGCGGTGATCCGGCCATGCTCGATCTCGAGCGCAGTGGTCTGCAGCGTGCCGTTGTGCAGGCTGACGTAGCCGGGCGATCCATCGATCCAGGCCGCACGAAGCAGCGTCTCCACATCGCCGTAGTTCTGGAACAGTCCCTGGTAGAGGCGCAGCGCCCGGTCGATGCCGATGATGGCGTTCGGATAGGACATGACCTTGCCGCCGCCATCGGAGCGGATCGTGACCCCCGCGGCGAGAAGGGCGCGGAGGCTTCCCACATCGCCCGTCCGCGTCGCCTTGAAGAAGGCCATGGCGATGCGCTCGCCCTCCTCCCGCTCCACCGGATAGCGCGGGCGCGCCGCCTGGATGTTGCGCCGCGCCCGGGACGCGAGCTGGCGTACCGCGGCGACATCCCGCCCGAGCGTCGCGGCGATCTCGTCCGCCGGCGTGTCGAACACGTCGTGCAGCAGGAAGGCCGCACGCTCCAGCGGCGAAAGCCGTTCCAGCGCCAGCATCAGCGTGATGGTCAGATTGTCCGCCCGCAGGTCGTCATCCTCCGGCTCCGGCATCGGGTCCGGCAGCCAGCTCCCGACATAGCTCTCGCGCCGGGCACGGGCTGTCTTCATCGCGTCGAGGCAAAGGCGCGTAACGATGCGGCTGAGGAAGGCGGGACCGTCCCGCACCTCCTCCGGTCGCGTGCCCTGCCAGCGCAGCCATGCATCCTGCACGACGTCCTGCGCCTCGGAGATGGAGCTGAGCATGCGGTAGGCCAGGCGCAGCAGCCGCGGCCGCTGCGCCTCGAACAGCCCCGCGGCCTCCGGCGTCATGCCGCGCCCCCCGCCGCGTCACTCATGCGACCCGTCGTCCCGAAAGCAGCCGCTCCTCCGCGCCAAGGCCCTCGGCCCGCATCGCCAGCCGCGTGGCCGGACGATCGCGCATCTCACGTCGTAGCCTGGCCATCGCATCGGGAACCTCCACCTCGAAGCGCTCGGCCCAGAGCAGCATGACGAACAGGTACATGTCGGCGACGGTGGGTTCGTCGCCGAACAGCCAGGTCCCCCGCATGCCGCCGGCCATCAGGGTCAGCAGGCCACAGATCGTCGCCGCCGCCCGCGCCCTCTCCCGCTCGGAGCCGCCGTGCCACATCGGCTTGAAGGCGCGATGCAACTCGGTGGAGATGAAGGCCAGCGCCTCGATCAGCCGGCTGCGGCCGAGCGCACCCGGCGGCGCCAGCCGGGGATACCGCGCCGCCAGGAAATCCAGCACCGCGATATTCTCGGTCAGCAGCTGGCCATCCTCCAGCACCAGCGCGGGGACATAGCGCTTGGCGCTGATGCTGCGGAAGTCGGTGCCCCGCTCGGTCATTCCGGTGCGGAGATCGACGCGTTCCACGCTGAATTCGGCACCGGCTTCGTGCAACGCGATGTGGTCCGCCAGGCTGCAGGCGCCCGGCGCGTAGTACAGCTTCAGCATGCTCATGTCCGGAGCCCGCCGCGCTGCAGGAAGCTCTCGAACGTCGCGCGGCCAAGCCGGGCGGGCCCGGCCGGCACCAACTCGGAATCTTCGAGGACCAGGCCGAAATAGGGCGCCGCCGGATCCGTCCGGACCACCCGCGCATCGCCCGCGGCAGCCAGGAACCGCGCCACCATGCGGTCGAGCGGCGCACGGTCGGGGCCCGCGATCTCGATGCGGCCATCCAGCGGGGCGGCAAGCGCGACATCGGCAACGGCCTCCGCCACGTCGTCCGAGAAGATCGGCTGGATCAGCGCGGATGGCAGCAGCACCTCCTGCCCCTGCGTCGCGGAGCCCGCGATGGCGCCCATGAATTCGAAGAACTGCGTCGACTGGATGATCGAGTGCGGCACGCCCGATGCCTGGATCAGGTCTTCCTGCGCCTGCTTGGCACGGAAGTAGCCGCTGGCCTGCAGCCGGGCGGTGCCGACGACCGAAAGCGCGACATGGTGCCGGACGCCCGCCTTGCGTTCCGCCGCGATCAGGTTGCGGCCGGAGGCCTGGAAGAACGCCATCGCGGCCTCCGCTTCGAAGGAGGGCGAGTTGGAGAGGTCGATGACGATTTCGGCATCGTCCAGCGCCGCCTCCAGTCCGACGCCGCTGGCCGCGTCCACGCCGGTCGAGGGCGCCGCGGCGATGGCCTCATGTCCGCGCGCCCGCAACTGCGAGACGGTCTTTGACCCGATCAGGCCGTCCCGCCGATGACGACGATCTTCATGTCCGTGGCTCCTGGCTTTGCTTCTCCAACAGGACGAGGCAGCCAGGCCGGGTGTGACATGAGGCGGCAGATTTTCGTGCGGCCAGCGGCGGGAGGCGACCCTCGCGCCGTCGACCGCCCGATTCTCAGGCGACTCCGGCCGCGTCGAAGCCGTCCGCCACGCGCCCCGTCGGACGCGCCGCCGCATAGGCGCCGCGGGCGAGAAACCGCCCGCTGCCCGGCTGCGCCAGCACCTCCCCATCCCGCACCGCGACGCGGCCGGCGGCGATGGTGAGGCTGGGGAAACCCTTCACCGAAAAACCTTCCCACGGCGTGTAGTCGATGGCGTGGTGCAGGTCCTCGTTGCGGATCACCCGCTCCGCATCCGGGTCCCACAGCACCAGATCGGCGTCGGCGCCCGGCATCAGGCTGCCCTTGCGACCCTCCAGCCCGAACAGCTTCGCCGCATTGGCGGAACTCAGCCGGACGAAATGCGGCAGGTCGATGCGGCCCTTCGACACGCCTTCGGAAAACAGCACCGGCAGCCGCGTCTCGATGCCCGGCACGCCGTTCGGAATCGCGTTGAAGGCCGGCGTGCCATCCGGCCGCAACCCGGCGCTGCCCATCCCATAGCCGCCGCCACCGGGCGAGCGCTTCGCCGTGGCAAACGAAAAGCCGCAATGGTCGGAGGACACCACGTCCAGGGTGCCATCCAGGATGCGTCGCCAGACCCGCTCATTCTCGCCCTTCTCGCGCAGCGCCGGCGAACACACCGCCTTGGCGCCTGCAAAGTCCGGGCCCTGCAAATCCTCATGCGAATGCGTCAGATATTGCGGGCAGGTCTCACCCCACACCTTCACGCCCCGCGCCCGCGCCCGCGCGATTTCTTCCGCCGCCTCCTCGCAAGATACGTGAAAAATCTGCACCGGCTGGTCCACCAGCTCGGCCAGCGCGATCGCGCGATGCGTCGCCTCGCGCTCCACCACCGGCGGGCGCGACCAGGCGTGCTGCAAGGGGTCGGTCAGCCCGGCGCGCAACAGCGCCTCGATCCGCCAGCCGATCGCCTCGTAGTTCTCGCAATGGATGGTGACGAAAGCCCGGTGCCGCCGCGCCACCGCCAGCACCTCGATCAACTCCCGATCCGTCAGCCGCAGCGGATCATAAGTGAGGAACACCTTCAGGCTGCGCACGCCACGCGCCACCAGCGCCGGAATTTCCCGCCGCAACACATCCGGCGTCGGGTCGGTGATGATCTGGTGGAAGGAATAGTCGCAGCGCGACTGGCTCGCCCGCGCCTCATACCCCGGCGCACTGTCCGCGATGCTGTGGCCCTTCCACTGCGGAAGAAAACAGATGAACGAGGTTGTCCCGCCCGCCAGCGCCGCCGCCGACCCACTGGCGAAACTCTCCTCATGCACGGACCCGTCCTGGCCCAGCTCCTCGATATGGCAATGCGGATCCAGCCCGCCCGGCGTCACCACCATGCCCTTGGCCGAAACCTCCTCCCGCCCCGCCGCCAGCCCGCGCCCGAGGGCGACGATCTGGCCGCCAACGATGCCGATATCGGCCTCCACCACCTCCGCCGCCGTCGCCACGGTGCCACCCCGCACCACCAGATCATACGCCGCCATGCCAAACCCCCACCGCCACCATCGCCCCCACGGTGCGCATCCCGCCCGAGCTTGTCCACCGGAAGCCGCAACGGAAAGGCGGTGGTCCTGGGGCCTTGGCGGCGGAGGTGGCGCGGGCTGCCCGCGGGGAGGGCGCTGCCCTCCCCACACCCCACCTGCCAAGGGGCAGCGGCCCCTTGGAACCCTTTGATTCATGAACAGGATGGGAGAGGGGCGCAGCGGTCGCGCCGGGCAAGCGGTCGCTTCGTGCCCCTCTCCCTTCCTGTTCAAGGTCCTGGCGGTCCAGGTGGCCCTGCCACCTGGTCGGGGGTGCGGGGGGCTGACGCCCCCCGCGAGCCACCCGCGCCGACCACGCCCCGCCAGCGACCCTAGACCGCGCCGTCCGCCGCGGCTTCGGCGAACCGGCTCAGGCGGGTGCGGACGAGGGTTGTGATGGCGTCGAGGGTGGTGCGGCGGGGGAAGGTGGTGCGGAAGGTCAGGTTGATCTGGCGGCCGGTGTTGTTGGTCAGGGGGCGGAGGGTGATGCCGGCGTCGCGGGCCACTCCGGCGGCGAGGCCGGGGATGAGGGTGGTGCCGTAGCCGGCGGCGACCATGTTCATCAGGGTCGCCAGGCTTGAGGCGCGCAGCGCCCCGGCGCGGAGGCCGGGTTGGCCGCAGGCGGCCAGCGCCTGGTCGCGCAGGCAATGTCCGTCGGCCAGCACCAGCACGTCCGGCGCCAGGTCTTCCTCCCGGATGCGGTCCAGTGCGGCCAGGCGGTGGTCGGGCGGCAGGGCGGCGAGGAAGGGTTCGGTGAACAGGTCGTGGGATTCGAGTTCGGGTGTTTCCGGCGCGGTGGCGAGAAGCGCGGCGTCGAGGTCGTGGGTGCGCAGGCGGTCGAGCAGGGCGGTCGTGACGTCCTCCCACGGTTCCACCACCAGGTCGGGCAGCGCGTCGCGCAGCGGGCCGAACACCAGCGGCAGCAGGTAGGGGGCCAGCGTCGGGATGATGCCGAGGCGGAGCCGGCCGCGCAGTGGGTCGCGGGAGGCCTGGGCCAGGGCCAGCATGGCGTCCGCGGCGTCCACTGCAGTGCGGGCGTGGGCGAGAAGGGCTTCGCCGGCGGGGGTGGCGGCGACGGATTTGTTGGTGCGTTCGAACAGCACCACGCCGAGTTCCTCCTCCAGCTTGCGGAGCTGGGTGGACAGGGTGGGCTGGCTGATGTGGCAGAGCTTGGCGGCGCGGCCGAAATGCCGGTGCTCCGCGACGGCGAGCGCGTAGCGCAGGTCGCGCAGGTTCATCGCGGCGTTTCCCCCCTGGTGCGTCTTGTTGTCCATCAGCCTAGCAGGGTTTTTCCCAGGCGCATGATATATCTGGTCTATCGATGCGGTTGACGAGGCTTTGGCCCTGCCCTTGCGCCGCGGCCCCTGTTGCCCCTACCTCCGGTCGGTTTGCGGCGGTGCGTGAGGGTTTGGACCTATGAACTGGATCAGCGACTGGGCGCTGCCGAAGGTAAAGGCGCTGTTCGGCCAGCCGCGGGAGGTGCCGGACAACCTCTGGCACAAATGCCCGGCCTGCGAGCAGATGATCTTCCACCGCGACCTGGAGCGAAACCTGCATGTCTGCACCCATTGCGGCCATCACATGCGGCTATCCGCCGCCGGCCGGGTGAAGGCGACGCTGGACGAGGGCTGGTCGCGGATCGAATTGCCGAAGGTGCCAACCGACCCACTACGCTTCCGCGACCAGCGGAAATACGCGGACCGGTTGAAGGAGGCGCAGCAGAAGGCCGGCATGGATGATGCCGTGCTGGTGGCGCAGGGCAACATCCACGGCCGCCGTGCGGTGGTCGCGGCCTTCGAATTCAGCTTCATGGCGGGGTCGATGGGTGCCGCGGTGGGCGAGGCGCTGGTGACGGCGGCCAAGCTCGCGGTGCTGCAGGACAGCCCGCTGATCGTCTTCACCGCATCGGGCGGTGCCCGCATGCAGGAAGGCGCCGTCAGCCTGATGCAGATGCCGCGCACCGTGATCGCCACGCGCATGGTCAAGGAGGCCGGGCTGCCCTTCATCGTGGTGCTGTGCGACCCGACCACGGGCGGCGTCACCGCCAGCTTCGCCATGCTGGGCGACATCCAGATCGCCGAGCCCAACGCGCTGATCGGCTTCGCCGGCGCCCGCGTCATCGAGCAGACGGTGCGGGAGAAGCTGCCGGAGGGGTTCCAGCGGGCGGAATACCTGTTGGAGCACGGCATCCTCGACATGGTGGTGAAGCGCCACGACATGCGCGACACGCTGGCGCGCACCATTTCCCTCCTGCGGGAGCCAACGCTGCCGGAGGCGCCGGTGGAGGAACTGGTCGCCCTGCCGGCGCCGGAACCCGTGGAAGCCGAGGTCGTGAAGCCCGCGTGACCACGACCACCTCACGCAGCGAGGCCATCATCGACCGGCTGCATGCGCTGCACCCGAAGCTGATCGACCTCAGCCTCGGCCGGCTGCAGCGCTGCCTCGCGGCACTGGATCATCCGGAACGGCGGCTGCCGCCGGTGGTCCATGTGGCCGGCACCAACGGCAAGGGCAGCACCTGCGCCTTCCTGCGCGCCATCGCGGAAGCCGCCGGGCTGCGTGTGCATGTCTACACCAGCCCGCACCTGGTCCGCTTCCATGAGCGCATCCGGCTGGCCGGCGAACTGGTGACCGAGGACGCGCTGGCGGCGGCGCTGGAGCATGTCGAGCGGGTGAACGCCGGCGCGCCGATCACGGTGTTCGAGGTCACCACCGCCGTCGCGCTGCACCTGTTCGCCAGCGTTCCGGCGGACCTGCTGGTGCTGGAGGTTGGGCTTGGGGGGCGGTTCGACGCGACCAACGTGGTGGACCGGCCGGTGGCGACCGCGATCGCCAGCATCTCCATGGACCACATGGATTTCCTGGGGGATTCGCTGGCCGGAATCGCCGGCGAGAAGGCCGGCATCATCAAGCCCGGCGTGACCTGCGCCACCGGTGCGCAGCCGCCGGAGGCGCTTTCCGTTATCGCCGCGGAGGCAGCCGCCCAGGGCGCGAGGTTGCTGGCGCGCGGCCGGGACTGGGACGTGGCGCGGCATGCGGACGGCACGCTGACCTACCGCGACGCGGCCGGAAGTATCGCCCTGCCGCCGCCGGGGCTCGCCGGACCGCACCAATCCGACAATGCCGGCATCGCCATCGCGGCGCTGCGCGCCTGGAATCCCGCCTGGCTGACGGAGGCCGCGATCCGCGCCGGCATCGCCCAGGCGAAGTGGCCGGCCCGCATGCAGCGCCTCGGCGGGCGCCTCGCGGGGATGCTGCCGGCGGGGTGGGAGCTGTGGCTGGATGGCGGCCACAATGCCGGGGCCGGCGTTGCGGTCGGTCGGCACATCCGGGAGAATTTCGGCGACCGGCCGCTGCATGTGCTGGTCGGCATGAAGGCCGGCAAGCAGGTGCCGCAATTCCTCGCCCCGATCATCCCGGCCGCGACCAGCCTCTGGGCGGTGGCGGAGCCGGGGCAGCATCTGGCGATGCCGGTCGAGGGCATCGTCGCCGCCAGCGGCGGCGCGGCGCGGGCCGGCGGCACGGTGGAACAGGCCCTGGCGGCGCTGCCACGGGAGGGCCCGCCCGCCCGGGTGCTGATCTGCGGCAGCCTGTACCTGGCGGGCGAGGTTCTGAAACGGGACGGTTCTCCCCTGGCGTAAGCCGGCACATTGCGGCATGCAGTTCGCAACCGGCGCGTGCAGGATACAATGAGCATCGAAACGACCGCCGGCCCGCGCTGGCCCCTGCACAGTGCGCCGCCGCCCGGCGTGCTGTGGCCGGCGGCGTTGCAGCATGTCGGGCTCGGCTCCGTCACGCTGGTTTTTCCGCTGCTGGTCGCCGACACGGCGGGCGTCGATGGCGCGACGGTCTCCGGCTACCTGTCGCTGGCCATGCTGGCGCTCGGCATCGCCACGCTGCTGCAGGCCTGGGGCCGGCATGGCATCGGCTCCGGCTACCTGCTGCCGGCGGTGTTCACCGCCATCTACCTGCCGCCCAGCTTCATCGCCGCGCAGCAGGGCGGCATCGCGGCCGTTTCGGCACTGACCATGGTGGCGGGGGCGACGCAGATCCTGTTGTCCTTCGCCGTGCGCCGCCTGCGGCCCTGGCTGCCGACGGAGCTGGTGGGCCTGGTGGTGCTGATGATTGGCATCGGGCTCGGCCTGCTGGCGCTGCGGCTGATGCTCGGCTTCGGGCCGGGGCTGGACCGCGGCACGGATGACCGGCCGGCGACAGCCGTCGCGCTGGCGGTCATCATCGGCCTCAGCGTCTGGGGCGGGCCGCGGCTGCGGCCGGTGGCGGTGCTGGCCGGGCTGGTGCTGGGTTTCTGCTTGCATGCGGGGCGGGTGATGCTGGCGGGCGGGACACTGCTGCCCGTGCCGGTGGCCTGGCAGCTACCAGCCTGGCCGCTGGCAGTGCCGAGCCTGGAATGGGCGCTGGTGCCGGGCTTCGCGATTGGGGCGCTGGCCTGCCTGGTGCGGGTCTGCGGCGATGTCGTGGCCTGCCAGCGGGCGAACGACCCGGCCTGGCGCCGCCCGGATTTCGGGCCGATGCGGGCCGGGGCGCTGGCGGATGGGATCGGCACCTTCATCGCTGGCGGGCTCGGCCTGCCGGGGACCAACAGCTACACGGCGAGCGTCGGGCTTTCGATCGCGACCGGCGTCGCGGCGCGGCGGGTCGCGCTGGCGGTGGGGGCGCTGTGGATCGGCCTCGCGCTGGTGCCGGGCTCGGCGGCGGTGGTGTTGGCGGTGCCGCACGGCGTGCTGGGCGCGGCGCTGTTCTTCGCCGCCGCCTTCATCGTCGCCACCGGCATGGGCATCGTCACGCAGCGGCTGATGGATGCGCGGCGCACGCTGGTGGTGGGCGCGGCGCTGGTCATCGGACTGTCCTACGACGCGGCGCCGCAGATCTTCTCCAGCATGCCGGCGGGACTCCGGCTGCTGGTTTCCTCATCCCTCGTACTGGCGATGGTGGCGGCGCTGCTGCTGGTCGCCGCCTTCCGCATCGGCACCGCCCGCCAGCGCCGCCTGTCCTGGCAGCCGGCGGATGGCGCGGAGGCGTTGCAGGCCTTCGCCCGCCAATCCGGCGCCGAGTGGGGTGCACGGGCGGAGGTGGTGGCGCGGCTGGAGGCGGCGCTGGAGGAAGTCGCCGCCGCCCTGCCCGGGGTCCTTGCCCCGCGCGGGACGCTGGAGCTTTCGGCCCGCTTCGACGAATTCAACCTCGACGCCGTGCTGCGCTGGCCGGGCGAGCCGCTGCTGCCCGCCGATGGCACACCGCCCAGCCTGGAGGCGGCGGAGGATGCCGCGCTCGCCGCCCGCCTCGCCGCCATGCTGCTGCGCCGGTCGGCGGACCGGGTGGCGGAGATCGTGCTGCCGGATGGCCGGCACGAACTGCGGCTGCACTACGATCATTGATACTGCCCGGCAACGACGCCCCCGGTACGAGGCGGAGTGCGTCGCGAGCCCCCCCCCCTCACCCAACCATCTCCCCCGACCGGAGAAGACGGCTCAGGGGGGTGCCAGCCGCAGGATGCGGCCGCTGGCCTCGTCGGTCAGCACCAGCACCGCGCCATCCTGCGCCACCAGCACGTCCCGCATGCGGATGCGGCGGTCGAACAGCAGGCGTTCCTCGGCCACCACGCGGTCGCCCTCCGTCGTCAGCCGCACCAGACCCGGCGCGTTCAGCGCGGCGACGAACAGGCTGCGCTGCCAGCCGGGAAACGCCTGGCCATTGTAGAAGGCGATGCCGGAGGGGCTGACCACCGGGGTCCAGACATGGATGGGGTCCACCATGCCGGGTGCCGATTGCCGGTCGCTGATCTGGGTGCCGCTGTAGTTCACGCCATGCGTCACGACTGGCCAGCCGTAATTGGCGCCTGGGCGGACGATGTTGATCTCATCGCCTCCGCGCGGCCCGTACTCGGAGGACCACAGGCTGCCGGTCCAGGGATTGAAGGCCAAGCCTTGCGGATGCCGGTGCCCGTAGGAGAACACTTCAGCCCGCGCGCCGGCCTGCCCAGCAAAGGGATTGTCCTGCTGCGGCCTTCCCTCGCGGTCAACTCGTAAGATCTTGCCGGCGAGGTCGTCCAGCCGCTGGGCGCGCATGCGATCCACGTTGCGGTCGCCGGTGGACAGGAAAACCCGGCCATCCGGGCCGAAGGCGATGCGGCAGCCATAGTGCTGGCGGCCGGAGGATTGCGCCGGCGTCGCGTCCAGCAGCGGCGTCACCGCCTCCAGCGCCGTGCCGTCCGCGGACAGGCGTGCGCGCACCAGCCGGGTCAGCGCGCCGCCCTGCACCAGCATGGCCTGGCAGAGGAACACCTCCCGCGTCCGGTCGAACTCCGGTGCTGTGGCGACGTCCAGCAGCCCGCCCTGGCTCGCCGCCTCCACATCCGGCACGCCGCGCAGCGGCGCGGAGACGGCGCCATCGCGCCCGACCAGGCGCAGCCGGCCGACGCGTTCCGTCACCAGCAGCCTGCCATCCGGCAGCAATGCCGCGCCCCAGGGCCGTTCCAGGCCAGTGGCGAAGGTGGTCAGCCGGAAGCTTTCGCGTTCCGAGCGGACCACCTCCCCCTCCTGCGCGCGGGCGGGGGCCAGTCCCAGCAGGGGCAGCAGGGCGAGCGCGAGGCCCAGGGAGCGTCGGGGTGTGCGTCGGGTCATGCGCGTCATCTGGGTCGCCCCGCGCCAGCCGCCAGACGCACGCCGCCTCACGCCCGTGTCAGGCGCGGCCGTAGGTATCCTCCAGGCGGACGATGTCGTCCTCCCCGAGGTACGACCCGGACTGCACCTCGATCAGGGTCAGCGGGATCATGCCGGGGTTCTCCAGCCGGTGCACGCAGCCGAGCGGCAGGTACACGCTCTCGTTCTCCCGCAGCAGAATGCGCTCGCCATCGCGCTCGACGATCGCGGTGCCAGCCACCACCACCCAATGCTCCGCCCGGTGGTAGTGCTTCTGCAGGCTCAGCTTGCTGCCCGGCCGCACCGTGATCCGCTTCACCTGGAACCGCTCGCCCAGCGCCACGCCTTCGTAGGCGCCCCAGGGGCGGTAGACGCGGCGGTGTTCGGTCGCCTCCTTGCGGCGCGCCGCCTTCAGCTGCTCCACCATCTTCTTGACGTCCTGCGCGCGGTCGCGGTGGCAGGCCAGCACCGCATCGTCCGTCACCACCAGCACCACGTCATCCAGCCCGACCACCGCGGTCAGGATCCCTTCCGACCGCACGTAGCAGCGCCGCGCGCCGAGCAGCGCGGTGGGGCCGGTGGTCGCGTTGCCCTCGGCGTCCTTCGGCGCGATCTCCCATAGCGAGGACCAGCTGCCGACATCGGACCAGCCGGGCTCGCAGGGCACCACGGCGGCCAGGCCGGTGCGTTCCATCACCGCCGTGTCGATCGATACCGACGGCGCGGCGGCGAAACCGGCCCCGAGGCGGACGAAGCCGAGGTCGCGTGTGCCCTCCGCCACCGCGGCGCGGGCCGCCGCAAGCACCTCGGGCGCATGCGCCTGCAATTCCGCCAGAAGCGTGCCGGCGGTGGCGACGAACATGCCGCTGTTCCACAGGTGCCGGCCGCCGGCGAGGAAGGCCGCGGCGGTGGCCGCATCCGGCTTTTCGACGAAGCGGGCGATCTCCCGTGCGCCCTCGGCACCGGCCAGCGGACCACCGGCCTCGATGTAGCCATAGCCGGTCTCGGGCGCGGTCGGACGGATGCCGAAGGTGGCGATGCGGCCAGTGCGGGCGGCCGCGGCGGCGACGGCCAGCGCGCGCAGCAGCGCCTGCACGTCCTGCACGGCGGCGTCGGCGGCCATGATCCACAGCACGGCATCCGGCTGTTCCTCGCCCACCAGCACGGCGGCGGCGGCGATGGCAGCGGCGCTGTTGCGCGCCTCCGGCTCAAGGATGATGCGCGGATCGGCGATGCCGGCCTCGCGCAGCTGCTCGGCCACCAGGAAGCGATGCGCCTCCCCGCTCACCACCACGGGCGGGGCGAAGCCGGGACCGCGGGCGCGCTCGGCGGCGTCCTGCAGCATGGTCCGCGATACATCGGCACCTGGGACCAGGGGCCAGAACTGCTTCGGATACCCCTCCCGCGACAGCGGCCAGAGGCGGCTGCCGGTGCCGCCGCACAGGATCACAGGGACGATGGGATCGGTCGGGAGGGGAGGGGTCACGGGCGGGTCCAGGACGAGAGGAGCGACGGGTTCGGCCGGCGGAGGAACCAGCCGGGCGGCATACTACAGCGCAAGCGTGGCGCAGGTATGTCGCAGCGTTGCGCGAAGGGAAAGGGCGCGCCGCCTTGACGTCGCCGACGGTCCCGGCACAAGGGTGCCGGACCTTGCAGATTGGCCTGACCCGATGACCCGCGTCTTCTCCGGCATCCAGCCCTCCGGCGTGCCGACCCTCGGCAACTACCTCGGCGCCATCCGCAACTGGGTGCCGATGCAGGACACGCATGAAACGATCTTCTGCGTCGTCGACCTGCACGCCATCACGGTCTGGCAGGACCCGAAGGAACTGGCCCGGCAGACACGGGAGATGGCGGCGGCGCTGATTGCCTGCGGGCTGGATCCGAACCGCTGCACGCTGTTCATCCAGTCCCATGTCCATGCCCATGCGCGGCTGGCCTGGATCTTCAACTGCGTGGCCAGGCTGGGCTGGCTGAACCGGATGACGCAGTTCAAGGACAAGGCGGGCAAGGACCGGGAGGCCGCCAGTGCCGGGCTGTACGTCTATCCGAACCTGATGGCCGCCGACATCCTGACCTACCACGCGACCCAGGTGCCGGTCGGCGACGACCAGCGCCAGCACCTGGAACTGGCCAACGACATCGCCCAGAAGTTCAACCACGACTACGAAGTCGATTTCTTCCCGAAGATCGAGCCGCTGATCCAGGGCGTCGCCGCGCGGGTGATGTCGCTGCGCGACGGCACGAAGAAGATGTCGAAGTCGGATGCTTCCGACCAGTCGCGCATCAACCTGACCGACGACCACGACACCATCGCCCTGAAGATCCGCAAGGCGAGGACGGATGCGGAGCCGCTGCCGGAGCATGTCTCGGGCCTGGAGGGACGGGCGGAGGCGCGCAACCTGGTCGGCATCCTCGCCGCCATCACCGGCACGTTGCCGGAGAACGTGCTGCGGGAACATAGCGGCAAGGGCTTCGGCGCCTTCAAGGAAGTCCTGGTGGCCGCCCTGATCGGCCACCTCGACCCGATCCGCCGCGAGATGTCGCGGCTGCTGGACGACCCCGCGGCCCTGGATGCGCAGCTTAGACTCGGCGCCGACCGGGCGGAGGCGATCGCCGCGCCGATCTGCGCGCGGGCGGAGGAGATTGTCGGCTTCCTGCCGCGGCGGTAGCCGCTACATCCGGTTACCGAGGAACCACACCCAGATCGGCAAGGTCAGCACGGACAGCACGTGCTCGCTGGTGGTGATGGAGGCCATCAGCGGCGCATCGCCGCCCATGGCACGTGCCATCACATAGCTCGTCGCCGCGGTGGGCAGCGCCATCAGCATCACGCAGATGGCGGTGGGCAGCGGGCCCAGCCCCACCGCCAGCGCGATTCCCAGCGTTGCCAGCGGCATCAGCACCAGCTTCAGCACCGCCGTCGCCAGTTGCACCAGCGGCCGGTCGCCGAGGCCGCGCAAGGTCAGCGCCGCGCCGACGCACAGCAGTCCGAGCGCCACCGAGGCCTGGCCCAGTGCGCGCACCATCGGCGACAGCCCAGCCGGCAGCCCGCCCGCCAGCGATACCGCGAAGCCGAGCGCGCAGGCGATGATGAGCGGGTTCAGCAGCACCTGGCGCAGCAGCCGCAGCGGGCGGATGCGCCCCGCGGCCCCCATGGCGAAGGCGATGGTGGAGATGGTCTGCACCATTGGCACGATCAGCCCAGTGCAGATGGCGCACAGCGCGATGCCGGCCGGACCCCAGATCGCGCCAGCGATGGCGAAGCCCATCAGGTTGTTGAAGCGGATGCCTCCCTGCAGGATGGAGGTCATCGCCGGATGCCCGGCGCCGAGCGCGCGGGCCAGCAACAGCGATACCGCGGTGCCGGCCAGCAGCGCGCCCCAGATCGCCCCGGCCAGCCCACCCACCGGCAGATCCGCCAGCCGCATCCCGGACAGGGCGTTGACGATCAGGCTGGGCAGCAGCACCCAGAAGACCAGCTTCTCGATTCCGGCCCAGACCGCATCGTCGCGCAGCAGCTTCTGCCGCAGCAGCGCGCCGAGGCCGAGCAGGCCGAAGACCGGCACGAAGGCATCGAGCCAGGCGGACATCATGGAGAAGAATACACCATCCCGCCCATCCTGGCCGCCAACTCAGCGCCGCGCCACCACCACCAGGTAGTGGCAGGCCTGCGTCGCGGAGGGGTTTTCGTACAGGCAATCCGCGGGAGGGCCGAGCGCAAGGCAGTCGCCCGGTGCCAGGTCATGCGTCACCGCGCCCTCATGGAACCGCAGCGCCCCCTCCAGCAGCCAGATGCACTGCCCGCGCAGCAGCGCGTAGGAGGCTGCCGGGTAGGGCACCCGCGCCGCCGGCGGCAGTTCCACCCGCACCACCTCCGGCTCCGCGCCAGGCGGCGAGACCATGCGCCGCAGATAACCGGAGCCGGGGTCGCGCCACAGCGCCTGGTCGGCACGCCGCGCGACGACGCCACCACCGGGCGCCGCCTCGGCGCGGGCCAGCAGCGCCGAAAGGGTGAGGCCGAAGGGGCCGGACAGGCGGCCGAGCAGGGCGGCGGTGGGGCTGGCCTCCGCGCGTTCCACCTTGGAGATCATGGCACGGGAGACGCCGGAGCGTTCGGCCAGCTCGGCGATGGTCCAGCCGCGCGCCTCCCGTTCCGCCCGCAGGCGTGCGGCGAGACGGGCGGCGGCGGCATCGGGCGCTTCGGCTTCGTCTTGCATGATGGATTTCTGTCTATCATAGTTTCCGTGGATTGACCGCGGAGGCTGCATGTCCTTCCCACGACGCCGGCCCTCGGCACCCGATGCTCCCGGTGCGGCATGAGCGCCCCGCCCGGCCACAATGGCGGCCCGCCGCTGGAAAACCCGGACCCGGAGGAAGGCTGGCGGCTGCATTGTTGGCGCCGCGCCCACAAGGCCGCCTGGAAAAATCCGGGCCGGGAGATCGTGCTGCGCCGCCTGGCGCGGGCCGAGGAGCTGGGCATGAGCTACCGCGACTACACGCGGGAGATCCTGGAACGCGGGCGGTATCTTTAGGTGGCGGGCGCGCCGCCGCGGGCGATGTCCCGCAGGCAGGCGGTCTCGCCACGCCGCGCCGTGCCGACGGCACGGGCCGCCGCGAAGGCGACTCGCAGGCCGCCGCCGGGTGCCTCGTCGCGGTATAACACCAGGTCCAGGTGGCATTGCTCCGCCTGGTAGTGCCAGATCTCGGCACTGCCTTCCTCCCGCCGCAGCCGCGGTTCGCCGAACCAGGACGTCACGGCGGCGGGGCCGTGGCCGACAACCTGGCCGGCCATGGCGGGCAGGCTGCCGCCCAACTGTGCGACGGGCGGATGTCCCGCCGCCGCAGGTCGCGCCGCCGAACCCTCTCCACCCGCCGCCGCGGGGTGCGGCGAGATGCCGGACAGGCTGGCCTGGTGTGAGGCCAGCGCCTCCTGCAGCAGAAGCGCCGGATCAGCCGGGTCCTGCGTCGCGCAGGCGGCCAGCAGGCTCAGCGGCAGCAGGAGGGCGCGGAAGCGCATGCGGTGGTGCAGCAGGCGGCGCCGGCAGGGTGCCGGGCGCCGCGCGGCCGCATCAGCCCTCGGCGTAGGCGCGCGGCGCCGGGCCAGGGGCGACCTGGGCGTCGCCCAGCATCTCCATCTTGCCCGAGATCTGGCCGCCATCCTCGACCATCAGGCGGCGGCAGCGCGCGACGCCGATGACGCGGCCGGTGCCGCGGATGACAAGCTGGCCACGCGCGGTCAGGGTGCCGTCGAAGGTGCCGGCGATCTCGGCGTCCTCCACCTGGACCTCGCCCTTGAAGACGCCTGTCTGGCTGATGGAGAGCTCCGTCGCCTGGATCATCTGGCTCTCGACCGTGCCTTCCACCACCAGGCGCTCGGCATCGGCCACCGTGCCCTGCAGGCTGATGCCGCGGCCGACGACCAGGGTGCGACGCTCCGGCGCAGCGGGGCGCGGCGTCGGCATGGTCGGCGCGCCGGGCATCGGGCCCTGGGGGTTGCCCATCGGGTTGCCCATGGGACCGCCCATCTGGCCCCCCATCTGGGGCGGCCGCGGCGGGATGGCGGTGCCGGCGGGCGGCGTCGGCATGGTCGGCGTTGGCGGCTTCGGGGCGAGGCTCATGGTGGAGGCATCCCTGGTGGGTCGGAGAAAGGTGGCGCCGGGATCGGGGTCGCGGCTGGTGGGCACGATGACGGATCTGGCGTCCGAGCCGGGCTCGTGGCGAGGATCGGGCTGAGGTTCCGCGTTGGGCGCGTCGGGTCGTTCTTCGCGGCGACGGCCGAAGACATTCATCATCGTCCCCCTTCAAAGCCCCCTGCAACGGTCCATGCGCCCCTGCAACGCATGGCGGGCGGCGTGGCGCCCCGTCCGGCTGCATCGGCTAACACATGCGTGGGCGAGGGGACAACGGCGCACGGGATGCGTTTCGCTGAATCGGGCTTTCCCAAAGGTCAGGAAATGCAGGGCGGAAGGTTCCGGGACCGGTGTTCAACCGGCCCTTCTGGGGCGATTCAGCAGGTGCGTCATCGCCGCCGTGCCAAGCACCGGCACCAGCAGGTTCAGCACCGGCACCGCCGCCAGCAGCGCAAGCGCGCCGCCCAGAGTCCAGATCTCGCCACGGCGGCGCTGGCGCAGCGCTTCCGCCGCGTCGCGGCCCATGCGGCGCAGGGCGACACCTTCGAACAGCCCCTCGCCCAGCCCGATCGCCGCCACGGCCCAAAGCCCGAGCACGCCGATGATCGGCAGCAATAGCGACAGCGGCAGCAGGATCAGCGTCAGCCCGACCATCTTCGCCGCCAGGATCGCGGCACTCCAGGCCTGGGTCACGGTGCTGGCGCCGCTGGGAGGTGGCAGGGTCGGGTAGTGGCGCCGCTCCACCGCTTCCGCCACGCCGTCCAGGAAGATGCCGGACACCGCCAGCAGCAGCGGGATGAACAGCCAGTAGGCGGCCACCACGACCAGCACGGCGCCGGCCGCCGCGGCGGCGGTGGCGAACCACCCCTCGCCGCCGGCCACGGCGCCGAGCGCCCAGCCGGACAGCAGCGCCAGCCCGACCAGCCCCAGCAGCGCCCCGAGCGCACCGAGCAGCAGGGGCCGGCGGAAGGCCGGGTCGGGGATCTGGCGCAGGGCCAGCAGCAGGGCATTCAGCATGTGCCGGCAGATGGGCCGGCCAAGGGTGCCGGCCAAGCAGGCTCGCCCAACCGTCAGATGGGGTAGCGGTGCTGACGTCCTTCCGGCACTTTCCGCGCCGAAACGCAGCAAGGCCCGCATCGCATGACTTCCTCCCCATCTGGCTCCCCATCTGGCTCCAGCCTCGATCTCCTCGGCATCGGCAATGCCATCGTGGACGTGCTGGCCCGCGCCGAGGACGGCTTCCTGGCCGCGCAGGGCATGGCCAAGGGCGGCATGGCGCTGATCGACACGGCGTCGGCGGAACGCATCTACGCCGCCATGGGCCCGGGCATCGAGGGCAGCGGCGGATCGGGCGCCAATACCTGCGCGGTGGCGGCAGCCCTCGGCGCCCGTGTCGGCTTCCTCGGCAAGGTCGCGGCGGATGAGCTGGGCCGGGTCTTCGCGCACGACATCCGCGCCGCCGGCGTGCGCTTCCCGACCGCACCGCTGGAAGGCGGCGCCCCCACGGCGCGCTGCCTGATCCTGGTGACGCCGGACGGCCAGCGCACCATGAACACCTTCCTTGGCGCCTGCGTCACCTTCGGGCCGGACGACGTGGACGAGGCGGAGGTTGCCAGCGCAGCCGTCACCTACCTGGAGGGCTACCTGTTCGACCCGCCCGCTGCCCAGGCCGCGTTCTACAAGGCGGCGAAGGCGGCCCACGCTGCCGGGCGCAAGGTGGCGCTGACGCTGTCCGACCCGTTTTGCGTCGGCCGCCACCGCGCCGCCTTTCGCGCCTTCGTCCAGGGCGAGGCCGACATCCTGTTCGCCAACGAGGCCGAGCTGCTGTCGCTGTACGAGACCGAGGATTTCGACGCGGCCGTGGCGCAGGTCCGGACCGAGGTCGCGCTGTCCGCCATCACGCGGTCCGAAAAGGGCAGCCTGGTGGTGGCCGGCGGCGAATCCTGGCCCGTGGCCGCGGTGCCGACGCAGGTGGTGGACACCACCGGCGCCGGCGACGCCTATGCCGCGGGCTTCCTGGCAGCCCTGGCGCAGGGCAAGCCGATGGCGGAATGCGGCCGCTGGGGCTCCGTCGCCGCGGCGGAGGCGATCAGCCATTTCGGCGCCCGCCCCCAGGCCGACCTGAAGGCGCTGGTCGCCGCCTGACGCCACGTTCCTGAAACCATGGCGGGTGCAGGGCGTTGAGGGGGCTTGAACCGGAGGACCCGCCATGCGCCTACGCCACGCCCTGTTGCTGGCCGCCGCCCTGCCGGTGCTGGCCAGCCCCGCCCTGCTGCCACGGGAGGCCCAGGCGCAGCCGGCCTACAGCGCCGACCGCGACGGAGCCGAATCGCTCCTGCGCCTGGCACGGGAAGCCGTGGCGGCCAGCAATGCCGGCCGGGCGCGGGAATACCTGGAGCAGGCCGAAACCCGCGTCCTGACCCGCTCCGTCATCGCCACCCGTGCCGGCGAGCCTGCACAGGGTGGCGCAGTCGGGGAGATCTCGGCGGCACGCCAGGCGGTGGACCGGCGTGATCGCGCCGCAGCGTATCGCCACATCGATCAGGCGATGGACCGGCTGCGGCAGCCGGCGCCGATGGCGTCCGACATGCCGCGCTCCAAGACGGACGACATGGGCGCTGGCGGCACGGCACCGGTGGATCCCGGCGAAACCATGGGCGGCGGCGCGCCGCGCGTGATCGGGCCGGCGCCGGCGCCGATGTTCACGCCAGGGCCGATGCCCGCGCCCAGCCTGCGCTGAGCTCCCTCGGACGGAGCCCTGCCGTGCCGGCAGGGCTGCCTCCTGCCGCATGACGGGGCCGGTCATGCGGTTCTTGCTCGCTTTTTGGCGTCCGCACCCTTATGTGTGCGCCGCATCAATGCCAATGGCCCAGCGAAGTGCCTGGATGACCTCACGGTCATTCCCGGGGCGGCGGGGGTCGGCGCGAAGGTCTCTGTTGGGATCCTTCGCTAAACTCTTTGCCCGGATCCGGATTACCCCATGGAACTTCGCAACGTCGCGATCATCGCCCACGTCGACCACGGCAAGACCACGCTTGTCGACAACCTCCTGAAGCAGGCCGGCGCCTTTCGCGCCAACCAGCAGGTCGCCGAGCGGGCGATGGACCGCAACGACCTGGAGCGTGAACGCGGCATCACCATCCTCGCCAAGTCCACCGCGGTAGAATGGAAGGGCGTGAAGATCAACATCGTCGATACCCCCGGCCACGCCGATTTCGGCGGCGAGGTCGAGCGCATCCTCTCCATGGTCGATGGCGCCGTGGTGCTGGTGGACGCCGCCGAGGGCGTGCTGCCGCAGACCAAGTTCGTGCTGACCAAGGCGCTCGCCCGCGGCATCCGCCCGATGGTCGTCGTCAACAAGGTGGACCGCCAGGACGCGCGCCCGGACGAAGTCCACAACGAGATGTTCGACCTGTTCGCGGCGCTGGGCGCGGATGACAACCAGCTCGACTTCCCGATGCTGTTCGCCTCCGGCCGCCAGGGCTGGGCCGACGAGACGATGGACGGCCCGAAGAAGGACCTGTCCGCGCTGTTCGACCTGATCCTGAAGCATGTGCCGGCGCCCGGCCTCGACCCCAGCCTGCCCTTCGCGATGAACGCGGCGATCCTGGAGGCCGACAACTTCCTCGGCCGCATCCTGACCGGCCGCATCGAGCAGGGCACCGCCCGGCTCAACATGCCGGTGAAGGTGCTGCGCCGCGACGGCTCCGTGGTGGAGACCGGCCGCCTGACCAAGCTGATGACCTTCAGCGGCCTGGACCGCGTGGTGGTCGACACCGCCTATGCCGGCGACATCATCGCGATCGCGGGCCTGGGCAACGGCACGATCCCGGACACCATCTGCGACCCGTCGGTCGCCGAGCCGCTGCCGGCCATTCCGGTCGATCCGCCGACGCTCGCCATGACCTTCCGCATCAATGACGGCCCGCTCGGCGGCCGCGAGGGCAAGAAGGTCACATCGCGCCAGATCCGCGACCGCCTGATGAAGGAGGCCGAGGGCAACGTCGCCATCACCGTGAAGGTGTCCGAGGAAGTCGACGCCTTCGAGGTCGCCGGCCGCGGCGAATTGCAGCTCGGCGTGCTGATCGAGCAGATGCGCCGCGAGGGCTTCGAGCTGACCATCGGCCGCCCGCGCGTGCTGACGCGGGAAAATCCGGAGACCGGCGAGAAGGAAGAGCCGTTCGAGGAATGCCTGGTCGACGTGGACGAGGAATACTCAGGCGTCGTCGTGCAGAAGCTGTCCCTGCGGAAGGGCCAGATGCAGGACATGCGGCCGTCGGGCGGCGGCAAGCAGCGCCTGACCTTCCACATCCCGTCGCGCGGCCTGATCGGCTACCACGGCGAATTCCTGACCGACACGCGCGGCACCGGCATCATGAACCGCATCTTTGCGGGTTATGAGCCGTGGGCCGGGCCGATCGAGGGGCGCCGCAACGGCTCCCTGATCTCGAACTCCGATGGCGAGGCGATCCAGTATTCGCTGTTCTCGCTGCAGGAGCGTGGCACGCTGTTCGTCGATCCGGGCGTGAAGGTCTATGTCGGCCTGATCCTCGGCGAGCATTCGCGGGACAACGACCTCGACGTGAACCCGATCAAGGAAAAGAAGCTCACCAACATCCGCGCCGCCGGCAAGGACGAGGCGCTGCTGCTGGTGCCGCCGCGCCGGATGAGCCTGGAGCAGGCGATCGCCTACATCGAGGATGACGAGCTGGTGGAAGTCACCCCCGCCGCCATCCGCCTGCGCAAGCGCTACCTGGACCCGCACGAGCGCAAGAAGCATGCGCGCCGGTCGGAGAGCGAGGCGGCGTAAGCCGTCCGCTTCTCAGGAGCCCATCGACCATGAACCAGCGGCGCCATCCCAGCGCCGCTGTTTTCATGTCCGAGCCATGACAACGGCATCGCCTATCAGCTCGAAAGGCACGCCAAACGTTTCGCCTTCGGTCATTGTCGCGTAGCCTTCGGTCATCGGGACACGCAACAGAAGGAGGCTTCGATGAGCAGCACACCCAGGGCGATCGACGGCGAAGACCTGGCGAAGGTGGTGGGCGGCAACTACACCGAACGCCGGGGCACGGAGGGCGCCGACACCATCACCGGCGGTGACGGCATGGACAAGGTCTTCGCCGGTGGCGGCAACGACCTCATCTCGACCGGCAGGGGCGATGACGAGATCCATGCCGGCTCGGGCAACGACTTCGTCAATGCCGGGGCAGGCAACGACAAGGTATTCGGCGGTGATGGCAACGACACCATCCAGGGCCGCGGGGGCTCGGACGAGCTGCATGGCGAGGCCGGCGACGACGCGATGGATGGCGGCTACCGCGACGGTGCGGCCGACAAGGCCTTTGGCGGCGAGGGCAACGACAGCTTCATCTGGTCGCCCGGCGACGGCAACGACGAGTTCCACGGCGGCAACGGCCAGGACACGCTGTTCCTGCATGGCGTGAACCTGGAGACCTTCCAGAACGCCGTGCAGCTCTACAACCCGAACCTGCAGATGCTGCTGGCCTCCGACGGGACGATGAGCTTCACCGACCAGTCGGGCGCGCAGGTGCCCTTCAGCGGGGAGATCACCATCGGCGGCGAGACGATGAAGTTCTTCGACGTGGAGCGCATCAAGATCAACTTCTGATCTGTCGCGCCACGGAAGACAGGGGCGGTGCCGGCAGCGGCGCCGCCCCTTCTCGCATGGGCTGGCCAAGGGCGGACCTATGACTTCCATCGGCACGGCCCGCCTGCCGAGCCTACAGCCCGCAACCTATCCTGTTGCATCGGCACAGGAGGTTGCGATGGCCCGGCACAGCGGCAAACCCTTTTCACGAAGCCGGCTGGTGTCCGGCCGGGCTTGGCCGGACCTGTCCTCCGCCTGGGGCCGGCCCGCGCCGGTCCTGATCCGGCCGTTGGGCACGCTGGCAGCCGCCGCCGCGCTGGACCGCATCAGGGCGCCGGCCTGCTGGTCTCCCGCCGATGGCGACGTGATCCTGGCCGGGCGTCCGGGCCGGGACCGGCTGGTCCTGCCGGGGATCGGTCTGGTACGCCTGCTCGCTGCACTGGACCTGGACGATCCCCGCCTGTCCCTGCACCTGGATGCGGAAGGTGCTGTCCGCTTCCTGGGGCCGGAGGGCGAGTCCGTTCACTTCGGCGGCGCCCTGATGCTCGATGGCGCCACGCTGCGCTTCACCGGCATGGCCTGCCTGCTGCTGGGCTGAAGTGGGACCTGCGGCGCGCCGCCGGAGGAGGTCCGGAAGGCGGTGCGCGGCGCGCCGCAGGGGAGCGACCTCGGGCGGGGGGACGCCTCAGGGCCTCGTAGGCGAGGCTACACCCGGCCCGTGCCGCCTCCAAAAGGGTTTCGGGCGCGCGGGCATGTGATCTTCACGCGCCACCCATGCCTGCCACGCGGCTCCTTTTGCATTGAGCGTGGTTGCGCCCCACACTCCGAATTCGCAACGTTCGGATGCTGTGCATGCGCGCCCACAGATTGCTGCTCGATTCCCGCGGCCGGGTGCTGCTGACGCCCGCGCTGCGGGCCGCCACGGGCCTTGTTCCGGCCATGCCGCTGTCGGTTTCGGTGGAGGATGGCGAGGTCTGCGTCCAGCCTGCCGCCGCGGTGGCAGCCCGCAGCCCAACCCTGGATTGGAAGGGGCGCCTGACCCTGCCCGGTCCGTTGCGCCGCACACTCGGCCTGGTCCCGGGCACGACGCTGCTGCTGCGGGTGGCAGCCCCGGGGCTGCGGCTGGTGACGCCGGCCCGGCTGCTCGGCCGGCAGCGGGCGGCGAGGCTGGCCCTCACCGAGGCGCTCGGTGAATGATGGCTGCCGGTGGGATGATATCAGGCGGCTTCCGTTGCCGGGGGCGCGCGGGTAAGCACGGGTGGAGCAACTAAGGACACCCGCTTGGCAGCGCTGTTCCGGGACCGGCGATTCGTGGTGCTGCTGGCGCTGGGCTTTTCCGCCGGCGTGCCGCTGCCGCTGACGGCCTTCACGCTGCGCCAGTGGTTTTCCGAATCCGGCGTTTCCCTGACGGCCATCGGGCTGACGGCGCTGATCGGGCTGGCCTACGCCTTCAAGTTCCTCTGGGCGCCGGTGCTGGACCAGGCGGCGCCGCCGCTGTTCCGCTGGCTCGGCCGGCGCCGGGGCTGGCTCGCCACCATCCAGCCCGTGCTGGCGGCCGCCATCCTGGCGCTCGGCTTCACGGATCCGGCGACGGCGGCGGAGGTCACGGTGATGGTCGCCGTGCTGGTCGCCTTCCTGTCGGCCAGCCAGGACGTGGTGGTGGATGCCTACCGGATCGAGGTGCTGGAGGAATCCAACCAGGGCTATGGACTGGCCTGCTACATCTGGGGCTACCGGGCGGCGCTGCTGGCGGCCAATGCCGGGGCGCTGGCGATCGCGGAATTCGCCGGCTGGACCGCCGCCTTCGCCTATTGCGCGGCCCTGGTCGGCATCGGCTTCACCGCCGTGCTGCTAGGGCCGGAGCCGGAGGCACCGCCGGTGGTGGTGCTGCCCTGGGGCGCGCGCCTGAAGCTGGCGGTGGTGGACCCCTTCGTCGATTTCACGCGGCGCCGGTACTGGGTCGCGATCCTCGCCTTCGTCGCGCTGTTCAAGCTGGGGGAGGCGCTGGCCGGGATCATGACGGCGCCGTTCTACCGGGAACTCGGCTTCTCCCGGCTCGAGGTCGCGGCGGTCGGCAGCGTGTTCGGGCTGTTCATGACGCTCGCCGGCGCGTTGGCTGGCGGCTGGGTGGTGGCGAAACTCGGCACCGCGCGGGCGTTGGTGGTGACCGGCGTGCTGCAGATGCTGTCCAACCTGATGTACGTGGCGCTGGCCCATGCCGGCTATTCGCCGCCGATGCTGTGGCTGCAGGTGGGGGTTGAGAACTTCACCGATGGCCTGGCCGATGCCGCCTTCGTCACCTACCTGTCGGCGCTGACCAGCCGGACCTTCACCGCCACGCAATACGCGCTGCTGTCATCGCTGGCCGCCGTGCCGTTGCGCACGCTCGGCGCAGGATCGGGCTGGCTGGCGGAGGGGCTGGGCTGGTCGTGGTTCTTCGGGCTGACCACGCTGGCCGCACTGCCCGCCATGGCGATCATGCTGTTCCTGCTGAAGCGCCTGCCGCCGCCGCCAGACCCTGCCGCGCCCACTGCGAAGGAACTGCCAGCGTGATGTCCGGTTCATCAGGCTCCGACCTGCGGCCCGAGGGGCCGAGCGCCCGAACGGCCGCCGCGGCTCATACCGCGAACGTCCCATGACTCCCTATTTCCTGACGCCACTGCTGCTGGTGTTCTCGAACGTGCTGATGACCTTCGCCTGGTACGGGCACCTGAAGCAGCCCTCCTGGCCGCTGTGGCTCGCCATCCTGCTGAGCTGGGGCATCGCCTTCTTCGAATACTGCTTCGCCGTGCCAGCCAACCGCATCGGCTACGGCACCTTCACCGGCCAGCAGTTGAAGGTGATGCAGGAGGTGATCACGCTGGCGGTCTTCGCCGTGTTCAGCGTGATGTTCCTGGGCGAGCAACTGCGCTGGACCTACTTCGCCGCCATGGGCTGCCTGGTGGCGGCGGTGGTCTTCATCTTCCTGCCGGTGGATTAACTCTCCAGCACCCCGTGCTGGCGCAGGAAACGCAGCAGCGGCAGCAGCGGCAGGCCGAGGATGGCGCTGTGCTCGCCCTCGATCTTCGCCATCAGCTGCACGCCGGGGCCTTCCAGCCGATAGGCGCCGACCGACGCCAGCAGCGCCTCGCCCTCCGCCGCCAGATAGGCATCCAGGAACGCGTCGGAAAAGTCGCGCATCGTCAGGCGCGGGGTGGTCACGTCCTGCCAGATACGCTCGCCGCCGCGCCAGGCGACCGTCGCCGTCACCAGCTCATGCCGCCGGCCGCGCAGCGCCAGAAGCTGGGCGCGGGCGGCGGCCAGGTCCGGCGGCTTGTCGAACCAGCGCGGCGCGCCCTGATCGTCCGGGGCCACCAGAAGCTGGTCGCAGCCGATCACCAGGGCCCCCGGCGCGCCACGGGCGATGCGCATGGCCTTGGCCTCGGCCAGCATCAGCGCGGCCTCGGCGGGCGGAATGCCCTCCGCCTGGGCGCCTTCCTTGATCGCCGCCTCGTCCACCGCCGCGGCCCGCGCCTCGAAGCGCAGCCCGGCTGCCTCCAGAACCGCGCGCCGGGCCGGGGAGGCGGAGGCGAGGATCAGCGCCGGGACCGGCGATTGCCGCATCAGGCAGGCCCGGCCCCGCCGGCCAGCACGGCGGAGGCGGGGTCCTGCACCGCCGGAGGCTCCGCCGCGCGCGCGCCGCGCCGGGCGTGCCAGGCTTCCATCAGTTGCAGCACGGTAGCCGCCGTTTCCTCGATGGACCGCCGCGTCACGTCGATCACCGGCCAGCCATAGCGGGTGCACAGCCGCCGCGCCGCCTGGATCTCCGCCTTCACCGCCTCATGGTCCACGTAGTCGGTGACGTCGCTATGGACGCCATGCGCGCCGATCAGCTTCAGCCGGTGCCGGCGGATCTCGATCAGTGCGGACACCTCGATATGCAGGCCGATCACCGGGCAGGGCGCGGCCTCCAGCTCCATCGGCAGCGCCGCCCCCGGCACCAGCGGCACGTTGGCAGCCTTGATGCCGCGATTGGCCAAATAGAAGCAGGTCGGCGTCTTCGAGGAGCGGGAGACGCCGACGATGCAGACATCGGCCTCCGCGATGCCGGCCGTGCCCTGGCCGTCATCATGCGCCAGCACATAGTGCATGGCGTCGATCCGGCGGAAGTAATCCGCATCCATCACGTGCTGCGCGCCGCGCTTTTCCCGCGCCTGGGCACCGATCGCCTGCTGCAGCATCTCCATCACCGGCTCGAGCGGCGACATGTGCTCGATGTTCAGCCTCGCGCAATGCTCCTCCAGCGCCAGCCGCAGGCTGCGGTCGACCAGGGTGAACAGCACCGGGCCGGGCTCGTGCTCGATCCCCTCCAGCACCCGGTCGAGCTGAAGGCGGGAGCGGATCAGCGACCAGCGGTGGTGGATGACATGCGGGTCCTCGAAGCGGGACAGCGTGGCGCGCGCGATGGAATTCAGCGTCTCACCTGTGCTGTCGGACACCAGGTGCAGGTTGATGGTGCGGTTCGGCATGTCGGTGCGCCTGCCTCCGGGGGTCCCGCTTCCTGCGGGTGGGCCCAGGCTTACCGCAAGGAAGGGCGCGCCGACAGGGTTCCAGAATCAGGGGAGTCCTGGGGATGGAATCACCCCGCCGGACGGCGCGGCGCCGACAGCGGGGACAACCCCCGGCCGCGCGGCACACGGGGTGGAATCCAGGGGCTCCCGCCGCGCCGTGGGGATAATCCGGATTCGCGTTTCGCATCAGCGGTCTGAAGCGCGAGTCCGGCCGGGACAGGTCTGTGGATGGAATCCGCGCCGGCTTGATCCACAGTGCCCACAGGGCCCTACAACCTCCTCCTCCATTCAGATTCTTTCTCTATTATGGGTGATTGGCGTTTCGACGGTGGTGCCGTAGGCAAGGGCGCCAGGGGCGAAGCCCTGGATGGGATCGGGGGAGGCGGGTTTGACGGCAGAGCCAGCAGGCGCGGCAACCTTGACGGCCAAGAGTGAACAAAAACCCCTGCTCCGGGCCCTGGGCGGTGAGGCGGTGTGGCCGCCGCCGATGTGGCTGATGCGCCAGGCCGGCCGCTACCTGCCGGAATACCGCGAGATCCGCGCCACCGCCGGCGGCTTCATCAAGCTGTGCACCACGCCGGAACTGGCGGCGGAGGTGACGCTGCAGCCGATCCGCCGCTACGGCATGGATGGTGCCATCCTGTTCTCCGACATCTTGATGGTGCCCTGGGCGCTCGGCCAGCCGCTGCGCTTCGCCGAAGGCGAGGGCCCGATGCTGGAGCCCCTGCGCGACGCAGCGGCGGTGAATGCCCTGGAACTGGGCGCGGTGCGGGCGCGTGTGGCCCCGATCCTGGAGACGGTGCGGCTGGTGCGCGCCGCGGTGGATGCGCAGCACCCGAAGACCGCGCTGATCGGCTTCGCCGGCAGCCCCTTCACCGTCGCCTGCTACATGGTGGAAGGCCATGGCAGCCGGGATTTCGCGACCACGCGCAGCATGGCGTTCGGCGACCCGGCCCTGTTCGGCAAGCTGATCCGCACGCTGGTGGAGGCCACGACCGAATACCTTCTGGCGCAGGCGGAGGCCGGGGCCGAGGCGCTGATGCTGTTCGACAGCTGGGCCGGCCTGCTGCCGCCGAGCCAGTTCCGCCGCTGGGTGATCGAGCCGACCACGATCATCGTGCGCAGCCTGAAGCGGCAATACCCGCACATCCCCGTCATCGGCTTCCCGCGCCTGGCCGGGCCGCTGATCGGCGAATACACCCAGCGCACAGGCGTCGACACCGTGGCGATGGACACGTCGATGGACCCGAAATTCGCCGCCGGCGTAGTTCCGCCGAATGTCGGGCTGCAAGGCAATCTGGACCCGCTGGTGCTGATCGCCGGCGGCGCGGCGCTGGAGCTGGAGGCGCGGCAGATCCTGGCGGCGATGCGCGGCCGGCCCTTCGTGTTCAACCTGGGCCATGGGATCGAGAAGGTGACACCGCCGGACCACGTGGCGCAGCTGGTGCGGATCGTCCGTTCGGGCGGCTGATCCGGGTGGTTAGTTGGGCACCAGCACGAACAACGCCGCGCGGTCCCGCATCCGCCCGGCCTGTTCTGCGGCGGTGTCGCCCCAGCCGGTGAACAAATCGGCTCGTGCGGCGCCGCGGATGGCGCCGCCGGTATCCTGCGCCACGGCCAGGCGCGGCATGGCGCCCGCGACCCACACAGGGGCGCCCAGCGGCGTCTGCGTGCGGTCCACCGCGACGGAGCGCTGCGGCGTCAGGGGCGCGCCCAGGGCGCCAAGCGGCCCTGCATCCGGCGGGAGGTCCAACAGGGGCCGGAAGAAGACGTAGCTCGGGTTGCGGTTCATCAGCGCCGCGGCCTCGGACGGCGCGGCGTCAGCGAGCCAGGCACGGATGGACTGCATGGAAACCGTCTCCCGCGTCAGCGCGCCACTCTCCACCAGGGCGCGACCCACAGCGAAATAGGGGTGGCCGTTCTGCGCGGCATAGCCGAGGCGCAGCACGCTGCCATCCGCCATGCGAACCCGGCCGGAGCCCTGGATCTGCAGGAAAAAGGCGTCCGCCGGGTCATCCACCCAGGCCAACTCCAGGCCCCGCCCGTCCAACGCTCCGCGGACGATGGCGGCGCGGTCGGCAAAGGGATGCAGACGGCCTTCCCGCACCACGCCGGAGGTCCGGCGGCCACGCAGATCAGCGGCGAACTGGCCAAGATCGACCTCCACCAGGTCCGGCGGCCGGGCGTGCAGGGGGGTGGCGAAGGTGTCGGTGCGGGTCGGGCTGCCGCGCAGTTCCGGCTCGTAGTAGCCGGTCAGCACATCTTTGCCGACCTGCCAGGCGGTGAAGCGGCGTTCCAGGAAGGTACGGGCGGCGGCCTCATCGCCCGCTGGTAGCGCCGCGGCCTCGGCGCAGCGGCCGGCAAAGTCACCCGCGCTGCGGGCGAGCGGCCCGGCGCCGCCGAGGCTGCGGTCAGGGGGCAGGCGGGCCAGCACCGCGCAACTGCTCAGGAAGGCCGGAATGGCCTCCGCCACGCGGTCGGACCGCCAGCCAGGCACTTCGGCGAAGGGCACCGGGCGCGGCAGCGCCGCCTGCTCCGCGCAACCCGCCAGTGCTAGGGCGCCGGCGAGAAGCAGCGCCCGGATCGGGCGCCCGGTAAGGTGCCCGGTCAGGCGCTGCGGGTCGCGACCAGGCGCCAGGTCGGGTCGCCGCTGCGCAGGTCGCGCTGGAAGGTCCAGATGTCCGTCAGTTCGGTCACCGCCTCGGCCCCGGCCGAGACGCTGCCGTCGGCGGCAGTGGTCAGGTTGATCTGGTCGCTGACGAAGCGGACGGTGATGTCGGCCACGGTGCCACGCAAGTCGGCGGCCTCGATCCCGGCCTCCTGCATGGCGCGCACTTCGCTGCGCTGCGTCTCGCCGGCCTGCTCGCGAGCGGTGATGGCGCCCTCGAAGCCGCCATAGGTCTCGTCGGCCAGCAGCGCGCGCAGCGTCTCACGGTCGCCGCGGGCGAAGGCGTCCACCACCATGCGGAAGGCGCCCTCGGCGCCATCCAGAAACCCATGCGGCTCGAAGCTCGGGTCGACGCCCTTGATGCGGACCAGGGCCTGGCCGACCGGCGTGCGTGGGTCCGGCACCACGTGGCGGGTGGTGCTGGCGGAGGCCACGGCCGGCGGCAGTTCCGGGATGTCGCCTTCCGCGGCCGGGCGCCGGGCGCGCGGGTCGAGCGGCGGCGCCGCGGCGTCCCGTGGCGGACGTTCGAAGCCGGTGCGGCGGCCGAGCACGCTCCGCAGGCGCAGCACCAGGAAGGCCGCCACCATCGCGAACAGGATCAGATCGACAGGAAAGCCGCCCGACATTGCCAACTCCTCATCAGTCACTCACTTAAGGCGGCGCCCGTCCCCCCGCAACGCCTGCATCCCGCTGCACTGCCGATTGCAGCCCGAAGCTGCGCATCCAGATGCAACGCTGCGACGTGGCGGAAGATTGCCGTCCTGCTCGCAAATCCTCCAGGAGTTCGCCCGACCATGATCCTGCTGCGCCACGGCCAGAGCGAGTTCAACCTGCATTTCAGCGCGACGCGACGCGACCCCGGCATCGCCGACCCGCGCCTGACCCCGCTGGGCCACCAGCAGGCGGAGGAAGCGGCGGCGGCGCTGGCGGCGGCGGGCATCACGCGGATCATCGCCTCCCCCTACACCCGCGCCTTGCAGACCGCGGCTCCGGTGGCGCAGCGGCTGGGGGTGCCGGTGCTGGTGAACCCCCTGGTGCGGGAACGCTACGCCTTCAGCTGCGACATAGGCAGCCCTTGCACGGCCCTCGGCGCCGAATGGCCGCACCTGGATTTCCAGCACATGGAGGAGGTGTGGTGGCCGGCGGTGGAGGAACCTGCCGACCAGGTGATGGCCCGCGCCGCGCTGTTCCGTGGCGAGATGGCGGCGCTGGAGGATTGGTCCACCACGCTGGTGGTGGCGCATTGGGGCTTCATCCTGGCGATGACCGGCCAGAGCATGCCGAACGGCAGCTGGCTGCGCTGCGACCCGACGGAGCCCGCGCTGACGGAGGTCAGCTGGAAACATCACTGACGGAGGTCAGCTGGAAACATCACTGACGGAGGTCAGCTGGCAACATCACTGACCGAGGCCGGTCCGGAGCACGCCGTCCGCGGGGTGCAAGGCTGACGGTGGTCCAGCCCTGGGCCTCGGCAAAGGCGGTGATGCGCGCCGCCGCGCCCTCGGCCAGCGTGCCAATTTCCTGCGGGCCACGCGTCTCGCTGAGCGCCCCGCGCAGCGCCACGCCGACGGCGACGGCGCGCGCCCCGCCGCCGACGCCGATGAGCCCGCCGGGCAGGCGGCCACTATCCGCATCCAGGGCGAAGCCATCCACGCTCTGCGAGTCCACCCCATCCTGCCAATCCAGCCGCGCCCGGCCGGCGACGCGACTGGCACCGAGGCCGAAGCCGACGACGGCGCGGCGGGCGCGGTTGCCTTCCTCGAGCGCCGAGAAATCGCCACGCACGACCAGGCGGGGCATGGCCGGGCTTTCATGTCCGGACGGAACCGCCGCGAAACCACGCTCGCGCAGGGCCGCAACCAGCGCCGTCTGGAAGCCCGCCACCGCTTCCGCCGCCGAGGCCTGGCGTGCGGCGGCGTCGTTGCCATCGACCATCCGGCGGACCCGTAGCAGCGGTGCCGCATCCAGCGTGACCATGGCGGGATCAAGCCGGAATGGCTCCACCACCACCTGCACGGGACGCGGCAGGGGCAGCGCCGGGGCGGCGGTAGTGGAGGCCGCCGGCAAGGCACCGACCCTGGCCTGGGCGCAGGCGCCGAGCAGCAGCAGGACGGACAGCGGAAGGAAAAGGGCGGCGGAGCGGGTCATCGGATGCGGTTCCTGGCGGCTGTGTCCGCCATCCTCGCCCCGAACCGATGCATGAATCGTTCAGGCCCGCCGCTTCAGGCAGCCCGTCCTCACACCGCGCGGATGGCGCCGTCCGGCGGGATCTCCGGCGCGCCGAGCGCCACCAGCAGCGCGCTGCGCAGGGCGGAGAGCTTGCGCTCGTTCTCCACCTTCAGGCCGAACACGTCCTTCACGTAGAAGACGTCCACCGCCCGCACGCCATAGGTGGTGATGTGCGCGCTGGCGATCTGCAGCCCCTGGCCGCTGATCGCGGTCGTCACGTCGTGCAGCAGGCCGGGCCGGTCACGGCCGTTCACCTCGATCACGGTGTGGGTGTTGGAGGCGTGGTTGTCCAGCACGACGCGCGGCGGGATGGTGACGGCGCGCAGCCGCGCCGGCTCGCGCCGCACCTTGGCGATCTCGGCCTCCAGCCGCAGTCGGCCAGACAGCGATTGTTCCACCAGCACGGCCAGGCGCGCCAGGCGGTGCGGCGCATCGAAGGCGCCGCCGGCGGCGTCCTGCACCCAGAAGGTGTCCAGCGCCATGCCGTTGGTCATGGTGTGGATGCGGGCATCGACGATGGAGGCGCCGGCCACCGCCAGTGCGCCGGCGATGCGGCTGAACAGGCCGGGATGGTCGGAACAGTAGACCGTCACCTCGGTGACGGAGCGCGCCTCGATGACGCGGCTTCGGACGGTCAGCGGTGCGTCGTTGGCCTCGGCCTCGCGGATCATCTCGGCGTGGCGGGCGTGTGTTTCCGGGTCGAAGGACAGCCAGTAGCCGGGATAGCCCAGGCCGAGGAACAGGTCGGTCTCGGCCTTGGTCTGGTGCGTCAGCAGCGCCGCGGCGGCGGCCCGCGCGCGGGCCACGCGGGTGTCGCGTTCCGGCACCGAGAGCCCGCCGGCCAGCACTTCCGCGACGCGCCAGTACAATTCGCGCAGCAGCGTCGCCTTCCAGCCGTTCCACACTTTCGGGCCGACCGCCCGCATGTCGGACACCGTCAGGACCAGCAGCAACTTCAGGCGTTCAGGTGACTGAACCGTCTCGGCAATGTCCAGGATGGTCTTCGGGTCGTCGATGTCGCGCTTGAAGGCGGTCTGGCTGATCAGCAGGTGGTTCAGCACCAGCCAGGAGACGGTTTCCGTCTCCTCCGGCGACAGGCCGAGGCGCGGGCAGATTTCCTGCGCCACCTGGGCGCCGAGTTCCGAATGGTCGCCGCCGCGGCCCTTGGCGATGTCATGCAGCAGCACGGCCACATACAGGGCGCGGCGCGATTGGATCTGGCCGATCAGCTCCGAGGCGACCGGCGCGATCTCGCCCAGTTCGCCGCGTTCCAACGCGGCGAGCACGCCGACCGCCTCGATCGTATGCTCCTCGACGGTGAAGACATGGTAGGTGTCGAACTGCATCAGGCCGACGATGCGGGCCCAGTCCGGCATGAAGCGGGACAGGAAGCCCACCTCGTTCAGCACGCGCATCTGGCGCGCCGGGTCGCGGCCGGTCAGCAGGTCCAGGAACAGTGCATTGGCCGCCGCGTCGTCGCGCAGCTGCACGGCGTAGCGGGCGTTGCGGATCAGCGCGCGATGCGCCAGCGGATGGATTTCAAGGTTGCGGTCGCGCGCGGCGCGCACCAGGCGCAGCATGATGGCGGGCTCGGCGGCGACGTTGCGGTCGGGTGCGAACAGCACCTTGCCATCGGCCAGCGCCATGCCGGCCTGCGACAGCGCGGCATCGCCCGCCGGCACCACGGCGGGCGGGCCGAGTGCTGCGCGTTCCAGCGCCGGCTCCAGCAGCCGCGTCAGCCGGACCACGTCCCGCGCCGTCAGGAACAGGTGCTTCATGAAGCGCTCGACGCCGTCCTGCACGCCGTGCCGGGTGTAGCCCATGCGGGCGCCGACGACGGGTTGCAGGTCGAAGGTCAGGCGTTCCTCGGCGCGGCCGGTCACGTAGTGCAGGTGGAAGCGCACGGTCCACAGGAAGTTCCAGGCGCGGCGGATGGCCCGCGCTTCCTGCGGCGTCAGCAGCCCGCCGCCGGGCGTGTCCGGCCCAACCAGTTCTGGCATGCGCTGCACGCCGAAGGCATGGCGCGCCAGCCAGTACAGCGTCTGCAGGTCACGAAGCCCGCCGCGGCCTTCCTTGACGTGGGGCTCCACCAGGAACGGGCTTTCCCCGTAGCGGGCGTGGCGCGTGCTGCGCTCGGCGCGCTTGGCGGCGAGGAAGGAGGCCAACCCGCTGGCCTTGCGGGCGGCAAGGAAGGCCTGCTCGAAGCGCTCGTACACTGTGCGTTCGCCGGCCAGGAAGCGGGCGTCGATCAGCGCGGTCTGGATGGTGACGTCGGCGCGCGAATCCTCGATGCATTCGGACAGCGTGCGGGTCGCATGGCCCACCTTCAAGCCGAGGTCCCACAACAGATACAGCAGGAATTCCACCGAACGCCGCCCTTGCGGGCCGAGCGGCTGGTCCGACAGGAACAGCAGGTCGATATCCGAATAGGGCGCCAGCACGCCGCGGCCGTAGCCGCCGGTCGCGATCAGCGCGAAGGGCGCCTCCGGCGCGGCGCCGGGTTCGGAAGTGGCGGCCAGGGTGTAGGTGTGGATGGCGGCGACGATGCCGTCCGTCAGGGCAGCCAGCCAACGCGCGGCGCCGAGGCCCGAAAGGTCATGCGCCTCGAAGGCCCGCTGCACCCGGCCCTGCACGCGGCCCAGTTGGCGGCGCAGCAGGCCAAGGGCCACGTCGCGGGGCACCGGGCGACCGGCTTCGACCAATCCCGCGATCAGGTCCGGCAGGACCTCGGGCGGTTCGGTGGGAAGGGCGAGAGCGGCCGCCGGGGTTGGCGGTTGGCCGAGGCTGGCGGTCATTGTCGTCACACTAACGTGTCACTTCCCGCTGCAACAGGGTTCTCTTGCTGCGCTGCGGTAACTTCCGCGGCGAGCGCCTTGAGACGATACAGCGCATCCTGCGCTTCTCGCGGAGTAAGCGTGTCCGGATCGAGTTCTGCAAGCTCCGCGTGCAGCGGGCTCGGCGGGGTGGCCGGGGCAGCGCGCGCGAACAGCGGCAATTCCTCCGCCAGCGTGTCCGGCCCGCCGGACCGGGCGCGGGCCTCGAGCGCCGCCAGCACTTCCGCGGCCCGTTTCAGCACCGGGCGCGGCACGCCGGCCAGCCGCGCGACATGCACGCCCCAACTGCGTTCGGAGGCGCCCGGGCCGACGAGGTGCTGGAACACCACCTCCCCGCGCCATTCCCGCACCTGCATCCGCGCGAGCTGGACTTCCGGCAGGCGTCCCGCCAGCGCCGTCAGTTCGTGGAAGTGGCTGGCAAAGATGGCGCGGCAGCGGATGCGGTCATGCAACGCCTCCAGCACCGCCCAGGCGATGGCGAGGCCGTCCCAGGTGGCGGTGCCGCGGCCGACCTCGTCCAGCACGACCAGGCTGCGGGCTGTCGCCTGGTTCAGGATCGCGGCGGTTTCCGCCATCTCGACCATGAAGGTGGACCGCCCGCCGGCAATGTCGTCGCCGCCACCCACGCGGCTGAAAAGCCGGTCCACCAGCCCCATCCGGGCCGCCTGCGCCGGCACGAACAGCCCGGCCTGGGCCAGCACCACCATCAGCGCGTTCTGCCTCAGCCAGGTGGATTTGCCGGCCATGTTCGGACCGGTCAGCAGGCACAGGCGCCGGCCGGGCGACAGGTCGCAGTCGTTCGGCACGAAGGCGGGGCCGCGCGCGCGCTTCTGCACCGCCTCCACAACCGGATGACGTCCGGCGGTGATGCAGAACTCCGCGCGCTCGGTCAGTTCCGGCCGACACCAGCCGCCCTCGGCGGCCAGCGTCGCGGCGGCGGCGTGCAGGTCGAGCTCGGCGAGCGCCCGCGCGGCGGCGGAGATCGCGGCGCCGGCATCGAGCGCCAGGCGCTTCAGATGGGCGACGCAGGAGCGTTCCCGGGCGGCCGCGCGGTCGCCGGCTTCCGCCACCTTGCGGTCGAGCTCGGCCAGCGCCGGGCAGGTGAAGCGCATGGCGCTCGCCATCGTCGCCCGGTGGATCCTGGCAAAACGCGGGTCGGGATGGGCCGCATCGCGCAGCAGCTTCTCGCCGGCCGCGGACGGGACCTCCGCCAGGAAACCGTATTGCTGGTGGTGGCGGATCTTCAGGCTGGCGACGCCCCATTCCTGGGCGAGGTTCGTCTGCAGCGCCGCCACCGCCTCCCGCGCCCCGTCGCGCAGGCGGCGGAGCGCGTCGAGTTCGCCGTCGTAGCCCGCGGCGATCATGCCGCCATCCTCCAGCCGCGCCGGCAGCTTTTCCAGGTTCAGCGCGCGCGAGAATTCGGCGGCAAGCGCCGGGTCCAGGCGCAGGGCGGCCTGCGCGGCCAGGATCGGCGCGGGCGGCGGCAGCGGCGCCTCGGCAATGGCGGCAGCCGCCGCCTCGACCCGGGCCAAGCCGGTGGAGATCGCCGCGAAATCCCGCGGAAAACAGCGATCCAGCGCCAGCCGGCCGAGCGCGCGGGCCATGTCCGGCGCGCCCTTCAGCGTGGTGCGGAGCGCCGTGCGCGTCGCCTCCGCGCCCAGCAGGAAAGCCACCGCATCGTGCCGGGCGGAGACCGCCTCGGCCTCTGCCAGTGGCGCGGCAAGCCGGGCGGCCAGTTCGCGGGCGCCGGCCGCGGTCAGGGTCCGGTCTACCGCGGCGAACAGCGTCGCCTCCGTCCCACCCCGCTGGTCCCGCAGGATCTCCAGGCTGCGGCGGGTGGCGGCGTCCAGTGCCAGAGTGCCGGCCGCACCGGCTTGCGGCCGCGGCGGGTCCAGCCGCGGCAGGATGCCGGCCTGGGTTTCCCGCACATAGGACAAGGCGAGGCCGGCCGCCGCCAGCTCCGCGCCGGAGAACCGGCCAAAACCGTCGAGCGTCGCGACGCCGAAGGCCTCCCGCAGCAGCCGGGCGGCATCCCGGGCCGGGGCGCGTTCGGCGATGCGGCCGGGCAGGCGCAGGGCGAGTTCGGGCAGCGTGGAGAGGTCCGGCGGTGCCACCGCCTCCACCGGCTCGATCCGCGCCAGCAGCCCGCCGAGATCCTCCCGCGGCAGGGCCATGGTCTCGAAGCCGCCGGTCGAGACGTCGATCCAGGCGGCACCGAAGCCGCCTTCCACCTCGGCCAGCGCCAGCAGCCAGGCGGGGCGGGCGGCATCCAGGAGTCCCTCCTCGGTCACCGTCGCAGGGGTGACAACCCGGACAACCTCGCGCCGTATGGTGGAGGATTTCCGGGCCTTCGCCGCCTCCGGCGTCTCCACCTGGTCGCAGACGGCAACGCGGAATCCGTGCCGGATCAGCTTCGCCAGGTAGGCTTCCCAGGCATGGACCGGCACGCCGGCCATTGGCACCTTCTGGCCGCGGTGCTCGCCGCGGAAGGCAACCGCGATGTCCAGCACCGGGGCGGCGGCTTCCGCATCACCGAAGAACAGCTCGAAGAAATCGCCCATGCGGAAGAAGACCAGCGCATCCGGGTGCGCCGCCTTGGCCGCGAACCACTGCGCCAGCGCCGGGGTGGCGCCGTCCGCGGGTGGGAAATTTCGGAGGTCCGTCACCCGTCATCCCTAGCCCGCCACATCGGCGATGCGGAAGCCCCCGCTTCCCACGCACCCCATGGGCTGCGATGAAGGGAGGACGGGGAGTTGGGGAAGACCGTGACCATGGATGAAACGCTCAAGCAACCGGCCGAGGCCCTGGCCGATACGCGCACCGCCCGGATCACGGAGCAGGAAGCGCTGGCGATGCATGCCGAGGGCCGGCCGGGCAAGCTGGAGATCCGGCTGACCAAGCCGCTGACCACCGCCCGCGACCTGTCGCTGGCCTACAGCCCCGGCGTGGCGGCGCCCTGCCTGCACATCCACAAGAACCCGGCGCTGGCCTACGACTACACAAGCAAGGGCAACTTTGTTGCCGTCATCAGCAACGGCACGGCGGTGCTGGGGCTCGGCAACCTCGGCGCACTGGCCTCGAAGCCGGTGATGGAGGGCAAGGTCGCGCTGTTCAAGCGCTTCGCGGATGTGGACGGCATCGACCTGTGCCTGGACACGGAGGATGTGGACGCCTTCGTAAATTGTGTCCGGTATCTCGGTCCGTCGTTCGGCGGCATCAACCTGGAGGACATCAAGGCCCCCGAATGCTTCGTCATCGAGCAGCGGCTGCGCGAGCTGATGGACATCCCGGTGTTCCACGATGACCAGCACGGCACCGCGATCGTCGCCGCCGCCGGCCTGATCAACGCCTGCCACCTGACCGGCCGCGACCTGAAAAGCGTGAAGCTGGTGATCAACGGCGCCGGCGCCGCGGCGGTGGCCTGCGCGGAACTGGTCAAGGCCATGGGCATCCACCCGCAGCACGTCATCCTGGCCGACACCAAGGGCGTGATCTACCGCGGCCGGACGGAGGGCATGAACCAGTGGAAGTCGGCGCACGCCGCCGATACCTCCGCCCGCACGCTGTCCCAGGCGATGGAGGGTGCCGACTGCTTCATGGGCCTGTCCGTGAAGGGCGCGGTGACGCCGGAGATGGTGCGGTCCATGGCCGCCCACCCGATCATCTTCGCCATGGCCAACCCGGACCCCGAGATCACCCCGGACGAGGCGCGCGCCGTCAGGCCCGACTGCATCATCGCGACGGGGCGCAGCGACTACCCGAACCAGGTCAACAACGTCCTCGGCTTCCCCTTCATCTTCCGGGGCGCGCTGGATGTGCGGGCCTCCACCATCAACGACCCGATGAAGGTCGCCGCCGCCAACGCGCTGGCGCTGCTGGCGCGCGAACATGTGCCGGAGGAAGTGGCGGGTGCGGGCGCCGGCAAGTCGCTGCGCTTCGGGCCGGACTACATCATCCCCAACGCCTTCGACCCGCGCCTGATCAGCCGCATCCCGCCCGCCGTCGCCAAGGCGGCGATGGATAGCGGCGTGGCGCGCAAGCCGATCCTCGACCTGCACCGCTACGCCCGAGACCTGGCCGGGCGGCTCGATTCCACCGCGCATGCGATGGAGGCGATCGCCGAGCGCGTGCAGGCCAACCCGCGCCGCGTGGTCTTCGCCGAGGGCGAGGAGGAACGCGTGATCCGCGCCGCCATCGCCTTCCGCAACGCCGGCTACGGCACCCCCGTGCTGGTCGGGCGGGAGGACCGGGTGAACGAGGTGGTGGCCTCGCTCGGCATCGCCATGCCCGAAGGTGTCGAGATCCACAACGCCCGCCTGTCGGACCGCAACACCGCCTATGCCGACTGGCTGTACGCCAAGAAGCAGCGCCAGGGCTTCCTGCAGCGCGACTGCCAGCGGCTGGTGAATTTGGACCGCAACGTCTTCGCCGCCTGCATGGTCGCGGCCGGCGATGCCGATGCGATGGTGACGGGCGCGACCCGCAGCTACGCGGCGACGCTGGAAGGCGTGCTGACCGCGATCGACCCGGCGCCGGACACCGTTCTGTTCGGCCTGACGTTGATGCTGGCGCGGCGGTCCGGCACCGTGCTGGTGGCGGATACCGCCATCCATGAACGCCCGGATGCTGCGACACTGGCCGAGATCGCCAGCAAGGCCGCGGCCGCCGCCCGTCGCCTGGGGCACGAGCCGCGCGTCGCCTTCCTGTCCTTCTCCACCTTCGGCGACCCGAAGGGCAGCATTCCGGGCAATGTGCGGGATGCGGTCAAGCTGCTGGATCAGCGCCAGGTGGATTTCGAGTACGACGGCGAGATGGCGGCCGACGTGGCGCTGGACCCGGGGCTGCGCGCCGCGCTGTACCCGTTCTGCCGTCTCACCGGCCCGGCCAATGTCCTGGTGATGCCCGGCCTGCACGCCGCCCACATCCTGACCAAGGCGGCACCTAGGCTGACCTCGGCGCAGACCATCGGCCCGCTGCTGATGGGCCTGTCCGCACCGGTGCAGATCGTCGGCATGGAGGCCGGGGTGAACCAGATCCTGGATATCGCCTGTCTCGCCGCCCACGCGGCGCTGCCGAAGTAAGGTGGCGCTGCCGGTCTGCACCATCGGCTACGAGGATGCGACGCCGGCGCGGCTGATCGCGGCGCTGCGCGACCAGGGCATCGCGACCCTGGTCGATGTCCGCGCCTTGGCGAACAGCCGGCGGCCCGGCTTTGCGAAACGGGCGCTGGGCGCGGCACTGGCGGAGGCTGGCATCGGCTACGTGCATGTGCCGGCGCTGGGCACCCCGGCCGAAGGCCGCGCCGCCGTCCGCGAAGGCCGGCCGGAGGAGATGCGCCGCATCTTCGCGCACAGGCTGGCGGGGGTGGAGGCGCAGGCCGCGCTGGCGTCGCTATCCGACCTGGCGCGGCGGCAGGCCGTGTGCCTGTTGTGCCTGGAAGCCGACCCGCAGCGCTGCCACCGGACCCTGGTGGCCGAAGCTGTGGGATTGCCCGTTCACCACCTCAGCGCCGCGACGCCCGCCCCCCCATGTAGCGCTGCTCCGGCCGGTAGCTGAGCCAGCGGCGCAGGCTGCGCAGGAAGTCGCGCACCGGTGTGCGGGCGCGGAAGGCGAAGCTGGCGAAGTCGAGGCGTGCAGGCATGACGGAAGGCTCCCGATCCTTGGGTTCGCCTTCCTGGCGTAGCAAATCCATGTGCCGTCGGTGTGTCGGCAATATGTCGCAAGATGTCGGAGTGGGACATCCGGCCAGGGCATCATGGCACCGGGGGATGAATCAATCGTTGCGAAGCGCGGGGTTTGGCGGCGGCCCGGCGGCGGCTATGCTGTCGGCGGAATATCCTGACCCGAAGGTGGCCGAGCGTGCTCCGTAGCCTGTTTTCCTCCCGCTCCGCCGCCGCCCGCGCTCCGCGCAGCACCTACTGCTTCCTGGGCACGAGGGCGGTGGCGCTGACCCATTCGGGCCTGAAGATCTACCTCGACGTGCGCGACACCGCGATGACGCCGCATATCGCACTGTCCGGGGAATGGGAGCGCGAGGTGGAGAACGTGCTGCGCCGCCTCATCAAGCCGGGCGCGCAGATTGTCGAAGTCGGCGCCAACATGGGCTACCACACCCTCGCGATGGCCCAGATGGTCCGCGACGCCGGCCACGTCCATGCCTTCGAGGCCAATCCCCGCGTGCTGGCGCTGCTGCGCGACAGCATCTTGCTGAACGGGTTTTCCGGCCGCGTCACGGTGCACGGTGCCGCGGCGGTGGCGACCACCGGCCCGGTTGCCTTCGCCGCCGAACCGCAGAACATTGGCAGCGGCCATGTCGCCCTGCCCAACACCGTGGCCAGCTACTCCGATCGGTTCGAGGTGCGTGGCGTCCGCATCGACGACGTGCTGGCCGACCTGCCGGCAGCCGATCTGATGCGGCTGGATTGCGAGGGCAGCGAGCCCCTGGCGCTACGCGGCGCAGAGGCGCTGATCCGCCGGTCCCCCGGGCTCGTGATGGTCATGGAATGGGATGCGCCGATGCTGGCATCGCGGGATGATCCGGCCGGCTTCGAAGCCTGGCTTCGCGGCCTGGGCCTCGACCATGTGCAGCAGATCACGTCCGCCGGGCTTCGCAAGGTCGAACCCGGCAGCCTGCACGGAATCCCTCACGCCGACCTGTTGCTGTCCCGCCGGCCAATCTGACGGGATCGACCTCCCACCCTCACTCCAGCATCCCGAAGAACCAGGCCAGCCCGAGGTCGAGCATGGCCCCCCTGGTAGCGACGGCGTTGAGCCGGAACCGCGGCAGCCGAAGCGGCGGTTCCAGGCCGACAAGTCCGAAGCCGGCCGCATGCCGCGCGACGAAGCGCCGCGGCATCGCGGCGATCATGTCGGTCTCGGCCAGCACCGCGAGCGCCAGCATGAAGCTCGGAACGGTCAGCGCGACCGACCGGGCCCGGCCTTGCCGTATGAGGGCCTCGTCGACGAATCCGTGCGGGTCGCCCTCGAACGACACCACCAGGTGGCGGGCCTGGCAGTAGCGGTCCAAGGTCGGGTCGGCCGCGTAGGGATGACCGGCACGCAGGACGAGGACGAAATCCTCCTCGTACAGGCAGCGCGCATGGAACCGCGCCGGGATGTGGTCCGAGGGGATCACCGCGACATCCACGGCGCGCGCCTCGATCTCGGCGAAGGCGCTGCGCCAGACGCGCTCCGGCGCCATGTCGCCCGCCAGCGGCAGCACCTGGCGCAGGCCGATGCCCACGCCGGGCGCGCTCCGACCCAGTCCGGCGAGCAGCCGCGGCAGGAGCACGGCGGAGACGCCATCCGGCGCACCGAGCGTGAACCTGCGTCGCGAGGTTGCCGGGTCGAATGGCTGGGCCGTCGCGATCACCTGCCGGACCCGCGCCAGCACGTCGGCGACCGGCGTGGCCAGCTCCGCCGCGCGCGCCGTGGGCACCACGCCGCGCGGCGTCCTGAGGAACAACGGATCGCCCAGCAGCCGCCGCAGCCGGCCGAGCCCGTGACTGACAGCCGAGGGCGTCAGGTTCAGCCGGGCCGCGGCCCGCCCGACATGTCGCTCCTCCAGCACGGCCTCAAACAGGACGAGCAGATTCAGGTCGGCCCGGGAGAGGTCGATTTCGTTCAGCATATCGCTGAAATCATATCACTCGATTCAGCAAAACACAGGGGCGACCTTCCGGGGCGGGCCAGGCCATGCCGCCTGGCCCGATCGACACCGGAAAAAGGAGCGACTTCATGTCGATGTCACGACGCTCGACCCTGGCGGCGGCCGGCACGACCCTGCTGGCATCCCCAGACGCCTTCGGCGACGACCTCGCGGCGGGCCTGGCCCACTGTTCGGCCGAGGCGAATGCGGCGCTGATGCGCGGCGACGTCCAGCGCTACCTGGAACTTGTCACACTCGCCGACGAATTCACCCTGATGTCGCCTTTCGGCGGACCCGCGAGCCGGGCCGCCAGCTTCACCCCCGAGCGCTGGGAGGCAGTCGGAAAATTCTTCGCGAAGGGCACGCTGCGGCAGGAGGTGGTCCAGACCTACGCCGCGGCGGACATGGTGGTCCTCGTTTTGATCGAGCGGTCGCATGTCGAGGTCGGAGGGCTTCCGGCGCAGGATTGGGCGTTGCGGGTGACCCTGGTGTATTGCCGGGTGGACGATGCGTGGCGGCTCGCCCACCGCCACGCCGATCCCCTGGCACCGGGGATCAGCCTGCAGCAGGCCGCCAAGCTGGCGCGTGGCGAGGCCGCCTGACAGGTTGAGACAGGCCCTGCCTCGGATCAGCCTGAACCGGGTTGTGCGGAACGACCGGCGCCCACCGCGCGATGTGAAGGTGCCAGTCGCCCGCGAACCGGGCGGCGGGCAGCCTCCGGGGCACCTCGTGCGAGGCGACGCCGGACCACCGCCCCTGCCTCGGAGACGCCCATGCTGCGCCTGCGCCTGCGCCCACCCGCCGACATCTTCCCCGCCGATCCCTGGGCGCTGGAGGAAACCCGCTTCGGCCCGGAGGTGCAGGATTTCCTCGGCCAGGCGGAAACCATGTTCGCCCTCGCCAACGGCCATCTCGGCCTGCGCGGCACGCTGGACGAGGGCGCGCCGGTGCGGGAGCCAGGCGTGTACCTCAACGGCTTCCACATCCTGCGCGCCATCACCTATGGCGAGCACGCCTACGGCTTCCCGCGGGTCGGCCAGAGCCTGGTGAACCCGCCGGATGCGACGCCGATGCGGCTGCATGTCGGCAGCGAGCCGTTCCGCCTGGACCGGGCCGACCTCACCCACTTCAGTCGGCGGCTCGACATGCGCGCCGGCCTGCTGGAACGCCGCGTCGCCTGGCGCCTGCCGACCGGCCAGCGCCTGGCGCTGCGCACCCTGCGGCTGGTCTCGCTGGAGGATCGCAACCTGGCCGCGATCGGCTGGGAGTTGAGTGTGGAGGACGCCGCCGCCGACATCACGCTGCACTCCGACCTGCTGCTGCGCCCGCCGCTGCCGGTGGACCCGGTCGACCCGCGCCTCGGCGAGCCGATCGCCGCGCGCCGGCTTCTGGTGCCATCGGGGCAGACGGTGCAGGGACTGCGCGCCATCCTGTCGCACGAGGCCTTCGGCTCCGGCCTCATGCTCGCCTGCGGCATGGACCATGCGCTCGAGGAGCCGGGGCGGCTGGTGGCGGAAACCGAGCTCCGGGAGGATTGCGCGACGGTGCTGCTGCGCGGTCAGGTCGCGCCGGGCCGGCCGCTGCGGCTGTGGAAGGCGCTGGCCTACCATTACGACGTCGCCGGAACCCCGGCCGAGGAACTGCGGACCCGCGCCGGCCACACCCTGGACCGCGCCAAGGCGCAGGGGATGGAGGCGCTGGTCGGCCGGCAGCGGCTGCACGCCGCCAGCTTCTGGGACCGCGCGGATATCGAGGTGGTGGACACCGACCCGCACCGCCAGCAGGTGATCCGCTGGAACCTTTTCCAGCTTCTGCAGGCCTCGGCGCGGGCGGAAGGCAACGGCATCGGCACGCGCGGGCTGACCGGGCGCAGCTACGAGGGCCACTACTTCTGGGACACGGAAATCTACGTCCTGCCCTTCCTGGTCTACTGCAACCCGCCGATGGCCCGCAGCGTGCTGATGTTCCGCGCCCGGATGCTGGACAAGGCGCGCGACCGGGCGCGGGAGCTCGGCCATCGCGGCGCCTGCTTCCCCTGGCGCACCATCGATGGGCGGGAGGCGTCCGCCTACTACGCCGCCGGCACCGCGCAGTACCACATCAACGCCGACATCGCCTTCGCCGTCCGCAAATACGTCGAGGTGACCGGCGACAGCGGCTTCCTGCACGAGCATGGCGCCGAGATCCTGGTGGAGACGGCGCGGCTGTGGCGCGACCTCGGCTTCTTCTCGGCCCGCCACGAGGGCCGCTTCTGCATCAACGGCGTCACCGGGCCGGATGAATACAACACGGTGGTGGACAACAACCTGTTTACCAACCTGATGGCGCGCGAGAACCTTCGCTACGCCGCCGAGACCGCCGATGCGATGGCGCGCGACCAGCCGGCCGCATGGGCGGAGCTGGTGCGCCGCACCGGCCTGGCGCCGGAGGAGCCGGAAGAATGGCGCGAGGCCGCGCGGCGCATGTACCTGCCCTGGGACGAGCGGCTGCGCATCCACCCGCAGGATGACAGCTTCCTCGACAAGGAACCGTGGGATTTCGCCAACACCCCGGCGGACCGCTACCCGCTGCTGCTGCACTACCACCCGCTGAACCTGTATCGCGCCCAGGTCATCAAGCAGGCCGACACGGTGCTGGCGATGTTCCTGCTCGGCGAGCATTTCACCGACGCCGAGACCAAGCGGAACTTCGACTACTACGACCCGCTGACGACGCATGACAGCTCGCTGTCCGTCTGCATCCAGGCGATCGTCGCGGCGGAGATCGGCTACCTGTCGAAAGCGCTGGAGTATTTCGAATTCGCCGCGGCGATGGACATCTCCGACCTCGGCGGCAACGTCGTGCATGGCGCGCATATCGCCTCCATCGGCGGCACCTGGATGGCGCTGGTGCACGGCTTCGGCGGGCTGCGCGACCATGGCGGGCGGATCTGCTTCGACCCGCGCCTGCCCGCCCCCTGGCGATCGCTGCGGTTCCCGCTGACCATCCGCGGGCAGCGACTGCGGGTGGAGGTGCGGCACGATGTCACCAGCTATCGGCTGGAGGTCGGTGAGAGGCTGGTGGTGTTCCATGCCGGGGCGGAGGTGGTGCTGACCGCCGCCGAGCCACTCGCGATCCGCGACACGCCGGCGGCGCGGCCGGAGCCGGTGCCCGAGTTTCCGCCAGCCGCGATGCCCGCGGGTTAGGCTGGCGTCAGGTCAGGCGGCCGAAAGCTGGGTCAGGTCGCGCACGACATGGTGCGCGCCATGCTGGCGGAGCGCCTCCGCCTGTCCGTGGCGGTCGATTCCGATCACCAGGCCGAAGCCGCCGCGCTGTCCGGCCTCCACGCCGGCCTGCGCATCCTCCACCACCACGCAGCGCGCCGGGGCCGCACCGAGGCGGCGGGCGGCTTCCTCGAAAGTGTCGGGCGCCGGCTTGCCGGGCAGGCCGAGCCGCGCCGCCTCCACCCCATCCACGCGTGTGTCGATCAGCGCCGCCAGCCCGGCGGCTTCCAGAACCGCCGCGCAGTTGCGGCTGGCGGAGACCACCGCGATGGGCATGCCGCGCGCCCGCAGGGCCCGCAGCAGCGCGGCAGCCCCGGGCAGCGGCGCGACGCCCTGCCGGCGCAGCAGGTCCTCGAACAGCGCCTGCTTGCGGCGGGCGACGGCGGCGACCGTCATCGCATCCGCCGGGTCCGTGGCCGAGCCTTCCGGCAAGGCCAGGCCGCGGGAGGCGAGGAAGCCGCGCACGCCATCCTCCCGCTTCCGCCCATCGACATGCGCCAGGTAGTCGCCTTCCGGGTCGAAGGACCGAAGTTCGGCGTGCTGGCGGCGCAGCACCTCGTCGAACAGCGCCTGCCATGCTACGGCGTGGATCCGCGCCGTGTCCGTCAGAACGCCGTCGAGGTCGAACAGCACCGCGTCCCAATCCCGTCGTGCCAGAACGACGGGTTGGGAAGGTTCACCCATCGCGGGCACGCCGGCCGACCGGCGCCCGCTATCCGTCCAGCCGGATGCCCAGCTCCCGGATCAGCGGCCGCCACAGCGCATTCTCGCGCTGCACGAAATCGGAGAATTCGGTGGGGGACCAGGGCTGGTATTCGATGCCGAGGTCGGCAAGGCGCCGCGCGATGTCGGGGGAGGTCATGGCGCGCACCATCTCCTGCGCCAGGCGGTCGATCACCGGTGCGGGCGTGCCGCGCGGCACGCTCATGCCCTGCCAGCCATAGGCCACGGTCCCGGCGTGGCCAAGTTCGACCAGCGTCGGCACATCCGGGAACAGCGCGCTGCGCGCCTCGCTCATCACGCACAGCGCGCGGACGCGGCCATCGCGGATGAAGGGCGTGCCGGTGGCGGTGTCGATCACCACGATGTCGACGTTGCCGGCCAGCAGGTCCTGCATCGCCGCCGGGCCGCCGCGATAGGGCACGTGTTCCGCCGCAAGCCCCGTGCGGCGCTTCACCAGCTCCATCGCCAGGTGGTGCGGGGAGGCGACGGCGGGCGTGCCGTAGGTCGGCGCCCGGGTGCGGGACGCCGCGACCAGCCCGGCAAAGTCCCGCACCGGGTCGCCCGGCCGCACCACGATGTACAGCGGAAACCGCCCGATGAAGCCGACGCCCGCAAAATCGCGGTCGGGGTCGTAGGGCAGGCGGGTGTACAGCGCCGGGTTGTAGACCAGGATGCCGTTGTCGACATGCATCCAGGTATTTCCATCCGCCGCGCTGCGCGCCACCAAGTCGCTGGCCAGCACGGCGCCGCCGCCGGGACGGTTCTCCACCACCACGTTCTGGCCGAGCCGCGGCGTCATCTGCGCCGCGATCAGCCGGGCGAAGGCGTCGGAGGCGCCACCGGGCGGATATCCCACGATCCAGCGCATCGGCCGGTCCGGCCAGGAGGCTTGCGCCCGCGCGCCCGGTGCGGCCGCCAGTGCCGCCATCGAAAACCCCGCCAGCACACCGCGCCGCCCGACCATCCCACGCCTCCCTCGATCCGGCGCGCATTGTGCGGCCTGTTGAGCCGCATGCAACAGCAACCATGCGCGCCGTGGCGAGGTTGAAGCCGCTTCGCTGGCAAAAGCGGCAGGTGGCGGCGTGCCGGGCGGCAACACCATGCTGCCATGCGCGCCACGCGCGGCGATTCCGGCAAAGATTGTCTTGATCCTGCCATGGACAGGGTCGAGATTTATGGACATGCGCGCGATGGTCGGTATCTCCTGCTGTGTCAAAGCCTTCGGCCTGTTCGGCACGCCGAACCATGCGGCCTCGGACAGCTATGTCCGCGTCTCGCTTGGCCCCATCGGCGCCGTGCCGGTGCTGCTGCCCGCGGCCGGGGAGGCGCTGGTGCCGGATATCCTGCCACGCCTCGATGGCCTGATGCTGACCGGCAGCCGGTCCAACGTGCATCCGAACCATTATGACGGCCCCGCGCACGCCGAGGGCACGCCGGAAGACCCGCAGCGGGATTCCACCACCCTGCCGCTGATCCGCGCCGCCATCGCGGCGGGGCTTCCTGTGCTGGCGATCTGCCGCGGCTTCCAGGAACTGAACGTGGCGCTCGGCGGGTCGCTCGACCAGCGCATCCAGGACCTGCCGGGGCGGATGGACCATTCGACGCCGTCGGACCAGCGGCTGCCCGGCGTCCGCACCGGCAAGGCGCATGCGGTGCGGGTGGCGCCGGATGGCGACCTCGCACGGCTCTGGTCCGCCGCCGGGGTCCGCATCCGGCCGGAGGCTGTGCCGGTGAACTCGCTGCACAACCAGGGTATCTGCCGCCTGGCGCCGCGGCTGGTGGCGGAAGCCTGGGCGCCGGATGGCACGGTGGAGGCGGTGCGGGTGGCCGATGCGCCGGGCTTCGTGCTGGGTGTGCAGTGGCACCCGGAATACGACTGGGAACAGGATGCGCGGTCCCGCGCTATCTTCGAAGCCTTCGGCGCCGCCGCGGCAGCCTGGGCGGCGGGGCGGCGCCCGGGCGCGGGACGACTGGCTGCCGCCTGACGTCGTAACGACCCTTCAAGCCCGCGCGATCCGGTGCTTGAATGGGGTTGCATGCGCGTTTGCGGTCCATTCGCCTTTTGCATCGCAACCGTGGGCCGCGCTACACTGACGTCACCGGCCTACTCTCGCCGGTGAGCGATGCCCGGTTCCCCTGCCGGCTCGCCCGACCACTCCGATCGGAAGTGATTATAGCGTGGCGCCCGGTCACCCCCCTGACCGGGCGCTTTGCGTTTGCGGGAGGTTGTCCACGGATGGTTGCGGAGCGACTGGCGGCGCTGCGGGCGCGTTTTGCGGCCACTGGCGGGACGGAAACCGAGGACCCGCTGTTCCGCCGCATCATCGCAAGCCAGTTCACCGGGGACCGCCGCGCCTGGCCGTTTTCCGGCCTCGCCACCTTCTGCGGCGCGCCCTTCCAACCGGATGCCTTCACCAGCCCGCCCGAGATCGGCCTGGTCGGGGTGCCGATGGACCTTGGCGTGACCAACCGCGCCGGCGCCCGGCTCGGCCCGCGCGCGATCCGCGCCGTGGAGCGAATCGGGCCGTATGAGCCCGCCCTGCACATGGCGCCGCTGACCGAGGCGCGGGTGGCCGATATCGGCGACGTGCCCATGGCCTCCCGCTTCTCGCTGGAGTCGTGTCACGCGGACATCGAGGCGTATTTCCGGGCGCTGCGCACGGCCGGCATCCGAACCGTGGCAGCCGGCGGCGACCATTCGATCAGCCTGCCGATCCTGAAGGCGCTCGGCGAGGGACGTCCCCTCGGCATGGTGCATATCGACGCGCATGCCGACACCGGCGGCGAGTATGAGGGCACCCGCTTCCACCATGGCGGCCCGTTCCGCCAGGCGGTGCTGGAAGGCGTGCTGGACCCGGACCGGACCATCCAGATCGGCATCCGCGGCGGCGCCGGCTACCTCTGGGAATTCTCCACCGCCAGCGGCATGACGCTGATCCCCATGCACGAAGTTTCCGCCATGGGCATCCCGGCGGTGCTGCAACGGATGCGGCAGGTGGCGACCGGGCCCATCTACGTCTCCTTCGACGTGGACGCGGTCGATCCCGGCTTCGCGCCCGGCACCGGCACGCCGGAAGTCGGCGGGCTTGCGCCGTGGCAGGTGCTGGAACTGCTGCGCGGCCTGGCGGGGCTCGACGTGGTCGGCGGCGACGTGGTGGAGGTGGCGCCGCAATACGATGCCGGCACCGCCACCGCGCAGATCGGCGCGCAGATGATGTTTCAGCTATTGTGCCTGCTGGTGCGGGCACCGTCCTTCCGGACCTGAATCGCCGGCCGGGCGCCCTTCTACTGGCGATTCCGGCCTGTTAGAGTGGCAACCCGCGCGGGGCGGGCAAGAGGTCGGCCGGTCGCCGCCATTTCGGGAATCCAGGGACCATGAAATTCACGGTGGACCGGGCGGTGATGCTCAAGGCGCTCGCGCATGTGCAGAGCGTGGTCGAACGTCGCAACACCATCCCCATCCTCGCCAACATCCTGCTGGAAGCCCGCGAGGGTGGCCTGCGACTGACCGCGACGGACATGGAGATCGCGGTGGTGGAGGACGTGCCCGGCGTCAGCGTCACCCGCGCCGGCCGCACCACCGCGCCGGCCGCGACCCTGTTCGAGCTGGTCCGCAAGCTGCCGGACAGCGCGAAGCTCGAATTGGACCACCCCGGCGGCGACGCGCAGATGACGCTGCGGGCGGGGCGCTTCGACGCCAAGCTCTCGGTGCTGCCGGTGGAGGATTTCCCCTCCATGACCGAGGGCAAGCTGCCGCATAAATTCGCCATCGGCGCCGCCATGCTGCGCGGCCTGATCGACAGTACGCGCTTCGCGATCTCCACCGAGGAAACGCGCTACTACCTGAACGGCATCTACATCCACGCCACCGAATCCGGCGGCACCAAGGTTCTGCGGGCGGTCGCGACCGATGGGCACCGGCTGGCCCGGGTCGAGGAAGCGCTGCCGGACGGCGCCGCCGGCATGCCGGGCGTCATCATCCCGCGCAAGACGGTGAACGAGCTGCGCAAGCTGGTGGAGGAAGTGCAGGACGAGGTCGCGGTGGCACTGTCCGACACGAAGATCCGCTTCACGCTGGGCTCGGTGCAGCTCACCTCCAAGCTGATCGACGGCACCTTCCCGGAGTATGAGCGGGTGATCCCGCGCGGCAACGACAAGATCCTGCGGGTTCAGAAGAAGGACTTCTCCGAAGCGGTCGGCCGCGTCGCAGGCATCAGCAGCGAGCGGTCGCGGCCCGTGAAGTTGTCCGTGGACCGCAACCACCTGCTGCTGTCCGCCGCCAGTGCCGAGCTCGGCCAGGCGCAGGAGGAGCTGGATGGCGACGTGGTGAGCTACGAATCCGGTCCGCTCGAGATCGGCTTCCAGGCCCGCTACCTGAACGACATCACGGACCAGATCGCGGACACGGTGGAATTCCGCTTCTCCGACGGCTCGGCGCCGACCATCGTGACGGACAGCGCGAAGCCGGAAGCGCTCTACGTGCTGATGCCGATGCGGGTGTGACGAAGCCCTCTCCCCCCACTTCAGGGGGGAGGGTTCCCTGGCGCACCTCACCTGCACGCCCTCCACGGCCCCATGTCGAAATGAAAATGGTCGCGATGCGCTGCGTTGTAGTCCGGGCCGAGCACGGCGCGGAACCAGTCGCAGGCGCCGTCGCGTAGCGCCCGCAGGAAGGCGGCCTCCGCGCCGCCCGCATCCCAGTGCCGCAGCAGGGTCACCTGCCGCCCGTCGCGCAGCGTGAAGCCGGCGATGTCGATGGCGTTCGCCGTGGCGTGCTGGCTGCGCCGCCCCGTCGCGGCATGGTTGACGTTTCGGCAGGCCTGGGTGCCGAGGTGGCGTATACTGGCCACCTCCGACCCCAGGTGCCGGCGCGCCGCCGGCTGCATCACTTGGCGCTCGAACAGCAGCCAGCTCGCGGCGACACGGCAGGTGGCGACCGGGCCGCCGGGCACGACCCGCGCGGCCGAGGGCAGCCGCACCGCGTCGCGGATCTCGCAGCCGATGTCGGAGTCCCGGTCGGCGATGCGGGAAATGCCGAGCCCGCTGGTCTCCAGCGCCGCGAAGCAGCTTTGCGAGTGTAGCGCCAGGCGCCGCAGCTTCAGGCCGGTGACCAGGTTGGGCTCCGCCGTCAGGTCGAGCGGCTGGCGCGGGTCCCACTCCGGCGGCAGATGGCGCAGGCTGAAGAAGCCGGCCGCGCCGAGCAGTCCCAGCACCGCCAGCCAGGCCAGCGCCCGGCGCAGGGTCAGCGCCCGATCACTCCGCCACCGATCACTCCGCCGCCTGCCGCGCCGGCTCCCCGGCCAAACCGGGCCGGCGCACCCGCAGCCGGCGGATGCGGCGCGGGTCGGCGTCCAGCACGCGGAATTCCAGGCCCGAGGGGTGCGAGATCAGCTCCCCCCGCGCCGGCACGCGGCCGGCGAGCGTGAAGATCAGCCCGCCCACGGTGTCGATATCGGCGCTGCGCTCCTCATCGGTCAGCACCGCGCCGAATTTCTGCTCGAATGCCTCCACCGTGGTGCGGGCGTCGAGTTCGACGGTGCCGTCCGGCCGGTCCAGGATCGTCACCGGCGCCACCTCGTCATGCTCGTCCGAGATGTCGCCGACGATGGTCTCGACCAGGTCCTCGATCGTCACCAGCCCATCGATGCCGCCGTATTCGTCCACCACCAGCGCCATGTGGATGCGGGCGGCGCGCATCTGCAGCAGCATGTCCAGCACCGGGATGGTCGGCACCACGAACAGCGGCCGGCGCAGGATCGCCTTCAGCGAGAAGCTGGCCGGGTCGCGGCCGACGGCGGCGAAGACGTCCTTGATGTGGACCATGCCGACGATGTCATCGAGGTTCTCCCGGTATACCGGGAAGCGGCTGTGGCCCTCGCGCTGGATCAGGCGGATCGCCTGGTCGAGCGTCAGATCCTCCGACATCGCCAGGATGTCGGCGCGCGGCACCATCACGTCGTAGGCCGCCTTGTCGCGCAGCCGCAGCACGTTGCCGAGCAGCGCACGCTCATTCGGGTCGAGCCCGCCGCCGAAGCCGTCCGGCGTACGCGGCGCGCCTTCCTCCTGCCGGCCTTCCAGCAGTTCCTCGACCTGGTCGCGCACCGTGTCCGCCGTGCGGCGCCGCAGCAGGCCCTGGATGCGCCAGAGCAGGGTGTTGCGCTTTTCGACGGGCGTGCCGTCTTCTCCGTTGCCGCTCATGATGCTGGCCGTCCCCGGCCCTCCTTCCAGGGGTTGGGGCGGCCGAGGCGGCGCATGATGCGCGCCTCCGCCTGTTCCATGCGCCGCGCCTCGCCGGCCAGCAGGTGGTCGTGGCCGGCCAGGTGCAGGGCGCCATGCGCCAGCAGGTGCGCCAGGTGGTCCGCGGCGCTGCGCCCGGCCTCCCGCGCTTCCCGCCGCACCACGCCGAGCGCGAGCGCGATGTCGCCCAGGTGGCCGGGCATGCCGCCGGGGAAGGACAGCACGTTGGTGGGCTTCGCCTTGTCGCGGTGGCCGGTGTTCAGCCGCTTGACCTCGGCGTCGTCGGTCAGCAGCACGGTGACGGCGCCCTCGGCGCCGGCATCCCGCAGCGCCGCGGCCACGGCACGGCGGGCCAGCGCGTCCGGCCGTTGCACGGCGGCGCGCCACTTCTGGGTGGCGAGGACGACGGTGATACCCGCCTCCCCGTCCTGCATCCCGGCCCCGGCAAGCTTGCCCGGGTCGGGATGACTACTTAACGGTTCCATCGCTCTCCAACTGCCTCCGGCCCGGGGCAGTGGCCCCGTGCCGCAAATCTCTCAACGCCCGCGCGGTGCCGGGTCCGCCCGGCCGGAGGCCGATTGGTCCATGCGGCCATAGGCCGCGACAATGCGTTGCACGAGGGGATGCCTTACCACATCCGTTTCTGCAAATCGCGCCACCGTGATGCCCTCCACCCCCTCCAGGATCGAAAGCGCCTCGGCGAGGCCGGATTTCTGGCCGTAGGGCAGGTCCACCTGGGTCGGGTCGCCGGTGATGACCATGCGGCTGCCCTCGCCCATCCGGGTCAGGAACATCTTCATCTGCGCCGCGGTGGTGTTCTGCGCCTCGTCCAGGATGGCGTAGCAATGCGCCAGGGTGCGGCCGCGCATGAAGGCGAGTGGCGCCACCTCGATCTCGCCGGCGGTCATCCGGCGGGTGAGTTGCTCGGCCGGCATCATGTCGTGCAGCGCGTCGTACAGCGGCCGCAGGTAAGGATCGACCTTCTCCTTCAGGTCGCCCGGCAGGTAGCCGAGTTTTTCGCCTGCCTCCACGGCCGGGCGCGACAGCACGATGCGATCGACCCGCCCGGCCTGGAGCAATGCGACGCCCTGGGCCACGGCCAGGTAGGTCTTGCCGGTGCCGGCCGGGCCGACGCCGAACACCATCTCGTGCCGCGCCAACGCGTCGATGTAGGCGGCCTGCGCCGGGGTACGCGGCGCGATCGCGCCCTTGCGGGTGCGGATCGCCGGCAGGTCCTGCAAGGGCAGGCGCGGGTCCGCTTCCTGCACGCCTTCCGCCATCCGCATCGCCGCCTCGACCTCCGCGCTACCCACCGGTTCGTTCTTCTGCAATCTTCGCCACAACGCCATCAACGCTGCTTCCGCCACATCGGTCCGCTCGGGCGCGCCGGTGATGGTCAGACGGTTGCCCCGGCTGCCGAGGCGGACGCCGAGGCGGACCTCCATGCGGGCCAGGTTGCGGTCATGCTCGCCGTACAGCAGCGGCAGCAGGGCGTTGTCGTCGAACTGCATGGTGACGACGCGCTGCATGTTGGGGTTGCCCGCCAGGCTGGCGGGCGGGGCCGGGCGAGCGGCGGGACGCAGGCTGATCGCGGCGGGGGGGGTGTTCAAGCGGCGGCCTTCTCCTGACGGGGCGTTTGTGCGGGAGGACCGAGCGCCTCATTCCCCTCGAGGCGCACGGCGAGCGAATTGGGCAGCGCGGCGGTGACCACCGCCGGAAGCACCTGGCCGGCGAGGTCGGGGGAGCCCTCACCCTTCGATCCGGGCGTCGCTACGCCATGCACCCCAGGCGTAGCCACGCCATGTACCGGCTGCAGCCAGGGGGAACGCCCGGCGAACTGCCCGGGATGCCGCCCCGGGCCGGTCACCAGGATATCGCAGGCACGGCCGACGCAGGAACGGTTGAAGGCGTCCTGTTGTTCCCGCAGCAGGGCCTGGATTTCCTGCAGCCGGCGGTCCTTTTCCGCCTCCGTCACCTGGAGTTGCGCGGTGGCGGCCGGCGTGCCGGGGCGAGAGGAGTACTTGAACGAGTAGGCCAGCGCGAAGCCGACCCGCTCGATCAGCCGCAGCGTCGCCTGGTGGTCGGCTTCGGTTTCGCCCGGGTGGCCGGCGATGAAGTCGGACGACAGCGCGATGTCGGGCCGCGCCGCCCGCAGCTTGTCGGCGATGCGGAAATAGTCGTCCGCCTTGTGGCCGCGGTTCATCGCCGCGAGCATTCGGTCGGACCCCGACTGCACCGGCAGGTGCAGGAAGGGCATGAGCTGCGGGATCGTCCCGTGTGCCGCGATCAGTGCGTCGGTCATGTCGCGCGGGTGGCTGGTGGTGTAGCGCAGCCGGGCGAGGCCAGGGATCTCGGCCAGCTCCAGCAGTAGCCGGTCGAGGCTCCAGCTGCCGCCCGACAGGCCCTCGCCGTGCCAGGCGTTCACGTTTTGACCGAGCAGCGTGATTTCGCGCGCGCCCTGCCCGACCAGGTGCCGAGCCTCCGCCAGTACGGCGGCGGCAGATCGCGAAAATTCGCTGCCACGGGTGTAGGGCACAACGCAGAAGGAACAGAACTTGTCGCAGCCTTCCTGGATGGTCAGGAAGGCCGTGACGCCCTGCGGCGTGACCGAGTCGGGCAGGAAGTCGAACTTCTGCTCGGTCGGGAAATCGGTTTCGATCACCGCGCCGACGGCGCGGCTGATCCGCGTCACCATCTCGGGCAGGCGATGATAGCTCTGCGGTCCCAGCACGAGGTCCACATAGGGTGCGCGCGCGGTGATTTCAGCGCCCTCCGCCTGGGCGACGCAGCCAGCGACCGCCAGGATCAGCCGGCCGCCGCCCTGTTCCTTCGCCTGCTTCAGCACCCGCAGCCGGCCAAGCTCGGAGAACAGCTTCTCGCTGGCCTTCTCGCGGATGTGGCAGGTGTTCAGCACGATCATGTCGGCGTCTTCCGGCGCCGTGGCCGGGGCATAGCCGAGCGGGGCCAGCACATCGGCCATGCGGCCGCTGTCATAGACGTTCATCTGGCAGCCCCAGCTGCGGATGAAGAGCTTCTTCTTGTCGGAACTCATGCCGGACCGTGCTCCGCCGCCCCGCCCGGACCGGGGCAGGGGAAAGCGGGGGATTTGCGCAGGCCGCGCGCCGGGGTCAAGCGCGGTCCAACGGTCCAGGAGGGTTCGGCCCGGCGGGCCAGGCGGGGTTCAGCACCATGAGAGGCTGCGGGATGGCGCCGTGTCGGGTCAAGCGGGAAGCGTCTCCGCGCGCTGGACCTTGAGGGGGATCGGCGCCTGCAACGGGACAGCGGGCCGGTTCTGGCGCAGCGTCGAGCAGGAATCCGCCACCACCCCGGCACAGGCCGCGGCCAGCGCCTTGCGGTCGGGGTAGTCTGCCGGGTTCATCGGTGCGTGCAGGATAATGGTGGCGCGGCTGTTGGACCGCCGGGCGATGCGCCAGAAATGCGTCAGGATGTCCGTGTCGCCGTACCAGGCGAACAGCGGCCGGTCGCGCCGGCAGGCCGGCAGACCGCCGAGCCGGTCGAACACCACGGACACCGGCTGCACCACCTGCGCGCGGTCCGCCACCGACAGGAAGGCGCTGCGGAAGGGCAACACGCGGCCGCCATCGCTGGTGGTGCCCTCGGGGAACAGGATCAGGTTGTCGCCGGCGGCAAGCCGCGTGCGGATTGCATCCGCCTCCCCCTTCGTGCCGGTGCGGCGGCGGCTGACGAAGACGGTGCGGCCGAGCCGCGCCACCATGTTGATCAGCGGCCAGCCATCGATCTCAGACTTGGCGACGAAGGCGGCTTCCAGCGTCGCGCCCAACGCCAGCACGTCGAGCCAGGAGGAATGGTTCGAGACGTACAGCACCGGTGCCCCCGGCGCGGGTTCGCCGACCACCTGAAGCCGCAGGCCCATCAGGGCGCACAGGGTGCGGTGGTAGATCCGTGCGAAGGCGATGTGCCCCCGCCCCGGCAGCACCAGCAGCAGCGCCTGGATCGGGATGGCGATGATGGTCCACAGCAGCAGCGTGACCAGCCGCCGCACCGCGCGGAATCGCCCGCCATGCGGCCGGAAGCCGAGCACATCCCCCCACATCCCTTCCGGGTCCGAGGCGGAGAACTGGATGGCCTTGCGCCGCTTGCGGGGGCGCAACGCGTCCGGTGCGGTCAGTCGAGCGGTTGCCTGCATGACATCGCATTAATACCGCGTTTCGAGGCAGGGCAATGAATCCCTTGCGACGATCGCATGAACTCGACGCTGAACTCCCTGCGCGGTTCCGACCATGGCAACCTTGCCGGGTGGGGTGCGAAGCTCGATGCGGGGCTGTAAGCTTGCCGGATGACCCTGTTTCCGCACCGATCCTGTCCTGCCACCCGCCCTGCCGCGGCGGGGGCCTGAGCCGATGCGCCTGGCCGTCCTGGGTGCCGGTGCCGTCGGGCCGGGGGCGGCCGCTCTGGCCGTCAGCCGCGGGCATGAAGCTGCCATCTGGTCGCCGCGCGGCGGCGGCACGCACGGCATCGGCAGCAGCCTGAGCGTGCAGGGCGTGCTCTCCGGCACCGCGCGGGTCTCCGTCGCGGTGGATGTGGCGCGCGCGCTGGACCGTGCCTCCGCCGTGCTGGTCAGCGTGCCGCCGCATGCGCTGGGCCCGCTGCTGCGCCGCATCGCGCCGATGCTGCCCGATGGCGTGCCGGTGCTGCTTGCGCCGAGCCATTCCCTCGCCCCCCTGCTGCTGGACCGGCTGCTGGCGCGGCGCGGGCTGCGCGTGCCGGTGGCGGCGCTGGCGGTGCCGCCGGTGGTGGCGGAACGCCTGGCCGGTGACGAGGTGCGCATCCTGGCGCTGCCGGAGGCCGTGGAGATCGCGACGGTGCCGGCGGCTTCCGCCGAAGCCATGGCGCGGCTGTGCTCGGACCTGTTCGGCATGGCCTTCGTGCACCTGTCGGATGCTCTGGGCGCGGCACTGGCGGCGCATGAGCCGGTCCTGCAATCGGCGCTGATCCTCGGCAACGTAACCCGGATCGAAGCCGGCGAGGCCTGGGACCAGCATCGCCAGATGACGCCCGCGATCTGCCGGCTGGCGGAACGGCTGGATGCCGAGCGCCTGGCGCTGGCCGAGGCCTATGGCCACGCCGTGCCAAGCCTGCCGGCCGGGCTGCACCGCATGGCGGGCGTGCCGGTCGGGCCGCTGCCGGTGATGGCGCGCGCCCTGGCCGCACTTCGCCCGGCGCCGGGGCTGCGCGGGCTGGATGCGACGCAGCTGGCGCAGAGCGTCACCTACGGCCTTGCGCTGTGGCTGCGGCTGGCGGCGGCGCGGGGCGTGCCGATGCCGCTGACCGGGGCGGCGATGGCGGTGCTGGAGGCGATGTGGGGGGCGTCGCTATCCGCCGACGACCTGCTGGAGGGGCTGGATTTCTCCCGCCTGCGGCAGTTGCTGCGGGATGGGCATCCCAGGGATTAACGTGCGGCGCGGCGCAGCCGGGGTTTCTCGCCCGGCACCTCCCCCGGGACGTCCCGATCCAGCAGCCCGTGCATGGCGGCGACCGTCTGCGGGCTGAGGCGGTGGATCGACTCCGCCAGGCGGTTGGCCAGCGCCGTTGCCTCCGGCGTCAGGCCGCCGGTGTCCAGCGAGACCTTGGGGTGGGACAGCTTTGCGAGATCGGAAAGCTCCTCCGCCTCGTCCCAGATCAGGCCGAAGAACTCGTTCACCTGGTGCACCAGGCCCGCGGAGGGCCGTCCGCGATGGCCGTGTTCCAGCGCGGACAGGTAGGCGGAGGAAACCTGGAGGTGCGTCGCCAGCGCCTTCAGCGTCACCCGACGCTGGCGCCGCAGCATGCGCAGCCGGGCGCCGAAGGGGGTCATCGCTGATCCTTGCCGGCTGTCGCAGCCCTCCCCGCCCTGCGGGGGAAAGGGTTGGGTGAGAGGGGGCCGTGCCAGCCGGACAAGGTGGTTGTCACCCCCGGTTCGTCCGCCGCCGCCGCAGCAGCAGGTTCACCGCCCCGGAATTGGTCGGGTGCGGATGCGCGGCGCCGAGTACCAGGGGGCGCATGTCCGGGTCGTTCAGCCAGTGCGGCAATTCACGCTGCAGGATGCCGCCTTCCGGCTGCGGTCCCTTGCCAGTGACCACCGTGACGGTGCGGATGCCCTCCGCCGCCGCCCGGTGCAGGAAGGCGCGGAACACCAGGTGCGCCTCCGCGGCGCGCCGCCCATGCAGGTCCAGCGTGCGTTCCGCACGCATGTCGCCGCGGCGCAGCGCCGCCCAGCGCTTGCGATCGAGCCCGCCCGGCACCTCTCCCACCCGGATTTCCGGCGGCGGCGCCGGGCGCGCGGGTTTCACGGGCGTCGGCGCCACCTGCACCGGCGCGGCGGACGCGGGCGCCGGCGGCTCGGGTGGCGCAGGGGGCCGCTCATGCCCGAACAATGGGGAGATCTCGGCAGTGAAGGCGCGCCACAGCGCGAGGTCGGCCGGGCTCAGCCGCTTGGCGCGCATGGGGATTGCTCAGTCGCCCGGGACGGCGGCGGTGCCGGGCTGCGCCACCGCCTCGGCCCGGGCCTCCGCGGGGCTTTCCATGCGCGGGGCGGGCTCGTCCTCGATCAGCAGGATGTGCAGCCGGCGCGGGCCGTGGGCGCCGAGTTCCAGCGTCTGCTCGATATCGGCGGAACGCGACGGGCCGGTGACCAGCATGATGTTGCGCGGCATGAAGCCACCAGTCAGCGCATCCGCCTGCCCGGCCCGCAGCCGGTCCCAGGCTTCCTCATAGGCGCCGACCACGTCGGAGGCGCGCAGCACCGCGATCTCGGTATCCGGCAGCAGGTTCAGCGTGGTCGGACGCTCGGGACCGGAGGGCAGCACCAGCGTGCCGGTCTCCGCGATGCCGGCCCAGGCATGTTGCAGGGAGACCGCATCGCCATCCTGCGCGCGGCGGGCCTCGCGTTCCAGCATCGGGCGAGTCGACCAGTCGATGCCCAGCAGGTCCGGATGCGGCGCCATCACCAGGCGGGAGGGCAGGTTCTGCGCGGCCAGGTAATCCGCCACCGCGGCCGGAATTGCGGCTGCGTCCGGCACCCGCTCAACCGTGGCGAATTCCTTCTCGGCGTTGCGGATGAACAGCGCGATCTGTTCGGCGCGCGGCAGGCGGGACCGCGCCGGGATCAGGTGGCGCGGGTGGGTGGCGAGCCGCCCTTCCAGCATCGCCGCCTGGTCGGCGGGCAGCGGGCCGCGCTTCAGGCCGCGGCGGATGGCGCCGAGGATGGCGTCCTTGGTCATTGGCGATCCTGCTCCAACGCTTCGCGGACCGCCTGTTCCAGCCGGGCCAGCGCGGTCTCGATGCGGTCGAGATCCTCGTTCAGCCGCGCCGCGGGGGTGGTGGCGTCGATCCGGGCGTAGATTTCCTCGAGCGTTCCGGTTGGGCGGGGCGCCACGCGGTCCGGCGCGCGCTGGTCCGGGAAGGGGTAGCCGCGGACGCGCTCGGCCTCGTCGCCGGCTGGCTCATAAGGTGGACGGTTCATCGGCGGCGTGCCCCGTGCCGGGTGGTGCGGTAGCGGGCCATGAAGGTGCCGCCCGGCTCCGGCGCCGGCAGGTCCCGCCCCGCCGTCCAACCGCGGGCCAGCGGCAGCGACTTGAACCCGCCCTTGCCGCGGCCGAGCAGTGACAGCGCGCCGATGCCGAGCTTCGTCGCCATCCGGTACATCCCCGGCCGCTTCGCGAACCAGGCCCAGAAGGCAAGGCCGGAGCGCACGGATTGCGGCGACAGGTGCCGCTCGAATTCGCGTTCCCGCCAATGCCGCATCAGCTTCGGCAGCGGGATCTTCACCGGGCAGACGCTCTCGCACTTGCCGCAGAAGGTCGACGCGTTGGGCAGGTTGCCGGCCTTGTCGATGCCGATCAGGGTGGGGGTCAGCACGCTGCCCATCGGGCCAGGGTAGACCCAGCCATAGGCATGCCCGCCGGCGACGCCATAGACCGGGCAGTGGTTCATGCAGGCGGCGCAGCGGATGCAGCGCAGCATTTCCTGGAAGTCGGTGCCGATCATGTTGGACCGGCCATTGTCGATCAGGACCACGTGGTAGTCCTCCGGCCCATCCAGGTCGCCATCGCGCCGGATGCCGGTGGAAAGGGTGGTGTAGACGGAGAAATCCTGGCCGGTGGCGGACCGTGCGAGCAGCCGCAGCAGGCTGGTCGCATCCTCCAGCGTGGGCACCACCTTCTCGATGCTGGCCAGCACGATGTGCGTCTTCGGCAGGGTCTGCGTCAGGTCGCCATTGCCCTCGTTGGTGACGATGACGTTGCTGCCGGTCTCGGCGATCAGGAAGTTGGCGCCGGTGATGCCGACATCGGCGGCGAGGAAGCGGGAGCGCAGCTTGGTCCGCGCCTCCGCCATGATATCGCTGCGTTCGTGGAACACCCGGTCCTTCGGCAGTTCCGTATGGATCTCCCGGAACGTGCTCTCCCAGTCCTCGCGGTTGAGGTGGAAGGCCGGGCCGATGATGTGGCTCGGCGGCTCCTTGCGGATTTGCAGAATGTATTCGCCGAGGTCGGTCTCCACCGGCTCGATGCCATGCGCCTCCAGGTGGTCGTTGATGCCGAGTTCCTCGGAGATCATCGACTTGCCCTTGGTGACCGTGCGCGCGCCCTTGTCGCGGCAGATCTTCAGGACCGTGGCGCGGGCGTCATCCGCGGTGGAACACCAGTGCACCGTACCGCCGGCGCGCTCCACCTTCGCCGCATAGGCTTCCAGGTAGAAGTCCAGGTTCGCCAGCGTGTGGTTCTTGATGTCCCGGCCGATGTCGCGCAGCCGCTCGAACTCCGGCAGCGCCGCCACCGCCGCCGCCCGCTTGGCGTGCGAGGTGCCCTTGCTGCGGTCGAGCGCCTTCTGCAGGCCGACATCGGCCAGGGCGCGGGAGGCGTTCGCCTTGAAGGCGGGGGAGGTGATGTGGACCACGGGGCGCTCCTGCTTCCCCCTGATATAGCCGGGAAAAGCGCCGCGTGCAGTACCGGCCTGGCCAGGCCCGTATCAAGCCGTTGCGGCCTGCCGCAGGAGCAGCCCGAACCCCTCCAGCACCGCCGCGCTGGGTCGCGTGGATTTGCCGTAGCGGTGCTGGCGCAGCCCAAGCCAGGTGGCGGCGAAACGCTGCTTTTCGGCGCATCCCGACGCGGCCAGCGCGCCGGTGACGAAGCGCGCCACCTTCGGCGCCGCAGCGTCCACGAAAGCCCGGAGGTACGCCGCATGATCGGCGGCATCGGCCAGGCGCCAGCCGCGGACCGCACGGTCGAGATCGGGCGCGCCGACGCTGGCGAGAATCGGGCGGTAGATCTCGTCCGCCTCCGCACCCGAATCATCGGGGCCCTGGCGAAACAGCTCCGCCTCGAAACGGGCCCGGGTCGCCTGGTCGGCCGGGCTGCCCAGCAGCCGCCCGACCAGGTCGCCGAAGCAATCGAGGTCCCCGGTGAAGATCGCATCGAAGGACACGACCAGCGTCCGTTCGGGAAAGCTCGCCAGCGCATCCAGGGCCAGGATCCACTCCCACAGGCCGATCAGCCCGGTCTGGTGCACATCCCAGCCGCGCCGCTGCCGGGCGGCCTTGACGTCCCAGGACCGCAGGAAGCCCGCGGTGCCGCGATGGATCACGAGGTTCCGGCAGTCGGGGAATTGCGCCCGAAGCTGGGAGACGATGCTGACATAGCCGGGATGCTTGTTGCCATACAGCGCGACGCCGCCGGCCTTCAGCTTGGCGCGCAGCAGGGCCCGCGCCCGCGTCAGTTCCTCGGCGCCGATCCAGCCTCGGTCGCCACCCAGGACGAAGCGGGGGAACCGGGGTTCGGGCGGCTGCGGCTGGAAGCCGATCTGGCCTTCATGCAGGCAGAAGATGCCGGGGACCAGGTTGGCCGCCCGCTCGAGTGCCGTGGTGCCGGAGCGGGCGACACCCCAGATCACGAAGCCGAGTGGGTGATCGCTATCCAAGCAACCGCCCGATCACCCGCGCCGTGTAATCCACCACCGGGATGATCCGCCCGTAGTTGATCCGCGTCGGACCGATCACCCCGATGGCGCCGACGATCTGTTCCGCGCCGTTGCGGAAGGGCGAGACCACCATCGAGAGCCCTGCGCTGTCGAACAGCCCGCTCTCGGCGCCGATGAAGATCTGCACCCCCTCCCCGCGCTGCGCGAGATCCAGCAGCCGCAGCATGGTCTCCTGCGCCTCCAGCCGTTCGAACAGAGCCTGGATTTCCTGCACGCGCTGGGCGTAGTCCAGGTTCTGGCCCAAATTCTGCAACAGCTTGGCCTGGCCGCGCAGGATCAGCGAGCCGCCGGCGCCGCCGGACCAGGTGCCGAGCCCGGCCTCGATCACCTGATTGGTCAGGGCGTCCAGCGCGGTGCGGTTGGCGGATATCTCCTCCGCCACCGTGCCACGGGTTTCTTCCAGCGTGCGGCCGGACAGGCGGGCGTTCAGGTAGTTGCTGGCCTGTTGCAGGGCGCTGGGCGGCAGGCCGAGCGGCACCTCGATGACGCGGTTTTCCACCTGGCCATCGGCGGTGACCAGCACCACCAGGGCGCGGCCGGTGCCCAGCGCCACGAATTCGATGTGCCGCACCGGCGCTTCCCGCTTCGGCGCCACCACCAGGCCCGCGGCGCCTGCCAAGCCCGACAGCATCTGGCTGGCCTCGCCGAGGGTTTCCTGCAGGGACCGGCCGCCGGCGGCGCAGCGCGCGGCGATCGCATCCCGCTCCTCTTCCGGCAGTGCGCCGAATTGCAGCAGGCCGTCGACGAACAGGCGCAACCCACGCTCCGTCGGCAGGCGCCCGGCGGACGTGTGCGGGGCGAACAGCAGCCCGGCTTCCTCCAGATCCGCCATGACGTTGCGGATGGTGGCCGGGGACAGCGAATGCGGCAGGCGGCGCGACAGGGTGCGGGAGCCGACCGGCTCGCCGGTCTGGACGTAGGTCTCCACCAGCTCCCGCAGCACCGCGGCACTGCGCTCATCGAGCCCCGGCGGCAAGGGAATGGCCGTGTGGGCGAAGGTCATGCTGGGCGCCCCGGTTGGGCGCGGCGGCCTGGTGATGGGACCCATGGCGATCCGGTCCGTGAAGATTTCATTGCGACGCTAGGGGCCTGCGATGGTGCGGGTCAACCTTGCGACCACCGATAGGTCATGCCGGGCCGCCCGACCTGCAAGATCAGCCGCCCTCACGTTGCGGCAAGGTTTCGACACAGTCGTGCCATGCGGTGGTTACAACGCCCTGGTCTGGTGTGCCTGGCGAACAGGGGTGACGAGGATGACCGGCCAGGGGCAGGCACCGGCGGAGTTGTGGGCGGCCCTGCTGCGGGCCTGGCTGCCACGGCCATGACGGCGATCTTCGCCGCGGCGACGTTGATGTTGGCAGGCGGGGCCGGGCTGCTGGCTTCCCTGCTGGTCGCACCGCTGCGCAGCGCGGCGCGGATGGCGACGCTGGTGGTGGCCTCCGCGGCCGCGGTCGGGCTCGGCCTGCTGCTGCTGGTCGGGCTGCCGGAGACGCTGCCCTTCTTCACGACCGAGGTGGCGACCCCGATCCGAGGTTGACGCGGCCGGCATGGCCCCGGCAGGTGGCGGCATGGCCCTGCTTCGCCTGATTGTCCTGTGCCTGCTGCTGTGGCCCCTCGCCGCGCGGGCGCAACCGGACCCCTGGACTGCCTGCGCCCGCGCCATCGCGGCGGCGGAGGCGCGCAGCGGCATCCCGGACGGCCTGCTGCTGGCCATCGCCCGCGTCGAGAGCGGCCGCGCCAGGCCGGGCGGCGGCACCGCCCCCTGGCCTTTCGCGCTGAACGCCGGCGGCGAGGGCCTCTTCCCGGAATCCGCGGCGGAGGCGGTGGAGACCGTGCAGGCCCTGCGCGCCGCCGGGCGACGGTCCATCGATGTCGGCTGCATGCAGGTGAACCTGGTGTATCACCCGGAGGCCTTCCTGGACCTCGCCACCGCCTTCGACCCGCAGGTCAACGTCGCCTACGCCGTGCGCTTCCTGCGGGAGCTGCGCGGCCGCACCGGGAGCTGGGCGGAGGCGGTGGCGCAGTATCATTCGATGGAGCCTGGCCGCGGGCTCGCCTACCACACCAAGGTTCGCGTCGCGCGCGGCGCCGCCCTGCCGGCGCGGACGGTAGCGGGGCTGTGCCCGCCGGGGCGGCAGGCGCGGCTGGTGATCCCGCCGGGGGCCGGGGCGCGGCCGCGGATGGTTTGCGGCAGATAGATTGGGAACCGCGAGGGTTTTTGGCGCTTACATCGCCATCGGGGCAGGGAGAGTGCACGTGGGTTTCATCTGGACGATCATCATCGGCTTCCTCGCGGGCGCGCTCGCGAAGTTCCTCATGCCGGGGCGCGATCCCGGCGGGTTCATCATCACCATCCTGCTCGGCATCGTCGGTGCCGTGGTGGCGACCTGGCTCGGCCAGGCAGTGGGCTGGTATCGAGCTGGGGAGGGCGCGGGCTTCATCGGCGCGGTTGTCGGCGCAGTGATCGTGCTGGCAATATACCGCATGGTCATCGGCCGCCGTGCCACCTGATACCAAATCTTATTGATTGGAACCTGCGCCCGCCGAAGGCGGGCGAGCGGTCGGATGGCCGCCGCGCCAAGGGGCGCGCAGCCAAGCCGGCGGTTGCCGGCGCCGGCGATCGCAGCGGTGATCGGCCACGATCACCGGAATTGGTAAGTGGCACGCCCTGGGGCAGGCCAGCAGTCATTCGGACATCTTGCTGGTCTGCCCGCGTGTGTCGATGTGGCAGAAATTTTCGCTTGGATAAGCGTGGATGTAGCCCTTGAAGGCGAACCACACGCCGAGCGGCCAGACCCGCCAGGTGCGGGGCAGTTCTCCGAACGGGATGGTGCCGGCCTTCACCTTCTCGGCCTTCCTTTCGAACATCACCGGGGAGTGGAACATCCTCCCGCTGTTGCTCCATTCCATCAGGATCTTCTCGATATCGGTGCAGGGCATGCCGGCGACTTTGAAGTCGATGGCGCTGAAGGCCATGTGCTGGCTGGTCTTGGCGCGGCCGGTGTAGCCGGTGGATTTGTCGCTCGATGCCTGGTTGTAGGCCTCGCTGCGGTAGATGCTGACCAGGCTGATCGATTTGCCGAGATGTTCCCGCAACGCATCCAGCACCAGGATGGTGGGGATGATGTTGTCCCACAGCCGCTCCGGCGGCTTGCTGTTCGCCGTGCCGAACTTGTTCTTGGCCGAGGTCCGCGCCAGCAATTCGCCGGGGCTGAAATACTTCAGCCCCAGCCCGCCGATCCGCGCGTCGAAATCCGTCCTGTAGTCGCCCATCTCCGTATCCTCCCGGCAGGGAGGCTACGGTCGGTTCCGCCTCACAGCGGTTTCGCCCGATTTCAGGCCTGGACCTTGGCTTCGATGGCGTCCCACAGGGCGCGTTCCAGGTGGATGCCGTCGAAGCGGGCGATCTCCTGCAAGCCGGTGGGGGAGGTCACGTTGATCTCGGTCAGGTAGCCACCGATGACGTCGATGCCGACGAAGATCATGCCGCGCGCCTTCAACTCCGGTCCGATCACGGCGCAGATCTCGCGCTCCCGGTCGGTCAGCGTCGTCTGCATGGGCGTGCCGCCGACATGCATGTTGCTGCGCGCCTCGCCGGCCGCCGGCACGCGGTTGATGGCGCCCATGGCAACGCCGTCCACCAGGATGATGCGCTTGTCACCCTCCCGCACCGCGGAGACGTATTTCTGGATCACCAGCGGCTCCCGCGATCGCTCCGTGAACATCTCCACCAGCGCATTCATGTTCGGGTCTTCCGGGCGCAGGTGGAACACGCCGGCGCCGCCATTGCCGAACAGCGGCTTGATGATGATGTCGCCGTGCTTCTGGCGGAACTTCCGGATCTGCCCGACATCGGCGGTGACCAGCGTTTCCGGCATCAGGTCGGGGAAGTGGGTGACGTAGAGCTTCTCCGGCGCGTTGCGGACGCTGGCCGGGTCGTTCACCACCAGGGTCTTCGGGTGGATATGTTCCAGGATGTGCGTCGCCGTGATGTAGGCCATGTCGAAGGGCGGGTCCTGGCGCATCAGCACCACGTCCACCCCGCCCAGGTCGATCTCCTGCTTCGGGCCGAGGGTGAAGTGGCGGCCCTTCTCCCGCCGCACCTCCACCGTCTCCGCCTGCGCCAGCACCCGGCCGCCAAGCAGGGCCAGGTCGCGGACGTGGTAGTGCCATAGGGCGTGGCCGCGCGACTGCGCCTCCAGCATCATGGCGAAGGTGCTGTCGGCGTCGATGTTGACCGAGGCGATCGGGTCCATCTGGACCGCGACCTTGAGGCTGCGCACCATGGGCGGGTTCTCCTGATTGCCCCTCCTGTCGCATTGCCCGCGTCAGCTTGGAAGGGGGGCGTTGACGGCGGCCCGCGGCCGGAGTCACTTCGCCCGATGCAGATATTGAGCGGCAAAGCGTTGAAGGCCGGGGTGCTCGGCTGGCCGGTGGCGCATTCGCGATCCCCCCGGCTGCACGGCTTCTGGCTGGACCGGCACGGCATAGACGGCGCCTACCTGCCGCTTCCGGTGCGGCCGGAACACTTTGTTGAATCGGTGCGCGCGCTGCCCCGACTTGGGTTTGCCGGGGCCAATGTGACGATCCCGCACAAGGAAGCGGCCTATGCGCTGTGCGACGCGGTGGATGCCGTGGGCCGGCGGGCCGGATCGGTGAACACGCTGTTCTTTCGCCCCGATGGCCGGATCGAGGGCACCAGCACGGATGGCTACGGATTCCTGGAATCCATCCGCGAACAGGCGCCGGGCTGGCAGGCCTCGGACGGGCCGGCGGTGATTCTCGGCGCGGGCGGGGCGGTGCGGTCCGTCGCCGCGGCGCTGCTCGATGCCGGCTGCCCGAAACTGGTGCTGGTGAACCGGACGGTGGCGCGGGCGGAGGCGCTGGCGCGGGATCTCGGCGGGCCGGTGGCGGTCAGCGACCAGCCGCTGCTGCGGGATGCGGCGCTGCTGGTGAACGGCACCTCCATGGGCATGCAGGGGGAGCCGCCGCTGGAGATCGACCTGGCGCCGCTGGCACCCGGTGCCGTGGTCGCGGACATGGTCTATGTGCCGCTGGAAACCCCGCTGCTGGCGCAGGCCCGCGCGCTTGGGCTGAGGGCGGTGGATGGCCTCGGCATGCTGCTGCACCAGGCGCGGCCCGGCTTCACCGAATGGTTCGGCGTGGCGCCCCGGGTGGATGCGGAACTGCGCGCCTTCGTGGCGCATGACCTTATGCCCCGATGAGGATCATCGGCCTGACCGGCAGCATCGGCATGGGCAAGTCCACGGCCGCCAACACCTTCCGCCGCCTGCGCGTGCCGGTGTTCGACGCGGACGCCGCCGTGCATGCCCTGCAGGGGCGCGGCGGCGCGGCGGTGGCGCCGATCGAGGCCGCCTTCCCCGGCACCACGCGCGCGGGCCGCGTGGACCGGGAGGCGCTGCGCAGCCGGGTGCTGGGTGACCCGGCGGCACTGCGGCGGCTGGAGCGGATCGTCCACCCGCTGGTCCGCCGCGCCGAGGAAGCCTTCCTGAAGGCCTGCCGCCGGCGGGGGGAGCGGCTGGCGGTGCTCGACATTCCGCTGCTGCTGGAAACGGCGGGCGAGGACCGGGTGGACCTGGTGCTGGTGGTCTCCGCCCCCGCCAGGGTGCAGCGCGCGCGCGTGCTCTGCCGCGGCGGGATGACGCCGGACCGCATGGCCGCCATCCTGGCCCGGCAGCTGCCCGATGCGGAAAAGCGTCGCCGGGCCGATATCGTGGTGCCAACCGGCCTGTCGCGGCATCATGCGCAGCGCCGGATCCGACGGCTGGTGCGGGAGATGGTCTAGACCATGCGGCAGATCGTGCTGGACACCGAAACGACTGGCCTCGACCCCGCCTCCGGCGACCGGGTCATCGAGGTCGCGGCCATCGAGATCTTCAACTTCATGCCGACCGGCGCGACCTTCCACCAGCTGGTGGACCCGGAGCGCGACATCCCGGAGGACGCGACGCGCATCCACGGCATGACGGCGGAGATGCTGCGCGGCAAGCCGCTGTTCCGCGACATCGCCGGGCCGATGCTGGATTTCCTCGGCGACGCCGAGATCATCGCCCACAACGCGCCCTTCGACTTCGGCTTCCTGGATGCGGAGCTGGTGCGCGCCGGCCATAAGCGGCTGGACCGGGCCCGGATGGTGGATAGCCTGGCAATTGCCAAGCGGCGCTACCCTGGGCTTCCGAACAGCCTGGATTCGCTGTGCCGGCGGCTCGGCGTCGATAATTCCATGCGGACCAGCCACAACGCCCTGCTCGACGTGAAGCTGCTGGCCGAGGTCTACCTCGAGTTGATGGGCGGCAAGCAGCCGGGCTTCGAGCTGGCGGCGCGGCCGGCCCGGCCGGTGCTGGTGGGTGACGTGGTGGTGGCTCCCGTGGTGCGCACGCCGCGCCCGATCATCCCCAGCGCGGCCGAGATCGCGGCGCACGAAGCTTTTGTCGCAAAGAAGCTGAAGGACCCCCTCTGGCCCACCCTCGCCGCGCCCGTGGCCTTGCAGTAGACAGTCAAGGATGTCCCAGACCCGCCCGCGCGTCGCGCTGTTCGTCACCTGCCTGGTGGACCTCTACCGGCCCACGGTCGGCTTCGCCGCGATCAAGCTGCTGGAGGCGGCGGGGTGCGAGGTGGTGGTGCCGGACCGGCAGACCTGCTGCGGCCAGCCGGCCTACAATTCCGGCGACCGCGCCACCGCGACCGAACTGGCGCGGGCCATCGTCGACGACTTCCTGCCCTATGACTACACCGTGGCGCCTTCCGGGTCCTGCGCCGGGATGATCAGCCACCACTTCCCGGCCCTGTTCGCCGACGATCCGCATTACCGCGGCAAGGCCGAGGCGCTGGCCGCCAAGACCCATGAACTGGTCTCCTTCCTGGCCGATGTGCGCGGCATGCAGGGCGTGGCCGCCCAGTATGACGGCGTGGTGACCTACCACGACAGCTGCTCCGGCCTGCGGGAGCTGAAGGTGAAGGCGCAGCCGCGCCGGCTGCTCGGCAGCGTCGCCGGGCTGGCGCTGCGCGAGATGGGCGACAGCGAGCTGTGCTGCGGCTTCGGCGGTACCTTCTGCGTGAAGTACCCCGAGATCTCCACCCGCATGGTCGAGGACAAGACCAAGGACATCACGGCCACGGGCGCCGACACGCTGCTGGCCGGCGACCTCGGCTGCCTGCTGAACATGGCCGGAAAGCTGGCCCGCGAAGGCTCCCCGGTGCAGGTCCGCCATGTGGCGGAGGTGCTGGCGGGGGTGACGGAGGAGGTGGCGCCGATCGGGATGGCACCCCGCTGAGGCCGGGCGCCGCGCCAGTGCGACGACTGGCCGCGCGCCGTGGCGCGTGGTAGCCGGGCGCCTGCCGAAGTCCCGATGAGCTGGAACGCCCCATGTCCGACGCGAACGCCAACACCAATCCCCCTGGCTCGCCCATCCCGAATGGTGCCCAGGCGGGCCAGCCGGCGCCGCCGCTGCAATTGAACATCCAGTACACCAAGGACCTGTCCTTCGAGGTTCCAGGTGCCCCCGAGATCTACGTGACGCTGCGCGAGCAGCCGCGCGTCGACCTGGCATTGGACGTGCAGGCGCGCCCGATCGAGCAGGGCCAGAACGTGTTCGAGGTCTCGCTGCAGATCCGCGCCGACGCCAAGGTGAACGACACCCCCTGCTTCATCGCCGAGCTGGTCTATTGCGGCGTCTTCACCATCAACGTGGAACAGCAGCACCTGGAAGCGGTGCTGCTGGTGGAATGCCCGCGCCTGCTGTTCCCCTTCGCCCGCAACATCCTGGCCGACATCACCCGTGACGGCGGCTTCCCGCCGGTAATGCTGGCGCCGATCGATTTTGTCGCCCTCTGGCAGAGCCGCCGTGGCCCGGGCGTGCAGGCCGCGACGCCCCAGGTCGGTACCGCCTGAAGACGCGCGACCTGAAGGATCCGGCGCGCCCCCCGCGCGCCGGCGTGATGCGCGGGCTGGTGGCGCCGGGGCGCTGGCGCATGGCGCTGGTGCGGCGGCTGGAAGGCCGCGGCTTCTGGCGCGCGCTGGCCACCGCCTTCGGGCTTGGCGCCATCGCAGCCCTGGCGCTGCCGCCGGTGCATCTTCTGCCGGTGCTGCTGCTGTCGCTGCCGGGTCTGTTCATCATGGTCACGAGCGCGCCGAGTCGCGGGCGCGCGGCCTGGATCGGCCTCGCCTGGGGCTGGGGCTTCCATGTCGCCGGCCTGCACTGGCTGACCAACGCCATCCTGACCGAGGTCGAGCGCTTCTGGTGGCTGGTGCCGATTGCGGTGCCGGCGCTGGCCCTGCCGCTGGGCGCCTTCACCATCCTGCCGGCGCTGGCTGCCCGCCTGGCGCGGCCCGGCTGGCCGCAAGGGCTGGCCTTCGCCGGCGCCTGGCTGGCGGCCGAGATGCTGCGCGGTGTGGTCTTCACCGGCTTTCCCTGGAACCTGCTCGGCACCGTCTGGGCCTTCGCCAGCCTGCCGGTCCAGGCCGCCGCGTGGATCGGCGTGCATGGGCTTTCGCTGGCCACCGTGCTGCTGGCGTTGGCGCCGCTGGCCGGGCGGCGCGGCTGGGCCGGCATGGCTGTGGCGCTGCTGGTCTTCGCCGGGATCGGGCTGGCGCGGCTGTGGCCGGCGGAGCCGGAGCCGGAAGATGTCGCCCTGGTGCTGGTACAGGGCAACGTGGCCCAGGAGGCGAAGTGGCGGGAGGAGTCCCGCATCCCGATCTTCCAGCGCTACATCGACCTGTCCGCCGGTGGCGTGCGCACCGCGCGGCAGGAGGCGCCGGAGGCCCGGATCATCGTGGTCTGGCCGGAAACCGCCAGCCCCTTCCTGCTGGCCAGCGACCCGCGCGCGGCCGAGATGGCCACCGCTCCGCTGCCACCGGATGCGCTGCTGCTGGCCGGCAGCGTGCGCGCCGAATTCGGCGCCGATGGACGCGCCTCGCGGGTCTGGAACAGCCTGGTGGCGCTGGACGCCCAGGGCACCGTGCTGGATGCCTATGACAAGGTTCATCTGGTGCCGTTCGGCGAATACACGCCGCTGCGCGGCCTGCTGCCGATCCGGCTGGTGATCTCGGCGCTGGATTTCTCGGCGGGTCCCGGTCTGCGCAGCATCCGGCTGCCCGGCCTGCCGGCCTTCGGCGGACTGATCTGCTACGAGGTGATCTTCCCCGGCGCAGTGACTCCGGCGGACCGACCCGGATTCCTGCTGAACATCACCAACGATGCCTGGTTCGGCGTCTCTGCCGGGCCGCACCAGCACCTGGCCAGCGCCCGGCTGCGCGCGGTGGAGGAAGGCCTGCCGCTGGTCCGGGCGGCGCAGACCGGCATTTCCGCCGTGTTCGACAGCCGCGGCCGAACCGTGGCGCGGATGGGCCTGGCGGAAACCGGGGTGGTGGTGGCCCCGCTCCCGAGGGCGGGAGCCGCGACACCGTTTGCCTATCTGGGGTTGTGGATGCCGTTTCTTTTGCTCGCTCTGGTCTCGGGTGTTGCGATCGCGGGATCCATTACGAGAAATGATTCGCGCGGCGAAGAGGCGTCTTAAGGTCGCGACACAGCGGGGGGTAAGGCAGCTTTATTGAGATTTCTCAAAAGAGTTGACAAAAGATGACCGGACGAATACGGATTGCCTCGGCCCTCGGCGCAGCGCGTTCCTGCCCTTAGTCGGCCCCGCCCGGGCCAGGATGGCCCCCTTCGAACGGGCGGCCTTGTCTTTCCTGGAGTGGAGTGCGCGTGTTGGCCATCCCGAGCGAAGACGTTGTTGAGCGCGTGGAAAAAGAGCACCGCCCCAGCCCGATCGATGTGCATGTCGGCAGCCGCGTGCGGCTGCGGCGCACCCTGCTCGGCATGAGCCAGGAGAAGCTCGGCGAAGCGCTTGGCCTGACATTTCAACAGGTTCAGAAGTATGAGCGGGGCGTGAACCGCATCGGCGCGAGCCGTTTGTTCGACATCTCCCGGGTGCTCGATGTGCCGATCGGCTTCTTCTTCGACGACATGCCGCCCGAGGTCGGCGGCAGCCAGGGCAACCGTCGCTTCGGTGGCTTCCAGGAACAGCAGGAAGGCTTCGAGGACGATACGCTGCACCGGCGTGAGACGCTGGAGTTGGTGCGGGCCTACTACCGCATCACCGATGCCTCGGTTCGCAAGCGCGTTTTCGACCTGATCAAGAGCCTCACGCCGTCCGAGTGAATTAACCCTCAGCGCAACTGCGGGTTGTCGAATTTCGGCGTGCGATAGCGCCGCAGGGCGGCGTCGAGTGCCTCTCCCAGGTCACGTTTCTCAGGATCCGAGAGGAAGCAGCCCAGCTCGACCTGACGGCTGCGCTGCACCAGGAACAGCCGGGCCACGCCGCCGGCCACCTCCTGCACCACCACCCGTGTCCAGTACGGCTCCAGCACCGTCTCCCGCCGCCCGCCGCGGCCGTTGGCGGTGGTGACGCGCAGTGTGCCCTCCGTCAGCTGCACAGCCTCCCAGGCCGCGGCGCTCCAGCGGCGGTGCAGCGCGACCAGGGTGAGCACGCCGACCACCTCGAGCCCCAGGAAGCCGAGCACGGGCCAGGCGCCGAGCACCAGGAAGAACCCGCCCGGGACCGCCGCGCCGGCCGCGGACAGCACGCACAGCAGCCGCATGCCGCGCGCCGAGAGGCTCTGCGACGGCGTGCTGACGGCTTCGAACAGGATCGGTTCCGCGGCGGCTGACATCACTCCTCACTATGGTGTAGCAGCGGCGATCCGCCATGCCAGAAAATACCTCTCCCGCACCCGTTCCCGCCTCTCGAAAGCCCCGGCCCCGCGCACCGCGCCGTGCCCGGCGCATGTCCGCGGCGCAGGCGCAGCTTTTCCTGCGCGCCCTGGCCGCGGCGAACCCGGCGCCGGAGACGGAACTGCATTTCCGCGATGCCTACACGCTGCTGGTGGCGGTGGCGCTGTCCGCGCAGACCACGGATGTGGCGGTGAACAAGGCGACCGCGACCCTGTTCGAGGCCGCCCCCACTCCGGCCGCCATGGTGGCGCTGGGGGTGGAGGGAGTCGCCGCGCATATCCGGCGCATTGGCCTGTGGCAGGGCAAGGCGCGCAACGTGGTGGCGCTGTCGCAACTGCTGCTGGACCGGCATGGCGGGGAGGTGCCGAACGATCGTACGGCGCTGGAAGCGCTGCCCGGCGTCGGCCGCAAGACCGCCAACGTCGTGCTGAACGTCGCCTTTGGGCAGGACACCATGGCGGTGGATACCCACATCTTCCGCCTCGGCAACCGCACCGGCTTGGCGCCCGGCAAGACGCCGCGGCAGGTGGAGGATGGGCTGGTGAAGCGCTGCCCGCCGGAGATGCTGCGGGATGCGCATCACTGGCTGATCCTGCATGGCCGCTACTGCTGCAAGGCGCGCGCCCCGGAATGCTGGCGCTGCCCGGCGATCGGCCACTGCAACTACCCGGAGAAGGTGCTGGCCCCGCCGGTCAGGTAGAATGCCGGTCAGGTGGAATGCTGTTCAGCTAGAATGCCGGCGGTGGGATTCGGGGGGCTTGCGGGGCTGCACGGCCGCTCACCCTGCCCCCTCCCCCAAGGGGGGGGAAGAGAGTCCTTTTGAAAAGCTACCGATCCACATCCTCGATCGACAGGCCGAAATCGGCGACTCCCTCGGCCAGCAGGTCGCCGAAATTGTCCATCGCCAGCAGGATCTCGGCGGCATCCGTGCCGCCTTCGCGCTCCGCCGCCTGGGCCAGCGCATCGTCCCATTCCTCGGATGTAAAGTCGCCCCGGCCGACCATGGCGAGGGCGATGAGGGCCGTCTGCTCATCCTCGTTCAGGGCCAGGATGGCGGCGCGCAGGCTATCCTCGTCGAACTCATCCTCGATCTCGGCGGATTCGGCCGCGTCTGGGCCTTCCTCGGCATCCAGGTCCGGGATCTCGGTCCCCTGCACCGCCCGGGCGTGGTCCACGATCGTGGCCACCGTCTCCAGGCTGATGCCGAGGTCGGGGTCGTCTTCCGAAGGCTCCGCCATGGGCCCTGATTCCTTTGCGTCGTCTCGGCTGATTAGAACGACGGGCGGCGAAAGGTTCCAAGCCCCACGCGCCAAAAATCCTTCAGCCGTCGATCCAATCCGGCGCCATGGCCGGGTTCACGAAGCGGCGGTCCTTCGGCAGGCCGGCAATCGCGGCCAGGTCGGCCGCATCCAGCTTCAGGTCGAGCGCGCCCAGATTCTCCGCCTGCCGCGCCCGGCTGGCAGCCTTCGGCACCATGGCGACGCCGGGCTGCGCCAGCAGCCAGGCCAGCGCCACCTGGGCCGCCGTCGCGCCATGCCGGCGGGCGATGCCCTGCAGCACCGGGTCGGAGGAGGCGTTGCCCTTGGCGAGCGGCGAATAGGCGGTCAGCGCCATGTCGTTGGCGCGGCAGATCTCCAGCAGCCGGGACTGGTCCAGCATCACGTGGAACTCGACCTGTAGCGCGGCCAGCCCGACACCCTCCGCGATGGCGCGGGCGAGCAATTTCGGTGGGAAGTTGGAAATGCCGATGGCCCGCGCCGTGCCCTCCGCCCGGATCGCGGCGAGGCCGGCCAGCGCGTCCGGCAGGTTCAGTTCCGGGCTCGGCCAATGGATCAGCAGCAGGTCGACATACGGCGTCGCCAGGCGCTTCAGGCTGGCGTCGAAGGCGCGGCGGATGCTGGCGCCATCCGGCTTGTCGTTCCAGATCTTCGTGGTCAGGAAGATCTCCGCGCGGGGGAGGCCCGATGCGGCAAGGCCGACGCCGACGGCGTCCTCGTTGCCGTACATCTCCGCCGTGTCGATGTGGCGGTAGCCGAGCCCGATGGCGCTTTCCACCGCCGCGCTGCACGCCGCCCCCGTCATCGGCCAGGTGCCGAGGCCGAGGCGCGGCATGCGGAGGTGGGCCGTCTCGATGATCGGCATGATCATGGGCATAGATCCTCAGCGCTTGGTCAGGTCGACGGAACCCGCAAAACCGCCCTCGGTGCCGAAGGCGAGACGGGTGCCGGTGGCATTCCAGGCGAGGCTGGTGACGGCGCTGCCGCGCGGCGGTGCCACCGGCACCACCTTGCCGGAGGAGACCTCCGCCATCAGCACCAGCCCGTCGCCGAAGCCGGCGGCGATGACCTCGTGCTGCGGGTGGCAGGCCACCGCGCTGCACAGCACCTCGTCCCCGCCGGCAAGTTCGGTCGGCGCCTTGCCCATCGGGCCGCCGCCGAAAAACGGCCACAGCACCACGGATTCGGCGCCGCTGGTGGCGAGCCACCGGCCGCGGGAGGTGAAGGCGATGGAATGCGTCTTGGACGGGTAGCCCGACATCCGCATGTGCTGGCCATCGGCCAGCCGCCAGCCGTGCAAAGCGGTTTCCTGCATGGCGGTGACCACATGGGTCCCGTCCGGGCTGAAGGCGATGGCGTGGTGGCTGCCCTTCCACTCCAGGACCTTTGGCTTGTCCTCCTTCGCCGCCACGAACCACAGCGAGGCGCCGCCATAGTGGCTGGCGGCCAGGCGCTTGCCCTTGGTGTCGAAAGCCAGCCCGCCGACGGAGGAGGGATGCGGCAGCGCTTTCAGCACCTTGCCGGACGCATCCAGCACATGCGCGACCTTGCCGACCGAGGCGGCGCGGATGCCAGAGTCGTGGGCGGCGACGTGATCGACCCACTTGCTGCCGAACTTCTGCAAGGTGGTCACGGTGCCGTCCGGGCCGGTGTGCTGCACCTTTCCATCGTCGCCACCGGTCAGGAAACCGCCCTTGGCGTCGGCGCAGGCCGACAGGATGGCGCCGTCATGCGCCTCCACCGTCCGGTCGCCGATGCGGATGGTGCCATCGGCAAGCGCGAAGCCGAGCTGGCCCTGGCGATCGAAGATCGCCGCCACGACCCAGCCGCCAAGCTCCTGCGCCTCGCCCCGCGCGGCGAGGAGGAAATCCGCTTCCGAAACTCCTGCCATCAAGCCGGCACCTGGCAGCCTTCAAAACCGCGGCGCAGTTGCGGGCGGTTCAGGTCGCGGCCGATGAAGACGATCTTGGAGCGGCGCGGATCGCCCTCCTTCCAGTTCCCGATGTAGTCGCCATCGGCGATCATGTGCACAGCCTGGAAGGCGAAGCGCCGGTCGTCATTGGCATAGGCCAGGATGCCCTTGGTGCGCAGCAGGTCCTGGCCCTTCTTCTGCAGCAGCTCGCTGATCCACATGTTGAACTTCTCAGGGTCGAGCGGACGGCTCGCCTCAAAGGACAGGCTCATCACCGCGTCGTCGTGGGTGTGGTCGTCCTCGCCCGAGAGGAACTCCGGCTCGCGTTCCAGGATGCGCTCCAGGCTGAAGGCGTCGCGGCCGATCACCGCCTCGATCGGCACGTCGGATTTCGTGGCGCGGCGGATCTCGGCATAGGGGTTGATGCCGCGGATGCGGCGTTCCACCGCATCGGCTTCCTCGGCCGTCACCAGGTCCATCTTGTTCAGCACGATGATGTCGGCGAAGGCGACCTGTTCCTGCGCCTCCTTGCTGTCGTCGAGGCGGGCGAACAGGTGCTTGGCGTCCACCACGGTGACGATGGCGTCGAGCTTCGTGGCGCGCTTCACATCCTCGTCGGCAAAGAAGGTCTGCGCGACGGGAGCGGGGTCGGCGAGGCCGGTGGTTTCCACGATGATGCCGTCGAAGCGGCCACGGCGCTTCATCAGCCCGCCGATGATGCGGATCAGGTCGCCACGCACGGTGCAGCAGATGCAGCCGTTGTTCATCTCGAAGACTTCCTCGTCGGCATCCACCACGAGGTCGTTGTCGACGCCCAATTCGCCGAATTCGTTGATCACCACGGCGAATTTCTTGCCGTGGTTCTCCGACAGGATGCGGTTCAGCAGCGTGGTCTTGCCAGCGCCGAGATAGCCGGTGAGGACGGTGACAGGGACGGGCCCAGGGGAAACAGCGGCATCGGACATCACGAAAAACTCCGGGAGCGGTTGGGCGCATATATGGGATCGCGCCCGCCCGCTACCCGTTCTTCAGGCCGGTACGGCCTCGATCGCCTCCGCCAGCGTGCCGAACAGCCGGTCCACATGCGGCCGCTCGATGATCAGCGGCGGCGACAGCGCCACGATGTCGCCGGTGACGCGCACCAGCACCCCGCGGTCGAAGCACGTCCGGAAGACTTCCATGGCGCGGGCGCCGGGCTTGCCGGCGCGGGGCTCCAGCTCCACCCCGGCGACCAGGCCCATGCTGCGCACGTCGATCACGCCGGGGGTGTCGCGCATGGCATGCGCGGCGTCCTCGAAATACGGCTCCATGGCGCGCGACCGGCCCGGCAGGTCCTCCGCGCGGTGCAGATCCAGCGTGGCGATGGCCGCGGCCGAGGCCAGCGGGTGGCCGGAATAGGTGTAGCCGTGGAACAGCTCGATCCCGGCCGGCATGCCGTCCACGATGGTGTTGTAGACCTCGTTGCTGGTGGCGACCGCGCCCATCGGCACGGCGGCGTTGGTCAGGCCCTTGGCCATGGTCATGATGTCCGGCGTCACGCCCAGCCGCTCCGCGCCGAAATTGGCGCCGATGCGGCCAAAGCCGGTGATGACCTCGTCGAAGATCAGCAGGATGCCGTGCTTGGTGCAAAGCTGCCGGAGCTTCTCCAGGTAGCCCTTTGGCGGGACCAGGACGCCGGTGGAGCCCGCCAGGGGTTCGACCATGACGGCGGCGATGGTGTCGCCATGCAGCGCGACCAGGTTCTCCAGCGTATCGGCCAGGTGCGCGCCGTGTTCCGGCTGGCCCTTCGAGAAGGCGTTCTGGGCCGGCAGGTGGGTGTGCGGCAGGTGGTCGACATAGGGAAGCTGGGCGCCGAACTGCTTGCGGTTCGGCCCGATGCCGCCCACCGACATGCCGCCGAAGCCGACGCCGTGGTAGCCGCGTTCCCGCCCGACCAGCCGAACGCGCTGCGACTCGCCGCGCGCCTTATGGTAGGCGAGGGCGATCTTCAGCGCGGTATCCGCGGCTTCCGACCCGGAATTGACGAAGAAGACGCGGTCCATGCCCTCCGGCGTCATCTCCGCCACGCGGGCCGCCGCCTCGAAGGCGATGGGGTGGCCGAGCTGGAAGGTCGGGGCGAAATCCATGATGGCGGCCTGCTTCTGGATCGCCTCGACGATCTCCCGCCGCCCATGCCCGGCATTGCAGCACCACAGGCCCGCGGTGCCGTCCAGGATCTCCTGCCCATCCTGGGTGAAGTAGGACATGCCCTCGGCGCGGGCGAGCATGCGCGGGGTGGATTTGAAATACTTGTTGTCGCTATAGGGCATCCAGAACGCGTCGAGGTTGTTCCGGCGCGGGATGTTGATTTCGTTCATGGGCGGGGTCCTTTTGCGCGGCAATCCAAGCAAGCGGCGCGCGCGGGGGCAAGCTTTCGCATGAATCTTCTGGTGCTCGACGGCGCGCTGGCGCGCTGTTCCGTGGCAGTCTTCGCCGATGGCGTGTTGCTGGCGGAAGAGGTGACGGAGGGCGCGCGAACGCAGCCCACCGCGCTGCCGCCGATGGCCGCGCGCATGCTGGCCCGGCTGGGTCGGCTGGATGCAGTGGCGGTGGTGGTGGGCCCTGGCGGCTTCACCGGGCTGCGCGCGGCGATCGCCCTGGCGGAGGGCCTCGCGCTGGGCGCCGGCGCCCGCCTGATGGGCGTGACGACGGCGGAGGCGCTGGCCGCCGCACTGCCGACGGATTTGCGCCAGGCCCGCGCCGTATGGTCCGCGGTGGACACGAAGCGCGGCCGGCTGGTGCTGGAATGCCTGGACCCCGGCGCCTGGCATGCCTCCGCGCCGCCGCGGCCGATGGCGCTGGAGGACCTGCCGCAACCAGACGGGCCGTTGGCGCTGGTCGGCGATGCGGCCGGGCCGGCCGCTGCGCTGCTGCTTGGGCGGGGCGCCAATGTGATCCTGACGGATTCCCTGCTGCCGCTGGCCTCAGCGGCCGGGCAGGTGGCGCTGCGGCGGCTGCGGGGCTTGGTGCCGCCGCGCGATGCGACGCCGCTGTACGTCGAGCCGCCGGCCGTGCGGGCGCCCGGGTGATGGATGCCGCCGCCGCCGCGGCGCTGCATGCACGCGCCTTCCCGCCGGGCGAGGCGTGGGGGGTACAGGCCATCACGCTGATGCTGGAGATGCCCGGCTGCTTCGGCATCCTGCGCCGCGACGCCGGCTTCGTGCTGGCACGGGTGGCGGCGGACGAGGCCGAAATCCTTACGCTGGCCGTGGTGCCGGAGGCGCGCCGGGCCGGGCTGGGCGGGGCGCTGCTGGCGGAGGCGATGGCGGCGGCGGTGCTGCGCGGCGCGGGCACGATGTTCCTGGAGGTTTCGGAGACAAACCGTGCGGCGCGGGCGCTGTATCGAGCGGGCGGATTTACCGAGGTCGGCCGGCGCCCCCGCTACTACGCCGATGGATCGGACGCGCTGGTGCTGCGGCGCGCGCTGTCCGGCTAGGATTTCTTCCGGATCAGTAATATCTGTACGCCATCCGCCGCCTCGGTCGCCGAAAGCACGACGTGGCCTTGCTCCGAGGCCGTCCGTGGCACGTTGCGGCGCGGCTCGTCGCCCTTGAGCGCGAGACGGAGCACCTGGCCCGGCGCCATGCGGTCCAGCGCCAGCCGGGTGCGGACGAAGGTCATCGGACAAGTCTCTGTAGTGATATCGAGGATGGTGTCGTAGGTCTCTTCTTCGGTCGGCAAGGAGTTCATGTCAGGATTCCTCTTTTCTTTGCCAATCGTTGTTGCAATGCGCCGATTCAAGGCAATATGATGGCGGCAAGCGTCACGGCACAGGACATAGCGTCCGGTTGTCCGCGGAGTATTCGGCACATTCAGGCCGAACGACGCGAATGAGAGCAGATCGATGTCCGACACCTCGGCAAATGCAGACATTCTTGGCCTTACCGCGGAGATCGTTTCGGCGCACGTCTCCAATAATTCGGTCGCGGTGGCTGATCTGCCGAACCTGATTCAGGAGGTGTATCGCACCTTGTCCGGCATGGGCCAGCCGGTGGTGGAGGTGGCGGAGCGTCCGCAGCCGGCGGTGCCTGTGAAGAAGTCGGTGACGCCGGAATATCTGATCTGCCTGGAAGACGGCAAGAAGCTGAAGATGCTGAAGCGTCACCTGAAGACGTCCTTCAACCTGACGCCCGACCAGTACCGGGAGCGGTGGGGCCTGCCGTCCGACTATCCCATGGTTGCGCCGAACTACACGAAGCACCGTTCCACGCTGGCCAAGCGGATCGGCCTCGGCACCAAGCCGCGCGCCCGGCCGGTGGGCAGGCCCCGCGCGGCAGCGCGGGAAGCCTGATGCTGGCGGCAGCGCGGGAAGCCTGATGCCGGCGGCAGCGCGGGAAGCCTGATGCCGGCGGCAGCGCGGGAAGTCCAGGTCGCCTGGCGAGGCCGTTCTGCGCAGATGGGTGGTGGGCCGGCGCGGTCGGGGCTATGGATAGCGGGCCGGCCGCATTGGGCCGGATCGCCGGAGGGTGCCGCGCCGACGCATGCAGAGTTCCCACGCCCCGACACGCGCTGAGGCGGACCGCCCAGATCCCTCGCGGATCGAGCGGCTCTGCATCGAGCGCGGGCTGAAGATGACCGGCCAGCGCCGGCTGATCGCGCGCGTGCTCAGCGAGGCGGAGGACCACCCGGATGTCGAGGAACTGTACCGTCGCGCGGTGACGCTCGATGCCCGCATTTCCGTCGCCACCGTCTACCGCACGGTCCGACTGCTCGAGGAGAAGGGCATCGTCGAACGCCGCGACTTCGGCGGCGGGCGCGCCCGCTACGATCCAACCGACCGCGGCCACCACCACCACCTGATCGACGTCGACACCGGCAGCGTGATGGAGTTCGAGGATCCGGAGCATGAGAAGCTGGCCCAGGCCATCGCCCGCCGGCTTGGTTTCACCCTGGTCGGCCAGCGGCTGGAGCTGTTCGGCCGCCGCGCGCCCGCCGAGACGGCACCGCGCCTGCCCGGGCCCGCCCCCCGTGGCAAGCCGCGCGGCTGAGGCATCCCGGGTCTTCGCCCGATGAGCGTGGACGGTCCCCTGCCGGAAGACGCCCCGTTGCCGACTGAGCCGCCGCGCGCCGCGCCGCTGGCCGATGGCTTCGAGGAGCTGCGCGCCGGCAATCTCGGCCTGCGCCTGGCGGAGACGGAGGCGGAGATCGACGCCGCGCAGGCGCTGCGCTACCGCGTCTTCTATGAGGAGATGGGTGCGCACGCCGATGCCGCGACCCGCGCGGCGCGGCGTGATAGCGATGCCTTCGACGCGGTCGCAGACCATCTGCTGGTGCTGGACCACGATCTGGGGCAGGGGCCGGAGGCGGTGGTCGGCACCTACCGGCTGATCCGCCGCCGCGCCGCGGACCGCATCGGCGGCTTCTATTCCGCGGCAGAGTACGACATCGCGCCGCTGCTGGCGTTCGATGGGGAGGTGATGGAGCTTGGCCGGTCCTGCGTCGCCGGCGCCTATCGCACCCGCGGCACGCTGCAATTGCTGTGGCGCGGCATCGCCGCCTTCGTCTTCCGCCATCGCATCGACCTGATGTTCGGCTGTGCCTCCCTGCCCGGCACCGACCTGGAGGCGCTGGCGCCCCAGCTCAGCTACCTGCACGCCAACCACCTGGCGCCGCCGGCGCTGCGGCCGCGGGCGGTGCCGGACCGCTATGTGGCGATGGACCGCCTGCCGCCCTCTGCACTGAACATGCGCGCTGCCCTGGCGTCCCTGCCGCCGCTGGTGAAGGGATATCTGCGGCTCGGCGGCTTCGTGGGCGATGGGGCGGTGATCGACCGGCAGTTCAACACCACGGATGTCTGCATCGTGGTGAAGACCGACCTGGTGACCGAGAAATACTTCCGTCACTACGAGAGGACGGCGGGGCCGGGTTAGGCCCCGCGCCCCGACGGCGCATCAGTCGCCGGCGGCCACCCGGCCGGCTGCCACGGCATCGTTCGCCGCGACCGGTGGCACCGCGTCCTGGATACGCGCGAAAGTCGCCAGCGCCTGACCGACTACCTGGTCCATGTTGTAGTAGCGGTAGGTGGCTAGCCGCCCGACGAACCAAGTGTCCCGTTCGGCATCCGCCAGCGCCTCGTATCGCTTGTACAGCGCCTGGTTCTCCGGCCGGGGGATCGGGTAGTAGGGGTCACCCTCGGCCGCGGGGAATTCATAGGTCACGCTGGTCTTCGGGTGGGTCTGCCCGGTCAGGTACTTGTATTCCGAGACGCGGGTGAAGGGTGTGGCCTCCGACGGGTGGTTCACCGTGCCGGTCGGCAGCGCCCATTCCTGGTCCAGCGTCTCGTGCCGGAAGCGCAGGGACCGGTAGGGCAGGCGACCGTGGCGGAAGCCGAAATACTCGTCCACCGGGCCAGTCCAGATGACCCGTCGGAAGCTGAAGCGGCGCCGGGCCTCGTCGAATTCCATCCCTGTGCGGACATCGATCAGCGGATGGTCGAGCATCCGGGCGAACATGGCGGTGTAGCCATGCAGCGGCATCGCCTGGAACTTGTCGGTGAAGTAACGATCGTCGCGGTTGGTGCGCGTGGGCACGCGGGCGGTGACGGATTTGTCGAGCTCGCTGGGGTCCAGCGCCCATTGCTTCCGGGTGTAGCCGCGGAAGAACATCTCGTACAATTCGCGGCCAACCTTGCCGACCACCACGTCCTCGCTGGTGCGGACCTGCTCCACCGTCTCGGCACGGGCGGCGAACCAGGCCTCCAGATCGTTCTCGGACAGGTCCAGGCCGTACAGGCGGTTGATGGTGTCGAGGTTGATCGGCATCGGCACCTGCACGGTCTGGCCGGTGGTCGGGCTGACGACCTCCGCCAGCACGCGGTGCTCATAGGGGCGCCAGTCCGTGAACCTCGACAGGTGGGCGAAGACCGCCTCGCTGTTGGTGTGGAAGATGTGCGGGCCGTAGCGGTGGATCAGCACGCCCGCCTCGTCCAGGTGGTCGTAGGCGTTGCCGGCGATGTGGTCGCGCCGGTCGATCACCAGCACGCGGTCGCCACGCTCCGCCGCCAGGCGCTCCGCCAGGACGGACCCGGCAAACCCGGCGCCGACCACAAGCCAGTCATAGGTAGTGCGTTCAGACATGCGAGGCTCCGGCGGCCAGGGTTGTGGCGGGCACGGCGCCGGCGCCGGGAAAGGCGGCCGGTTGCGTCACGCGCTGGCTGCGGATCAGCGCCGCCATGCGGGTCCAGGTGAGGTCCCAGGAGTTGGTGGCGAGCTGCGCATCGACGCGCGCCAGCCATTCGGGCGAGACCGCATGCAGCAGCCGGTCTGCCTGTTCGGCCATCTCGGCGGCGGAGGATACGACCTCCACCAGCCCGGCCTCGCCATAGTCCCGCACCACGTCGACCACGGGGGTCGAGACCACCGGCAGGCCGGCCGCCAGGAATTCCGGCGTCTTGGTCGGGCTGATGAAGCGGGTGCTCTCGTTCAGCGCGAAGGGCATGAAGCCGAGGTCCCAATGCGCCAGATAAGCCGGCAGCTCCTCGTAGCGACGGCCACCAAGCCAGTGCAGGTTCGGTGCCTGCGGCAGGCTTGCCGGGTCGATCTTCACCACAGGGCCCAACATGACGAGCTGCAGGTCGGGCCGCAGCGCCGCCAGGCCAGCGACCAGGCCGAGGTCCATGCGCTCGTCGATCACGCCGAAAAAGCCCATGCGCGGGCGGGCGATGCAGGCCATCGACTCCGGCTCCGGCACCCCGCCGCGGGCCTGGGCGAAATGCGCGGTGTCGATCGAGGAGGGGAAGCAGCTGACGCGCGGATGGCGGTCCCGCTTCGCCTCGTACAGGCTGCGGCCGCCGGTGAAGACCAGGTCGGCGCGCTCCAGCAGCCGGCGCTCCATGTCGAGCATGGCGGGTGGCGCGCCGCGGAAGGCGGAAAGCTCGTCCATGCAGTCATAGACAGTGACATCGGGCCGCAGGTGGTCGGCGAAGGCCAGCGCCATCGGCGTGTAGAACCAGGCGACGAGGCGGCGGCCGGCGCGTTCCTCCAGCAGGTCGTCCAGCAGCGCCCGCTGCGCTGCCACGGCATCCACGCCGCGCGGCAGGATGGGGATGGCGCGGGTGACGCCGCCGGTCTCGGCCGACAGTTCGAGGCGCGGCGCCTCGACATCCCGCTCCACAGGCTCCTCGAAGAAGATCACCTCGTTGTCGCGGGCCGCGCGAGTCATCAGGTGTTGCGGGCGCTGGAAGACGAAATCCCAGCGCAGATGGGACAGGCAGAGCAGCACGGGCCGGGAATCACGCCCGCTGGAACGCGTGGGGGGTGCAGCCGTCTTCATTCTGGTCTCCTGTGACCAGCATCCGGGCACACGACCAGTGTCGCGCGGCCTGATCTGCCGCTGCCCTTGTCCTGCTGGAAATCCTGATGGGGACCAAACGCGGCATGCTGCGGTGCAGTTGCAGCCGACCCCGGAACGGCAGGTAATGCCTTATTCCTGCCCTATACGCGCAGAGGTTGCCCAGGCCGTTCCGCGATCTCACGGATCAGCTTGCGACGGACCGCCTGGCCAAAATCGCCAAAATCCTCCGCGGCGATCATGAAGGCGCCGGGGCCGCCGATCACGCTTTCCCGGAAGTAGATGTCGAGCGGGATGGGGGGCCGGCGGCCGAAGGTGGGGCGGTCGTTCAGGATCGGCAGGCCGTTGATGGTGATGCCCTCCGCCACCGCGCGGTCGCGGGCTTCCTCCGCCGGCGGGCCGCTGTTGTTAACGCCGTCGCCGGAGACGTCGATGACCTTGCGCGTCGCCTCGAAGGGGCAGGAGTCCAGGGTGCGGCGGGAGAAGTCGATGGCGCCCGAGATGGAGGTCCAGGACAGCGAGGCGAACGGTGCCTCGTCCAGTGCCGTGGCCCAGGCTTCCGCCGCCTGCTGCGTGCCGATGCGGGTCCAGGGCAGCACCAGGCGCTGGTACTCGATGCCCGCCCATTCGACATAGGCGAGCGCGATGGACCCCATCATGCCGCCGCGGATCGCCTGGATCAGTTGTGCGTCGGTCAGCGCGGTGCGGTAGCCAAGGCGTTGCAGCCGCGCCTCGTCGGCGTCGACGGAGCGGCTGACATCGACCGCGAGGACCAGCGCGACATCGACTGGGTCTTCCGCTTTCGCGCGGCTCGTGGGGTGGAGGGCGGCCGCGGCACCGGCCGCGGCGAGAAGGGACCTGCGGCGCATCGCGATCTCCCGGCTGCTTGACCGGGCCATGCAACCGCACCGTGTGGCTGCGGTTCAAGCGCCAAGAAATATATCTGCGCGGGGTCTTGCGGGCTTACCCCCGCGGCCAGTCAGGTGGCGCCCGCCACGGCGGCCACCACGCGCGCCACCTCGGCCTCCGTCAGGTAGGGGTGCATGGGCAAGGACAGGATGCGCTGGCACAGCGCCTCCGACACCGGCAGCTCGGGTGCGCCGGCGGCGATCCCCTCGGCATGCGCGGCGGCATAGGCCGGCTGACGGTGCAGGGACTTCGGATAGTAGATGGCGGTCGGCACCCCGGCCTCCTTGCAGGCGGCCTGCACCCGGCCGCGGGCGGCCTCGTCCGGCAGCAGGATGGAATACAGGCCGAAGGCGTGGCCGGGCACCATCGCCGGCACCTGCACCCGTGCCGCGAGGCCGGCGTGGTACTGCGCGGCGACGTGGGTGCGGGCGGCCAGTTCATCCGCCAGCAGCGGCAGCTTGGCCAGCAGGATGGCCGCCTGCATGGTGTCGAGCCGCCCGTTCATGCCGGTGCGCTCCACCTCGTAGCGAGTGCGGCCCTCGCCATGGGTCCGCAGGCTGCGCCACAGCTCGGCACGGTCGGCATCGTCCGTCAGCAGTGCACCGCCATCGCCGTAGCAGCCCAGCGTCTTGGTCGGGTAGAAGCTGAGCGCCGTGGCGTGGCCCCAGCGGCCGAGCCGCTTGCCATCCAGCGAGGCGCCGAAGGCCTGGGCGGCGTCATCCAGCGCGAACAGGCCCTTCGCGGCGCACAGCGCCTCGATTGCCGGCCAATCCGCCGGCAGGCCGAACAGGTCGACGCCGATGACGGCGGCCGGGCGCAGCCTTCCCTCGGCCTCGACCAGCGCGATGCGGCGCGCCAGGTCGGCGAGGTCGATGTTGTAGGTCAGCGGGTCGACGTCGACGAAAATGGGCGTGGCCCCCAGCACCAGCGGCACCTCCGCCGTGGCGGTGTAGGTGAAGGCCGGCAGGAACACGGCGTCGCCGCGTCCGATGCCCTGTCCCATCATGGCGATCTGCAGCGCATCGGTGCCGGAGGAGACGCCGACGGCATGGGCACAGCCGGCGAAGGCCGCCAGCTTCTGCTCCAGCTCCACCACCTCCGGGCCGTTGATGAAGCGGCCGCCATCCAGCACCGAGGCCAGTCGCCGGTCGATCTCGGCGCGAATCAGCGCCTGCTGCGCCTTCATGTCGAACAGGGCGATGGGCGGGCTGGCGGGGGAGATGGTGTTCATGGAGATCCGTCGTTCGTGCCGTCCGCCTTCCTTAGCCCCGGCCCGGCGCCGCGGCCAATCACCGGGCGTTTCGCCGCTTTGCCGAAGCCGGGCGCGCCGGAAGACGGGGGACCAGAACGCGAAACGCGCGCCCGGCGATGTGCCGGACGCGCGTTCCTGAAGTCACGTCAGCCAGGGGCCGAAGGTCAGGCCTTCTTGGCCCGCGCGCGGCGCGCCAGGCCGAGGCCCAGCAGGCCGGCACCGAACAGCGCCAGGGACGCCGGCTCCGGCACCGCGACGGCATCGACGGTCGCCGAGAACGTCACCTCGGTCGGGAAACCGGACTGCGTGGAGAACACGAAGTTCGCCTGCGTCGGGTCGTAGCCGGTCAGCGTCACGGTGCCCGTGCCGATGATGTCGACGGCGCCCGGCGCGCTGCCGACAGTGGTCGTCGAGGCGCCCGGGTTCAGCGTGAAGGTGGTGGTCAGGCCGGCATTGCTGATCGTGAAGATCTGGCCGGACGACACCGTCGGGGAGATGGTGATGTTGCTCAGTTCCACGCAGCCGAAGCAGGTGCCGAGGCCGGAGAAGGTGCCGGTGCTGACGAACAGGGAGCCGTTCGAGGGGAAGCTGATCGAGGTCGGGGTGACGGTGTTGACGCCAACGATGGACAGCGTGCTGCCCGGCGCGATCGGGCCGGCGAGAGCGGGTGCTGCCGCGAGAGCGACGGCTGCAACGGCGCCGAGGAGAGCCTTCTTCATGGTCGCAAGTCCTTATCCATTTGGCCGCCACAGGGATCGGGCGGTGCTGGCCTAACTTTGCAAGAGGTGTGCCAGGCCTCTAAATCGCTGATATATAACAATAAAACAGGCTTGTGCCCACGGGCTTCCCAGCCCGTGTAAGATTGTCCGACCGATCCGCGACGCACGCTGGAAGTGCAATGAAAGCCTGCCGCCATTGCGGACGTGCAAATTCCGGACGGCGATGCAACCGTTGCGCATCGGTGAGATCAATTCGGGGCGGAGAGGAATTGGGTCGCTACGTTGGAACAGGATTCGCTGCCCCATCGGAGGCCGGCGCAGGCTGCGCCAACCCTCTGACCTGACGGATGGGGCGTGGGCGCCGGTGGCGCCGATGATCCGGCCAGCAATGCACGGCGGCAGGCCCCACACCGTGGAGGTGCGCGAGGCGCTTGGCATGGTCTTCCACGTGCTCTCCGCCAGATGCCAGTGGAGCGCGCTGCCGAAGAGCACGGTGTGGGACGACGTCTCACGGTGGGAATGGGATGACAACATCGAGCGCATCCACCACGCCCCCTACGTCGCGATGCGCGAGCAGCCAGGACTGCCCAGCGACCGCGATCATCGACAGCCAGGCGGCAAAGGCGGCACGAAAGCGGGCGCCACGCTCGACCCGTCCGGCTAGGGTGCGGGCAGGAAGGTCGTTGGCCGCAAGCGCCATTTGCTGGCCGACACCATCGGCATGCTGCGCGCGGTGATCGTGCATCCGGCTGATGTGCGGGACCGCGACGGCGCCGCGCCGCTGCTGCGTCAGGCGTGGCGGCGGCTTCCCTTCGTCGGGCGCCTGATCGGCGACGCAGGCTGTCAGGGGCCGAAGATGGCTGCTGCCATGGTCCGCACCGGCGCGCGGAAAATGGAGATCGTGCGTCGCCGTGACCGCCACCGCTTCGTCGTGCTGCCGAAGCGCCGGATCGGCGCGCGCACCATCGGACGGATCGACCGCAACCGGCGGCAGGCCCGCGACTTGGAGCGGCAACGCCGCATCGCCGCCCACTTCGTTCGAACGGCCATGATCCGCATCATGCTTCGGAGGTTGGCCGCAAAGTCCTCAGCGCTGATCCGAACTTCCCGGATGGCGCTCAGCGACCCTTGGACAGTCCCGCCGCTTCCATAGCGAGGCCTTCGGCCTGGGCGGCCAGCACGCGGCGCAGGGCCTGGCTGGGCGGTGTCCCGGCTTCAGCGGCGGGCAGGAACTCAACGACCGCGAGCACCGGCGCCGCACCGCCGCCGCGCAGGCTGGACAGCGCCTGGGCGAGGCGCGAGCGCAGCCCGTCCCCGGCCGGTTCGCCATCGCGCCAGGCGGCGACCGCGGTCAGGGCCGGGCGGCCGGGTTCCTGACGCGCCTGCCAGGCCATGCCCGGCGCATTGACGTTGAAGGCCAGCGCCGCATCGTCCACGGCATCCAGCGCGGCACGGCGGGCGGCGGCGATGGCGGCCCAATTGGCGGCGGGGTCGAACAGCACAAGGCGGGCGGTTGCGGTGCCCTCCGCGCAGCGCAGCGCCAGTCCCTCGGCGACGCATCCCTCCGCGGCCCCGAGCGTGGTGGGGATGATCCGTGGGGCGGTGACGGCGGAATCCAGCTGCGCGGCGGCCAGCGGGCCGATGCCGGCCAGCCCGGCCACCAGCACCGCGGCCACGACGCCGCGGCCGGTGGCGCGCGGCGCGGGCCGCAGCGGGGCCAGCGCATCCGCCTCCCGGCCGGGCTCGCCAGCGTCCTCGCGGAACGGTAGGCCGGCCAGGACCAGCAGCAGCAGCACGAGCGAGAAGAAGCCCCAGCCATAGACCAGGTGATCGGCCGCCGCCGCTTCGGCGCTGCCGAGGTAGTGGCCGTACAGCACGATGCCGAGCGCGCGCAGGCCGTTCGCCAGCACCGGCACCACCAGAGCCAGGACCATGACGATGGCGCGCCGGCCGGGGCTGCGGAACATGACCAGCGCGTACAGCGCGCCGAAGGCCAGCGCCGCGATCAGGAAGCGCAGCCCGGCGCAGGCCTCGGCCACCAGGAAGGTGCCCGAGGGGATCTCGATGATCAGGCCGTCAATGTAGTGCGGGATGCCTGTGATCCGCAGGCCCAGCTCGATCATGCGCAGGGTCAGGTCCTGCAGCATCGGGGTCAGGAACTCGCCGAAGGGGACCAGGAAGACCAGGTAGGCGAGCGGTCCCGCCATCGCCAGCGCGATGCGCCAGCCGAGCGTCGCCAGCACCAGCACCCAGACCAGCCCGATGAGGACCAGCTGCCGGCCCTCCATGATGCCGAGGCGCTCGGCGACCAGCCAGGCTAGGGCGCCGCCGATTGCGGGCAGCGCCAGCAGCAGGCTGGGCCGCGGGCGCAGCGTCGCTAGGCGTTCGCGGCGCGACCACGCCAGCCAGGCGGCGATGGGCAGCACCAGCCAGCAATGCGTGTAGGCGGCGGAACGCTCCCAGGTCGCGATCGCCGCGGTGACTTCCGTCTGGAACAGCAGGCCGAGCGCGAGCAGGCCCAGCGCGAGGCCGGCCAGCGGCAGCGTCCAGGCCCCCTGTGCGGCCACTGCCGGACGGTTGGGCGCGCGCAGCATCATGTTCATGCGAAGGCCCGCCACGCCGCGGCCGCATCCGGCGCCATCACCGCATCCAGGCGGCGCAGCGTGGCGCGCCAGTCATGCGCCTCCGTCACCGCCGCGCGGGCGCGGGCGCCGAGGCCGGGGTGGCGGCCGGCCAGGACGTCCAGCACGCTGGCGGCCATGGCCGTGGCGCCTTCCGCGACGAGGATGTCCCGGCCGGGCAGCGCGCGGACGCCCTCGAAGGCCTCCGGCGAGGCGACGACCGGGCGCGCGAGCGCCATCGCCTCCAGCACCTTGTTCTGGATGCCGCGGGCGATGCGAAGCGGCGCGACGGAGACCGCGGCGTGGGCGATCCAGGGCTGGATGCGCGGCACGCCGCCGGACACGCGCACGCCCGGCAGCGCCGCCAGGGCGCGCACGGCCGGGGTCGGGTTGGCACCGACGATATGGAATTCGGCTTGCGGCGCTGCATCGCGCAGCAGCGGCATGACGGCTTCGGCGAACCAGGCAACCGCCTCGATGTTCGGGCGGTAGTCCATGGTGCCGGTGAAGACGAGGGGCAGGGTGCCGGGCGCGTAGGGGCTTGGGCCGGGCTGCTGCGGGTCGTAGGCCGAAAGGTCCACGCCGTTGTCGACATGGTCGATGCGCCCGGCCGCTTCCGGCGCCATGGCGCGGAACTGCGCGGCCTCGGCGGCGGAGACGAACAGGGTGCGGTCGAAGGCGGCGGCGGCGCGGCGTTCGAAGGCGAGCAGCGTCCGCGCCTCCCGCGCCCAGACCTGGCGCATCGGCGGCTTCGCGTCCGCGGCGTAGGCACGCCACTTTTCCGAATCCACGTCGACCATGTCCAGCACCCGGCGCAGGCCGGGTCGCCTGGCCGCAGGCGTCATGACGTAGGGCGCCATGGCGGAGGAATAGACGAACACCGCGTCATGCGTGCCGGCGGCCAGATGCGCCTGCGTCCAGTCCCACAGCGCCGCCTCGCGGAACCAGCCGAGGCTGAGCGGCTGGCCCGGGCGGCAGCGCAGGATGGCGCGCAACGCAGCCTGGCGCCGGGTGCCGGTGCGCCGCGCCTCGACGCTGACGCAGCGCGTGCGCAGCGTGGGCAGGTGGTCGAGATCCGCCGGATCATCCACCAGGCAGCCGAGGTCGATCTCCCAATCCTGCGCCAGCCGGTCCAGCATGTGCCAGGCGCGGATCTTGTCGCCCTTGTCGGGCGGGTAGGGGATGCGGTGGCACAGGAACAGAAGACGTTTCGCCATCACCCGAGGCCCCGCACGATGGTCGGTCCGATGACGTTGGCCAGTTGCAGCGGCAGCTTGCGCCAGGCGGCGATCATCAGCTTGAACTTCGGGTTGGAGGGGTTGTTCTCCGACAGCTTCGCGCCCTCCCGCAGCTGGTAGCAGTAGTGCAGCGGCTGCGCCTCGAAACCCCAGTTGCGCTTGAAGTCGAAGGCGCCGGTGTTGGCCTTGCTGCGGCCGAAATCGAACAGCCGCGCGCCGCGCTCGGCACCGGCGCGGCGCATGACTTCCCAGTACAGGAAATCGTTGCCGGCCAGGCCGCGCGCTTCCGGCGTGCCGCCGCCGTAGTAGGGCAGCACTTCCTCCCGGAAGTGGAAGTTCAGCACGGCCGAGACGGGCTTGTCCTCGTGCAGCACCGTCGTGACGTCGTGCGCGTCGGGAAATGCCTCGCCCAGCAGACGAAAATACTTCTCGGAGAAGACCGGCGTGCCGAGGGCGTGCACCATGCGGGCGTAGACATGGTGCAGCCGCCGCGTGTCGCGGTCGGACACGCTGGTCAGGCCGTTGGCGATGCCCTTGCGGACCATGGCGCGCTGCTTGCGCGGGATCGCCTTCATGTCGGCATCGGCGTTGCCGGTGATGGCGCGGCGGAAGGTGTAGTGCAGCGCCGGCCGTTCGTCCCAGCCCTCATCGGCGACGTCGCGGCGGCGGAATTCCAGGCTCGGCACGCCGGTGCGGCGCATCAGGTCGCGGGCATGCGATTCCAGCAGCCGCGCGGCTTCCGGCGTGGCGGCGACGGGGCCGCCATAAACGCAGAAGGGGGTCGAGATCAGCGCATCGCCGAACAGCAGCGTCTTCATCCGCGCCAGCGGCAGCACGCCGACGATGGCGCCATCCTGTTCCGCATAGGCGTAGTGGGTGCGATGGCCGAAGGCGCGTTCGATGACATGGCGCCAGGGCGCCAGGTGGAAGAAGGTGGCCTCCGGCGTCGCCTGCACGAAGGCATCCCAGGCCGGCTCGGCACCGGCGTCGAGTTCACGGATCCGCAGCATGGGCTCAGCTCGCCATCGCGCGCAGCGGGGCAAGCTGGGCAGGCTGCATGATCTCCGCCGCAAAGACATCCGCCATGCGGCCCCAGGCGAAGTCACGTAGCAGCCGGTCAAGCCGGGGGCCCATGCTGGCAAGGCCCGTATAATGCCGGAAGCGCGACAGCGCGCGGGCCTGGAAGACACGCGGCTGGTCCGGGTCCACCTCCCACGGGTGGAAGTAGAAGATGCCGGGCCGGCCTTCCTCCGCGTTCACGCGTTGCAGCCCGGCGCGGAACAGCGCGTAGGGTACCAGGCGGAACCAGCCACCCCCGGAACAGGGCAACGTGCGGCGGAAGGCGCGCACCGTGGTCATCGGCAGCTCCACAACGCCATCCGGATGCGGACGGTAGGGGCCGCGCGGCGCATCCGGCGCGCCGTACAGGTCGTGCCGCACCGGGAAGATGGAGGAGGAGTAGTGGTACCCCTCCTCCGCCAGGATCGCATGCGCCCACGGCGTGCGCGGGCCGATCGAGAAGGTCGGCGCGCGGTAGCCATGCACGGCGACGCCGCCGGCATCCTCCAGCAGCGCGCGGGCGCGGCGGATGTCGGCGCGGAAGGCATCCGCGCCGATCCGGCTCACCAATTCGTGGCCGTGGCCGTGGCTGGCCAGTTCGTGGCCGGCCGCGACGATGCGCCGCACCAGCGCCGGGTAGCGCTGCGCCACCCATCCGAGCGTGAAGAAGGTACCGCGCACGCCGGCCTCGGCGAAGCGTTCCAGCACCTGTTCGGTGTTCGCTTCCACGCGGCAGGACAGCCAGTCCCATTCCTCACGCGGGATCGCGTCGGCGAAGGCCTGGACCTGGAACCAGTCCTCGACATCCACCGTCATGGCATTGCGCAGCCGCGCTTTGGGCGGCGGCAAGCCGAGTTCCTGGACTGTCACCGGTGCATCCTCCGCCCGCCACCGAACAGTTCCGCCATCTGCTGGAACACCCGTTCGCGGCGGGCGGTCAGGTTCTCCAGTGCCTCGATCCGGTTCTCGATATCACGCAGAACCACGCCCGAATCTGCGCCCGCATCGCCGAAGAAGGCGTTGGCCATGCCGCCGCCCAGGTCTTCCTCCAGCTCGATCGCGGTCGCTTCCACCAGCGGCACGGTCAGCAGCGTCGCGCGTTCCAGCGCGGCGCCGAGCAGCACGCGCGAGCACAGGCGGTTGATGCGACGCGGAATGCCCTCGCTGTGCCGGTGCACCACGTCAAGCGCGCCGGTGTCCCATTGCGGGTTGTCCTGCCAGCCCACCGCGCGCATGCGGTGTTCAATGTAGGCGTGGGTTTCCTCGCGCGACAGTGCGCCCAGGTGGTAGCAGGCCAGCACGCGCTGGCGCAGCTGGTCCAGATCCGGGCTCGCCAGCGTGCGGCGCAGCTGTGGCTGGCCGAGCAGGATGGTCTGCATCGGCGCCGCACCGCCTTCCGTCACGTTGGACAGCATGCGCAGTTCCTCCAGCGCCGCCGGCGCCAGCGCCTGCGCCTCGTCGACGATCAGCAGGAAGCGCCGGCCGCCATGGCGCAGCGCCGCGCTGATGCTGCGCAGCACCGCGGCCTTGTTGCCTTCCGGTTCCGCTCCGAAGGCATCCGCCACCAGGCGCAGCAGGTCGTCGCCGGCCACCTGCGTGGTGCTGACGCGGGCGACGGCGAAGCCGGTGGGGTCGAGCTGCCCGCACAGGCGCTCGACCAGCGTGGTCTTGCCGGCGCCGACCTCGCCCGTCACCACCACGAAGCCTTCGCGCTGGGCGATGCCGTAAAGCAGGTGGGCATAGGCGCGGGCGTGGACGGAGCTTTCGTAGAACAGCCTGGCGTCCGGCGTCATCTGGAAGGGATGCGCGCGAAAGCCGTAGATCTCGTCTAGCATCGCGGGCCTCCTAGAATGTCTGGCGTAGTCCGATGAGCATGAAATTCTGTGTCGAGCGGCCGCCGGTCCCTGAATTGTCACGGGTATTGCGGCCGAATTGCAGCTGGCCGGTCAGACCCTCGCGAAGTTGCTGCACGAAGGTCAGGCCGATGCTGGAAACGGTGCCATCGCCGAAGACATCGCTGCTGGTGCGCCCATACTGCACGAAGGCCACAGCCTCCGTGCTTTCCGAAAGGCTGCGGGCCCAGGTCAGGCTGCCGGAGGTCCCGGTCTGGGCAAAGTTGCTGCCACCGACCGCGACGGAGATCGGCGTGCGCTCCTCACGCCGCACTGTCAGCGCGAAACGGTCGCGCGGCCAGGCCTGGGACAGGGTGGCGGAGGCAGTCTTCACACGGTTCAGGCTGTTCTCCGCACCCAGGAACGATCCCGTCAGGGGCCGCGTCGCCGGCAGCCCGGTGCGGAGGTCGACGGGGTTGCCGAACTGGTCCAGCGTCGTCGTCGTCAGCAGGTCGCCCGCCTCCAGCGCCGAATTGCTCAGCCCCTCGCTGTATTGGGCGGAAATCCGCGTACGGACGCCGACCTGCACCGCGGCGTCGAGCGACGCCGAGTTGAAGCCGTTGCGCCGGCCGTAGCGCAGCGTGATGGTACCACGGTCGGTAACATCCACCCGAACGCCGACGGACCACACCGGTTCGTCGATGTCGACGCCGGGATTGCCGCCGTAGCGCTGCTGCTCGTAGCCGACCTCGCCCAGCACATAGAGGCCCCGCAGGATCGCGTAGCGCGCCTCCACCGTGCCGATGCGACGATAGGCTTCGTCCAGCACGCCCTCGCCGATATACTCGGTGGCCTCCAGCCGGCCTTCCATGGCCAGCCGCCCGAAGGCGGGGCCGGTGCGGACCACGGCGTAGCCCTGGTGCGCCTCGTAGGACTGGCCGACGTTGAAGACCTGCCCGTTCGGCCCCTGCACCAGCGAATTGCCGGACTGGTCCACATTCAGGTAGGCGTAGCCGATCTGCATCGTCGCGGTGTCGCCGAAGCGATGCACGATGTAGGGCGAGACCTGGAAGCTGGTGGTCTGCAGCCGGTCGTCGTCATCCGTCACCAGCCCCGATTCCGGCGCCCGGCCACCGCTCGAACTGCGGACGGCGGATTGCCCCCGCAGATCCAGGTAGGCGAAGCCCGGCACCAGGGTGACCAGCGCGGCGCCGTTGAAGTTGTGGTCGATGCGGTTCTGGTCCGAGTTGTCGGCGTAGAAGCGCGCGCTCGGGCGATAGTTCAGCACGCCCTGGAGGCGTGCGGTGTCCGCGGAGATCACGACGCCGGGCGTCACGGTGGTGATGACGTCCGAGGATTTCCGGTTGGGGCTGTTGAATACGTTGTCCGTCGCCAGTGCCTGCACCTCGATGCTCGGCGTGATGGTGAAGGCGCGTCCGGGTTCGGCGACGGAAGGCTGGTCGCCGGTGATCGGGAAGCCGAAATTGCCCAGGCGGATCTGCGGCGCCGTATCGGTGGGCGGCAGCGGCAGGCCATCCTCGCCGCGCGGCAGTGCCGCGGCGCGCGCCGAAGGCAGCGAGCCCACGCCGGTATCGCCCGGCAGCGGCGGTGTGGCGGCATCGCCGGCCATCGGGGCCAGGGACAGCGCCAGCGCCGCCGCCATGAAGCTGCGCGGGCCCAGCGTGAAGCCCGGCGCCGGAAGCGGAACGTCACGGCGGGTGGCGCTGCGGCCGAAGCGGATCATTGCGGCGCCGTCCGGCGACACACGTGCGGCCCCACGGCCGCGCTGGGAGTTACGCATCATTGGCCGCCGTGGTCTCACCGAAGCTGTCATCGCTGCTGATCCGGCTGCGGTTCAGCACAAGTTGCAGGACCGGGCAGGCCTCCAGCACGTCGAGCGCGGCTTCCACCGCGTCCCGCTGGGTTTCCTCCGCCTGCACCACCAGCAGCACCTGGCCGACCATCGCGGCCAGCGTCGGCGCGTAGGAGGAGGCGAGGGCCGCGGGCGTGTCCAGCACGACCACGTGGCGCGGCAGGGCGAGTGCCACGGCGCGCAGGGCCGCGGCCAGCGCGGTGCCGCTCGGCGCGCCCTGACCGGCCAATCGGGCACCATGCGGCAGCACGGACAGGCCGGGGATCGCCGTGCTGCGCAGCAGCAGGGAGATCGGCTGCGTCGGATCCTGGGCCAGCGCGCGCAGGCCGGCCTCCCCGCTGATGCCAAGACGGTCCGTCAACGCATCGCTGCTGCCGTCCACATCCACCAGCACCACCGCCTGCCCGGTGCTCGAGGCAATGCTGCAGGCCAGGTTGAGGCCGATGAAGCTCTTGCCTTCCTCCGGCCGCGCGCTGGTCACCATCACCAGCTGGCGGCAGGCGGCGCTGTTGCGCACCGTCTCGACCGGCGGGATGGCGCGCAGCACCTGGTTCTGGATGAGCAGCAGTTCCTCCGCCAGGCGCGACCGCGTCTCCGCCCCCGGGTCGAAGGACAGGCCCGCGCTGCGCAGCGCGTCCATTCCGATGGCCGGCGGAGCGCCGGATGGCGACGCCACGGGCGGGATGCCGAAGGCGTCCGTGTTCGGCCGCGGCGGCAGGGTGAAGTCCGCCGTCCCGCCGTTCGGGGCCAAGCCGCCGGGGGCGCCGGGGGCGAACGCGTCAGGCGCCAGGGTGTCGCCGCCACGCAGCGGCCCCATCGCCGCCACCGCGCGTTCCGCGAGGTGGCTTCTGGGTGCAGTCAGGCCGGTCATGCCAACATCCTTGCGATGAGGCGGGGCGCACCCGCGAGAACCGCGCCGAAGGCGAGGAACAGCATGGCCACGCCGCCGGCGAAGCCGAGGCCGGACAGCGCCGCCATGCGGCGCCGGGGCGCGGTGATGGCACCCAGCACCGGCAACCCGATGCGGCGCAGGTCGGCCACCGTGTAGAAGCTGCGGTCGAACTGCATCAGCAGCAGCACCAGGCCGACGCCGGCGCCGAGGCCCACGACCAGCACGCCGGCCGAGAACAGCAGGCGGTTCGGCGCCACCGGCTGCGTCGGCACCGTCGGCGGGTCCACCACCTCGAGCCGCACGCGTTCCGAGTTGTCGCGAGCCGCGCCGGCTATCTGGAGGGATTCGCGACGCGTCAGCAGTTCCTCGTAGTTGTTGCGCAGCACCGTGTAGTCACGGTCCAGGTTCAGGAACTGCGCCTGGACCTGCGGCGCGCTGCGGGCGATGTCATCCAGGCGTTCCACCTGGACCAGGCCCTCGCGTTCCTGCCGCTCGAGCGAGGCGATCTCGGCATCGGCATCGACCAGCCGCAGCCGCATCAACTCCAGCGCCTGGCTCTCGCGCGGCGCGGCGGCACGGGGACCACCGCCGCCGCCGCCACCGCCACCACCCGCGCGGAGCGAGGCCACCAGGCTCTGCGCCGCGCGCACGTCCGGGTGCGCATCGGTGAAGCGCAGCTGCAGGTCGGCCAGCACGCGCTGCGCTTCCTGGAGCCGCGGATTGCCGCCGCCGCCGAGCACCGGGGCCGGCTGCGCCGCCGCGGTATCGAGCTGCAACTGCGTCAGTTCGCGCCGCCGGCGTGCATCCTCCAGCTGTCCCTGCACCTGCGCCACCCGGGCGCGCGCGGCCTCGAGCCGGGAGACGCCACCGAGGGCCGCGTTGGGCAGGATGTCCATGTACTGGGTCTGGAACTCGGCCCGGCGTCGTTCCGCCTGGCGCAGCTGCACCTCGTAGGAGGCGATCTGCTGGTTCACGAACTCGCGCGCATTGTCCATCTGCTGGCGGTCGGTGACCGTCGCCGCTTCCATGAACAGGTTCAGCGCGGTCAGCACCACGTCATGGGCGATCTGCGGGTTCTGGTCGCGGTATTCGATGCTGAACAGGTTGCGCGTCTGGGTCCGCATCTGGATGTCGCGGGCCAGGTTGGTCAGCAGCTGCTCACGGGCTTCCACCGTGCGTGCGCGGGCCTCGAGGCCCGTGCGGTCGATGATCTTCTCCAGGTTCGGACGGCTGAGCAGCGTGCGCTGCAGCGTCTCCACCTGCCCGGCCGGGGAGCTGTCGATGGCGATGCCACGCAGCAGCAGGCCGAGGATCGCATCCGCGTCGGCATAGATGCGGGTGGTCGAGGCGTACTGGTTGGGGATCGTCGCGACCCCCGCCCAGCCGGCCAGACACACCACCCAGGCGAGTGCCAGGGCCTTCCAGCGATGCCGCGCGCCAGCGGCGAGGGTGCGGCGCAGAAGCGCATTCAGGTTCATGGTTCAGAACCAGCCTTGTGGGATGACGAGGGTGTCGCCCGGTTGCATGGCAACATCCTGGCTGATGTCGCCGCCACGCAGCAGGTCGTCGAGGCGCACCGGGATCACCTGCGCGTCACCGCCACCGGGCGGGCGGCGAACGATCTCGGCGCGGTTGCCGGCGGCGAAGCGGGTCAGGCCGCGCGCGTTGATCATGACATCCAGCACGCTGAGGCCTTCCCGGTAGGGGATCGCCAGCGGCTGCGTCGCCTCGCCGATCACGCGGATCTGGCGGCTCGGCTGGCCGACGAAGGACTGCACCATGACGGTGACATTCGGCTCCCGCACATATTCGCGGAGCTGGCCCTCGATGGCGCGGGCGAGTTCGGTCGGCGTGCGGCCGGCGGCCTGCATGTCGGGCACCAGCGGCAGCGAGATGCGGCCATCCGGGCGGACGGGCAGGTTCGGCGCGCTGAGCTCCGGTGCACGGTAGACGAAGACGGAAAGCGTGTCGCCTGCGCCGATCTGGTAGCCGGAGGTCGGCTGCGCCGCCTCGGGCGGCGGCAGGCTTGGCGCGGGCGCCGTGCATGCCGCGAGACCAGTCGCGAGAAGCGACAAGGCCGCGATCCCTGCGAAGCGGATACTGTTCATGCCGGATGCCCTTGGCTGGAGTGAACTGCGGACACGTCAATCCGGAGGGTTTCCCCGACGGTACGCGCCGCATGACAGCGGGATCGATACAAAACGCTGCGCCGCAACGCCACCTAAAATTCAAGTACGCTTATTTACGCTTAGATCAATCAAAATACACCGGAAGCAATGTTAGCAATTTTCGGGGTCGAAAACAGGGGTGCATTTTTGCAGAGCGAAAGTTTGTCCAATTTATGCCTAAATCATCTCATTTACAATCTTTTGTGATTATTATTCGGATCACATGATGTCCGCGTTTGCCGCATTATGCTTCCCGACGAGGACATCTCCCCATGACAAATCTGTTTGGCCATTCGGTTCGATCTGAAATCCTTGCGCTGTGCCTCTGGGAGGCGGGCGCCGTGTTCCTGGCGGTCTTCGCCCTGCTCGCCGGCGCCGGCCCCTTCGGCACTTCCGAAGGGCTGGCCGCCGCCGGGTTGCTGGCGGCCACCACTGCGACGGTGGTGATGCTGGTGGCGGGCGCCGTCGGCCTCTATGAGCCAGGAACGCTGGCCGGGCTGCGCGCCACGCTGGTCGCCGGCCTGACCGGCACCGTGATCCTGCTGCTGCTGGCGGTGCTCGCGCTGCAGTTCACGGATGGCGACACCGTCAGCCCAGTGCAGCGCCATGCGCTGGTCTCCGTGATGCTCGGCACGGCGGCGGCCATCCTGGTCACCAGGCTGGGCTTCACGCTGCTGCGGCCGCCGCTGCGGCGGGTCGCGGTGCTGGGCGGCGACGCACCTGCGGACCCGTCGGCGATGGGCGCTGGCGAGGCGGCCGACAGGCCGCCGGCCGATCGCGGCTTCCAGCCCTTCGAGGTGACGCTGGCGCTGCCGGTGGGGGAGGCACTGACCCAGGCCCTGCAACGCGGCCGTCTGCGCGCCTGGCGCATCTGGGCCGTGGTGGCGCCGGGGCGCGCGCCGGTCTCGGCGGCGGTCCGGCAATCCTGCGCCGCGGCCGGCCTGCAGGTGTTCACCCCGGCCGAGTTCACGGAACACGGCCTGCGGCGGCTGGACCTGGAAAGCCTGCAGCCGGGCTGGCTTGCCGGTGCCAAGGCCGCGCATACCGGCCGGATGGAAGCGGCATTCCGGCGCGGCCTCGACATCACCACCGCGGGCTCGCTGCTGCTGCTGACCCTGCCGCTGCTGCTGCTGACCATGCTGGCCATCAAGCTGGATAGCCGCGGGCCGGTCTTCTACCGGCAGGAACGCGTCGGGCTGAACAACCGCCCGTTCATGCTGTTCAAGTTCCGCAGCATGATCACGGATGCGGAGGCCGGCGGCGTCGCCCGCTGGGCGATGCGGGGCGACCCGCGGGTGACGCGCGTCGGCCGCTTCCTGCGGCTGACCCGCATCGACGAGATCCCCCAGGCGCTGAACGTGCTGCGCGGCGACATGTCCGTCGTCGGCCCGCGCCCGGAACGGCCGACCTTCGTCGCCCAGCTCGGTGAGATCATCCCGCACTACAACGACCGCGCGGTGGTGAAGCCCGGCATCACCGGCTGGGCGCAGGTGAACTACCCCTACGGCGCCTCGGTCGAGGATGCGCGGATGAAGCTGTCCTACGACCTTTACTACGTGCGCCGCCGCAGCCTGCTGCTGGACCTGCTGATCCTGCTCGGCACCGTGCGCGTGGTGCTGTTTCAGGAAGGCGCGCGCTGATGCGTGTCGCGACCGCACCGCGGCGCGGGGGGGAGCCATGACCACGGGCGCGTCCCCGCTGCTGCACGGCGCGGTCGCTGTGCTGTGCCTTGGCTGGGTGGCGCTGATCCTGGTCTGTGGCCGGGGCCGCGCCGGGCTGCTGCTGGCGCTGGCCAGCGTCGCCGCTTCCGCCTGGGCCGCCGCCGTCGCCTGGCAACCGGAGACGCCACTGACCGGCCTGTCCGGCGCGCTGGAGATCGCGCGCAGCGCCACCTGGCTCGGCGTGCTGCTGCTGCTGGGATGGCGGGTCGGCGGCACCGCCGCCCGGTCGCTGTCGCTGCGCTTCGCGCTGGCCGGCGTGGTGCTGGTGCTGGGCGGCCTGGCGGCGCTGTTGCCGGGGACGCCGCAGCCGGAAGGCCTCGGCTCACCCAGCCTGCTGGCGCGGCTCGGCCTGGCGCTGCTGGTGGTGGTGGTGGCGGAGAACCTGCTGCGCAATGTCGGCCGCGCCGTACGCTGGCACGTGATCCTGCCCTGCCTGACGCTAGGCGCGCTGTCCGCCTTCGATGTCGTGCTGCACGCCGATGCCGCACTGCACCACAGCTACGCGCAGGCCATGCTGGATGCACGGGCGGTGCTGACGGCGGTGGCGCTGCCGCTTCTGGCCATCGCGGCCGCCCGCGACCGCCGCTGGCACCGGGACCCGCCGGTGTCGCGGCAGGTGGTGTTCCACGGCGCCACGCTGGTGATCGCCGGCACCTTCCTGACCGGTGTCGGCGCGGTGGGGGAGGGCCTGCGGCGACTCGGCGCCGATTGGGGCCAGGCAGCGCAGATCAGCCTGCTGGCCGGGGCGCTGCTGGCGGTCGCTGTCGGGGTTTCCTCCGCCTCCATGCGGTCGCGGCTGCGGCGGCTGGTGGTGGATCACTTCTTCGCGGCGCGCTTCGATTACCGCGCCGAATGGCTGCGCTGCGTCGCCACGCTGTCGGCGCAGAACGCCGAGGCCGAGCAGCGCGCCATCACCGCCATCGCGGACCCGGTGGACAGCCCGGCCGGGCTGCTGCTGCTGCGAGACGCCCCGATGACGCCGCTGCGCTGGGCCGGATCGTGGAACCTGCCGGCCAGCGCCATGGTTCTGGCCGCCGGGCATCCGCTGCTGCAGGCGACGGAAGACGGCACCCGCATCGTCACGCAGATGCCGGGCGACCTGGACCCCGCGCTCGGTCCGATCTGGATCGCCGTGCCGTTGCGCCACCACCGGGACGGGCTGCTCGGCCTGGTGCTGCTGGCGCCGCCGCGCGCGCCCTTCCGCCTGGACCAGGAGGCCTTCGACCTGCTGCGCGCCGTAGGGCGCGAGGTGGCGCTGTTCCTGGCTGAACGCCGCGCGGCGGAGCGCCTGCACGACCAGCGCGCGCTGGCGGAACATGCGAAGCGCTTCGCCTTCGTGGCCCATGACGTGAAGAACGTGGCAAGCCAGCTGACGCTGGTGCTGGCCAATGCCGAGGACAACATCTCCGACCCGGACTTCCAGCGCGACATGCTGCTGACGGTCGGGGCCGCCGCCACCCGCATCAATGCGCTGATCGCGCGCCTGCGCGCGCCGGACGCCGAAGCGTCGGCGTCCGGCCTCGCCACGCCCGGCATCGCGGCGATCACGCCAACGGCGCCCGGCGGCCCGGCGATGGCCACCGAGCCGGCCGAGACGCTGCAGCGCGTGCTGCGCGACGTGCCGCATCCGGTGCAGTTGCTGGCGGAGGATCGCGTTCCACGCATCCAGATCCCGCCGGAGGATCTCGAGGCGGCGCTGCGCCATCTGCTGGACAATGCCGCGGAAGCCTCGCCCCCCGGGGTGCCGGTGACGGTGGAACTGCGGCGGGAGGCCGGATGCGTGGTGATCGACATCATCGATCGCGGCCCCGGCATGACCCCCGATTTCGTCCGCGACCGCCTGTTCCGCCCGCTGGTGTCCGGCCGCGTGGGCGGCAACGGCATCGGTGCCTGGCAGGCGCGCGACCTGCTGCGCGGCGCCGGTGGCGACCTGCTGGTGCTCAGCACCCCCGGCACCGGCACCACAATGCGCCTGACCCTTCCCTGCCCGGCTTCGGGCCAAGACATCTTCGAGGACATCGCGGCATGAGCAAGCCGAAGCTGCTGGTGGTGGAGGACGATCCGGGCCTCTGCGCGCAGTATCGCTGGGCCTTCCCGACCTGCCGCGTGGTCATCGCCAACGACCGCAAGCAGGCCGAGGCGATGGCGAAGCGGGAGGAGCCGGCCCTGGTGCTGCTCGACCTGGGCCTGCCGCCGGATGCGGAGGGCGTGGCGGAAGGCTTCGCCACCTTGGCCGCACTACGTGCCATCGCCCCCGGCACGCCCATCATCGTCGCCAGCGGCCAGGGGCAGCGGGAGACGATGCTGCGCGCGGTTTCGCTCGGCGCCTACGATTTCTGCGAGAAGCCGGTCGACCTCGACGTGCTGCGCACCATCATGGATCGCGCGCTGCGGCTGCGCGCGCTGGAGGAGGAGAACCAGCGCCTGGCCGCGGCGCCGCGCCCGAGCCCGATCGCGGACATCATCACCGCCGACGAGACGATGCTGAAGCTGTGCCGCAGCGTCGAGCGCCTGGCGACGGTCTCCGTCCCCGTGCTGATCCTGGGCGAAAGCGGCACCGGCAAGGAAGCCCTCGCCCGCGCCCTGCACACCCTCGGCCCGCGTGCGTCGAAACCGTTCATCGCGCTGAACTGCGCGGCGATCCCGGAGGCGCTGCTGGAGAGCGAGCTGTTCGGCCATGAGCGCGGCGCCTTCACCGGCGCGGTGCGCCAGGTGACCGGCCAGATCGAGGCGGCGAATGGCGGCACGCTGTTCCTCGACGAGGTCGGTGACCTGCCGATGTCACTCCAGGCCAAGCTGCTGCGCTTCCTGCAGGACCAGGTGGTGGAACGCGTCGGCGGGCGGACAAAGATCCGTGTCGACGTCCGCGTGGTCTCCGCCACCAACCAGCCGCTTGAGGAACACGCGGCCGGTGGCCAGTTCCGGCAGGACCTGCTGTACCGTCTGAATGCGCTGACGTTGCGCGTGCCGCCGCTGCGGGACCGTGGCGACGACGTGCTGCTGCTGGCGCGCTGGTTCCTGGCGCGCTTCGCGCAGGAGGCGCAGCGCCGGCTGCGCGGCTTCGACGACGGCGCGCTGGCCGCTATCGCGGCGCATGGCTGGCCCGGCAACGTGCGCGAACTCGGAAACCGCATCCAGCGCGCGGCGCTGATGGCGGAAGGCCCGCTGGTCGGTGCCGCCGACCTGGAGCTGGCGGTGCCGGCGACCGACACGGCGACCGAGGACCTGGACCTGCGCGCCGCCCGGGCGCGTGCGGAGCGCGAGATGATCGGCCGTGCCCTGGCGCGCGGCAATGGCAGCCTCTCGGCCGCCGCGCGGCTGCTCGGGATCAGCCGGCCAACGCTCTATGACCTTCTCGAAACGCATGGTCTGACGCCGCAGCGCGCCGACCCGACCCCCAGCTGACCGGAACCCCCCATCATGGCCCGCCGCACCCTCGCGCTGCCCGTTCTCGCCCTGACCGCCCTGATGGCGGCCGCGCCGCTTGCCCAGGCCCAGCAGGGCCACCCGTCGCAGGAACGGGCGCGTGCCGCCGCCGCCCGTGGCGAACTGCGCGCCGCGCAGATCGAATGGCGCAACGCCGTGCGCGCCCTGCCGGATGACCCGCAGATCCGCGCCGCGCTGGCCCGTGCCAGCCTCGACCTCGGCGATGGCGAGACGGCGGAGCGCGAGGCGCGGGCGGCGCTGGAGCGCGGGCTGGACCCGGCCGCCGGCACCGCGCTGCTGGTGCGCGCCTACCTGGTGCAGAACAAGGCGCGGGAGCTACTGGCGGACTTCCCGCAGACGGAAACGCCGCCGGCCGCCGCCGCGCAGGTCGCCGTCGGACGCTCCATGGCGCAGCTGCTGCTGCGTGACATCCCGGCGGCGCGACAGTCCGCGGAACTCGCGGAACGCCTGGCGCCGGAGGCGATGGAGCCCGGCATGGCGCTCGCGGAGGTGCTGCTGGCGGAAGGCGATCGCGCCGCGGCCGAGGCGCGCCTGGACCGCCTGCTGGCGGCGCACCCGACGGCCAGTGAGGCCCGGCTGCGCCGCGGAACGCTGCTGCTGGAACGCGGCGCCGTGGCTGAGGCGATCGCCAGCTTCGGCCAGGTCATCGAGCGCAACCCCGGCGATATCCCGGCCCGGCTGCGCCGCGCGGAGGCGCTGCTGCGGGCCAATGATGCCGCCGCCGCCGGGCGCGACCTGGACGTGGTGCTGACCGGCGCGCCGAACAGCGCGACCGGCGTCTACCTGCGCGCCATGCAGCTGGCCAGCCAGAACGACTGGGCCGGTGCCGATGCCGCGTTGCAACGCCTCGGCCCGCAGGTCACCAATTTTCCGGACGGGCTGCTGTTGCAGGCCCTGGCCAAGGGCGGGCTGGGCCAGGCGGCGCAGGCGGAGGATGCGGCCCGGCGCCACGTGGCGCGCAACCCGGATGACCCGCGCGGCGCCAAGCTGCTGGCCAGCATGGCGATGGCGGCCGGACGGCACGAGGAAGCCGCCGCCGTGCTGTCCCGGGCGACGCAGAACCGGCCGCGCGATGCGGTGCTGTACGAGGCGCTGGCCCGGGCCCAGACCGCAGCCGGCCGCCCGGCGGAGGCGGTGCCGGCGATGGAGGAGGCGGTGCGGATCGCCCCCGATGACCCGGCGCTGCTGACCCGGCTGGGTGCCGCGCGCATGGCGGTGGGCGACAACGCCGGGGCCGAGCAGGCGGTGCGGCGCGCACTGGAACTCGGCCCGCCCCAGGCTGGGGCGCGGGAGATGCTGGTGGCCGGCGCCATGGCGCGCGGCGACCTGGAGGCGGCCGCCGCCGAGATGGCGAAGCTGGACGAGGCCGCGCGCCGGGGCGAAATGGCCGGCGTGCTGGAGGGCACGCTGCGGCTGCTGCGGCTGGATCTTCCGGGCGCGAAGCAGGCCTTCGAGCAGGTGGTGGCGCGGCACCCCGGCAGCGTCGGCGGCCGGCTCGGCCTGACCCGCGTGCTGGTGCAGCAGGGCGCGGTGGCGGAGGCGGTGCCGCTGCTGGCCACGGTGCTGCGCGAACAGCCCTCCAATGCGGAGGCGCTGTCGCGGCTTTCCACCCTCGCCCGTGCCGAAGGGCCGGTGGCGCAGGCGGCGTTGGCGGCGATCGCCGGCGTGCAGGCCTCGCGGCCGGCCTCGGCGCCCCTGGCGCTGGCGCATGCGAATCTGCTGCTGCAACGGCGCGACCCGGCCGGCGCGCTGGCGGTGCTGGACACCCCTGCGCTGCGCGGCCAGCGCGGGGCCGCGCTACCCCTGGCGCGGTCCGAGCTGCACGCCGCGGCGGAACAGTTCAGCCTGGCGGAATCCGCGGCGCGGGAGGCGCTGGCGGAAGACCCGACCTCGGTCGCCGCGCGCCGGCAGCTGGCGGCGCTGCTGCTGCGCGGCGGCGACAAGCGCGGTGCGGAGACGCTGCTGCGCCAGGGCCTGCGGGAGAATCCCGGCGAGCCGGTGCTGCAACAGGCGCTGATCGGGCTGCTGCTGCAGGATGGCGGGCAGGAGGCGGCGCTGGCCGAGGCGCGGCGCCGGTCCACCGCGCCCAACGCGCCGGCCACCGCGCAGGCGCTGCATGGCGACCTGCTGATGACGCTGCGCCAGCCGCAGCAGGCCGCGGAGGCCTATGCGGCGGCGCAGGCGCGCGCCCCCTCCGGCACCCTGGCGGTGCGCCTGGCCGGCGCGTTGCAGGCAGCGGGCAAGGCCGCGGACGCGGAGCGCGGGCTGGCGGCATGGGTCGCGGCGAACCCTGGCGATGCGGTGGCGCTGAACCTGCTGGCGCAGCTCGACCTGGTGGCGGGCCGCCTGCCCCAGGCGGAACAGCGGCTGCGCCGGGTTGTCGCGATGACGCCGGAGAATGCCGTGGCGCTGAACAACCTGGCCTGGGTGCTGGGCGAGCAGGGGGAGGCGAAGATGCCGGAGGCGCGCGCCTTCGCCGAGCGCGCCTACTACCTGTCCCCCAACGTCGAGACGGCGGACACGCTGGGCTGGATCCTGGCGCGCAGCGGCGAGACCCGGCTGGCGGTGGAGTTGCTGCGGCGCGCCATTGGCCCCGGCAGCCAGCCTGGCGCGCGCTACCACCTGGCCTATGCGCTGCACCAGGCGGGCGAGCGCGCCGAGGCGCTGGAGGTGCTGGCCCCGGCGCTGGCCGAGGGCACCGCCTTCGGCGAACGCGCGGCGGCCGAACGCCTGCGCGCCACCCTGACCTCCTCTCCGCGGTGATCCACGACCATGCGTGATGCAGTCCTCCTCATCGCCATGCTGGCGCTGCTGCCGATGTCGTTCTTCAAGCCCTTCGTCGGCGTGCTGCTGTGGTGCTGGATTTCCTTCATGAATCCGCACCGGCTGGTCTACGGCTTTGCCGGCAGCGTTCCCTGGGCGGCGCTGGTGTTCATGGCGACCGTCGCCGGCTGCGTCCTGTCGGTGGAGGCGCGCAAGCCGGTGTTCAACGCGGTGACCTGGCTGCTGATCGCCTTCCTGCTGTGCATCACGATGACCACGGCGATGGCGATCGCGGCCCCGGACGCGGCCTGGGCCAAGTACAGCCAGGTCAGCAAGGTCATCCTCGGCCTGCTGCTGACGAGCTTCCTGCTGACCGACCGCTGGCGCATCCACGCGCTGGTCTGGATCATGGTGATCTCGGTCGGATATTTCGGCGTGCGAGGCGGCATCTTCGCCATCATCACCGGCGGCAGCTACCGGATCTGGGGGCCGCCCAACACCATGATCTCGGACAACAACCATCTGGCCGCGGGCATGCTGGTGACGCTGCCGCTGATGAACTACCTGCGGCTGCAATCGCGCCACCACCTGATCCGCCTCGGGCTTGCCTTCGCCATGGGCCTGACGCTGCTGGCGACCGTCTCCACCTACTCGCGCGGCGCGCTGCTGGGGCTTCTGGCGATGCTGGCCGTGCTGTGGTGGCGCAGCCAGCGCAAGATCGTCGCCGCCATCGTGCTGCCCTTCGCGCTGGCCGGGGCCATCGCCTTCATGCCGCCGGCCTGGACGGAGCGGATGGAGACCATCGGCACCTACGAGCAGGATGGCTCCGCCACCGGCCGGCTGGTGCTGTGGGGCATCTCGTGGAAGCTGGCGGTGCAGAACCCGCTGACCGGCAGCGGCTTCACCGGGCCGTACAACCAGCGCGTGGTGGATACGGTGGAGTTCGGCGGCCCTGCCCGGGCGGTGCACAGCATCTGGTTCGAGCTGCTGGGCGAGCACGGCTTCATCACCTTCTTCGTCTGGTCCGGCCTTCTCGTTACCGGCGCGATCTACGCGCAGATGATGGTGGCGATGGCGCGCAACAGGCCGGAGCTGAGATGGGCCTACGACCTCGGGCGCATGTCGCAGGTCTCACTGGTCGCCTACGTGGTCAGCGGCACCTTCCTGTCGCTCAGCTACTGGGACTTTCTGTGGACGCTGCTGGTGGTGATCGGGGCCGGCTACGGCTTGGCGCGGCGCCAGATGAACCCGGAGGTGCAGCCGGCGTGGCGCCAGGCCGGCGCCGCCGCGGCGCAGACGGGATGGCGCACGGCATGACCCTCGCACATCCCATGGCAATTCTGACGAAGGAGCCGCCGCATGGACGGCATCTATTTCCTCTGCATGCTCATCGGCATCGGCTGGCTCTGTGCCTGGGCGGCACAGGACAAGCCGATGAAGGGAAACATCTGGTGGCCATTCGACATGATCGAGGAGGGCGCGCCTGATGCCGCCGGACCAGACGATTCTGACGGGTCCGGCCGCGCCGCCCGCGCCGGCGCCGCTGCCCGGAAGCCAAGCTGGCGCAGCCTCGGCGCATTGCCCGGCCGCCGCCCCGCCGGCGCCTTCGCCCGTGAAGCCACCCCGAAGCGGGAGCCGGCCGGGCCACGCTGGCGTGCTGCGCCTGCTGACGTTCAGCACCCTGTACCCCAACGCGGCGCTGCCCAATCATGGCGTGTTCGTGGAAAATCGCCTGCGGCACCTGGTCGCCGGCGGTGAGGCGACCAGCACCGTCCTGGCGCCGGTGCCGTGGTTTCCCTTCGGCACGGGGCGCCTGAGCGCACGGCTGCCGCAGCGCCTCGGCACGAAACTGAAGGTCTGGGGCCGCTTCGCCGCGGTGCCGGCGCAGGAGGTCCGGCACGGGCTTGTGGTGCACCATCCGCGCTATGCGGCGCTACCCGGCATCGGCATGCTGACTGGCCCTGCGGCGCTGCACCTGGCCGCGCGCGCCGCGTTGGCGAAGCTTCTGGCGGAAGGCCACCGCTTCGATGCGATCGACGCGCACTACGCCTATCCGGATGGCGTCGTTGCCGTCTGGCTCGGGCGGGAATTCAACCTGCCGGTGGTTGTGACGGCGCGTGGGTCCGACATTTCGCAGCTGCCGGACCACCGCCTGCCGCGCCGCCTGATCCAGCGCGCGATCCGCGACGCGGATGCGCTGATCGCGGTCAGCGTCGGCCTGAAGGACGGGCTGGTGAAGCTCGGCGCACCGGCGGGCAAGGTGACGGTGCTGCGCAACGGCGTCGACCTCGAGGCGTTCCGGCCGATCCCGGATGGCGACCCGGAGGACCGCGCTTCGGTGCGGCGCGCGCTGGGCCTCGGCGCCGGCCCGCTGCTGGTCTCGGTCGGGCACCTGATTCCGCGCAAGGGGCACGACCACATCATCCGCGCCATGCCGCTGCTGCCCGGCCACGCGCTGATGGTGCTGGGCGATGGGCCGGAACGCGATGCGCTGGCGAAGCTGGCGCAGGACCTCGGCGTGGCGGACCGCGTGCACCTGCTCGGCGCCAGGCCCCATGCCGAACTGCCGCGCTACTACGGCGCCGCCGATGCCCTGGTGCTGGCTTCCAGTCGCGAGGGCTGGGCGAATGTCCTGCTGGAAGCCATGGCCTGCGGCACCCCGGTGGTGGCCAGCCCCGCCTGGGGCAGCCGCGAGGCGGTGCGCAGCATCGCCGCCGGGGTGGTGATGGAGGAAACCACGGCGGAGGCGATCGCCGCCGCCGTGCGGCGCCTGCTGCTGCTGCACCCCGGGCGGGCTGCGACGCGCGCCTATGCCGAGGGCTTCGGCTGGGGCGAGACCACCGCAGGCCAGCTGGCCGTTTTCCGCGAGGTACTGGCATGAGTGTGACAAGGCGTGGGCTGGGTGCGCTGGGAGCCGGCCTCGGGCTGCTGCCGCTGATGCCGCGCGACGCCGCGGCGCAGTCCGCTGTGGTGATGATGGAACCGATGCCCTGCCTCGACCGGCAGGGCGACATCGTGGCGCTGCTGCTGGAGGGCAGCGGCGCGCCGGCCGGCGCGGTGGTCACCTTCGGACAGGTCTTCAAGGCCGGCGACCTGCCGCGCGGCGCCGGCCTGGTCGCCCGCCTGGCGGATGGCACCGCCCTACCGGTGCAGGCGGATGTGCTGAACCGGCATGAGGACGGCTCCGCCCGCTTCGCCGTGCTGGCGCTGGCGGCGCCGCAGGTCGGCCGTGGCAGCCGCGCCGGCGTGATCCTTTCACGTGGCCGCGCGGCGCAGGCGCGGGCCTTCGACGTGACGCCGCTGATGGCGCGCCGCAGCATCACCATCGAGCTGAACGACCAGGCCATCGACCTGATGGCGCTGCTGGCGGAGAGCCTGGCCCGGCGCGGCGCGCGGCCGTTCCAGTCCGGCCCGCTGGCGGTGCAGATGCGGGTGGTGACACCGGTGGATGTGGGCGGCGTGACCTCCCTGCGCATGGTCTCCGACGTGACGCTGCGCGCGGATGGCGAGCTGACGGTGGAGCTGTGGATGCGCAATGACGGCGCCATGCGGCCCGGCGGCGGCGCGGTGGGCTACCGTGTGCGCGTGCTGCTCGACGGGCAGGAGGCGATGGCCGCCGAGATTCCGCGCCACCACCAGTACACGGCCTGGGGCCGCCTGATGCACACCGGCGCCCCGGTGCCGCTGGTGCGCCCGGACCCAACCTATCTGGCGGAGGCCGGTGCGACCCCGCGCTACGACCTGACCACCGGCGTCGCGGCCGGGCTGCTGGGCACCATGGCGCGGCAGATCGGTAGCGAGGACTGGGCGCAGCCGTTCAATTCGCGCGGGGTGTTGCGGGCGATGGGCAGCGGCGGCGGTCGCCCCGACATCGGGCCGATGACGCAGTCGCAGGCGGCCTGGCTGATCACGGGCGACCCGCGCGCCGCGATGCATGCGATCGGCCAGGCCGAGGCCGCCGGCAGCATCCCCTGGCACTACTGGGACACCGAGGCCGGCCGCTGGATGGATACGCGCCGCTGGCCGCGGCTGTGGACCGACCCGCGCGGCGGCCCGCCGCCGGGTGGGCTGGCGCAACGCATCTCGGGTGATACCGGCTGGTCGCTGGCGGCCTCGCACCAGCCCGACCTGTCCTACCTGCCCTGGCTGCTGACCGGCCGCCGCGCCTTCCTGGACGGGCTGCAGGCGCAGGCCTGCTGGTGCGTGATCGGGCGCTGGCCGGCGCCCCGCGGCACCGCCGGCCGGCCCGGCGTGGCGGAGGGCGTGAACGTGGTGCGCGGCAACCAGGTGCGCGGCTCCGCCTGGTCGCTGCGGACGCTGACCAACGCCGCCTGGGCCAGCCCGGACGAGGACGCGACGACACCCTGGCTGCGCGAGACGTCGCAGGCCAACTGGACCTGGGTGCGCCAGCAGATCCCGCGCTGGACCCAGGCGCAGGGCGAGGCGCATGGCTGGATTCCCGGCGAATACGGCGTGCGCGGCGCCCTTCCGCCCTGGCAGCAGGACTATTTCGCCGCCGCCGCCGCCGCCGCCGCGCGGCAAGGCAGCCCGGATGCGCGGGCGGTGCTGCGCTGGATGGAGAATTTCCTCGCCGGCCGCTTCCTGGCCGGCCGGCAGGGCTTCCCGCCCAACGATGGCGCGGCCTACCTGCTGGCCGTCAACGCCGATGCCGAGGCCCGCAACCCGTTGAAGACCTGGGCCGCGATCGGGGAGGCGACGCGCTCGGGCAACCTGTCGAACGGCGATGGCTGGAGCAAGACGCAGGGCGACTACGCGCAGCTTGCGCTGCAATCCCTGGCGCAGGTGATCGACGTGACCGGGTCCGAGGATGCGGCGCGGGCCTATGCCTGGCTGTCGGAGGCCGATGCCCCCTACACGCGGGACGAGGATTACCGCCGCAATCCGCTGTTCAACATCGTGCCCCGCGGAAAGCCGCGCGTGCCGAGCCGGGTGATGCGCTGCCGGTAGCCAGTGCGCACTCGGCACCTGAGGGAAGGCGGCTGGCGAAGCCGGCCGAGACCGCTGATGCGGCGAGCCAAGGCCCCGGAGGGGCCGCCCGGCGCCTGAGGGCCGAGCAAATCCTCAATTCACCCGGCGGAACACCAGGTCCACCAGCTCGCCCGGCCGCCGGTCGAAAGGTCGGGCCCGGGTGGCGACTGGGGCGATGTAGAAGCGGGTGTCGTAGCGGTTGGCGATTTCGAAGGCGGTGAAGCCGGCTTCCGCGAACATCGCCAGAAGCGCGTCCATCGAGCCGCCGAAGCGCGCCAGCGCGGCGGGGTTCAGCTCCAGCAGGATCTCCGCATCCGGCCGCAACCGGGGCAGCAGCGGCGCCAGGCCGCGCAGCACCAGCCATTCGGCGCCTTCGACATCGATCTTGATGAGCCGCGCCGAGAGCAGATCCGCCTCCGGCACGATCCGGCCGAGCGGCCGGCCCTCCACCACCGCCTCCCGCACCGCGCCGAGGCGGGTGGCTTCCGACGGCACGATGGTGGTGCCGCCGAGGTTGCTGGCGTCGTGCAGGAAGACGGTGACCGGCCCGGGCGCGTCCGTCGCCGCCATGTTGTAGGTGCGGATGTTCCAGGCGGCATTCGCCTCGATGTTCCGGCACAGGCGGTCGTGGATGAAGGGCGAGGCTTCCACGGCATGCACGCGACCATGCGGGCCGACCAGATGCGCGGCGAGCAGAGCGTGTGCGCCGACATTGGCGCCGACATCCACCACCACGTCGCCCGGCTTCAGCGCGGCGCGGTACAGCGCCGTGATCCCCGGCTCCCAGACGCCGAAGAAATACATGTAGGCCTGGATCAGGTCCGGCAGGTCGCCCTCGAGCCGGGCGCCGAAACGGGTGCGGGCCACAAGGCCCATGGGCCGCCACAGGATGTAGGGCCGCACCAGGCGGTTCCAGAGCAGCGCCTTGCCGAAGCGGAAGGGCATGCCGCGGAAATAAAGCATCAGGCCGAAGCACAGCGCCCGCAGCGCGGCGTCCTTCGCCCGCACGCCGCGCGGCGTGGCCAAGGCCTGTGCCTGTGCCTGTGCCGGTACGTGGAGATGGTCGCGCGTCGTGCTCACGAGGCCTTCCGCAGATCGTCTGGGTGGGTGTCCTGTTGCGGGGCGCGCACCACGAAGCTCTCGGCCTTGCTGTAGCGGCCAGGATCGACGCGGCCGCGGCCGGTCCACAGCCGCAGGAACAGGCTGAGTTCGCCAACCTCGCGCGGATCCAGCATCCAGGCGCGCAGGGCCAGGGCCAGCGCGGGCATCCGGCGTCCGGCCAGCAGGTTGTTCACCGCCAGGCCCTTGGTGGCGCTGTAGCGGGCCCAGTGGATCTCGCGCCGGAAATCCCGCAGCAGCGGGTCGCGCGCCGCCGCGGCGTGCTGGCGCAGGGAGGCCGCGCGCAGGCGGGCGGAGCTCGAGGTCAGGCTGGGCCGGCCACGGCGCCATGCGTAGCCCGGGACGTCCAGGTAGTGCAGCGGCGTCACAGTGGACAGCCGTGCCATCAGGTTCTGGTCCTCGCCATAGACCAGGCCCTCGGCGAAGCCGCCGATGCGCTGGAGCAGCGCGCGGCGGGCCAGCATGGCGCCCAGGTGCATCCAGAAATTGCCGAGCATCAGGCGCGTCAGTGGTGGGCCGGCATGGCGGCGAAGCCCGGGGCCCAGCTCCGCGCCCGTCGCCGCCGGCAGCATCGGGGCTGGCTCAAGCTCACCATCCGGGTTCAGCCAGGCATGCGCGCTGCCGATCCAGCCGGCGTCCGGATGCGCCGCGGCGACGCCGCGGAGCCGATCGAGCTGCCCCGGAAGCCACAGGTCGTCGGCATCGAGGAAACCGACCCACTCCCCGATCGCCACGCTGAGGCCCAGGTTGCGGGCGCTCGCCGGGCCGCGGTTGCGCGGGCTGCGCAGCAGCAGTACCCGCCGGTCGCCCTCCGCCAGCGCCGCCAGGGCCGCCCGGGTCGCCGCGGAGGGCGAGGCATCGTCCACCAGGATCAGCTGCGCGACGCCCTCCGCCGATGCGGCGGAGGTGGCGGACAGAACCGAATGGGCGGCCGCGCGTAGAAGCTCCGGCGGCGTGTCATAGACCGGGCAGACCAGGCTGATCCGCATCGCAGGGTCCTTTCCCCAAGATACACAACCGGCAGCATCGACCAATTCGAGGTTTTGGACAGTCAAAACGCGATCAAATTTAATACATGAGAAAAGATCAACCATAATTTACGTTGAGCGTAAATCCTATAAACAGATTGCAGCTTATCAAGAACCTGCGAACCAATAATTCGACCCGTCTCTTTGTCCTGGAATTGGAGTATTGGTGCCGCAGGGAAACAGAGCGGTAAATCGGTGGCAACATTTCTCGTGACGGGTGGCTGCGGCTTCATCGGATCGCATCTCTGCGCGGCCTTGCTGGCGCGCGGCGATCGGGTGCGGGTGCTGGACGACCTCTCCACCGGCTCTCGAGCCAACCTGGCGCGGGGGGCGACGCTGACGGTCGGCAAGGTGGAGGACCCCGAGATGGTGCGGGATGCCATGGCGGGGGTGGACGGCGTGTTCCACCTGGCGGCCATCGCCTCCGTCGCGCGCTGCACGGAAGCCTGGCTCGACACGCATCGCATCAACCTGTCCGCGACCATCGCGGTGCTGGACGCGGCGCGCACCGCATCACCGAAGGGTGGCCCGGTGCCGGTGGCCTACGCCTCCTCCGCCGCCATCTATGGCAAGCCGGAAAGCTGCCCTCTGGAGGAGGATGCGCCGGCGCGGCCGCTATCGGCCTATGGCGCCGACAAGCTGGGCTGCGAACTGCATGGCCGCGTCGCCGGCCTGGTGCATGGCGTGCCGAATGTCGGGCTGCGCTTCTTCAACGTCTATGGCCCGCGCCAGGACCCGCGCTCGCCCTATTCCGGCGTCATCTCCATCTTCTGTGAGCGGCTGGTGCGCGGGCAGACGGTGTCCGTGCATGGCGATGGCCTGCAGACGCGCGACTTCGTCTATGTGGCGGATGTGGTGGCGGCGCTGATGGCGGCGCTGCCTGTGGCATCGACGGATGCGCCGGTCTTCAACGTCTGTACCGGCCAGCCGACCACGCTGCTCGACCTGCTGTCCACCATCGGCCGGGTCTGCGACACGGCGCCGCGCATCGCGCATGAGGCGCCGCGGATCGGCGACATCCGCCATTCCGTCGGCTCCGCCCGCCGGTCGCAGGAAGCGCTGCGGCTGCGCGCGCCGGTGACGCTGGAGGCCGGCCTCGCGCAGGTGGTGGCCTGGTTGCGGGCCGGCAGTCCGGCGCTGGTCGGGCTGCGGCCCTCGGCCCCGTCCCGCCCGCGCGCGGCTCAGCCCGCGAGCCAGCCCAGGATCGTGGCGAACAGCAGCCAGGAGGCGATGGAAAGACACAGGATCACGGCGATGGAGACGCGCCGGGACCAGCGGACGGGCACCTAGCGGGCCCTTCCGCCCGCATCGTTCCTCGCCATGGCCCGATGCCGCACCGCCTGCGCCTCCCCGCCGTTCGTCCCGCGGAGCGTGATCCCGTTGCGAGCGCCTCGCAAGCGCCCACAGGACGAAAATCCGGCCGGGTTCGACCGCAGGGGTTGAGCCGGCCGCAGCCTTGATACTCCAGGAGACGCCATCGATGTGTGGCCTGACCGGTCTGTTCCACCCGCTCGACCCGGCGATTCCGGATCGCGGCACGCTGACCCGGATGACCGACCTGCTGCGCCATCGCGGGCCGGATGGGGAAGGCTTCCACACCGAGCCGCATCTCGGCCTCGGCCACCGGCGCCTGGCGATCGTCGACCTCGCCGGTGGCGCGCAGCCGATGGCGACGCCGGATGGCAAGGTCGTGATTTCCTTCAACGGCGAGATCTACAACCATGCGGAGCTGCGCACGGCGCTGCAGGCGCTGGGCCACGTCTTCCGCACGCGCTCCGACACGGAATCGATCCTGCTCGGCTGGCGCGCCTGGGGGCTCGGCGTGCTCGACCGGCTGGATGGCATGTTCGCCTTCGCGCTGTGGGACCGCGACCGTGGTGAGCTGCTGCTGGCGCGCGACCGGCTCGGCGAGAAGCCGCTGCATTATGCGCGCACCCCCGGTGGCGGCTTCGCCTTCGCCTCCGAATTGGCGCCGCTGCTGGCGCTGCCGGGCGTCGCGCGCGGGATGAACCATGCGGCGCTGGAGGATTTCCTGGCGCTCGGCTACGTGCCGGACCCCCACAGCATGCATATCGGCATCCAGCGCCTGCCGCCGGCGCACGCGCTGCTGCTGCGGCGTGGCGCGGCGGAACCCGCCGCGCTGTACCGCTACTGGCAGCCACCGACGCGCGCCGCCGCCGCGCCGTCCGATGCGGCGGGTGAGATGACACGGCGGCTGGATGCGGCGGTGCGGGCGCGGTTGATGGCCGACGTGCCGCTCGGCAGCTTCCTGTCCGGCGGGCTCGATTCCGGTGCGGTGACCGCGCTGGCGGCGCAGGCACACAAGGGCATCGCCAGCTTCACCATCGGCTTCGAGGGCGCCGAGGATGAGAGCGCCATCGCCGCCATGGTGGCCGAACGCTACGGCACCGAACACCGCACGCAATCCGCCACCGCCGACTACCTCGCTGCCGCGCGCGGCCAGGCGGCGATCTTCGGCGAGCCGTTCGGCGACCATTCCGCCGTGCCGACGCTGGCCGTCTGCACCCTGGCGCGCAAGCATGTGACCGTGGCGCTATCCGGCGATGGCGGCGACGAGGTGTTCGCGGGCTACCGCCGCTACCGCTTCCACAAGCTGTCGGAAGGCGTGCGGCGAATGCTGCCGGCAGGCGTCCGGCGCCAAGTGATCGGGCGGCTCGCCGCGGCCTATCCGGTGATGGCGCGGGCGCCACGCTGGCTGCGCGCGCGCAACACGCTGACGGAGCTGAGCCTGGACAGCGCGCTGGGCTACTACCGCACGGTCTGCAAGCTGCACCACGAGAAGCGGCGCGGCCTATATGCGGCCGGGGTACGCACGACCTTGGACGGCTACGATCCCTCCGACCGGTTCACCGGCCTGATGGCGGAATGCGACCCGGAGGATTCGCTGCTGCAGGCGCAGTACGCCGATCTGCACACCTACCTGCCCGGCGACATCCTGACCAAGCTGGACCGCACCAGCATGGCGGTGTCGCTCGAGGTCCGGCCGCCGCTGCTGGCGCACCCGATGGTCGAATGGGGCATGGCGCTGCCGGCGCACCTGAAGCTGCAAGGCGGCGTCGGCAAGCAGATCCTGCGGCAGGCGATGGCGCCGATGCTGCCGAACGAAGTCCTGTCCGGGCCGAAGCGCGGCTTCGCGCAGGGGATCGCCGGCCAATTCCGCGAGCGGGCGGAGGTGGTGCGTGCGCGGCTGGGCGGGGAGGCGATGCTGGACAGCGGGTTGTTCGATGCCGTCGCGCTGCACCGCCTGGTGGACGAGCACGAATCCGGCCGTGCCGACCATGCCCAGCCGATCTGGCAGTTGCTGGTGCTGGAGGGCTTTCTGCGCGGCGCGTCGGAGCCTGCCGAGGCCGAGATGGCGCAGGCCTGACCGATGGCGGAGGAGGAGACGGGCAGCATCCTGGCGCGCACTGCGCGCGGCGCCTTCTGGGTGGTGGCCTGGCGGATGATGACGCGGCTGATCGGGCTGGTCAGCACGCTGATCCTGGTGCGGCTGCTGGCGCCGGAGGATTTCGGCCTGATCGCGCTGGCCACGTCCTTCGCCGTGGCGCTGGAAGCGTGCCTGGTGCTGGGCGTGGAGGACCAGATCGTCCGCGCGAAGGCCCCGGGCCGTGCAATGTACGACACCGGCTTCACGCTGAACCTGCTGCGCGGCCTGCTGGTCGGCGTGCTGGTCGCGCTGGTCGCGGAACCGGCCGGGCGCTTCTTCGGCGATGCGCGGCTGGAGCCGGTGCTGTGGGCGCTGGCGGCCTCCGCCGTGCTCAGCGGGCTGGCCAATATCGGCGTGGTGGATTTCCGGCGGAACCTGCGCTTCGAGAAGGAATTCGCGCTCAACCTGTATCCGCGCCTGGCCGGCGTGGTGGTGACGATCGGGCTCGCCTTCCTGGTGCGCAGCCACTGGGCGCTGGTCGCGGGCATCCTCGTCACGCGCGTGGGCGTGGTCGGCATGGGCTATGCGATGCACCCGTTCCGGCCGCGCCTGACCCTGTCGGCGTGGCGCGACCTGATCGGCGTCTCCGCCTGGGCCTGGGCGCTGAGCTTCACCGCCATGGTGAAGGACCGGTCGGAGAGCCTGGTGATCGGCCGGCTGCTCGGCCCGACTTCCGTCGGCCACTACGCCGTGGGCGCGGAGGTCGCGACGCTGCCGACGACGGAGCTGGTGGACCCGATCTGCCGCGCCTGCATGCCGGGCTTCGCCGCCAGCCGGCGGACGGATGAGGAAGGCGGTCGGCAGAACTACCTGCGCATCCTGGCGCTGCTGGCCTTGCTGACGCTGCCGGCGGGCATCGGCATTTCGGCTGTGGCCGGGCCGGTGGTGGCGCTGGGCTTCGGGCAGAACTGGCTGGAAGCGGTGCCGGTGGTGGTGGTGATCGGCCTGTCCAGCACGCTGGTGCTGTTCGGCAATGTCAGCGGTGCCATGCTGAACGCCCATCAGCGCCTCGGCACGCTGCTCGCCATCACGCTGGCGGCGGGCGTGCTGCGCATCGGGCTGCTGGTGGTGCTGATCCCGGCCTACGGGCTGACCGGCGCGGCTCTGGCGGTGGGCGCCTCGCTGCTCGCGGAACATGTGGTGCTGGTGGCGCGCACGCTGGGGCTGCTGCGGATGAACCCGATGCGGCTGCTGGCGCGGCTGTGGCGGCCGGCGATGGCCTCCGCCGCCATGGCCGCGCTGCTGTGGCAGTCCGGCCTGGGCTGGGCGGCGGCGCCGGCCGGGGCGGGGCCCGCCACCGGGCTGTTGCTGGCGGGCATGGGCCTCGGCGCCGCGAGCTATGCGGTGGTGCTGGTCGCGCTGTGGGCGGTTTCCGGCCGGCCGGATGGGGCGGAGGCCGACCTCCTCGGCCTGCTGCGCCGGCTGCTCGGGCGGCTCACGGTGCTGCGCCCGGCAGGCAGCGGCGCATGAGCGGGAGGCGGGTGCCTGCGTCAGGTGGCGCTGTCCGGCCCGGCTGCGCCGCGGCCGGGTCGTCGGGTCGCTGGCGCATGCGTCCGCAGCCATTGCCGCGCCCGCGCGGCAAGGCCGAGCGCCGACCAGCGCGGTACCTGCTCGGCCCAGAACAGCGCCTCGCTGCGATTGGCGAGGCTTTGCTTGTAGCGGTCGGCGCCGCCGAGGAAGTCGTAGACGGCATCGCCGTTCTGCACGCCGCGGGCGATCGCGAGCGCATGGCAGCTCATGCCCGGCTTGGCGTGCGGCGTGTCGGCCGGAGCGAAGCCGCTCTGGTAGGCATAGGCCCGGTCGCCCGCCCGGAAATTGTAAAGCACGCCGACGGTCTCGGCGCCGGCGCGCAACTCCAGCAGGTCCAGCTCGTCGCGCGGCTGCGCGCGTCGCACCAGCTCCGCGTGGAAGCGGCGCACCCAGGGATGGGCGAAGGCGCCGGGCTTGCCGCGCGCCTTCCAGCTCGCCTCGTGCAGCGCGATCAGGCGCGCCAGCATGGCCTGCGCCTCCTCCTCCGTCCCGGCGCGGTGCAGCCGCAATTCGCCGGAGCGGGCGTAATGTCGGTGGGAACGGCGGATCTGCTGGCGGGTGTTGGCGCTGAGGCCCTGCAGGTGGTCGCCGCCGGCGGCGCGGATGACCGCGAGGTCGATGAACGGCGCCTGGCGTTCCTGGCAACGCAGCGTCACGCCCGGCGCGGCCGCCAGCACATCCGCCGGCACGCCGCCCAGCACCAGCCTTCGCACGCCCGGCAGTCCGGCGGCGGCCTGCAGCAGCGCGGCGGTGAGCCGGGGATCGGCCAGCACCAGCGGGCCGTTGTGCTCGACGAAGGGCGCATCGCGCACTGGGTCGCCACTCTCGCCCAGGCACAGCCGGCCATCCGCCAGGTTGAACAGCGCGAGGCCGGCCAGCCGCCCGTCGACCTCCGCCCGCAGCAGCACCGCATCCGGGAAGCGTTCCGCGGCCAGGCAGCCGACCCAGGTCCAGCTTCGGAAGAAGGGCCGCCACGGCATCGTGGCTTCCAGCCCGCGCCATTCGATGCCGAGCGTATCGAAGTCCGGCCGGCGGATGATGTCGATCCTCACGTTGCACATGCAGCGCGAAGCGCCCGCCTCGCGCAAGGGACCGCACCATGAACAGCCCCATCCCGCCGCGCCGTGGGCGCGTATTGCACGTGCTGAAATACTATCGTCCCGCCTTCACCGGTGAGGGCGTGTTCCTGGAACGCAGCAGCGCCGTGATGCAGGAAATCGCGCCGGGCGTGGCGCATGACCTGCTGGTGACGCATACGCCGCGCCCGGCGGAGCTGGTGCCGGTTTCGACGCTGGAGCGCGTGATCTACCTGTCGGCGCGACCGCTCGGCACGCTGCGACGCCAGGCGGCAATGGCGGCGTGGTTCATCGCCAACCTGCACCGCTACGACACGGTGCATTTCCGTACCCATGCCGATTGGTACTTCCTCAGCTACGCGCTGGCACGCCTGGCGCGGCGGCGGCTGGTGATCTCGGCGACGCTGGATGACAGCGTGCCGGCGCTGGTCAACCAGTACCGGCCGAGCCTGCGGCCCTGGGCGTTGCGCGGCTTCCGGCTGTTCGAGGGCTTCGTCAGCATCAGCCCGAAGCTGGACGAGGAAACGCGCACGGTCGCCGACCCGGCCCGCTGCCACCTGATTCCCTGCGGCGTCACCATCCCCGCCACGGTGCCCGATGCCCGGGCGCGGCTGCGCGGCGAACTGGGCCTTGGCGCAACGGACCTGGTGCTGCTGTTCGTCGGCGGCCTCGGCGCGCGCAAGGACCCGCTGTTCCTGGTGCGCGCCTTGCCGCGCATTCTCGCGGCGCGGCCCGACACGCGGCTGGTGCTGGTGGGGCCGGAGCTGGAGGCCGACCACGTCGCCGCCATCCGCCAGGCAGTCGCCGAGCTGCACCTGGAAGGCCATGTCATCCTGGCCGGCGAGCAGCGCGACCCGCATCCCTATTTCGAGGCGGCGGACATCCTGACCTTCGCCTCCCGCCTCGAGGGCTTCGGCACCGTGGTGCCGGAGGCGATGGGCCACGGGCTGCCCGTGGTGGTGCGCCGCCTGCCGGGCGTGAACGACAGCTTCGTGCTGGAGGACGAGACCGGCTTCCTGTTCGACACGGAGGAAGGCTACGTCGCCGCCGTCACCCGCCTGGCGCTGGATCCGGCGCTGCGCGCACGGCTCGGCGCCGAGGGCCGCCGCCTGGCCCGTGCCCGCTTCGGCATGCGCGGCGTCGCCGACCGCTACCTGGCGGTCTACGGCCTGCCGGCGGCGCCGGCGGCACCGGAGGAAACGCGGCTGGGCAACGATGCCTCGGTCTTCGACCGGCGCTTCCACGCGCCCGTGCAGGCGCGGGACCCGTCGCCGCTGCTGGTCACCATGGTGGATGCCGAGGAAGCCTTCGACTGGTCCGGCCCGTTCCGCCGGGATGCGCCGGACGTCACCTCGATGGCCGCGCAGATGCTGGCGCACCGGGTGTTCGAGCGCCATGGCGTGGTGCCGCTTTACCTGGTGGACCATCCGGTCGCGACGCAGGATGCCGGGCGGGCGCCGCTGCGCGAGCTGCTGCGGTCTGGCGTCTGCGAGATCGGCGCGCAGATGCACCCCTGGGTGACGCCGCCCTTCGACGAGGCGCTGTGCGAGCACAACAGCTATGCCGGCAACCTGCCGGTGGAGCTGGAGCTCGCCAAGGCCCGCGCGCTGACCGAGACGCTGGCGGAGACCTTCGGCGAGGTCCCGCGCATCTACCGCACCGGCCGCTTCGGCGCCGGCCCGCGCACCGCGGACATCCTGAAGTCGCTGGGCTACCTGGCCGACAGCAGCGTGACGCCCTACTGGCCGGCGCAAGGCGTGCCCGGCGGGCCGGGCGGCAACTGGGCGTTCTCCTCGCAGCCCTACTGGGTGGATCGCCAGCGCAGCCTGTTGGAGATCCCGGTCTCCGCCGCGCTGGTCGGGCGGCTGGCAGGCGGGCGCAGCACGCGGGTCGCGCCGCTGCTGTTCGGCCGCATCGGGCATCGGCTGCACATGGGCGGCGCGCTGGCGCGGCTGGGCCTGCTGGAGCGCATCCGGCTGAGCCCGGAGGGCATGACGATCCTCGAGGCGAAGCGCCTGGTGCGGTCCATGCTGGCGGCCGGGCACCGGACCTTCGTGCTGACCTACCATTCGCCGTCCCTGGCGCCGGGCAACACGCCCTATGTCCGCAGCGCGGCGGAGCTGGAAGGCTTCCTGCGCTGGCTCGACGAGTTCTATGCCTTCTTCGCCGAGGAGGCCGGCGGTCGCTTCGGCAGCTGGCGCGACGTGCGTGGCGTGGCGCAGCAGTCAGATGTCGTGCCGGCGGCCGGGAGCCTGTCCGCCGCCACGCCGTTCGCACTGGCATGAACGGCCTGCAGGCGATCCTCGGTGCGGTCTTGCTGCCGCCCATCGGGCTGCTGGTGCTCGGCCTGCTCGCTGGCCTGGTGGCATGGCGGCGCAGCCGGACCGGCCGGCGCAGCCGGGCCGGGCTGCTGGCGGCGCTCGCCGCGGCCGCGGTGATCCTGCTGGCGACGCCGCTTGTGGCCGGCCTGCTGATGGCGGGCCTTCAGGTCACACCCGCGGCGGAGGCGGACGCGCCGCCCGGAGTTGGGCCAGGATCGATTCCCGGCGCCATCATCATTCTTGGCGGCGATATCGAGCGGGGCCGGGACGGGCGGGAGGTCGGGCCGCTCACCCTGGAACGGCTGCGCGCCGGGGCCGCGCTGCATCGCACCAGCGGCCTGCCCATCCTGGTGACCGGCGGGTCCAGCCGCCCCGACGAACCGAGCCTCGCGGCGCTGATGGCGCGCAGCCTGCGGACGGATTTCGGGGTGCCGGTCCGATGGGTGGAAGCCGAGGCTGCCGATACGCGGCAGAATGCGGATTTATCCGCCGCGCTGCTGCGTGCCGATGGCATCGACGCTGCCCTGTTGGTCTCCCAGGCCTGGCACCTGCCGCGGGCGATGCAGGCCTTCGCGCGGCAGGGCTTCGCGGTACGGCCGGCGCCGGTACGCCACCCTGTCGCGGGGCCATTCGAGCCGCAGGCGCTGGTGCCGCGTGCCGACCACCTGGCCGAAAGCTGGTTCGCCATCCACGAATGGGCCGGGCGCGCCTTCTACGCGCTGCGTGATGGGGTGGCACCCTCATGAGCGCCCTCGTCGCCGCGCCTTACAACCCGCGCCAGCCTTCGGCGATCCGGGCCGTATCGCGTTGGTATCCTAGCGCATTTCTTGTGGCGCACGGCTTGCTTGGAGGCTGGTTCGCTGGCCGGGATGCGGGCGATGCCGCGGGGGGGCCTGCCGCGCCGCATCCGCATGCCTCGCCACGCAGCGGAGATCGGTTCCATGTGCACGCCTTGCCACGACTGCCTCGCGCCGGCCGGATTGCCATCCTGGGCGCTTCCGCCCGGGCCTGCGACGCCGGGCCGCGCTTGAGCCCCGACGAGACCCGGGCCCTGCCTGCCGCTGGTACGACGCGCCCGCTGCCCGCGGGCGCCTGGCGCGGCCCCCGGGGCCAGACGCCGATGCGCATGGTCGCCCTGCCGCGCCGGCGCCTGCCGGACTGGTGCGACCGCTTCCTGCTGCCGCCGACCGGCGGCGACATCTTCGCCACCCGGCTGTGGTACGACACCACCTTGGCGCATGCGATGCATCCGGGTGCGGAGGCGCTGGTCGGCCTGTGCGGGGCGGAGGTGGCGCTGCTGCCGTTGCAACGGGGCCCGCGCGGCGGGCTGCGCAGCCTGACGACGCCCTATTCGCTGTCCTGGCGCCCACTGCCGACGCTGCTGGCCGGCCCTTCCGCGCTCGAGGCCGCCGGCGCCAGCCTCGGCGCCTGGCTGCGCCTGCGCGCGCCGGCACGGCTGGAGGCGCTGGCCGAGGATGCACCAGGCCTGGATGCCTGGCTGGACGGCATCGCCCGCGCCGGCATCGCGGTGCAGCGCTACCGCCATTTCGGCAACTGGCACGAACCGCTGGAGGCGGGCGCCGGCTGGGCCGGCTACCTCGCCGCACGGCCGCCAGCGCTGCGCAGCACCATCCGCCGCAAGCTCGACCGCGCCCGCCGCGACCTGCGCTTCGAGATGCTGCACGTGCCCGGCGCGGAACTGGAGGCCGGGATCGCTGGTTACCTGGATGTGCATGCCCGCAGCTGGAAACCCGCGGAACCTTTCCCGGCCTTCGACCCCGCGCTGATGCGTGCCGCCGCGGCGGCCGGCGTGCTGCGCCTCGGCCTGCTGCGCGATGCCATGGATGGCAAGCCGGTGGCCGCGCAGTACTGGCTGCTGTCCGGCGGCCGCGCCTGGCTGCTGAAGCTGGCGCATGTCGAGACCAGCCGTGCCGCATCCCCCGGCACCGCGCTGACGGCGATGATGATCCGCCACCTGATCGAGGAGGAAGCCGTGCAGTCCCTGGATTTCGGCCGCGGCGACGACCCCTACAAAAGCCTGTGGGTGGCCTCGCGGCGGCAGCGCATCGGCGTGGTGCTGGCGCATCCCTGGCACCCGCTCGGGATGCTGGAGGTGGCGCGGCGCCGCGTCGCCGGGTGGCTCGGCCGATGAGGATCCTCTACAGCCACCGCATCCGCTCCCGCGACGGCCAGGGCGTGCACCTGGACGCCATGGTCGCCGCCCTGCGTGCGGCGGGCCACACGGTGAAGCTGGTCGGCCCGGCAGGCTACGACAGCGCGGAGCTGGGCGGCGAGAGCCGCGGCCTGGCGCGGCTGCGGCAGTTGCTGCCGGCCTGGGCGCAGGCGCTGGCCGAGATCGCCTATGCGGTGCCCGCCACCTGGCGGCTGCACCGGGCGGCGAAGGAGTTCGCGCCGGACGTGATCTATGAGCGTGCCAACCTGTACCACGTGGCAGGCCGCATCGTGGCGCGTGCCCGCGGCGTGCCGCTGCTGCTGGAGGTGAATGCGCCACTGGCGGAGGAGCGCGCCCGGTTCGGTGGGCTCGGCCTGCCGCGGATCTCCGCCGCCATCGAGCACTTCGCCTGGCGCGGCGCGAGCCGGGTGCTGCCGGTGACGGAGGTGCTGGCCAGCAAGATCGCCGCGGCCGGCGTGCCGGCCTCCCGCCTCACCGTGGTGCCGAACGGCATTCATCCGGAGGAATTCCCGGAACCCATCGCGCCGGACACGCCCTCGGAAGGTCCGCTGGTGCTCGGCTTCGTCGGCTTCGTGCGGGACTGGCACGGCCTGGACAAGGCACTGCACGGCATCGCCGCCTGGCGCGGCACACGCCCGCTGTCGCTGGTGGTGGTGGGCGATGGCCCGGCGCGGCCGGGGCTGGAAAAGCTCGCCGCCGAACTCGGCATCGCCGACCGCGTGCGCTTCACCGGCCTCGCGGCGCGGGAGGCGGTGCCGGCGCTGGTCGCGGGCTTCGACATCGCCCTGCAACCGGCGGCGGTGCCCTACGCATCTCCCCTCAAGGTTTTCGAATACATGGCTGCCGCGCGTGCCATCGTGGCGCCGGACCAGCCGAACCTGCGGGAGGTTCTGCGGGATGGCGAGACGGCGCTGCTGTTCGATCCGGCCGACCCGGCCGGCTTCTGGGGCGCGGTGGCGCGGCTGGCGCAGGATGCCGCGCTGCGCACCCGCTTGGGCGAAGCGGCGCGGGCCGAGGTGTTCCGCCGCGACCTGACCTGGGACGGCAATGCGCGCCGCGTGGTGGCGATCGCGGAGGCCGAGATCGCGGCGCTGCGCGAGGCCCGGGCCGCGCCAGTCGCCCGCGGGTCGCTGGCATGAGCACGCAGCTCGACAGCACGCAGCTCGACCGCACCCTGGATGGCCCGCAGGCCAGCGGCGTGCGTGCGGTGCCGGAGCCGTTCAACCGCGTGCTGCCGGAGGGCGAGGGCCGGCTGGTGATGCATGTCTTCCCGAGCTTCGCGGTCGGCGGCGCGCAGGTGCGCTTCGCGGCGCTGGCCAACCGGTTCCGGTCGCGCTGGCGGCATGTGGTGGTCTCGCTGGACGGCAACGCGGGCTGCGCGGCGCGGATCGGGCCGAAGGTGCCCTTCGCGCTGCTGGACCCGCCCAGGGGCGGCGGCGGGCCGCTCGGCAATCTGTGGCGCATCCAGGCCCTGCTGCGGCGGCTGCGGCCGGACGTGCTGGTGACCGGCAATTGGGGCAGCATCGACTGGGCGATCGCCGCCCATGCCGTGCCCGGCCTGCGCCACCTGCACATCGAGGACGGCTTCGGGCCGGAGGAAGCCCACACCCAGTTCCGCCGCCGCGTGCTGGCCCGGCGCGTCGCGCTGCGCGGCAGCACGGTGGTGCTGCCATCGCTGACGTTGTTGCGGCTGGCCCGCGACGTCTGGCGGCTGGACCCGGCGCGGCTGCGCTACGTGCCGAACGGGCTGGACCTCAACCGCTTCCGGCCGGATGGTCCCACCGCGCCGTTCAACCTGCCGCCGATCAACCCGGCGCTTGACGGGCCGATCATCGGCACCGTCGCCGCGCTGCGGCCGGAGAAGGCGCTGGACCGGCTGCTGCGCGCCGGCGCGCTGCTGGCCCGGCGGCGCCTCGGCTTCCGGCTGGTGCTGGTGGGCGATGGCCCGGACCGGGCGCGGCTGGAAGCGCTGGCGGCGGAGCTTGGCATCGCGGCACAGACCACCTTCGCCGGCCACCAGCCGGACCCCGCCGCCGCCTACCGCGCCTTCGACATCTTCGCCCTGTCCTCCGCCACCGAGCAGATGCCCTTCTCCGTGCTGGAGGCGATGGCAACCGGCCTGCCGGTGGTGGCGACCGATGTCGGCGATGTCGCCGCGATGCTGGCGCCCGAAAACCTGCCCTTCGTGACGCCACTGGAGGACGCGGCCTATGCTGATGCCCTGGCCAGGCTGGTTGAGGATGCCGGCCGCGGCCGTGTCGTCGGTGCGGCCAACCGCACCCGTGCCGTGCTGGATTTCAGCGAGGAGACCATGTTCCAGACCTACGCCGCCCTGATCGAGGGCACGAGGCCGGATACCGCCTGATGGATGCCGGCACCGAGGACCCCGGCCGCGCCAGCCTGCGGGGCATAGCCCTGCACTGCCCGCGCGACGGCACGCCGCTGCGGACGGAGGCCGCCAACCTGCGATGCCCCGTCTGCGGCACGGCCTTCCCGGTGGTGCGCGGAATCCCGGTACTGATCCATGATGAACGATCCGTCTTCGCGATCGCCGACTATGCCGGCGCGGAGGCCTATACCGGCGCCGCCTATGGCCGCGACGCGGATGCCACCGGCGGCGCGCGGCGGCAGTATCGGCGGCTGATGCGCTGGCTTGGCGATGCGCCCTCCTCCATCCGCCACCCGGACGGCGCCGCGGCGCTCGACTACATGAAGGCGCTGCTGCCACGGCCACGCGTGCTGGTCATCGGCTCCGGCGGCCTGCGCATCGGCGGGCCCGGGGATTGCGTGGTGCAGACCGACGTCGCCTTCGCGCCGGAAGTCGATGCCATCGCCGACGGGCACGACCTGCCCTTTCCCGACGGCGCCTTCGACCTGGTGGTGGCGGTGGCGGTGCTGGAACACGTGGCGGACCCGCAGCGCTGCGTCGCCGAGATGTGGCGCGTGCTGGCGCCGGGCGGGCATGTGCATGCGGTGACGCCCTTCCTGCAGCCGGTGCACATGGGCGCCTACGACTTCACCCGCTTCACGCCGATCGGCCATCGCCGCCTGTTCCGGCAGTTCGACGAGGTGGCGGCCGGCGTGGCCATGGGCAATGGCAGTGCCGCCGCCTGGGCGTTGCGCGGCGTATTGCAGTCGGCCTCCGGCGCCCGCTGGTGGCAGGCGGCCGCCAGCATCGCCGGGCTGCTGGCGACGCCGCCGCTGCGGCTGCTGGACCGCTGGATGCGGCATGGCGCGGATGCCGCCGGCGGCTGCTGGTTCTTCGGCCGCCGGCGCGAGGGCGCGCCGGTGTCTGACCGCGACCTGGTCCAGGGCTACCGGCAGGGCTTCGGCATCGGCCCCACCGCCTTGCCACGCCCGGACCAGCCGAAGCCCGGCACGCCTGCACCGCCACCACCCCCTGCCTGACCGGGCGAGCTCCGCGCAGGTTCCAGGCGCGGGGCCGCACCTGGCCGGATCCGGCCGACCCGGCGCGCGCGGCACAGGAGGGCGAGGCATTCCAGCCTCCGTCCGGCACCGGCATCGTCCGGCAGCCTTAAGATCCGCTTGGCACGACCGCTCGGCAGCGTGACCTTTTTGCGGTTGCACCCGCCGATCTAGGCCGGCCGATGGCGCGGCCATGACTGTGCCACAAACAGGCTGAGAATGCGGCGTTGGGAAGGTACCGCAACCAGCGTGGTTCGCGGTGTCCAGATCAGCCATGCCAGGACGTAGTTCAAGCGACCAACAACGGGAGTAACTTGTACGTAAATAGATGCAAAACAGATATAATTACATACAAAAACTTACAGTTCATAGCCTTCACATCAGCGCGAGCAGTGGCCCTGACTTAACCTTACAGTCAAGAGCCCAGACTCTGAGTCAAACGAGTCGACGCTCGCGAATTTATGATGCAACTTCCGGTCACAGTTTCGCGACCAGATGTCGCGTCGGGGGAGTTGCAGATGACCATCACAACCCACGATATCGCGTTCCAGAATGCCGGTGCGGCGACGCTGGTTGCCGGTATTGCCACCTTCGGCCAGGTGTTCCAGCGCGGCGAAATCCCCTCCGGCGCATCGCTCGTGGCGAAAGACGGCGCGACCAGCGTGCCGATCCAGATGGATGTGAAGACCCGCTACGAGGACGGGTCCGTAAAGATGGCGGTGCTCGCCGTGCAGCGCCCGGCGCTGGCGCCCGGCGAAACCTTCGACCTGGTGCTGTCGAAGGGCCCGGCGGCGGCGGCGCCGGCAGCGCTGGACCTCGCCAAGGGGCTGGTCGGCCATTCCTTCGTGGTGCAGGCCGGCGCCACCAAGATCGACGTGATTTCCGCGCTGAACGCCGCGTTGAAGGATGGCTCGGCCAGCTTCTGGCAGAAGGGCGCCCTGGCGACGGAGGCGCGGGTCGAGATTGACCTGCCCGGTTCGCAGCGCATGCTGTTCGACGTCACCGTCTTCAAGGGCGGCGGCTTCTCGGTCGAGGCGCAGTTCAACAACGACGGCGCCATGGGGGCCACCGGCGGCCGCGTCAGCACGCCGCTGACCGTGACCATGGACGGCAAGGTGATGACCAGCACTACGCTGAACCAGGCACAGTACCAGAACTGGCACGAGAGCTATTCGAACGGCGTTGATGGCGGCCAGGGCACCGGCAAGCCGAGCGCGGGCTGGCTGAACATCGTGCACGACATCGCCCACCTGCAGGATGCAGGGGCGGTGGCGAACTATAACCTCGGCCTCAAGATCAGCGAGACCGTGCTCGGCAGCTACGCCAAATCCATCGCAGGGGACAACTGGGACGCGCCGCTCGCCGGCAACAACGTCACCAAGTACATGCCGATGACCGGCGGGCGCGACGACATCGGCATCACGACCGAGCCGAACACCGCCTGGCTGATCAGCCAGGACGCCCGCGCCGCCGGCTACGCGCTTGGCCAGGCCGAGGCCGCCTCCTCCATTCCCTGGCATTTCTGGGACGCGGCGAACGACACCTGGCTGAACACCGACAACTATCCGAAGCTCTGGGTCGATGGTCGCGGTGGCAAGGGAAAGCCGGGCGACGCCAATTCCGGTGGCCTGACCCAGCAGCAGAGCGGCGACACCGGCTGGACGCTCGATATTTCCCACCAGCCGAACCTGTCCTACGTGCCCTACATCATGACCGGCGAACGCTGGATGCTGGACAATCTGCAGGCGCAGGCCGCGTGGAACGTCATGAACATCTGGCCGACCATGCGCAACAACGGCAGTGACCTGCTGGTGCAGGAGAACCAGGTCCGCGGCGCCGCCTGGGCGCTGCGGGAGGTGGACCAGGCGGCGCTGACCAGCCCGGACGGCAGCAAGGAGAAGGCGTTCTTCCAATCCGTCTCGGACGCCAACTACAAGTGGATGGTCTCCAAGATCCCGGAATGGACGGCGGCGCAGGGCGAGGCGCATGGCTGGATCCCCGGCGTCTACGGCTATGCCGGCGTGCTGCCGCCCTGGCAGCAGGACTACTTCGCCTCCACCGTGATCGCCGCCGCGCGCAACGGCAATGCGGATGCGCGCACCCTGCTCGACTGGCAGTCCAACTTCCTCGTCGGCCGCTTCCACGCGGAGGACGAAGGCTTCGAGATGCGCGACGGCGCGGCCTACCTGATCGCCATCAGCGACAAGTCCACCGGCCGCATCTACAAGACGTGGGAGGAGATCGGCGCGAAGACCGTCTCCAACAACCTCAGCAACGGCGACACCACCTGGTCGAAGACCCAGGGCGACTATGGCCAGCTGGCGCTTGCGACCCTGTCCGGCATCTACGAGCTGACCGGCAACCCGGCCGCCAAATCAGCCTATGAGGCGCTGATCAAGGAAGCCCCGCCGCTGACCAGCGCCGCCACCTTCGCCAAGGATCCGACCTACGCGCTGGCCGCGCCCGGCACGAGCCCGACGCAGCAGGTGCCGGTGGTCGTGGCCCCGCCCGCGCCAGCGCCCGCCCCGGTCACGCCGCCGCCGGTGGTGGTCGCGCCGCCCGCGCCGACCCCGACGCCCACCCCCACCCCAACCCCCACGCCCACGCCCACGCCCACCAAGACGGAGGCGCTGGCCGTGAAGCTTGGCGCCGACTCCTGGCAGGGCAATCCGATCGCCGTGGTGAAGGTGGATGGGCGGGAGGTGTTTCGTGGCGAGATCTCGACGCCGCATGCGAAGGGTGGCCAGGTGGTGCAGCTCGGCAAATATGCCGCGGATGTCGACCACGTGATCACGGTGCAGTTCACCAACGACGCCTGGGGCGGCAGCGCGACGACCGACCGCAACCTGTATGTCGAGGCGGTCCTGGTCGATGGCGTGGCGACCGGCCAGAAGCAGGCGCTGCTGAATGCCGGGACGGCAACCTTCAAGCTGGCGGGCGACCCAGCCCCGGCCCCCGCGCCGGTCCCGGTTCCAGCCCCGACACCGGCCCCAATCCCGGCTCCGGTTCCCGCCCCCACGCCGACACCTGCCCCGACACCGACGCCCGCGCCGACGCCCACACCGGCACCCACGCCGGCGAAGCTGGACGTGCTGAAGATCGGCATCGCGCAGGACGCCTGGCAGGGCGATGCGCGCTACACCATCACGCTCGACGGCAAGCAGGTGGGCGGCGAGCGTGTCGCGAAGGCTTCCGCCGCCAAGGGCGAGATCGACTACATCACCTTGACGGGAGACTTCAACGACAAGGTGCACAAGCTGGACGTCACCTTCCTGAACGATGCCTGGGGCGGCAGCGCGAAGACCGACCGCAATTTGTATGTCGAGAAGCTGATCCTCAACGACGTCGATCTGAAGAAGTCGGCCGACCTGATGAGCAACGGGACGGCCAAGTTCGAGTTCAAGGCCGCCGCCGCACCCGTGGCGAGTGCGCCGGTGCCGGAGCCTTCCAAGGTGGCGACGCCCGCACCTGTCGCGCCCGCACCTGTCGCGCCCGCACCGGTCGCGCCGGCACCCGAGAAGCCCATCGTCGTCGCGCCTTCTCCCGATCCCGTGAAGTTGGACGTGCTGAAGATCGGCATCGCGCAGGACGCCTGGCAGGGTGATGCGCGCTACACGATCTCGTTGGACGGCAAGCAGGTTGGCGGCGAGCGTGTCGCGAAGGCCTCCGCCGCCAAAGGCGAGATGGACATCATCACGTTGACGGGAGATTTCGACGGCCGCGTGCACAAGCTGGACGTCACCTTCCTGAACGACGCCTGGGGCGGCAGCGCGAAGGCCGATCGCAACCTTTATGTCGAGAAGCTGATCCTCAACGACGTCGATCTGAAGAAGTCGGCCGACCTGATGGGCAACGGGACCGCCAAGTTCGAGTTCAAGGCGGTGGCCGAGGTCGCGCCCGCGGCGTCCCTCGGCAGCGGACCGGACGTGCTGCGGGTGGCACTGTCGCAGGATGCCTACAAGGGCGACGCGACCTTCCTGCTGTTCGTCGACGGAAAGCAGCTCGGCGGGCTGCGCAGCGTCGATGCGTCGCGTGCCGCCGGGGAGAAGGACTTCATCGAGATCCGCGGCGACTTCGATGCGGGTGATCACATTCTCGGGGTCCGCTTCACCAATGACCTGTGGGGTGGAAGTGCGGCGGCCGATCGCAACCTGTACGTGGATTCGCTCGAACTCAACGGCGCCAACCTGAACACGCAGGCGGCGCTGCTGAGCAACGGTGACGTCTTTTTGCAGTTCTGATCGAGATTAACGAGACGGCGCCAAGGGTATCGTGAACGGGCGTACCATCTGCGACACCCTGACGCTGTTCTTTACGTGAGTATTTTCCGGTCCTGCCACGGAGGTGCAAACCGCTGTAGGTGGATGCAAGCGCGGAGGAGGTTCGTCGCGTCCAGACCGGACGCCGGGCCTTCAGCACATGAGACCGTTTGTCTCGGGTGACGTACCGCGTCTGCGTTTCATGGCGGCTTCACCCTACCGTCCGAGGACCCGAACGATGCAGGCATTCAACAAGTCATTCCCGGCCGGACACCGCACTGCGCCGATGGATGCAAGACCGCAGGCGATGGCGGAGATGGACGATGCGGCGGAAGCGGAGCCCGTTGTGGCGGCCATCCCGGGCAACCGCTCGCCGACCTCCGCCGATGCCAGCGTTGGCAGCCGGATCAAGGAACTGCGCCGCGCCGCCGGCCGGACGCAGAAGGAAATCGCCGATATCGTCGGCGTCACCGGCGCGCAGTTCCACCGCTACGAGACGGGCGCGACACGGATCGCGACCAGCCGCCTGCTTGGCATCGCGACGGCGCTCGGCGTGCGGCCGGAGGTGCTGGTCGGTACCGCCGCGCCGCGGCACGAGCCGATGGTCGACTTTATCGATGGCGCAACGGATGAGCTGGTCGAGCTGGTGCAGGTGTTCTCCACCATCAACGACCCGCGCCGCCGTGGGGCCCTGATGGCTTTCGCGCGCGCCGTCGCACGCGGCCAGCCGCTTCAGACTGCGGGCCAGGCGTCCGAGTAATCCCGGCGCAGGCGCCGACCGGACGGGTCGCCGCCTGCCTCAGCCTTCCGGCGGTGGATTGCCCGCCGAGACGACCTTCCGGATCAACTCCGGCAACGACCGCGCATTCAGCTTCGACATGATCGCGGCGCGGTGATTTTCCACCGTGCGCTGGTTCAGCTTCAGCTCCGCCGCGATGATCTTGCTGGGCGAGCCCGCGATCACGCGATCCAGGATCTCCCGCTGCCGCGGAGTCAGCCGGGCCAGCCGGGCCGCGACTTCCGCCCGCACCGCCGCCTCGCCCATCGCATTCGTGATGCGTGCATTCGCGTTGCAGATGCTGCGCAGCAGGTCATGCCGGCGGATCGGCTTTTCGATGAAGTCCATCGCGCCCGCGGCCATGGCTCGCACCGCCATGCGCACATCGCCGTGGCCCGTCACCATGATGGCGGGCAGCCGCTGCGCGTACGGGCGCAGCGCCGCCAGCAGTTCCAGCCCATCCATGCCCGGCATCACCGCATCGACCAGGACGCAGCCCTGGCGGGACGGATCATCGGCCTGCAGGAAAGCCTCGGCGGAGCCGAAGACCTCGGCTGTCCAGCCATTCGCCTCCAGCCATTCCGCCACATCGCGCCGCAGCGCGGCGTCGTCGTCGACGATGAAGACATGGCCGACGGCCGTGGCCGGTTCAGTCTGGTCCTCGGCCAGCCCCGGCCTGTCCTCGGCTCTGGTCGGCGCGGCCATCGGCGCGGCCGGCCCCGGCTCGGGCGCTGCGAGTTCGGGAACGGCGGTTGCCTGTGAGGAAGGCTGCGGCAGCAGGCGCCGGATCCGCTCGAGCAGATCCTCGGCCCGGACCGGCTTCGGGGCATACTCCACGCCGAGCAGGCCGATCTCCTGCCGGGTCTGCGCCGAGGTATCGCCGCTCAGGATGATGGCGGCCGGCGGCTCTGGCAGCACCTGGCGCAATTGCAGCACCACCTCGACACCATTGAAGGTACCCGGCAGGTTGAAATCCGCCACCACCAGGGCCGGCGGATGTTCCACCGCCAGGGCGATGGCCTGTGACCCCTCATGCGCCAGCATCACGGAATAGCCAGCCTGCTGCAGCAGCATGCGCAGGCTCTCCGCCACCGTGGCGTCATCCTCGATCATCAGGATGCGCGTAGTGGCGACGGCGGGATGCCGCGGCGTCCGGGGTGTCGGGGCCGTGGCGTCGGCGCTGACCGCCAGCGGCACGTCCACATGGAAGCAGGACCCGGTGCCCTCCCGCGACCTGACCCCGATCGGGTGGCCGAGCAGGTCCGCAAGCCGGCGCGCAATGGCAAGCCCAAGGCCGATGCCCTGGCTGCGGGCGCGTGCCGTGCCGCTGATCTGCTGCGCCTCATCGAACACCGTGGGCAGCTGCGCGCGCGGAATGCCGATGCCGGTGTCCCACACCTCGATCCGCAGCATCCCGCCGATCCGCCGGCAGCCCAGCAGGATGCGGCCCATCCTGGTGTATTTCAGCGCATTGCCCAGCAGGTTGCGCAGGATCTGCCGCAACAGCCTGGCATCGCTGAGCACCATCGCCTGGGTCGGCACGCTGCGCCACACGAGTCCCGCACCGCGTGCGGCTTCGGCGAATTCCCGCTGCAGCCCGGTCAGCAGCGGACCCAGTGCGACCGGGGCGATGGCCGCCTGCGTCCGCCCCACCTCCATCTGGTTGAGGTCCAGCAGCGTGTCCAGGATGCCGGACATGGTGTCGATGGTCTCGTCGAGCCGCCCGATCAGCCGCAGCATCGCCGGGTCACCCGCCTTCGCCGCCAGCAAGCCGTGCAGCATGCTCATGCTTTGCAATGGCTGGCGCAGGTCGTGGCTGGCGGCGGCGAGGAAGCGCGACTTGTCGTGATCGGCGCGTTCCGCCACCGCCTTGGCCAGTTCCAGGCGGGCCGCCAGGCGCGTCGCCTCCGTAATGTCCTCGACCACCAGCAGCGTCTGCGGCGGCGACTGCGGCAGGCTGCGCGCCGTAAGCCGCAGCAGGCGGCGGACGGTGCCATCCTTCCCGACCTCGACGATCGCCTCCTCGGCGCCATCGGCCGATGCATCGGGCTTCGCCAGGAAGGCGGCCAGCCTGGGCGCGCCGTGTAATGCTTCGGCAAGCTGGGTGTCCGCGCCTGGCGCCGCGGTGCCGAAGACCTCGCGGAAGGCGGCGTTGGCGCGCACGACGTGCCCGCCGGATTCCAGCACCGCGATGGGCTGGCGGATCGCCTGCAGCACGAAATCGCCGAGTTCCGCATCGCGAACCGTCGCTGCAAGCCGTGCCAGCGCCGGGCCCAGGGCCGCGACCGGCAGCGCCTGGACGCCGGTCAGGGTCCGGCGCAGCGGGTCCGTGGCCTCGGCCTGGTCCTGCAGCAGCACCCGGCCGCCCTGGCGCTGCACTTCGGCAAGGCCGCGGGCCCCATCCGTGCCACGGCCGGACAGCACCACGGCAATGGCCCTGCTGCCCTCGCTTTCCGCGAGGCTGTCGAACAGGACGTCGAGCGGGTCGGGCGGAGCGACCGCCGCCGCGGCTAGCCGACCTTGCCAGATCCGGAAGGGTGAGGCGTCGGCCATGACATGCACCCTGTCGGGCAGTAGCGGCATGCCGTGGCTCGCCCGCACGAAAGGCAGCTTGCCGAGCCGAACCAACAGCTCCTCGAACGGCATCAGGTCCGCATCACGCACCAGCACGACCAGAGCCAGTCCGGCGTCCGGCGGCAAGCTCCCGAACAGGGCCTCGAGCGCCGGCAGGCTGCCCTCCAGGGCTGCGATGACAACGACTGCAACGGTACGGTCGCGCAGCGCTTCGACGCCGGCACCAGCCTCGCCGTACCCGGCACCCGCCATACATGAGGCTCCCGACCATCCATCGACCATTGGCGAGACAATACAGCGGCGCTCACTGGCCGGCGTGCGCCAATTTTGCCGAAGAGGTCAAATAAAGGAGTGTTGTCGCATATCGCTAGCCTCCCGTTTGCGTGAACTACGCGCGGGTGGTAGCGCATTTCCTTGTGGTGCCTGGCGACGGAGCTTGATTTCAGTCTGCGCCGATATTGTGACCTTCTGTAAAGTGATACAATGCGGCCTCTGGGCCGAGGCCGACTGCTAGCCGACTGGCCGTTGGGCATGCTGGCGCCGCCCAGGCAATGTGGGCATTTCGGGTATGGCGCCGGCACGCTGTGCCGCGAACCAGGTGATGGTCGCAACCAGCCCCTCCTCCAGCGACACTTCCGGCTGCCAGCCGAGCAGAGCCGAAGCGCGGGCGATATCCGGGCAACGCCGGCGCGGGTCGTCCACCGGAAGCGGCCGGCCCTCTACGCGCGAGGATGAGCCCGTCAGGTCCAGCACCAGCGACGCGATCTGCCGGATGCTGCGCTCCACCGGGTTGCCCAGGTTGACGGGCAGCCCTGGATTGACCTTCACCTCCATCAGCGCGACGAGGCCGCGGATCAGGTCGGAGACGTAGCAGAAGGACCTGGTCTGTTCGCCGCTGCCGTAGATCGTCAGCGTCTCCCCAGCCAGTGCCTGGCAGATCAGGTTGGAGACGATGCGGCCATCATCGGCGCGCATGCGTGGTCCATAGGTGTTGAAGATGCGCGCCACGCGTACATCGGCGCGGCCCAGGCGCAGGTAGTCGAAGCACAGCGATTCCGCCGCGCGCTTGCCTTCGTCGTAGCAGGCGCGGGGGCCGATGCTGCTGACATGGCCGCGGTAGTCTTCCTGCTGCGGATGCTGTTCGGGGTCGCCATACACCTCGCTGGTCGAGGCCTGCACCATCCGCGCGCCGGTGCGCGCCGCCAGTGCCAGCAGGTGGTTGGTTCCGACGACATTGGTCAGCATCGTGTGCACGGGATCCGCCTGATACTGTGGCGGTGAGGCTGGGCAGGCGAGGTTGTAGATCTCATCCACCGCCAGAGGCGTCTCGAACGGTTGGCAGATGTCGTGGCGAATGAAGCGGAACCGCTCATTGTCCATCAGCGTGTGGAGGTTGGCGGCCAGGCCGGTCTGCAGATTGTCGACGCAGGTGACCCGGTGGCCGCGCGCCAGGAGAAGTGCACACAGATGCGAGCCGAGGAAGCCGGCGCCGCCGGCCACCAGCACCCGCCGCATCGGCTTCGCGGCCGCCGGGCCACCGCCATCGTCCTGCCGCCAACGTGATCCGCGATCCGTCCGCATGTTCCGTCCCTAGGCGCGGGCCGCAAGGGCCCTGTTTTGCCGGCCGTCGAGTTGCCAGTCCTTCAGTCGCCGCAGCGCCTGTGCCAGTTGCCCGGCACGGGCCAACCCGGTGTGGTCGGCCAGCACGATGCGCTGTGCCGCGGCGGCCATGACGAGGCGTGCGCCGTCATCATCATCTTCCAGCGCGGCAACCACGTCCGTGGTTCCCCGCGCGATGGCGACACCTCCCGGCAGCAGCGCCTCCAGCCCGTCCCACGCATCACTGAGGATCGGCGTGCCGATCGCCGCCGCCTCGAACAGCCGGACGCTGGGCGACCAGCCGGCGGCGATCATGTCGGCCCGCGTCACGTTCAGCGTGTAGCGCTGGGCACTGTAGAAATCCGCATGCTGCGCCGGCGGCAGGTGCGCGATGCGCTCCACATTGTCCGGCCAGGCAATGTCGCCGGGGTATTGCGGGCCGGCGACGACGAAGCGGCGGTCGGGCAGGCGGCGCGCAGGTTCGATCAGCAGGCGCTCCAGCGTCGGTTGCCGGTCGGCGCTGTAGGTGCCGAGATAGCCGAGGTCCCAGCGCTGTGCGGCACCGGTGTTGCGGTATCGCTCCGGTTCGACCGAACAGTACAGCGGCAGCGCATGCGCGGCACCGAATCGTCGTTCGAGGCGATCAAGGGTCGGGCCGCCGGTGAAGGAGAAGTAGGCGGCCAGGCAGGGTATCTGCCGCGCCGCGACATAGTCCTCCTCGCCGCGGTCCAGCTTCGCCAGCGTCACCGGCGTGTCGATGTCGTAGAAGCTGGTGCGACCGGGTGCCAGGCGAAGCGCCGCATCCAGCGCCGCAACGCCATCCTGCACGTAGGACCCGACGATGACGGCATCCGCAGCGGCGATGCGCGCACCGAAGCGGCGCGCAAGATGCGCAACGTCGTCATACAGGGCGAAGTCGCAGAAATCCGGATCGGGCAGGTCGCGGTTCTGCGCGTACCAGGGCCGGTCGCATTCCAGGAACAGCGTGCGGTGGCCAAGGCTGTTCATCCCGCGCAGCAGCGAACGGAAAGTGGTGGCGTGGCCATTGCCCCAGGAGGAGGACAGCGACAGCCCGATGACGACGATATCCAGCGGCGTCATGCCGCCACCGCCTTCGCCTGCCGTGCCGCAAGCGCTCGGCGCAACAGCGCATCGACCAGAACGGCTCGCCGTTCATAGGTGTGCTCCGCCAGCACGCGCCGCAGCGCCGCCTGGCCGATGGCGGTGGCGCGTGCCGCATCCAGCGCGGCGAGGTGTTCCGCCACCTCGCGTCCATCGCGAGCCACCAGGATCTCCTCGCCGGGCTTCAGGAAAAGGTCGATGCCTGGCCAGTCATCGGTGATCAGGCAGGCGCCGGCACCGGCCGCTTCGAACACGCGCGTCGGTGGGGAGAAGCCGATCTCCGCCATGCTCGCCCGGTTGATGTTCAGCACCGCCATCGGCGTGGCGTTGAAGGCGTTGTGGTCGCGCGTCGGCACATGGCCGATGTCGCGTACATTGGCGGGGATGCGGCGGTCGCCCCAGCCGGAACCACCAAGCAGGAACCGTTCCTCGGGCAGCCGCTCCGCCGCATCGAGGAAGAAGGCTTCGACCCGCGCCTCCCGATCCGGCAACCGGTTGCCGAGAAATCCGAGCCCGGCTTCGAACCGCGCATCGGGCAGCACGGGGTGGTGCGTCGTCGGGTCGAGCGCGTTGTAGATGGGCACGCAGTTCGCGGCGCCGAGGGCGCGATAGGCATCGACCACCGGATCGCCACCCCCATAGGTCATTACCATGTCGAGACGCGGCAGCGCCGCGTGGCTCGGATGGTCGGGCGCGGCGCGAAGTTCCGCCAGCGTCGCCGGCGCATCCACATCCCAGAAGATGCGGACCGCCTGCGGCGCCGCGGCGTCCAGCACCGCTGCCAGCAGCGCGTCGTCGCCGTAACCGACGCCGCTGGTCTTTACCACCACATCCGCCTGCCGCGCTTCCGCTGCTGCGGCTCGCAGCGCATCGGGTGTCGCGGCGTACACCACGCTGCGGCACCAGTCGGGTGGATCAATGTCGCGATGCTGCTGCCGGCCGAATGCATCGGGTTCGTAGAAGGTGATGTCGTGGCCATGCGCCGCCAGCGCGCGCAGCAGGCCGCGATAGTATGTGGCCGCGCCATTCCAGTAGGAGGACAGAAGGCTGGATCCGTAGAAGGCGATCCTCATGTCGTGGCCTCCGCCGGCGCGGTGGCGCCAAGCTGTTCCAGGATGCCGAGCAGCTCGTCCACACGGTGCCGGCAGGTGTGGCGCGCGCGGATCGTGGCGAGGCCGGATTCGGCAAGCGACCGCGCCAGTGCCGTATCGTGCAGCACGTCCCGCAGGCGCGCCTGCATCTCCGCCCCGTCGCGGGCCAGCAGGTAATCCGCGCCGGGCCGGAACAGGCCCTCCGCATCCTGCCACGGTGCGCAGATCAGCGGGATGCCGCAGGCCAGCGCCTCGAACACCCGGATGGTGGGGATGCCGGGCAGCGCCTCGACATAGGGTCGGCGCGGGATGTGCAAGGTCACGCGATGGTCTGCGAAGGCCTGCGGCACGCGCGCATTTGCGATCCAGCCGCGATAGTCGAGACCGGCATCGCGTAGCGCCGCCAGCGCGCCCTCGGGGTAGCGTACGCCATGCACGGTGCCATGCAGGCCAAGCGCCTTGGCAGGCTGCATCAGGAAGCGGTGCAGTTCCTCGGTGCGTTCACCGTCGCCCCAGTTGCCGATCCAGACGAGATCGCCCACGGGTCCGGCAGGCAGTGGGCGGAACAGGCGGTCATCCGCCGCCTCGTGCCAGGTGAAGACCCGCGCGCCCCATCCGCTGTCCAGGTAGCGCTGCCGCAACGTCTCGCCGAAGGCAAGGATGCCGTCATAATCTTCCAGCAGCATGGCCGCGATCGCGTCTGTGTCGGAGACGGCGCGATGGTGCGTGTCATGGAACAGCAGGCAGAAGCGGGCGCCCTCGCGTCGCAGCTGGCCGAGCTCTGCGACCAGGACCGGGTCGGTCCATTCATGCACGACGACGACATCGGCATCCGCCGTCGCGGCGGCGTGATCGAAGCCGGGCCCGTAGCTGCGGCTGGTGAGTTCGGGAAAATCCGCGTGGAACTGCGTGACGGCGGCCTCGCCGGCCTGCTGCACCAGGTTCTGGCGGCTCCAGCCCTCCGCCGGTTCCAGCGCCACCGCGCCATGCCCGCGTGCGACGAGGTCGCGCATCACGCCGCGCAGGAAATGCGCGTTACCGTGGTTCCAGTCGGATACCAGCGAGTGGGTATAGAACACGAACCGCATGGTCACTCCGCAGCCTGGGAGGCGGAAGAAGAAGCCGCTGCGGCATAAGCGGGCAGCAGCGCCAGAAGTTGCCGCGCCGCCGTGAACTGGCCGGCCCGCGCGCGGCCCTGTGCTGCGAGCGCTTCCCGGCGCGCAGGATCCTGCGCGAGCCCGTTGACGGCGGCGGCGAATGCGCCGGGATCTCCGGGATCCACCAACAGCGCTGCATCGCTCCAGATCTCGCGATAGGTCGGGATGTCGGCCAGCACCAGCGCCGCGCCAGCCTGCGCCGCCTCCAGTGCCGCGAGCCCGAAGGGTTCATAGCGGGAGGGCGATGCGAAGATGGCGGCTTGGCGCATCAGCGTCTGCGTCGCACCGTGCGACAACGGACCGAGCGCCTCCGCGTGCCGAAAGACGAAGTGCTGGCCGTTCCCCGCCTGGCAGGCGCCGGCGGCCCGCACCGGCCATGCCATCGCAACCGCCGCCGCGTCGAGCAGCGCGGCATTCTTGCCCTCGTCCCACCACCGCGCCGCCGCGAACACGAAATTCCGCCGTACACTCGGCTGCATGTCGCTTTGCCCCGCATTCGGTACCACGCCAATCCCGCGCGTCAGCCCGTAGGTGGCGCGCAACGCCGCGGCTTGGCTCGCGCTCGGTGCCAGCACCACATCGGCGCGGGCAAATCCTGCTGCATTCAGATTTCTGTGCCAGGCCCATTCCGGCGGCAGCGCCGTACCGCGCACCGCCTGCCACCAGGTCGCGACGCAGGAATGGGACACCACGACCACCGGCAGGCCGGTACGCAGGCCGGCCGCCTGCGAAGGCAGGTTGAGATGCAGCAGGTCGCAGCCGTCGCGCCGCGCCAGCTCCTCCAGCAACGTGGGAACGCCGGCCAGGGCAGCCGCATCCGGCGCCATCCAGTCCAGCGGCGCATCCAGCACGCGCAACTGGGTCCGGAGCAGGCCGGCGAGCTCCGCAACCTGGTCCGCGCGTGGGGGCGGGCCGAGGCAGGCAAGCAGCACCTCGATGCCCGAATCATTCAGGCTGCGACACAGGTCGATGGCGTAGCGCCAGACGCCGCCGACGGCATCGACCGTCATCAGCACCCGGCGCGGCCTCACGCGATCAGCCGCGCTGGCTCGCGCCGGGGCGCATGGCGCGTGCCAAGCCAGGCGTGCAGGTCGGCAATGCCGCGGCGCCAGCCGATGCGTGCGGCCCAGCCGGTTATGGCGCCGAGCTTTGTGGTGTCGGCGACGAAATAGGCCTGATCACCCTGGCGCGTGCCGCTGAACGATACCTCCGGTTCATGCCCGACGAGGCGGGCGATCTCCCGCAGCACCATCCGCAGGCTGACACTGTTGGTGGGGCCGCCACCCAGGTTGAAGGCTTGGCCCTGCACACGGTCCATATCGGACAGCAGCGCGCGATAGGCCGCGACGGCATCATCCACATGCAGGATGTCGCGCACCTGCTTGCCATCGCCATAGATGGTGATGGGCTCGCCGCGCAGGGCCCGGATCAGGAAATGCGCGACCCAGCCCTGATCTTCCGTGCCGAACTGGCGTGGCCCGTAGATGCAGCTCATGCGCAGCACCGCCGTCGGCAGGCCGAAGGACTTTGCGTAATCCAGCACATACTGGTCGGCGACGCCCTTCGAGCAGCCATAGGGTGTGCAGAAATCCAGCGGCCGCGCCTCGCTGATGCCCTGCGCCGCCACGGCGTTGTCGGCAGGGACGTAGCGGTCGTCATGCTCGATCATCTCGAGGTCGGCGAGGTTGCCGTAGACCTTGTTGGTGGAGGCGAAGATAACGGGCGTGCGGCGGCCGGACCGTCTCACCGCCTCCAGCAGGTTCAGCGTGCCGCGGGCGTTGACCTCGAAATCCGCGACCGGCGCCTCGAGGCTCGTGGTCACCGCCACCTGTGCCGCGAGGTGGAAGACGGCGCCGACATCGGCCAGGATTTCCCGCATCACCGGCTCGTCGCGTACGTCGGCCGGGTGCCAGGAGACGCGCGCGCCGTGGCGATCCTTCAGCCAGGCGAGGTTCTGCTCCACACCCGGCCGGCTGAGATTGTCGAGCAATACGACGTCGCGGCCATCCCGCAGGAAGCTTTCGGCCAGATTGCTGCCGATGAAGCCGGCGCCGCCTGCAATCAGCACGGGATGCGCCGGATGCGTCAGGCGCGGCGTCGCGAGCTGCAAGGTATTGGCCACGGCCTCCACGCCGCCCTCCGTCAGCAGACGGGCCAGCAGTTTGGGATGCCCCGCCGTGTCGACCACGCCCATGTGGTAGTGGCGCTGGTCGAAGCGCAGGCCTTCCTGCACCGGCACCGTATCCGCGATGTCCTGCCAGCCGTACCAGTACAGGCGCTCCGCCGGCGCCGACAGCGCATCCAGGAAGCCGCGCGCCTGTTCCGCGCCATCGTGCCGCCAGGTGGCGTAGCCGGCCTCCGTAATCCAGATCTCGGCATGCGGGTTGAAGCGCGCGGCAGTCTCCCGTGCTCGGGCAATCAGGGACGGCCAGCCATCCCAGTTGCTGCGTTCACTGTCCCAGGTGCCGGGGAAGCCGTGGATGCCGAGTGCGTCGATATGCGCAAGCACGCCGCGCTGGCCCATCAGTTCCAGCCAGTGCGGATCGAAGGGGCAGGGGCCGCCGAGCACCGTGCCGAAGCCGCGCTGCTTCGCCCAGTAGGCGGCGGCGCCGATCATCTCGCTGAACAGCAGCCAGTCGCGATCCTGGTGCCAATCCCAGTCGAGCAGGTTGTTGGGCTCGTTCCACAACTCGACGCTGCGGAAATGACGGCCGTAGCGGGTCAGGCTGTGGTCGACGAAATCGGCGTAGTCCTGCAGCCGGCGAGGTGCGCCGGACGCGGTGCCGGTCCGCGACAGCGACGGCGGCGTGTAATGGATGCAGGGCAGAAGGTCAAAACGCGCGCCAAGCTTCGGCAGCAGCCAGTCATACCAGGCCTCGCCACCTTCCTTGTGATACTCCGCCCAGGACAGATGCGTGCGCAGGTAGCGCGCGCCGGTGGCGGCGATCGCGTCCACGGCCTGTTCGGTACGTTCGTACTCACCGGGCCGGAACCACTCGGCGAAGCCGAAGGCGGGTGGCATGGTCATGCGACGAGGCCCCGTGCCTCGAGATGGCGCCGCATCTCCGCGTTGCGATCCACCACCTTCTGCTGCGCCACCCACTCCGCCAGTTCGCCGAGCGAATCCTCCAGCGCGTGCCGCGGCGCGAAGCCCAGAAGGTCCCGGGCGCGGGAGATGTCGGCAAAGCAGTTCCGGATGTCGCCGATGCGCGCCTTGTGCATGATCTCGGGCTCCAACTCGCGCCCCATGGCGCGCGCGACCATCCGAGCCACCTCGCTGATGGTGTAGGCGTGGCCGCTGCCGATGTTGATGGTGGTGTCGCGCAGCCCCGGCACTTCCAGCGCAAGGCGAAAGGCGCGTGCCACGTCGCGCACATGCACGAAGTCGCGGCGCTGCTCGCCATCCTCGAAGATCGTGGGCGCCTCACCGCTGGCGACGCGGGAGGAGAAGTTGGCCAGCACGCCGGTATAGGGGTTGGACAGCGCCTGACCCGGCCCGAACACGTTGAACAGCCGCAGCGCCACAGCGTCACGCCGGTAGGCGCGGCCGAAGATCAACACTGCCTGTTCCTGGAAGAACTTTGTCAGGGCGTAGATGGAGGCGAGGTCCACCGGCTTCGTCTCATCGGTTGCCACCGGCGACAGTGCCTCGCCCTGTGGCGTCGACAGGTTCCACCGTCCCTCGGCAATCTGGTGCGGGCTGCGGCGCGCATCGTCCACCGCGCGGCCATCTGGCGTGCGGTACCGGCCCTCGCCATAGACACTCATCGAGGAGGCCACGACGATGCGCTGCACCGGCCGGTCGATCATCGCCTCCAGCAGGACGGCGGTGCCGGTGTCGTTGGTGCTGACGTAGCGCTCGATCTCGTACATGCTCTGCCCAACGCCGACCTCGGCCGCGAGGTGCACCACGCCGTCGACACCCTCCAGCGCCGCGCGCACCGCCGCGGCGTCGCGCACGTCGCCGCGTTGCAGGTCCACGCCATGCAGGGCAACCGGCTGGTCCGGGCCGTGTACCTGGTCGATCAGCGAGTCGAGCACGCGCACTTGGTGCCCGTGCTCGATCAGCTCGCGGCAGACCTCGCGGCCGATGAAGCCGGCGCCGCCGGTGACGAGGGTGCTGGGCAAGATTGTGGCTCCTGTCCTGTGCTGGCGTGGATGCGGTCCTGACCGCTGGCGTAGATGCGGTCGAGCACCGCGGCGACGTCGACGAAATGCAACGCGGAGGCGTCGAACCGGTTCGACTGCGCAAGCCGCGTCGCCCATTCGACCGCGGTGCGACCACCCCACTCATCGGGGGGCGTGGCCAAGGTCTCGGAGGATGTGCCGCGGAACAGGGCCGCCTCGAAGTCGTAGAAGGACCCGCCGATGTTGCGGAAGGCCGCGCCACCCCCGGTGCCGTAGAATTCGGCGGAGATCGCCGCATCGCGACCGGCATGCAGCCACCAGGAACAGGCCAGCCGCAGCACCGCGCCCGATTCCAACGTGATCGTGGCCAGCGCGAAATCCTCGACCTGCGCCGCGTCGCGCGCCAGCGGCACACCCTTGGCGAAGGCCTGTCCGGACACATCGGCGACGGCCGGGAAATCCAGCGCCCACAGCGCGAGGTCGACCAGATGCACGCCAAGGTCCATCAGGCAGCCTCCGCCGGACTGCGCGCGATCCTTGAACCAGGGCTTGTCCGGTCCGTAGGCATTGTGGAACACCAGGTCCACCGCATGCACCTGGCCCAGCGCGCCTTCGCGCAGCTTCGCGCGGATGCGTCGCATGGCGTCCGTCGCGCGGTAGGACAGGTCCACGCCGAGCAGGCGGTCCGCGGCGCGCGCCGCCTCCACCACGCCGCGCACCTCGGCGGCGCTGCGGCCAAGCGGCTTCTGGCAGAACACCGCGACGCCCTGCCGCAGCGCGGCGATGGATTGCGGCGCGTGCAGAGCGGAGGGCGTCGCGATGACCACGCCATCGAGGCCGAGCGCCAGCAAACCGTCCAGCCCTTCGACGCAGGCCGCATCGGGCGCGACGGCGCGGGCGGCGTCCGCCATCTCCGGCGCCGGATCGGCAATGCCGACGATCTCGGCCACGCCTGCATCGGCGATGGCCTGCATGCGGTGCCGGCCGATCCAGCCGACGCCGAGGAAGCCGAGGCGCGGCGGCCTCATGGAATCACCAGCGCCTTCAGGAACCCCTCCGGCCTGTCGCGCGTCGCGTCCAGCGCCGCGCCGAGCTGCGCCAATGGAAAGCGGTGGGTGTAGAGTGGCGAGGGGTCGAGCCGGCCGGAGGCGACAGCGTCCACAGCCTCCCGCATCCCGCGCAGGTATTCCGCCGGGTCGCGCTCATGCGCGTTCACCACGTCCAGCCCGCGCCAGTTCCAGAGCTGCATGTTCACCTGGCGTGGGCCGTCCTGGTGGTAGCCGGCGATCACCAGGCGGCCGCGCACCCGGGTCAGCTCGCCGGCCAGATCCAGTGGCCATTGCTTGCCCACGGCCTCGATCACGCGCTCGCAGAATTCGCCGCCGGTCAGCGCGCGCACCTGGTCGATGATGGCGTGGTGATCCTCCATCGCGATGGTCTCGGCGGCGCCCATGCGGTGGGCAACCTCCAGCGAGAAGGCGCGGCGGGAGATGGCGATGACGCGGGCGCCGGCATCCGTTGCCAGCCGCGTCAGCAGGGCGCCGAGGAAGCCGATGCCGATGATGGCGACGGTCTGGCCGGGCTTGATCTCCGCGCGGCGCAAGATGTTCATTGCACAGCCCAGCGGCTCGCCCGGGAAGGGCTGGCCCGCCAGGCTTTCGGGCAGGCGCACCGCCTGGTCGGCGGGGCCGGTGTCGTAATCCGCGTAGCTGCGCCCGAACAGCGTCGCCACGCGGTCGCCGGGTGCCAGGCTCGTCACCCCCGGCCCCAGCGCATCGACCACGCCCCAGCCCTCGTGTCCCAGCCCGCCCGGTTCAGTCGGGAAGCGCATCCACTCCGGCCCGGCCCATGGCGTGAGGTTGGAGGCGCAGACGCCGCAGCCTTCCAGCCGCACGCGGATCTCGCCCGGCCCCGGCTCCGGCCGCGGCACCGGCGCCACGTGCAGTGCGCCTGGCCCGGTCAGGATCGCGGCATGCATGGTCAGGGCGGGGGCGATGTGCAACGTCGTGATCCTGATGAGGCACCGCAGGGCGCTGTGTGTCCGGAACCGTGACAACGGAAGGCGCCCGGCAAAGTTTCAACGGGGCTGCGCCGGCACGGAGCACCTTGGAAGCAACCCCCGCCGCGCCTATTTTCGGGCTAGTTGAACCACCCCACGGGTCGCCGGAGCGTCCCGACATCAGGAATCCGGCTCCCCGACGCATGACCGAAGCCAGCCCGCCTGCCGATCCGCCGCCCCGTCTGAAGGACCGCCTGCTGAAGGACCGCCTGCGCCGCACCGGTGCAGTCGTGCAGGGGTTGCTGGTGGACCTGCGCCGGCCAATCGCGCCCGCCCCGGCCGGGCCGCTGCGCGCTGAGGCCGGGACGCTGCGTGTTGCCTCCTACAACATCCACAAATGCGTCGGCACGGACCGTCGCTTCGACCCTGCCCGGACCGCCGCCGTCATTGCCGAACTCGGCGCCGATGTGGTTGCGGTGCAGGAGGCCGACCGCCGCTTCGGCCGCCGCACCGGCCTGCTGGATGCCGCGGCGCTGGAACGCGAGACGGGGCTGGCGCCGCTGCCGGTCTCCGACCTGCCGGATGGCCATGGCTGGCACGGCAATGCCCTGCTGGTGCGTCCCGGCACCCCGGCCCGCATCCGCCGGCTCGCCCTGCCGGGGGCGGAGCCGCGTGGCGCCCTGGTGGCGGAGCTGGACCTTCCTACCGGGCGCCTGCGCGTGGTGGCGGCGCATCTTGGCCTGCTGCGCCGCAGCCGCCGGCAGCAGGCCGTCGCCATCCTGCGCGCGCTTGCGGAGGATGAAGGGGAGGTGCCGACCCTGCTGCTCGGCGACCTGAATGAATGGCGGCCCGGCACGCGATCCTCGTTGCGCGCCTTCGAGCCGTATTTCGGCCCGGTGAACCACGGCCCGCCCAGCTTCCCCGCCCGCCTGCCGGTGCTGGCACTGGACCGCATCCTGGGCTGGCCGCGCGGCCTGGTGGGGAACGTCGTGGCGCATGACAGCCTGCTGGCGCGCGTCGCCTCGGACCACCTGCCGCTGACCGCCTGCGTGCGGCTCGGCCTTCCGGCCGGGGTGGAAGCGGCGGCCTGACCGGAACGGTCACAGCCGCGCGGCCTGCCCGAACCCACCCCTGCCTCGGCCGTTGTGCGGCGAGCGCCGGATCGCCATGTCCGGGGAGTGAGGAGCGGCATGTCCCAGACCCTGTGCCCGGACGACATGACGGAGCTGGAGCAGGGCGTCCGATCCACGCTCGCGCGCCTGGGCGCGGAGGCCGGTGCGGCGCTGGTGCCGGAGGGGCTGGACGCCTACGCCGTGCGCGTCGCCACCGCCCGCGCCGCCGGCCGCACGCTGGACCTGCAATACTACATGTGGCGCGGCGACGTGACCGGGCGCCTTCTGGCCTGCGAGGTGCTGGACGCCGCCGACCGCGGCGTACAGGTGCGGCTGCTGCTGGACGATGCCTATGCGCTGGGGCGGGAACGCGTGCTGTCGGCGCTGGATGCCCACCCGGCCATCGAGGTGCGGCTGTTCAACGGAACCCGCTGGCGCATGTTCGGCCGCTGGGGCTTCCTGCTGGAGATGGCCTTCGGCGGCTGGCACCTGAACCGGCGCATGCACAACAAGTCCTGGATCGCCGATGGCCGGGTTGCCATCGTCGGCGGCCGCAACCTGGGCGACGAGTATTTCGGCGCGGAGGGCGGGGAGTTCCTGTTCCGCGACCTCGACATCGTGCTGGCCGGTGCCGCGGCCTCCGGTGCCACGCGGGTGTTCGAGCAGTACTGGCGCAGCAAGCTGGCACGCCCCGCCGCAGTGGTCAGCCCGAGCACGGAAGCCGGCGGCGGCCTGCCGCAACTGCGGAAGGACCTGGCGGCCGCTTCGGGCCAGCCCGAGGCGCGACGCTACCTGGAGCATCTGGGGCAGGTGCAGCAGGCGGCGCGGCAGATGGCGCGCGGCATGGTCGGGCTGGCGCGTGGCGCGGTGCAGGTGGTGGCGGACCCGCCTGAGAAGGCGCGCCGTGGCCTCGCTGCCCGGCGCCGCGCCCGCGCCGCCGGTGGCATCGCGCCCGAAATCGCGGATGCGCTGCGACGCGCGAAGCGGCAGGCGCTGCTGATCTCGCCCTATTTCGTCCCGGGCCGTGCGGGGCTCGCGCTGCTGCTGGATCTGGCGAAGCGCGGCGTGAAGGTTTCGGTGGTGACCAATTCGCTGGCGGCGACCGATGTGGTCGCGGTGCATGGCGGCTACACGCATTACCGCCACGCCCTGCTGCGCGCCGGGATCGAGCTGTTCGAGCTGCGCCCGAGTGGCGAGGATGAGAAGGCGAGTGCCTTCGGCTCCCGCGGCGCCAGCCTGCACACCAAGGCCTTCGTGGTCGATGACGGGCCGGTCTTCGTCGGCTCCTTCAACCTGGACCCGCGATCCGCCGCGCTGAATACGGAGATGGGCGCCTTCGTGCGGCATCCCGTGCTGGCCGAGGAGCTGCGGGCCGAACATGCCCGCCTGGCCGATCCTTCGCGCAGCTGGCGCCTGGGGCTGGAGGAGGGCCGGCTGACCTGGACGGCGGCCGGCGCCGAGGGCAGGATGCAAATTCTGCGGCGGGAGCCGGAGGCCTCGCTGCGCCGCCGCGTGCTGGCCGGGCTGCTGCGGCTGCTGCCGATCGAGTCCCAGCTATAGGCGGCGCAGCGCCACGGCCAGGATGTGGCGCGGGGTCGGCCGCCATTGCAGGAAGCGCCAGGCCGCGGCATCGCCAGCCTCCAGCGTCAGGCGCGGCGGGTCCAGTGTGAAGGCGAAGCGGTGCAGGCCCAGGCTGATGCCATCGCCGGTCGCCTTCACGAAGGCCTCCTTCAGGGTCCAGATCCGCAGGAAGGTCTCGTGCCGCGCGGCCGGCGGTGCGGCGGCGAGCAGCGCCACCTCGGCGGTGGCGAAGTGGCGCTCGGCCAGGCCGGGTGAGGCCTCGCGGCGACCCAGGTCCTCGACATCCAGGCCGACATCGTCCTGGTTCGCCACCGCGCAGGCGACGAGGCCGCGCGTGTGCGAAATGTTAAAGCGCAGGTTCGGCAAGCCGAGCGCCGGGTCGATTTCGGGCTTCCCGGCGCGACCGGCGACGAAGCGCCAGGCGGCGGGGGGCAGCGGCGCCACATCGGACAGCATGGCGCGGGCCAGGGCGTGGGCGGCGATGTAGGCGTGGCGGTCCCGCGCGAAGTGGAAGCGCGCCGCCTTCGCCCGTTCCGCCGCATCCAGCGTGGCGTGCCAGGTGGCGAGGGTCGCGGCATCCGCCGCCTCAGGCGCCACCCAGCGCAGCCGCACCGCGCCCCTCTGCAACCTCCCTACCTCGCCGAGCCCTCTCCCCCCGGGGGGGGGAGAGGGTTGGGTGAGGGGGGCATGGCCGATACCACCAGCCCGCGCCCCCGCCCCGCCGCGACCAACGCCTGCTGCAGCGACTGTCCGTAGGAGCGGTAGCAGGCCAACCGAAACCCTGCCTCCACCCGCCACACCAGCAACGGCACATGCGCCCCCAGCGTCGCGGCGGCGGCGCCCGGCGGGAAGGCGCGCGGATGCAGGTCGATCGGCAGCAGCGTCGCCAGCAGCTCCGCCGCGCGCGGGCCCGTCAGTTCCAGGATGCAGCGCGCGCCATGCAGGGGTGTGCGATGCGCCTCCGGCACCGCTGGCGCGGCGCCGGGCGCGTGCAGCACGAGCCATTGGCGCGGGGCGGTCCAGAGGATCGTGGAGCCGTCCTGCGCCACCCAGCCGGGACGCTGCGGCAGGCCCGGCAGCAGGTCCGGCGGGCCGTGCAGGGCGGTGAGGTCGAGGCCGTGGACCTCGCGCAGGGTCAGGGCGTCAGCCACGGGTGCGAAGCCCGTCCGGGTCGATGAAGACGGGGTGCGCCACCTCCGCCTCCCCGTCGCCGCCGCGCAGCGGGTCGTGCACGCGGATGCGGGTGCCGATGCGCTCCCGGCCGCCGGACAGCAAGGCAAGGCCGATCATGTGGCCGAGATGCGGCGACCAGCAGGCGGCGGTGACATGGCCAAGGTCGTTCTCCGTCGTCGGTGCGGCGCCGGGTGCCAGCAGGTGCGACCCGGCGCGCAGGACCTGCGCCGGATCCAGGGCCCGCAGCCCGACCAGCACCGGCCGCGCCGGGTCCAGCAGTGCCGGCCGTTGCGCCATGACGCGGCCGCAAAAGTCCTTGCGCTTCGAGAGCATGCGGCCGAGGCCAAGATCGGCGGCGGTGGTCTGGCCGTTCAGCTCGCCGCCGGCCGCGTGGCCCTTCTCGATCCGCAGCACGCCCAGGGCTTCCGTGCCATAGGGCGCGATGCCGTGCGGCGCGCCCGCCTGCATCAGCAGGTCGGCCAACGACTCCGCATGGTCCGGCGGCACGCCGATCTCGTAGGCGAGTTCGCCGGAGAACGACAGGCGGTACAGCCGCGCGGGGATGCCGCCACGCAGCGTAGCCTCGGTGCAGGCCATGTGCGGCAGCGCGGCGTTCGACAGATCGGCATCGGTGGTCGCCGCCAGCACATCCCGCGCGCGGGGGCCGGCGAGGGCGACCTGGGCCCAGGCATCGGTGGTGGACAGCATCGCCACGTCCAGCTCGGGCCGCAGCACCTGATGGCAATACTCCAGGTGCTGCATGACGCGCGCGGCATTGGCGGTGGTGGTGGTCAGGAAGAAGCGGTGCTCGGACAAGCGCGCGCAGGTGCCGTCATCCATCACGAAACCGTCCTCGCGCAGCATGACGCCGTAGCGGATCCGGCCAGGCTTCAGGGTGGAGATGTCGTTGGCGTAGACCAGGTCGAGCAGCGCGGCGGCGGCGGGGCCGACCACCTCGATCTTGCCGAGTGTCGAGACGTCGCAGAAGCCGACATTGGCGCGGACGTTGAGCACCTCCCGGTCCACGCTGTCGCGCCAGCCCTTTTCGCCCGGCCGGGAAAACCATTCGGCGCGCAGCCAGGCGCCGGATTCCACGAAGCTGGCGCCATGGCGCGCGGACCAGCCATGCAGCGGCGTGCGGCGCGTGGGCCGGAACTCGCGGCCGGTCATGTGGCCGGCCATCGCGCCCATCGTCACCGGCGTGTAGGGCGGGCGGAACATGGTGGTGCCGGTCTCGGGAATGGTCCGGCCGGTGGCTTCGGCGAGGATGGCGAGGCCCACGACATTTGCCGTGCGGCCCTGGTCCGTCGCCATGCCGAGGGTGGTGTAGCGCTTGGCGTGCTCGACGCTGCGAAAGCCCTCGCGCGCGGCGAGCGCGATGTCGTCGGCGGTGACGTCGTGCTGGAAATCGACGAAGGCCTTCCCGGCGCCGCGCACATGGAAGATCGGGGCCAGGGCGCTCGGTTCGTCATCGGCGCGCGGCAGGGCCAGGGGCTGTCCGTCATGGCCGGCGTCGCGTGCCGCCTGCAAGCCGGCGGCGGCGCCATCGGCGAGGCAGGCGGCGAGGGTCATGCGGCCAGCGGCGGCGCCGGCGACGCTGAAGCCGGGAGGCGCCTGCCCCGGCACGAAGGCGTGCAGCGCGGCGTCCCAGCGCGGCCGGCCGCCATGGTGGCTGGACAGGTGCAGCGTCGGGTTCCAGCCGCCGGCGACGGCGAGCAGGTCGGCGGCGATGCGTTCTCCGGTACCAAGCTGCACGGTAGACAGGCCGAGCCGGCCCTTGGTGCCGGTGACGCGACCGCCCAGCACCTTGCGTGCGCGCTGTGCGGTGGCGGCGACGGCGGGCGCGACCTCGGCGCGCGTATCCACCACGGTGACCTCCGCGCCCGAGGCCAGAAGGTCCACTGCCGTGCGCCAGCCATCGTCGCCGGCGGTGAACACCACGGCGCGTTGGCCCGGCAGCGTGGCATAGCGGTTGAGGTAGCCACGCGTGGCGGCGGCCGACATCACGCCAGGACGGTCGTTCCCCGAAAAGGCGATGGGCCGTTCCACTGCGCCCGCGGCGAGGACCGTACGCCTGGCGACAATGGTCCAGGCGCGCTGGCGTGGCTGGCCTGGCGCAGGCTCCGCCAGATGGTCCGCCACGCGTTCCACCGCCGCATGCACGCCATCGTCGAAAACGCCGAAGACGGTGGTGCGCGGCAGCAGCGTGACATCGGGCAGGCTGGCGAGCTCCGCCACCACGCGGTCTGCCCACAAGGCGGCCGGCGCGCCGTCGATCTCCTGCCGGTCCTGCAGCAGCCGGCCGCCGATGCGCGAATCCTCATCCGCCAGCACGACGCGCGCGCCGGTGCGCGCCGCCGCCAGCGCCGCCGCAAGCCCGGTGGGGCCGGCGCCGACCACCAGTACGTCGCAGTGGATGTGCATGCGTTCGTAGCTGTCGGGGTCCGACGCTTCCGGCGCACGGCCAAGGCCAGCGGCACGGCGGATCAGCGGCTCGTACAGCTTTTCCCAAAAAGCGGCCGGCCACATGAAGGTCTTGTAGTAGAAGCCGGCGGAGAGCACCGGGCCGAACAGCCCGTTTACCGCCATCACGTCGAAGCCAAGACTCGGCCAGCGGTTCTGGCTGGTGGCGGCGAGGCCCTCGAACAACTCGGCGGTGGTGGCGCGGGTGTTGGGTTCGCGCCGGGCGCCGCCGCGCAGTTCCACCAGCGCGTTGGGTTCCTCCGAGCCGATGCCGAAGATGCCGCGCGGACGGTGATACTTGAAGGACCGCCCGACCAGCCGCACGCCGTTGGCTAGCAGCGCCGAGGCCAGCGTATCGCCGGGATGGCCGGTGTAGCGCCGCCCGTCGAAGCTGAAGGACAGCGACTGCGTGCGGTCGATCAGCCCGCTCTGCGCCAGCCGCGTCATGGCCGGCAGGCCTGGGCGGACTCAACCGCATGCGTGCGGGTGTCGCGCATCACGCGCAGCCATTGCCGGCAGCCCTGGACGTGCTGCCACAGTTCCTCATGCAGCCCGGCTGGGTTGTCGCGAAGATGCAGGTAGTCGTGCCAGTCCTCGAACGGCGCGTCGGCCGCGGGGCGCGGCGGCGGCGCGCTGCCCACAGTCGAAAATTCCGCGCTGTCACGCGGGCCGCAGAAGGGGCAGGGGATGCGCATCAGTGCAGGTTCGCCTGGGCGCCCGCGCCCTTCTCGTCCAGCACCGCACCGCTCGCGAAGCGGTCCAGCCGGAATGCCGCGTTCAGGGGATGCGGCTGCCCGGTGGCGATGGTGTGCGCGAAGCACCAGCCGCTGGCGGGCGTCGCCTTGAAGCCGCCGTAGCACCAGCCGCAATTCAGATACAGGCCCTCGATCGGCGTGCGGTCGATGATCGGCGAGCCGTCCATCGACATGTCCATGATGCCGCCCCATTGGCGGAGGTAGCGCAGCCGGCTGATGGCCGGGAAAAGCTGCACGCCACATTCCAGCACGTCCTGCACCACCGGCAGATTGCCGCGCTGGGCGTAGGAGTTGTAGCCATCGATGTCGCCGCCGAACACCAGCCCGCCCTTGTCGGATTGGCTGACATAGAAATGGCCCGCACCAAAGGTGACGACGGTGTGGATCATCGGCTTCACGGCTTCCGACACGAAGGCTTGCAAGACATGGCTCTCGATTGGCAGCCGCAGCCCGGCCATTGTCGCGACGCGGGACGTGTTGCCGGCGACTGCGAGCCCGACACGCTTCGCGCCGATGAAGCCGCGCGTGGTCTCGACGCCGCGCACGCGTCCGGCCTCGACGCGGATGCCCGTCACCTCCGTATTCTGCAGCAGGTCCACGCCGCGCTTGTCTGCGGCCCGCGCGTAGCCCCAGGCGACGGCATCGTGACGCACCGTTCCGCCGCGCCGTTGCAGCAGGCCGCCCTTCACCGGGAAGCGGGCGCTGTCCATGTTCACGCCCGGCAGCATCGCGCGCACCTGTGCCGCGTCCAGCAATTCGGCATCCACGCCGGCCATCCGCATGGCGTTGCCGCGCCGCGCATAGGCGTCCCGCTGGCTGTCGGAATGGCACAGGTTCAGCACGCCGCGCTGGCTGACCATGGCGTTGTAGTTGATGTCCTGCTCCAGCCCTTCCCACAGCTTCATCGAATGCTCGTAGAAGGGCGTATTGCCCGGCAGCAGGTAGTTCGACCGGATGATGGTGGTGTTGCGCCCAACATTGCCGGAGCCGAGGTAGCCCTTCTCCACCACCGCCACGTCCGTGATGCCCTGTTCCTTCGCCAGGTAGTGCGCCGTGGCGAGCCCGTGCCCGCCGCCGCCGACGATGATGGTGTCGTATTCCGCGCGCGGCTCCGGATGCCGCCAGACCGGCGTCCAGGACTGGTTGCCGGTGAAAGCGTGGCGCAACAGGGCGAGGGCGGAATAGCGCATGGCGGAAGCCTGACAGGACGCCCCCAGGCTACATGCCTGCCAGCGACAAACAAATGTCCATCCGCGACTACTCCCCCTCCGCCAGAAGCGCCGCGTCGCCCCCCGCCGCGGCGGTGTTCACGCTGACCACCCGCTCCGTCATGAAGCGTGGCAGGTAGTGCGGCCCGCCCGCCTTCGGCCCGGTGCCGGACAGCCCCTGCCCGCCGAAGGGCTGGCTGCCGACGACGGCGCCGACCATGTTGCGGTTCACATAGACATTCCCCGCCGGCACCGCCCGCGCCACCTGCGCGGCGAAGCCGGCGCGGCGGCTCTGCACGCCAAGAGTCAGCCCGTACCCGGTGCCGGCGAGGGAGCGCAGCAGCCCATCCAGCTCCCTTCCACGCCAGCGCACCACATGCAGCACCGGGCCGAAGACTTCCTGGGTCAGGTCCTCCGGCCGCCGCAACTCGACGATGCGTGGTGCCAGGAAATTGCCCGGCTCCGCGGCCGGGTGCCGAAACACTTCCCGCGCCCCTGGCGGCAGCTTGTCCAACCAGGCGATGATGCGCGCCTTGGCCTCGGCATCGATCAACGGGCCGAGATGCACGGCCGGGTCGCGCGGATCGCCCAGGCGCAGTTCCGACGCCGCGCCCGCGATCATCGCCAGCATCCGGTCCGCGGCGTCCTCCTGCACGCACAGCAGCCGCAGCGCCGAACAGCGCTGGCCGGCGGACCGGAAGGCGCTGGTCAGCACGTCGTCCGTCACCTGTTCCGGCAGCGCCGTCGCATCCACCACCATGGCGTTCAGCCCGCCGGTCTCCGCGATCAGCGGGACGATGGGCCCGTCCTTCGCCGCCAGTGCTTGGTTGATGGCGCGCGCCGTGCCGGTGCTGCCGGTGAAGGCGATGCCGGCGATGGCCGGATGCGCCACCAGCGCCGCACCTTCCTGCGGTCCGCCCGGAACCAGGACAAGCACGCCCTCCGGCAGCCCCGCATCGAAAAGAGCCTGCGCCGCCAGCGCGCCGATGCGTGGCGTCTGCGGCGCCGGCTTCGCCACCACGGCATTGCCCGCCACCAGCGCCGCCGCCACCTGGCCGAGGAAAATCGCCAGAGGGAAATTCCACGGCGAGATGCACAGCACCGCGCCGCGGCCCGACAGCGTCAGCAGGTTGCTCTCGCCCACCGGGCCGGGCAGCGTCGTGGGGGCGGCGATGCGCTCGGCTTCCCCGGCATAGTAGCGGCAGAAATCGATGGCTTCCCGCAATTCGGACAGGGCGTCGTCCAGCGTGCGAAAACCCTCGTCCTGGATCGCTGCGATGAAGACGCCGCGGCGCTGTTCCAGCAAATCCGCGGCGCGGCGCAGGATGGCGGCGCGGGCGGCGACGGGGGTGGCGTTCCAGGCCGGGAAGGCAGCCTGCGCGCGCGCCACCGCAGCCTCCGGCGCCACCGGTGCGGCGGCCGGCAGCGGCGGGGCCGCATCGCGTTCCGCCAGCAGCCCGGCCAGGGCGCGACGTTCGCCGAATTCCACGCCGCGGCTGTTCGGCCGCGTGGCGAACAGCGCGCCGGGCCGCTTCACCCGCGGATGCCGTGGCGGCCCCTCCGCCAGCGGCACGGAGGGATGGCGCAGCAGCCGTTCCAGCGGCATCTCCTCATCGGCCACCGCCGCGACGAAGCCGCCATTGGCGCCGTTCTCCAGCAGGCGCCGCACCAGGTAGGCCAGCAGGTCCTCATGCACGCCGACCGGCGCGTAGATCCGCAGCGCCACATCCGGCCGTGCCTTCGCGAGTTGCGCATACAGCGCCCCGCCCATGCCATGCAGCCGCTGGAACTCGAATCTTTGCACGCCGACGCCCCGCGCCTCGGCCAGCGCGAGCGCCTCCGCCACGCTGCCGGCATTGTGGGTCGCCAATTGCGGAAAGATGCGGCCCTGCTTCGCCACATCGAGCAGCGCCGCCGCCTGGGTCAGCCAGGCGAGGTCGGTCGCGGCCTTGCGGGTCCAGACCGGGAAATCCTCCAGCCCGCGTTCCTGCGCCCGCTTCACCTCCGCATCCCAGTAGGCGCCCTTCACCAGCCGCACCATCAGCCGCCGCCGCGTTGCCGCCGCGCGGTCCGCCAGCCAGGCCACCACCGCGCCGGCGCGCTTCTGGTAGGCCTGCACGGCCAGGCCCAGCCCCTCCCACCCCGCAAGGGACGGTTCGGTCAGCAGCCGGTCGAACACCTCCAGCGACAATTCCAGCCGGTCGGCTTCCTCCGCATCCAGGGTCAGGTTCAGGTCATGCGCCCGCGCCGCCTGCGCCAGCCCGATCAGATCCGGCAGCATTTCCCGAAATACCCGATCGCGGGACACGGCCTCGTAGCGTGGATGGATGGCCGAGAGCTTCACGGACAGTCCCGGCCGGCCCGGCAGCGACCCGTGCGCGGCGCGGCCGATGGCCTCACAGGCCGCGTGGTACGCGCCGAGGTACTTCCGGGCGTCGGCCGCCGTGCGCGCGCCCTCGCCCAGCATGTCGTAGGAATACCGGGTGCCCTTCGCGGATCGCCCTAACGCATCCTCGATGGTCTCGCCGAGCACGAACTGTCCGCCCATCAGCCGCACGGCGCGCCGCGCCGCGTTGCGCACCGCCGGCACGCCGAGTCGCCGGACCATCGGCCCGAGCACCCCGCCAGGCGTCTCCCCCGGCCCGACCAGCCGCGAACCGACCGCCAGCGCCCAGCCGGAGGCAGCCGAGGCCCAGCCTTCCGCGTGCTTGTCCCACGCCCCTTCGGACAACTTCTCCGCGATCAGCGCATCGGCGGTGGCGTCGTCCGGCACCCGCAGCAGCGCCTCCGCCAGCGCCATCAGCGCCAGGCCCTCCCGCGTGGACAGCGGCCAGCCGCGCAGGATCTCCTCCACCGCCAGCGGCCCGCCGCCGTCCCGCGCCGCACGGGCGAGATCCAGCGCCAGGGGCATCGCCTCCGGCCGGGGTGGCGGGGCGGCGGCGAGCAGCGCGGCGCGCGCGGCTTCCTCCAGCGGGGCATAGGGCGCTTCGAAGATCGTCATGGCCCACAGCATGCCGGGCGATGCGCCGTGGATGGAGCGGCATTTTCACCGCTATACCCGCCGGATCAACGGCGGAACGCCCGATGGAACACGAAATCGACCGCATTGACCGCCGGCTTCTGGCGCTGCTGCAACGGGACGGCCGCGCTACGGTGGCGGAACTCGCCACCCGCATCGGCCTGTCCCCCAGCGCCGCGTCCGAACGGCTGCGCCGGCTGCAATCCGGCGGCCTGATCACCGGCTGGGGCGCGCGGCTGGATGCGGCCAAGGTCGGGCTCGGCCTGCTGGTCTTCGTCGAGATCAGCCTGGACCACACCACGCCGGACGCCTTCGATCGTTTTGCCACAGCGGTGCGGCGGGTGCCGGAGGTGCTGGAATGCCACATGGTGGCCGGCGGCTTCGACTACCTGATCAAGGCCCGGCTGCGCGACATGGCCGCCTACCGGCGCTTCCTGGGCGACGTGCTGCTCAGCCTGCCGGGCGTGAAGAGCAGCCACACCTACGCCGTGATCGAGGAAGTGATCGCAGAGGCGCCGCTACCCCTGTGACACTGTGCGTTGTCGCGGTTTGGCCGGGGAATGGGCAATGTCGGAGACGCAGGCTTTCGGGCGGTTCCCGGTGGTGCGGATGCTGGCGCGGAACTGGTGGCTGTTCCTGCTGCGCGGGGTGGCGGGCATCCTGTTCGGCATCGTGGCGCTGCTGGTGCCGGGCGTCGGCCTCGCCTTCATCCTGGGCTTCCTCGCGGCCTTCCTGGCCATCGATGGCGCCTCCTCCATCGCCCAGGCCTGGCGCGGTGGCGCGGACCCACAGAAATCGAAGACCTGGCTGTGGATCGACGGCTTCGCCTCCCTGGTCGCGGCGGCGGCCCTGCTGCTGCTGCCGGTGGTCTCCGCCGTGGTGCTGGTGCTGATGGTCGCCGCCTGGTCGATCGTCGCCGGGATCACCCGGCTGGTGCTGGCCTTCCGGTCCGGCAGCGTGATGCTCGGCCTGATCGGCGCGCTGGCGATCCTGGTCGGCGCCTGGATGGTGGTGGCGCCGGGCCCCGGGCTGCTGGCGCTGATCTGGCTGGTGGCGTTCCAGGCGATCTTCGCTGGCGCGCTGTTCATCGGCCTCGGCTGGCGGCTCCGGCGGATCGCGAACGACCCGAACGGACCGGACGCCGAGGCGGATCAGGTCCGCGGCTGATCCTTCCGGCGTCGCAGCCATCCAGCCAGCGGCGTCTGGCTCAGCAGCAGGAAGGACATGCCGCCGATCAGCACCAGCGACAGCGGGCTGGTGAACATCTCCTCCAGGAAGAAGCCGAGGTCGTCGCCCACCGAGATGACGGCGCGGCGCCAGGACACATCCATCATCGGCCCGAGGATCATGCCCAGCACCACCGGCCCCACCTGGAAGCCATACATCTTGAGCAGGTAGCCGAAGATGCCGAAGCCGAGCATGAAGTACACGTCCACAACGCTGTTCTGGATGGCGTAGGTCCCGACCACGGACAGCACCAGGATCAGCGGGATCAGCACCGATGGCGGGCATTCCACCATCTTGGTGAAGGCGCGGATGCCGGTCAGCCCGAAGACCAGCAGGAAGATGTTGGCCAGCGTCAGGTTGCCGACGGTGAACCAGAACAGATGCGGCGTCTCGATCATCAGCATCGGGCCGGGCTTCAGGCCGTGGATGAACAGCGCGCCGATGATCACCGCCGTCACGGCATCCCCGGGAATGCCCAGCGTCAGCATCGGGATGTAGGCGCCGCCCACCGCCGCGTTGTTGGCGGTTTCCGGCGCGACCAGGCCTTCGTAGGCACCCTCCCCGAATGGCGCGGAGGGGTTCTTCACCGTGCGCTTCGCCTGGTCGTAGGCCATCAGCGCCGCGATGTCGCCGCCGGTGCCGGGAAGCGCGCCGATGACGACGCCGATGACAGAACTGCGCAGCGACAGCGGCAGGTATTTCCGCACCAGCTTCCATGGCGGCACGATGCGCGCCACCTTCTGCTTCACTGGGATGGCGTGCCGGTGGTGCAGCTGCACCAGTGCCTCCGCCACGCCGAACAGGCCGATCATCGCCGCGACATAGGGGATGCCGCCCATCAGCTGCACGGTGCCGAAGGTGAAGCGGCCTTCCGCCGTCATCGGGTCCAGCCCGACCATGCCGAGTGCCACGCCGAGCGCCCCGGCATACAGCCCCTTGGCGAGCGATTCGCCGGACATGCTGCCGACCAGCAGCAGCCCCATGACCGCCAGCAGCAGGTAGTCCCGCGGCGCGAACAGCAGCGCGAAGTCGGAGATCACGGGGGCTGCCACCGCCAGTGCCAGGATGCCGACGAAGCCTCCGACCACGGACATCACCGTGGACAGCCCGATGGCGATCCCCGCCTCGCCACGTTTGGCCAGCGGGTAGCCGTCCAGCGCGGTCGCGATGGCTGCCGGCGCGCCGGGGATGTTCAGCAGGATGGCGGTGCGGGATCCGCCGTAGACGCCGCCGGTGAAGACGCCCGCGATCAGCGCCAGCGCGTCGTTCACCTCCCAGCTGAAGGTGAAGGAGATCAGGATGGCCGCGGCCATGGTCACGGACAGGCCGGGGATGGCGCCGACATAGATGCCGGCCAAGGTGCCCGCCGCGGTCAGCAGCAGCAGCGACGGGTCCAGCCAGGACAGCAGGAAGTAGCCCAGCGCTTCATTCATTGCAGAAGGCCGGGCGGCAGGACGCCGCGCAGCAGCCAGCCCTGCGGCAGCACCACGGTAAAGATCATGCGGAACACCACATGCACCACGACGACGGACACCAGCGCCAGCAGCAGCGCGAAGCCGAACCCGCCACCGCGTAGAAACCAGATGATCGCGGTGAGGAAGCCGAGCGTCGCGAGATGAAAGCCCAGCGGCTCCAGCACCAGCATGTAGGCCGCGATCAGCGCGACGGAGACCGCGATGTCACGCGGTGCGATGCGCGTGGCGAAGCCGGACTCGGGCGCCGTCAGCGCACGGTTGCGCAGCATGATGGCGAGTGCGGAGGCCGCCATCACGGCGCCTGCCGCCAGCGGCATCACCCCCGGCGTGCTCACCGCCTCCAGCCCCTGCAGCCGCACGCCCTCGGCGACAATGCTGAGTCCAAGCAGCAGAAGGACGAAGCCGAACAGGGTCTCGCCCGGCTCGCGCCGCCGGCGTGCCTCCGCCATGAAGCGCTACGACGGCCGCGGGATGTTGAGCTCCGCCGGGCTGGTCCGCGCGGCACCGGCCTCCTGCAGGATCCAGGCGGTGACGGACTGCCAGCGGGCGAGGAAGGCATCGGCCTCGGCGCCGGAGATGTTCATGATCACGTTGCCGTTGTTCGCCATCAACTGCTGGAACTGCGGGTTCGCCGCACCGGTGCGGAAGGCCTGCACCAGCTTGTTCCGCGCCGCTTCCGGCGCGTCCCGCTTCACCCAGACGCCGTAGAACGACCCCCATGGCATAAGCCGCCCCAACTCGGGGAAATCCGCCGTGGCGGGGGCGACACCGGGCAGGCTGGCGAGCGGTGCGTCGTTGAACACAGCCAGCGCCTTCAGCCGCCCGGCGCGGACATGTTCGGCCACCGCGCCGGAGCCCGCCGCCATCCAGTCCGCATGGCCGCCCTGGATCGCCGTCAGGCCCGGACCCTCGCCATCGAAGGGCACGGAGATGTGGCGGAACGGGCCGGTGGAGGCGATCATGGTGCTGACCACATGCGCCTGCCCGCCCGGGCCGGTGCCGGCCATGCGGATGCGGCCCGGATTGGCGCGCACATCCGCCACCAGGTCCTTCAGCGAATTCCAGGGCTTGTCCTTGTTCGCCACGATCACCGGCACGCTGCGCGCCAGTAGGCACACCGGGTAGAAATCCGTGTAGTCGAGGCGGGAGATGTTCAGCACCCGGTACAGCAGCGGGTTTTCCGCGCCGAACAGCAGCGTGTACGCATCGGAGGGCTGGCCATGCACATAGGTCAGGCCGATCGCGCCGGTGCCGCCGGTGCGGTTCTGCAGGACGATCTTCTGGCCGAGCGCTGCTTCCACATGCGGCGTCACCGCGCGCACCGTCAGGTCCGTGGCGCCACCCGCACCCCACTGGATCACGCCGAGCAGGTCGCGCGCCGGAAATTCCTGCGCCAGGGCGCTGTTCGTGCCGAGCAGCGGCAGTCCGGCCATTCCGGCCAGCAGGGTCCTGCGATCCATTCCCGTATCCTCCCCTTGTGACATGTCTTCGTTTCCCATCCGCAGGCTGCCACGGCTGGAGCCGGGTTTCCAGACACCGCAGGGGCATTGGCCATGGAAGCGGGCAGGGCTATCGGTGGCGTCATGCTCCAGCGACTTGAGTCCCTGGCCGAGGACGCGGCCTACGACGTGATCGTCCTCGGCGCCGGCGGGGCCGGCATGGCCGCGGCGCTTTTCGCCGCCATCGAGGGCCAGCGCGTGCTGCTGGTGGAGCGCACGGAATTCCTGGGCGGCACCACCGCGTGGTCCGCCGCGACCACCTGGGTGCCCAACACGCAGCATGCGGAAGGCACCGGCGACAGCCCGGACCAGGCCGCCAGCTTCCTCGACCACGCCGTCGGCAACCACGCCGGCGCCGCGCTGCGGCAGGCGTTCCTGGAGGCCGGTCCGCAGGCCATCGCGTGCCTGGAGGCGCAGACAGACGTCAAATTCCGCGCACGGCCGTTGCACCCGGACTACATCCAGGAGGTGCCGGGCGCCGTGCTGCGTGGCCGGGCGCTGGAGCCGCTGCCCTTCGATGGCCGCGCGCTCGGCGAACTGTTTCCCCTGCTGCGTCCGCCGATTCCGGAATTCACCGTGCTCGGCGGCATGATGGTGGACCGCGACGACATCGGCCACCTGCTCCGCCTGCGCCAACCCGGGAAGCCCGGCTTCTGGCAATCCGCTTGGCAATCCGGCCGGCACGCCGCCCGCCTGCTGGCGCGGCACGCGCTGGACCGGCTGCGCGGGCCGCGCGGGACACGGCTGGTGATGGGCAACGCGCTGGCCGGGCGGCTGCTGCTGTCGCTCGCCCGGCGCGGCGTGGATATCCTGGTCTCGACACGGACGGAAGCGCTGCTGCGCGAGGCGGGCCGCGTCATCGGCCTGGTCATGACCCAGGCCGGCCCGCGGCGGCAGGTCATGGCGCGGCGTGGCGTGATCCTGGCGACCGGCGGCTTCAACCGGCACCCGACCCGCCGGGCGGAGATGCTGCCGCAGCCAACGCCGCAATTCAGCCCCGCCGCGCCCGGCCATACCGGGGAGATGCACGACCTGGCGCTGGAGGCCGGCGCCCGCTACGGCGAGGGCGGCCTGGATACCGCCTTCTGGGCGCCGGTTTCCGTCCGCACGCGGCGAGACGGCAGCACCGCCGTCTTCCCGCATTTCGTGCTGGACCGTGGCAAGCCCGGCATCATCGCGGTGAACGCCGCCGGCCGCCGCTTCGTGAACGAGGCCACATCCTACCACCTGTTCGCCCGTGCCATGTTCCAGGCGCACGAGACGGTGCCGAGCATTCCCTGCTTCCTCGTGACCGATGCGGAAGGCATCCGGAAGTACGGCCTCGGCATGGTGCGGCCCGGCGGGGGCGGTTTCGGCTCGTTCCTGGCGGAGGGCTACCTGCACCAGGGCGCGACGCTGGCGGCGCTTGCGGGAACGCTTGGCGTCGATGCGGCGGGGCTGGAGGACACCGTGGCGCGAATGAACCGCTTCGCCGAGGCGGGCGAGGATCCCGACTTCGGCCGCGGCAGCACCGCCTATCACCGCGTCAACGGCGATGCCGCGCATGGTCCGAACCCGAACCTCGGCCCGATCGGCACGCCGCCCTTCTACGCCGTGAAGCTGTGGCCTGGCGACATCGGCGCCGCGACGGGGCTGGTGACGGATACGGCGGCGCGGGTGCTGGATGGCGCGGACCGGCCGATCCCAGGCCTGTATGCCGTGGGCAACGACATGCATTCGATCATGGGCGGCGCCTATCCCGGCCCCGGGATTACACTCGGGCCCGGCATCACCTTCGCCTGGATCGCGGCGCGCCACATTTCGGGTCACTGACCCAGGAGAAAATCCACCATCATCGCGCGGCCGGCCGCGAACATGCCGATGCCGGTCTGCGTGCCGCAGCCCATCGCGCGGGCGGCGTGCAGCAGCGGCGTCAGCTCCGGGCTGGTGATCACCTCGCCCACGAACATGCCGGGCGCCAGCCGGTCCGCGCGGAACGGCATCGGGTCGCCGGATGCCATCCCGGCGGGGGTCGCGTTGACGATCAGCTCATGGCCCGTGGGATCGTCGCTGCCCGCGCGCAGAACCGCCGGGCCACGCCCGGCCAGGCGCGCCAGCAGCCGGTCGCGCCGCGCCGCATCGGCATCATGGATGGCGAGTTCCGCGACGCCCGCCTCCACCAGCGCCAGCGCGATCGCCGTGCCGGCGCCGCCAGCCCCCGCCATCAGCGCGCGGCGGCCGCGCGGATCGTAGCCCGCTGTTGCCAGGCCGCCGACGAAGGCCGCGCCATCCGTCATGTCGCCATGCCAGCCGCCATCGGCCCGGCGGCGCAGGATGTTCACCGATTGCAGGAAGCCGGCGCGGTCCGTCGTGCTGGCGCAATGCGGAAACGCGGCGAATTTGTGCGGCACCGTCACCACGATGCCGTCGAGGTTGCCCGCATGCCGCAGGCCGTCGAGCAGCGCATCGACATGCGCCGCATCCACCTGCATCGGCACCAGCACCGCATCCCGCCCGCGCGCTGCGAATTCGCGGGAGATGCCGCCGGGCGACTGCACCTGTGCGATCGGATCGCCGATGATGACGTGCAGCCGCGTCGCGCCGGACAGTTGCGCCAGCATCAGGTCGCGACCTCCACCAGCACCGGCACGTGGTCGGACGCCTTGGCCCAGCCGCGCGCATCCTTCAGCACGGTATGGCTGACCAGCCCGCCCGCCAGATCCGGCGAGACCCAGACATGGTCCAGCCGCCGCCCGCGGTCCGAGGCGCGCCAATCCGACGCACGGTAGGACCACCACGTGTACAGCTTCTGGTCCGCCGGGACGAAGTGGCGCAGCGCGTCGTGCCATTCGCCGGCGCGCATCATCTGCGTCAGCGCCGCGGTTTCCACCGGCGTGTGCGACACCACGTCCAGCAACTGCTTGTGCGACCAGACATCGTGTTCCAGCGGCGCGATGTTCAGGTCGCCCACCAGGATGGCGCGCCTGAAGCCGCCGGCCGCGTGACGCGAAGCGGACCAGGCGGTGGCTTCCGCGACGAAGTCCAGCTTGTGCGCGAATTTCACGTTCTTCTCCCGGTCGGCGATGTCGCCGCCCGCCGGGATGTAGAAGTCGTGCAGCTCCACCGGCCCGCCAGGCGCATCGAGCTCGACCGCCAGATGCCGGCAATCCCCCTTGCCGCACCAGTCGGGGTCGGCGCCGTCGCGCAGCGCGAAGGGAATCCGGGAGAGAATGGCGACGCCGTTGTAGCCCTTCATCCCGCGCACCGCACGGTGTTCGAAGCCCAGCGCCGCCGCGCCCTCATGCGGGAAGTGCTCGTCGGGGCACTTCGTCTCCTGCAGGCAGACCACGTCGGGCGACAGTGCCGCGACGAGATCGGCCAGCAATGGCAGGCGCAACCGGACCGAGTTGATGTTCCAGGTGACGACCCGCACAGGATCAGACGATCTTCACCGTGACGGTGCCGACGCCCTCGACCATGCCTTCGAGCAGGTCGCCGCGGACCACGGCGGCGACGCCTTCCGGCGTGCCCGTCATGATCAGGTCGCCCGGCTCCAGCCGCACCAGGCCGGACAGGTTGGCGATGACTTCCGGCACGGACCAGATCAGCTTCGACAGATCGGAGGTCTGCGTGACCTTGCCGTTCACCTTCAGCTCGATCTTGCCCTTGGACGGATCGAAATCGCCTGCCGGGACCAGCAGCCCCATCGGCGCGGATTTGTCGAAGCCCTTGCCCATGTCCCACGGACGGCCGGTCTTCTTTGCCTCGTTCTGCAGGTCGCGGCGGGTCATGTCGAGGCCGCAGCAATAGCCCCAGACATGCTTCAGAGCGTCCGCCTGGCTGATGTCCACGCCGCCGGTGCCGATGGCGACGACCAGTTCCATCTCATGGTGCAGGGACTTGCTGGCCGGCGGGTAGGGCATGTCGGCGCCGTTCACCACCACCGCATCGGCCGGCTTGGTGAAGTAGAAGGGCGGCTCCCGCGTCGGGTCGCTGCCCATCTCGATGGCGTGCTCGGCGTAGTTGCGGCCGACGCAGAAGATGCGCCGCACGGGGAAGGACCCGCCGCCCTTGACGGGCAGGCTAGCCTGGGCGGGCGGGGGGATGACGTAGTCGGCCATGATGCGGTCCTTCGGTGGTCGCGGCGGACCATAATCCGGCCCGGCTGGCACGCAAGGGTGCCCCCCTATCCCACCGTCACCCGCCACATGTACCGGCGGCTTTCCCCGGCGCCGAGCATCTCCATCCCCGGCTTGGCCCAGATGTCGCCCCAGAACTGCGCCGGGTCGGCGTAGCCCGCCCAGGGCTCGATGCAGAGGAACTCCGCGCCGGGCTTCATCCACAGGCCGAGATGGGAAAATCCCTGCCAGGACACCGCCAGCGCCGGCGCGCCCTGCGCCGTATAGCGCAGGCGGCGGCTGGCCGGGTTCAGCAGGATCATCGCGGAGGGCCGGAACAGTTCCTCCCGCAGGCCGAGGTTGCGGCCATGCACGGGCAGCGGCTGCGGCGTGGCGTCGATCAGGCCGTTGTCGTCCAGTCGCCAGACCGGGCCGGATTCATCCTGCTCGAACTCGATCCGGTGCGCCGCCTTGCCACCGGCACCGGGCAGCGGCCAGCGGAAGGCGGGATGCGCGCCGAGCGAGAAGGGCAGCGTGCCCTCGCCCGGGTTGGTCACGGTGTAGGAGACGGTCAGGCTGGCGCCGTGCAGCGCGTAGGCGATCTCCAGCCGGAAGCCGAAGGGAAACACGGCGCGCGTCGCGGCGCTGTCCACCAGCAGGAAGCGGCAGGCCGCGTTGCCCTGTTCGACCAGCTCGAACCGGCTGTCGCGGGCGAAGCCGTGCTGGCCCATCGGGTAGACCTCGTGCCCGATGCGCAGCGTGTCGTCGCGCAGCCGGCCGACGAAGGGGAACAGCACCGGCGAATGGCGCGGCCAGGCGGCCTCCGCCTGCCACAGGAATTCGCGGCCGGCGGCATCCTTCAGGCTGGCCAGTTCGGCGCCCTCGGCCTTCACCACCACCGACAGGTCGCCGGAGCCGAGCTTGACGCGGTCACTCATGGCAGACGGCCCGCCTCTCGGCGCTGGTCGTAGGCCTTGGCATGCAGATGGGCCAATTGCAGCAGGTCTCCGGAGATGTTCGCGGCACGCGCGGCGTCGCACAGGAAGCCGAGAATGTGGTCCGCCTCGGTGCGCCCCCCGGCTTCGAGGTCGCGCAGCATGGAGGCGGTGTAGGCGCTGCCAGCGTCGGAGAACAGCGCGCGATAGGTCGCCAGGAAGGCTTCATCCATGACGTGCCCGTGCGCAGCCGCAATGGCGGCATTGCCTTCCAGTAGCGAGAGCAGAAACGGCGTGCCGCCCGCTCGGGAAATCTCGCCGACGCTGGCGCGCATCAGCACGGTGCCGGCGGCGACGGTGCCGAGATGTACCAGCTTCTCCCACATCCGCCGCTGGATGTCCGGCACCGCCTGCGCCACCAGGCCCGGCGCGCTGCCGAGCGCCTTCGCGAGTTCCGCCGCGCGTCCATCCATGGCGCCGTCCTGCTGGCCGAAGGTCAGCCAGTGCCAGTCGTTCAGGTGGCGCACGGTGCCATCCGGCTCCAGCGTCGCGGCACATTTGGCGAGGCCGCCCCAGATTCGCCCCGCGCCGAAGGCGGCGTTCAGCGTGGCGATGTGGGCGATACCGTTCAGGATCGGCAGCACGCACGCCCCGGCTTCCACCGCCGGGCGGATGGCGGAAATCGCGCTGTCCAGATCGTAGGCCTTGCAGGACAGCAGCACCACGTCGAAGCCCGGCCCGGCGGTCGCGGTGGTGGCGACGGGCCGGTCGATGTCGCCGAAGCTGCTGCGCACCCGCAGCCCGTCGCGCGCCAGCGCCGCCGCGCGTCCGGGCCGCACCAGGAAGGTGACATCCAGCCCGCGTTCCAGCGCCCGCCCGCCGAAATAGCCCCCGAGCGCGCCCGCCCCCAGCACCAGCATCCGCATTCGAACGTCTCTCCGCTTTGTCGCGGAGCAATCCCCAGCGCGTCGGCCCTGTCCAGCCCTCGGCCGGAAATGAGACCGCCGCCATGCACGGGAGCATGGCGGCGGCTTCGGGCGGGATGCGCCGGGAGAGGGGGCGGCGCACCCCGCCGAAGGGTCAGCGTCTCCCGCCGGAGGCGGGCCTCAGCGCATCGCGGCGACGTCGATGATCTCGGCGCCCGGCAGGCCGGCCACCGCGCCCATCGCGGTCAGGCGGCCATTGGCCAGGTCGATGCCGTGCAGCGTGCCGCCGGCGAGCACGTAGCCCATGTTGCCGCCCTGGCCGTCCGACAGGATGTCGAAGCCGACGCCGACCGGCAGGCTCATGCCGAGCATGCCCTTCACCTGCTGCACGCCGTCATTCGGCGGCGCCTGCAGGTTGTAGGTGCCGAGCAGCGTGTCGATCGTATAGAGCGCCGTCGTCGGCGCGCCGGGCTGGCCGGCGGCCGGCGCACCGGCGGCAGGGGCCACGCTGTTCGTGTAGGCGCCAGCGGTGATGCGCGGCGTCGTCTCGGCCTGCGGCGAGCCGACCTGGTACTTCTGCTGGCCGTCGCGCGCGACCTCCCCGGTCTCCACGTTCACCCGGAAGTTCACGCCGGACATGCCCATCAGGCGCAGCCGGTTGGCGATCGGGTTGAAGTCCACCACCGCGCGGCCGCCGCTCTCGAACGGCATGTTGAGGCGGGAGACCGGTGTGGCGCGGCCATTCGCCACGTCGATGGAGACGATCTGGCCGCGCTCCGTCACGCCATACAGCTTGCCGTCCTGCGGCCGCTGATCGATC
>NZ_JBNXUN010000020.1:0-72943 GCF_050563525.1 Falsiroseomonas sp. HC035
AGCGAACCGAGCTTAACCACCTGTCCGAGATCCGGGGACCACCTCAACCTGAACCGCGTTCTCTGTCGGCTATCGCTCGGATCACTCTCTTTAGAAATCGGCATCGCAGCCCGCTCCCCTAGGCTCCGGCTCCGGTTCCGGCTCTTGCGCTGGCCGATCCTGCGCAAGCCGAGCGCGGAATGCAGCTACGGCCTCAGCCTCTGCAGCGGCCTCGGAACCGCCCACTTGGCCGAGTAAAGCTCGCGCGGCTCGGCGCGAAGGCCAGCCTTGAAGCAGATCGAGCGGCCGATCCAGCACTGCCCCCCTGCCCTCCAGCCACGCTGCCGCTTCGACCGGATCGCCGTGATGCGCGGCCACCACCTCGCGCCACAAACCACCGTCGACGGCGAAGACCCCGAAGTCCTGGTCCACCGCACCGAAAGCCCGGAGCGCCACGCGGTAGCAAGAGACCGTCAGGCCATCGTCGGCATCGATCCGAACCCAACGATCAGACTGGCGACGATCGTCGAGGACAATCCAGTCCCAACCCTCATCCCAGTAGTCCGCGGAATAGGCACGCAGCAGCCGCCGCTCCTCGGACTGCTCCTCGTCCGGCAATTCCTCAGGCCGGTCAGGCATGGGCCTCAGCCGGTGCCACCTAAGCCAATCCAGAATATCCTCGGCCGGCGTCGAACTCGCGAGGCCGCGGCAGGCAGGGTCAGCGTGGAGCAGGGTCGCGTCGAGGCCCTCCGCAACCAGTTTCGCGACCGTCTGCTCTGCGCCGAAGCTCCGTCTCCACATCGACGACACGACGATATGAGCGTCAGCCAGTCGCGCCAGTCGGTTGAGCAGCCAGATCGCATGTTGGTCAAAGGACACCAAGGACATACCGCGTTGCCGGCCGTCCCAGGTCCCCTCCGCCATAGCGGCTCTTGCCTCGGCATTCCTCGGGTGAAGCCAGCCCGCACGGGTCAGTAGAACCCCGTCAATGTCAATGAAGACTACCCGTGGCCTCACACCCTCAGCCGGCATCGCCTGGCCCCTCCCCATTAAACCAGCGGAGCACTTCCAACACCGGCCGATCAACCCGCACCAGCTTGCCACCAGATAGAAGCAGCAAGGAGCCGCCGTCGTCATCGGAACACACAGCAGGCACCGCTGTAGCTGCAATTCCGTGCACCCGGCCGTCCACATCGCGGACGAGGACATACCGGCCAATCCGGCTTCCGCTTGGAGGGTTGTCCATGCCCCCTCGCCTACCCGCGCAACCGCCAGCGCTCGGCATGAGGCCGCACCTGCTCAGCCGTGATATCTCGGGTGAGCCGACGCCGGCGCCGCCTCAGGTCCGCTATCAAAAGCCGCAAAAGCCGGTGGTCCTCGAAGCGAGCCAACTCGCCGATCTGCCTACGATGCCTCGTCTTCCAGACCTCCCGGATGGCCTCGAAAGCCAACCCGATCGCGGCACGCTGGACACCAGGACGCGACAGGATGTCGGCGGGGATCGGCGGCAGGGTGGAGCTCGGATGAACAGGAGGACGGGGCATAGCACCATCCTAACGTTCCTGGTCTGTTCTCGGCCAGCCTAAACTGTCATCGATCGGATCACCTCGCACGCAGTCACCCGGGCCGGGTTCACCTCCCCTGCCCTCCCGCCGCCGGCCCCTGGGCCGCAGAGCCGCTATTTCTGGGGCTTCGCCACGTAGTGACCAGGAATGCGCTTCTCATCGATCCCGAGATCAACATGCGACATCGGGATCTCAGGGACGCCGAAGTTGGCCCCGTCCAGCGGGTGCCCGGCCAGGAACAAGCCTGAGATGTGCGATCCCCGACCACACTCGATCCGCGCACCACGATAACGCAGGGTCGGACCACCCCAAGGACCCTCAGCGTTCTCGACCCTGACCTCGTGCCGAGTTGGCTCGGGGATCAGCATCGGTTCTTGCATCTGCGCCATCGGGATCTCCTCCGCCTAGGCACACGTCCCGACCACGATCTGCATAGCGTAACTACTGACGATATCGGGACCCTCTGGTGATCCGATGGCAAACTCCCGCGGGTTTTTGCCTCCCAATCCGGATTTAGGATAGAGCCACCATCGAGCCCCGCCGTCCTCCCCAAAGACAGATTTGACCGTCGCGGTGACTTCGGCGAGGGCCGGGTTCGCCGCATCTAAGGCGAAAAGCTCCACGCTAAGACGCTGGACCTCATCCATCGCCGCCTTCAATTGGGCCAGGACCTCTTCCGCCCGTCGCGGCCCGTCGCCCGCACACCCTCGATGACCTAGGTTGCCCTTCACCATGACCAATCCTCTCCCCTGCCCCCTGGATATAGAAGCCTCCGGCCTCTCCGATGACAGCTACCCCATCGAAATCGGCCTTGCCCTCCCCTCCCCCACCCCGGGCGGAGACTGGGAGATCCTGCTGCTCTCCTGGCTGATTCGACCCACCGCAACATGGCTCGACAACCAGGACGCATGGAGCACCACAGCCGAGCAAGTTCATGGCCTAACGCTCGACCGGCTGCAAAGTGAGGGCCTGGATCCCGCCGAGGTCGCGCGCGAGATCGACCAAGTTCTCAATGGCCGCATCGTCGTCGCGGACACCGGGCCAGCAGGTGCTGACGCCTTCTGGCTGAAACGCCTGGCAGCGGCTGCCGGTGAGCCATGGTCGTCGCGCACCTGGCCGCTCTCTCTATCGAAATCCGGCGATCTGATAGCCGCCGCAGCACGCAAAACCGGCATCTCCCGCTCGCGCGCCGTGATGATGATCCAGGCCGCACCCGAGGCAACACACGCAGCTGCCGAAGACGCCCACCGCGAGACGTGGATGTGGTGCGATGCCATGTCCCCGGATGTTCCGCGGCAGGTCATCTCCGAGGCCAGCAGCTATCGCCGCCGGTGGCCGTCGACGCGCGTCCCGGCATAACGCCGGGCCGGACCGGAGATATCGAGATCATGGCTCTGGTCCTCCGCAGGCGGCGTGACGTTGCCGGACCTCAGCCAGCATCTTCTGCGCCGTTCCGAATGAGACCATCCGCGTCTCGATAGGCCGCGCCCCACAGGCGGGACACCGAAGGCGTTCGCCCGACCTACCCGAGGGAAGCTTGCCCGAGCCTTGCCAGTAGGCGGACGAATTGAAAGTGGGGGCCTGGACTCGGATCGCTGCCCGCGACGAGGTTGCCATAATCCAGCCCGGACAGCGAAGAAATTGGCCCGCGCCCAAGGGGGCCTTGCTGTTCGCAATGGTTTGGTCGAATCTCGCCATGGCTCAGACTCTTGATGGGACGTGGAATAGAAGCCTCCACTGCTCCGGCACTGCCAGAGATTCGCACGCCCCCACCGCACCCGGATCACGGTCTCCGGCAGGTACGCAAGTGCCGATGCGGCGGGAGGCAGGCCAATCTGGCAGGTGGCGGGTGTGGTCCGCGAGGATGGCCGGGCCACCTTCCACGGTACCGTGGAAGGTGGCCAGACAGAGGATTCCCGTTGGCCGTTTCAGTTCAGCGGCAAGTTCACGACAGGACCCTTCACCGGTCAGAGCGTCATGAACCCCATATCCGCGTGGCGCCGCGACTGCACCGTAGAACTGCGGCCAGACGATGCCGTGCCAGGAGAGGCCGCAGGCGGTAGGGATCACCGGCCGCGAGGTCAGTCCGACCGCGGCCGTCATTGACAGCCCGGGGCGGCAGCGCACCGGGCGCTGGACGGTGCCAGCGCTCATTGGCATGGCCTGCCGGCCAGACAAGGGCGCGCCTGCCTCGCCGCTTGTCCGCACAGCAGGGTCGACGGTGAGTGAGAATCTCAGCCGGCCAGCATCGCCCCGACTCGGCGCTGGTGGGGGGATCACTCACCCAGAGCCGATCCACCGGCAAACGCGCCTGTCCTGGGGGGATCACACACGGAACTGGGGGGGCTGCTCACGGAATCGCGGTTGTCCACAGGGGCAGCACTCACCCCTTCTACTAGATTCAGAATCAACTTCTTCCAAATAGCCTGGTGAGTAATCCCCCCATTGACCTAAGCGGTCATCGCACGCTTCCGTAGTGAACGTTGAGCAGCGCCGGGGCGAGTCCATGAGCATTGAAGGAGAGCCCGACTTCGGCGCGCGGCGCCTGGTTCTCGTGCACGGACGCGATACGGCGCGTGCGATGGTCGAACCGGAACAGAAGCGGCTGGTGGACATCGCTGCCGAGGTCATGGGCGATGACGTCGGCCGCATCGGCATCACCTACACCGGCTTCTGCCTTACTGGTCTCCCGCACAAGCGTCTGCCCGATGAACACCCGTGGGAAAAGAAGGGCCACCGGGTTACGCTTCTTATCGAGCCGGGACGGATGAAGATCGGCCGTGGCCCGGCGAAGCTGCACGGCGTGCCTTACGGGGCTCGCGCCCGCATGATCCTTCTTTATCTCCAGACGCAGGCTGTCAGGACCGGTTCACGCGAGGTCGAACTCGGCCGATCCATGCGTGACTGGTTGGGACGAATGGGGCTGTCCTGGGGTGGCGAGACCGGCAAAGCCCTGCGTGAGCAGGCGACCCGGATCGCTGCCTGCAGCCTCAAGTTCTTCTGGGAGGGCGAGAACAGCGATGGGTGGACGAAAGGCGGCTTCGTGCGGTCCGGACTCCGCTTCCACCTGGCGGACAGCAATGAGGAGCGGCAACAAGGCTTGTGGCAAGAGAGCGTGCTGTTGGATGAAGTCTTCTACGAAGCGTTGCAGAAGCACCCCGTTCCGCTGCGGGAGGCGGCCCTTCGCGAACTGTCCGATCGCTCGACAAGCCTCGATCTCTATATCTGGCTGGCCTATCGCCTGCACACGCTGAAGGCTCGCACCCCTGTCCGCTGGGCCGCGCTGCGCGAGCAGTTTGGGAGCAATTACGCGAAGATCAGCGCCTTCAAGCGCGACTTCATCAAGGCGCTTGGTCCTGCCGTCGCAGCCTATCCGGAAGCGCGCGTTGAACTCGCCGAAGAGGGCGTGGTGCTCTTCCCGTCCCAGCCGCCGGTCACTCGGCGCCTTGTGCCAGTGGGGGGCGAACTCACCGCTGTTGGCCGGCGCACCGGGGCCAGGTGAGTGATCCCCCCAAATCATGGGGGCTGGTTTGGGCTGAAGCCGGGGTCCGCGTCTGAGTTCCAGCCGGGCGCATTTCCTGGCATGTTGAATCGGACATAAATCCGCGACACGGTCGGCTTCTGGTCCTAGCGTGGAGCTGGCAGGAGCCCGATGGCACGGCACGATCCTTGCGCTGGATTCGCGTGACCGGCCATGCTGCTCCCCGGCCGAACGGCAGCCCCAGGATGCTACGTCTCGTGGATTCTTCGTCATGGGCGACCTCAGCAGCCATGACCGCCAGACCGTCCGCCAGCGTGATAAGAATTTGTTCTTATTTTTTGGCGGCCGTCGGTATCAGGTGAGTGATCCCCCCATTGCCATCGCGGCGGGGACCTGAGGACAAGCGCTTGTCGTTGATCTCGACCTGGCTCCGCAGCGGCGTGGCTCTGTCCCCCGTGCTCTCCGCGACGGCGCCAGATTTCGGCGCATTGCCATGGGGTGCGCATCCGGCCCAGGAGCGCCAGTGAGTGATCCCCCCAGGCTGAGCCGGTCTTCCGCCGGAAAGTGCTCATCGCCCAGTGCTGCCGCAGGGATCCGAGTTGCCCGTGGCGGCAATCACACGCCGACGCGGGGGGAACACTCACCTGGGTGTCGGCTCAAGCCACCGAGTTCCGCTGGGCTGGAGCCGCTCCGGCCTTGGCCGGAACCAATTCCGAACTGACGGTCCCACTTGCTAGGGCAGACCTGAAGGCGTTCATCGATCCTGGGGCGTGTCGGCACGAACTCCCGGTCTGCCATGGCAGCGCGAGACCGCTTCAGGGTGCTCCTCACGACAGCCAGGGCACTCCCACCGGCCGGTGCTGGTCGAGGATCGCGGAGCCTGCCGTGTACGTCTCCGGCCACTCCGCTCCCGGAAGAACGGGTTCGGGGCGACTGCTTCAGGCAGCATCCCGCAGGGCGTCGCGGATGGTCTGCGCGATGCGGTCGATGTCGGCCTGTGCCAGGACCAGCGGCGGCGAAAGCACCAGCATGTCGCCGGCCGCCCGCACCAACACGCCCTCCGCGAAGCAGCGATCCGCGACCGCCGGCCCACGTGCTCCGCCGTGCGGCGCCAGTTCGATGGCGCCGAGGATGCCGATGGTGCGGATATCCACCACATGCGGCGCGTCACGCAGCGCATGGATCGCATCCGCAAAGGGTTCGGCCATGGCGGCGGCGTTCGCGAAGATGCCGTCCTGCTCATAGGCTTCCAGCGCGGCGAGGCCGGCGGCGCAGGCCAGCGGATGGCCGGAATAGGTGTAGCCGTGGAACAGCTGCACCGCCTCCGGCGGCCCGGCCATGAAGGCCTCGTAGATGCCGGAGGAGATCAGCGTGGCGCCCATCGGCACGGCGCCGTTGGTCAGCCCCTTGGCGCAGGCCATGATGTCCGGCGTCACGCCGAAGGCCTGGCTGGCGAAGCAGGTGCCGAGGCGGCCGAAGCCGGTGATGACCTCATCGAAGATCAGCAGGATGCCGTGCCGGTCGCAGATGGCGCGCAGCTTCTCGAGGTAGCCGAGCGGTGGCGGGTACACCCCGCCGGACCCGGTGACCGGCTCCACGATCACCGCCGCGACGGTGGACGGGTCCTGCACCGCCAGCAGCGCATCGAGCGCATCGGCGTGTTCCGCGCCCTGCGCCGGGCGTCCACGCGGAAAACCCATGCGTGCGGGGTCATAGGGCAGCGGCAGGTGATGGACGTCCGGCAGCAGCGTGCCGAAGTCCCGCTTGTGGCGGCCGATGCCGCCGACCGAGAGGCCGCCGAAGCCGACGCCGTGGTAGGATTTTGCACGGCCGATGAATTTCACGCGGCCCGCATCGCCGCGCACGCGGTGGTAGGCACGGGCGATCTTCAGCGCGCTGTCCACCGCCTCGCTGCCAGAATTGCTGAAGAACACGTGCTCCAGCCCATCTGGCGCGACCGCCACCAGGCGTTCGGCGAAGGCGAAGGCGCCGGGATGGCCCATGCGGAAGGAGGAGACGAAGTCGAGCCGCCCGGCCGCGGCACGGATCGCCTCCGTGATGCGCGGATGCGCGTGGCCGGCATTGACGCACCAGAGGCCCGCCATGCCGTCCAGCACGCGCCGCCCGCCGGATTCGACGTAATGCATGCCCTCCGCGCCCACGAACATCATCGGCGCCTCGCGGAAGGCGCGCGCCGCGGTGAAGGGCATCCAGTAGGCTTCGGACAGCGCGTTGGGGCGGGGGTCTGCGTTCATCGGGGCCTTGCGGGGGTTGCGCGGTCCAGCCGGTCCCGCAGCCGGAACCAGACGCTGCCCGCGGCGGCGTAGAGCGACTTCAGGCGATGCAGCGGGATCGGACGCAGCTTTTCCACCGGCGGCAGCGCCAGTGTTTCGCCGCCCATCAGCAATGTCGCCAGTTCCGGGCCCAGGGCCGTGCACCAGGCGATGCCCTTGCCGTTGCAGCCGATGGTGGCGAAGACGCCGTCATCCAGCGCGAAAAGCCGCGGCAGGCGGTCCAGCGTGATCGCCACCTGGCCGCCCCAGCCGTAGTCGGGTGGCGCCTCGGCGAGGTGCGGATACAGCCGCGCCAGCATGTGCCGCTGCGTGCCGAAATCCCCCGGGCCGCGCGGCGCGCGCAGCCGGCCCTTGCCGCCGACCACCAGGCGGCCATCCCGATCCGCCCGGAAATAGCGCAGCACGCGGCGCGTGTCCGACACCACGGGCATGTCGGCGGGCACCACGCCGGCCCGGGTCGCGATTTGGAAGCTCCAGACCGGGATCATGGTATCGGCCAGGCCCGGCCACACATCGCCCGCCAGCGCATTCGTCGCCACCAGCACGCGCCGCGCCCGCAGATGGCCGTCCGCCGTCGTGATGCGCCAATCCTGTCCCTCTCGCCGGATGGCGGTGGCGCGGGACGGCGCATGGAGGGTGGCGCCCGCCGCCAGTGCTGCGCGCGCCAGGCCGCGGGCATAGGCCAGGGGCTGCACGCTGCCGGCGCCGGCGTGCAGCCAGCCGCCGAGATAGGCCGGCGTGCCGAACATCGCCGACGCTTCCTCCCGCGACAGCGCCCGCACCGGCGCGCCGGCCCGCTGCCAGGCGGCGAGGCGGGGCGCCATCAGCGCCAGCGCCGCATCCGTGTCGCCAAGCTGCGCCCAGCCACTGCGGGAGGCATCGCAGGCGATGCCGTGGCGCGCGATCAGCGCGAAGGTCGTCTCTGCCGCAGCCGCGCCGAGGGCATACAGCGCCGCGCCACGCTCCGGCCCATAGAGCGCGACGGCATCGGCCACGTCATGCTTGAAGCCCGGGATCACCTGCCCGCCATTGCGGCCGGAGGCCCCGGCTCCGGGCGCCACCGCCTCCAACACCGTCACCGCCACGCCGCGTTCGGCCAGGGCAAGCGCGGTGGACAGGCCGGAGTAGCCCGCGCCGATGATGGCGACCTCGGCCTCCGCCGACCCGCGCAGCGGTGCCAGCGCGGGACCGGCCGGCGCGGTCGCGTCCCAGAGTGGCGTCATGGCACGCCCCGCAGCCGCGCCAGTTCGCCGGTCAGCGCCTGCGCCGCCCGCAGATGGTCCCGCAACAGGCGGGCGGCGGCCGCATGGTCGCCGGCCTCCAGCGCATCGAGGATCGCCAGATGCTCCGTCGCATTCTGCCGCACGCGATCGGAGCCCAGCACCCAGCCGTAGTTCAGCAGGCGCCGCAGCCGGTTGTGCTGTTCCGTCGCCGCCAGGAAGAATCGGTTGCCGGAGGCGGCGACGATGCCGTGGTGAAAGGCGGCGTTCAGCTCGAAGAAGGCGACCGCGCGCGAATCGTGCCACCGCGTCTCCAGGAAATCCCGGTGCCCCAGCCGCATCTCGGCCGCGAAACCGGCGGGCAGCGCGTGGCCGGGCTCCAGCAGCGCCGCCGGTTCGACTGCGATGCGGAAGCGGTAGGCCGCATCGCGTTCCGCCGGCGTCGCGAGGCCCGGCGCGAAATGCCAGCCATGGCCGCGATTGCGCGCGACGATGCCGAGCTCCTCCAGCCGCAGCAGTGCGCGCGACAGCTCCCCGCGCGCCGCGCCGGTGTGGCGCTGCAATTCGGCCTCGGAAAGTGAATCCGGTAGCCGCCCGGCCGCCCGATCCCGCGACAGCCGCACCATCAGCGAATCCACCGGGTCCTCCGCCGCCGTCGCCGGCATGGGCGCGGGCGGGTCGCGCAGCACCAGGGTGCGGCCCCGCGCCTCCACGCGCCCGGCCTCCGCCAGCACCGCCAGCGCGCCCCGGATCGGCGTGCGCGAGACGCCGAGCCGCGCCGCCAGCGCATCCTGCCGCAGCGGCGTGCCGGGGCCGGCGCCGTCCCTCGCCAGCAGGTCGAGCACTGCCCGGGCCAGATCGTGATGCAGGGAGGTGGCGGCTTCGGGGGGCAAAAGGGCGCTCGATTTCGCTTGCGAGGCGTATTCTGGCGCACTACCGTATTTTCCGCAACCATAATCCAAATGGAGGCCCGGCTTGGCCACGGCAGCGCCCCTCATCGAAGTCTCCGGCCCGCCACGCGAACGCGGCCGCCAATACGGCGAGCAGGCCGCGGCGCGCATCCGCCTCGGCATCGCGCACTACTCCGAGCAGTTGGCCGGCAGCGGCCTGGGCTGGGACGGCATCCGCGACCTGGCGCTGTCCTTCGAGCCGGAGATCGCGCGCTTCGATCCCGGCATGGCGGAGGAGATGCGCGGCATCGCCGAGGGCGCCGGCCTGGACCACGCCGCCATCCTGCTGCTGAACGCGCGCACCGAGATCCTGAAGCTGGCCAAGCGTCGCAAGGACCCGGACCCCGATGGCTGCACCGGCGTGGTCGCACTGCCCGGCATCACGCTCGGCAAGAAGCTGATCCACGCGCAGAACTGGGACTGGAAGCTGGAATGCGCCGAGACCGCCGTGGTGCTGAAGATCCACCGCGACGATGGTCCCGACATCCTGACGTTCACCGAGGCCGGTGGCCTGGCCCGGTCGGGCATGAACGCGGCCGGCATCGCCATCACCGCGAACTACCTGGAAAGCGACCGTGACTACCGCAGCACCGGCGTGCCGCTGGCGCTGATCCGCCGCCGCGCGCTGATGGACCGGCAATTGGCGGTGGCGATGCACGCCGTCTACACCACGCCGAAATCCGCCTCCAACAACATGATCCTCAGCCAGGCGGGCGGCATCGCGATCGATTTCGAATGTGCGCCGGACGAGACCTTCCAGGTGCATCCGGACAACGGGTTGCTGGTGCACGCCAACCACTGGGTTTCCCCGATCGCGCTCTCGAAGCTGCGCGACACCGGCATCCAGGCGACGCCGGACAGCCTGTACCGCGACATTCGCGTGCGCGACCTGCTGGCGCCGCAGCGTGGCCGGATCACGGTGGAGTCGATCAAGGCGGCGCTGTTCGACGACTACCAGTCGCCCTGGTCGGTCTGCCGGCCGCCGCGCGAGAACCTCAGCAACAACCTGTCCGCGACCGTCGCGCAGATCGTCATGGTCCCGGAAGACGGCCTCATGCAGGTCGCCATGCTGCCGGCGCTGGACCGCACCTTCACCACCTACCGCCTGGACCTGGAGCCTGCCGCCATGAGGAGCGTCGCATGAAGTTGCGCCATCTTGCGCTGGGCCTTGCCGCCCTGCTCGCTGCGACGCCGCTGGCGGCGCAGGAATCGCTGCTGCGCGCGCGGCTGAACTCCGACATCCGCTCGACCGATCCCGGCACCAACCGCGACGCCAATACCGATGCCGTGGTGCTGCATGTGGTGGAGGGGCTGGTCGCCTACCGGGAGGACACCTCCATCGGGCCGCTGCTGGCGGAGAAGGTGGAGATCTCCGGGGATGGTCTCGCCTACACCTTCACCCTGCGCGACGGCGTGCGCTTCCACAACGGCGCGACGCTGACCTCGGAGGATGTCAAGTTTGCCTGGGACCGCTACCTGCGACGCGAGACGAACTGGCGCTGCCTGCCGGAATTCGACGGCCGCGGCACCACGAAGATCACCGCCATCGAGACGCCGGACCCGCGCACCGTGGTGTTCCGCCTGGAACGGCCGACGGCGCTGTTCCTGGCCAACATGGCGCGCGCCGATTGCGGCGGCTCCGGCATCTGGCACCGGGAATCGCTGAACGCCGACGGCAGCTGGAAGGCGCCGATCGGCACCGGCCCGTTCCGCCTCGGCGAATGGCGCCGCAACCAGTTCATCGAGGTCACGCGCTTTGCCGACTACGCGGCACGCGCCGGCGAGCCCGATGGCTATACCGGCAACAAGACGCCGCTGGTGGACCGCGTGCGCTGGCTGATCATCCCCGACGCCTCCGCCGCCAAGGCGGCGCTGCTGTCGGGCGCCATCGACATCAACCCGGACATCGCGACGCAGGACATTCCGGAGTTGCAGGCGCGGCTGGACATGCGCCTGGCATCCAGCCCGACCATGGGCATGATGGCGATCCTGATGCAGACGCGCGACCCGCTGCTGTCCGATGTGCGCATCCGCCGCGCCATCGCCTTGTCGCTGGACTACGCCGAACTGGTGCAGGCGCTGTCGGATGGCCAGTCCCGCTACAACCCCTCCGTCATCCCGGTCGCCAGCGGGTCGCATGGCGCGGTGCAGCGGGAGGGTTTCAGCCGCAACCTCGATGAGGCGCGCCGGCTGCTGCGGGAGGCCGGCTACCGCGGCCAGACCATTCGCATGATCACCACGCGGCGCTACAATTCGCTGCTGGAGATGGCGACGCTGAGCCAGGCGATGGCGCAGGAAGCCGGCATCAACATCGAGTTCGAGGTCATCGACTGGGCCACCCAGCTCGACCGCTATACCCGCGGCGACTACGCCATGATGGCCTTTACCTACTCTGCGCGCCTCGACCCGTCGCTGTCCTTCGAGATGGTCTCCGGCCCCAAGGCGACGCAGCCGCGCAAGGCGTGGGACAATCCGGAGGCTCTGGCGCTGATGCAGGAAAGCATGCGCGTCACCGACCCGGCGCGCCGGCAGGCGATCTTCGACGATCTGCATCGCCGCTTCATCGCGGAGGTGCCGATGATCGTGCTGTACAACGACGCCAATGTCGCCGCGCATCGCGCCGGCATGGTGGGCTTCCGCGCCTGGGCCACCGGCCAGCCGCGCTTCTGGGGCGTGCGCCTCCAGTGATCGGCTATGCGGCGCGGCGATGCCTGGCCGCGCTTCCGACCCTGCTGCTGGTTGCCATCGCGGTCTTCCTGATGATGCGGCTGATCCCCGGCGATCCGGCGCAGCTCATGCTGGGCGATGCGGCCTCGGCGGAGGAAGTGCAGGCGCTGCGGCGCAGCATGGGGCTGGAGGAGGCGCTGCCGCTGCAGTTCCTGCATTGGGGCGGCGCCGTGCTGGCCGGTGATTTCGGCCGGTCCATCACCAATGGCGAGTCGGTGCTGCCGCTGATCCTGTCCCGCTTCGGCGTCACGGCCGTGATCGTGCTGCTGGCGGTCGGGCTCGCGACCTTGATCGCGGTTCCGCTCGGCATGCTGGCAGCCTGGAAGCAGAACCGGCTCACGGACCTGGTGGTGGTCGGCTTCGCCACGCTCATGCTCTCGATCCCGTCCTTCTGGCTCGGGCTGATCCTGCTGCTGGTCTTCGGCGTGAAGCTCGGCTGGCTGCCCGTGGTCGGCTTCGTCGGATTCGGCGAGGACCCGCTGGTGGCGGCGGGGTACGTGGTACTGCCGGTGGCAACCCTGGTGCTGGTCGAGGTCGGCGTGCTGACGCGCATGGCGCGCGCGGCCACCATCGACGTGCTGCGGCTGGACTACATCAGCCACGCCCGCGCCAAGGGGCTGTCGGAGTTCACGGTGATGCGGCGCCACGCGCTGCCCAACGCCTTCGCGCCGACGCTGACGCTGGTCGGCCTGGTGCTGGGCAATCTGCTGGGTGGCATCGCGGTGATCGAGACGGTGTTCACCCTGCCGGGCCTCGGCCGGTTGCTGGTGGAGGCGATCTTCCAGCGGGACTACCCGGTGGTGCAGGGCGTCATGCTGTTCGTGGCTGCGATCTACGTGGTGGTGAACCTGCTGGTCGACCTTGCCTACCCCGCCTTCGACCCGCGCGTGACGGCCGAATGAGGGTCCGGGCCAACTTGCTGCTGGGTGGCGTGCTGATCTCCGCCGTCGCCGCCATCGCCGTCACCGCCGCCTTCTGGACGCCCTATGCCCCGCGTGCCGTCAATCTGCGCCGCCGGCTCAACCCGCCCTCGGAGATCCACTGGCTCGGTACGGACGAGTTCGGCCGCGACGTGCTGTCCCGCCTGATGGCCGGGGCCGAGACCAGCCTGACGGTGGCGGCGGTGACGGTGCTGGTCGCCATGCTGCTCGGCGTGCTGATCGGCCTGCTGGCCGGATTCTTCCGCGGCTGGACGGACCGTGCGCTGATGGCGCTGAACGATGCGCTCCTGGCCTTCCCGGGCATCCTGCTGGCGCTCGGCCTGCTGACCGTCATCGGGCCGTCGAAATGGGGCATCGTGCTGGCGCTGGGGCTGGCCTATGCGCCGGCGGTCGCCCGCGTGGTGCGCGGCAGCGTGCTGTCGCTGCGCGAGCGTGAGTTCGTCGAGGCCTCCCGCGCCCTTGGCAATTCCGAAGCCTACACGCTGTGGCGCCACGTCCTGCCGAACTGCGTCTCGCCGCTCACGGTGCTGGCGACCTCCATGTTCGGCTGGGTGATCCTGTCGGAAAGCGCGCTGTCCTTCCTCGGCCTCGGCGTGCCGCCGCCGGCGCCGAGTTGGGGCAACATGCTGGCGACCGCGCGGCCCTACCTGGAAACCGCCACCTGGCTGTCGATCGCGCCGGGGGTGATGATCGCGCTGTGCCTGCTCGGCACCAACCTGCTGGGCGATGCGCTGCGCGACCTGCTGGACCCGCGCAATTGACCACTCTGCTCAGCGTGGACCGGATGCGGATCGGCGCGAAGCCGGACTTCATCGCGGTGCAGGACGTATCCTTCGACCTCGCGCCGGGCGAGATCCTGGCGCTGGTCGGCGAATCCGGCTCCGGCAAGACCGCCACCGCGCGCGCCGTCATCGGCCTGCTGCCGCCGGGGCTGGCCATGCTGGGTGGCAGCGTGACCTTCGACGGCACGGCGCTGCATCCCGGCAACCTGCGCCCGCTGCGCGGCCCCGGCATCGGCATGGTGTTCCAGGAGCCGATGACCTCGCTGAACCCCGCGCTGCCCATCGGCGTGCAGATGGCGGAGGGGTTGGCGCTGCACACGAAGCTGCGCGGCGCCGAGATCAGAGGCGCCTGCCAGGCCATGCTGGCCCGCGTCGGCATCGCCGACCCGGCCGCCTGCCTGCGCGCTTTTCCGCATGAATTCTCCGGCGGCATGCGCCAGCGCATCATGCTCGCCTCCGTCATGCTGCTGCGGCCGAAGCTGCTGATCGCGGATGAACCGACCACGGCGTTGGATACGCTGACGCAGGCGGAGGTGCTGGACCTGATGGTGGCGCTGACGCGCGAACAGGGCAGCGCCGTGCTGCTCATCACCCACAACCTGGGCCTGGTCGCGCGCTATGCGGATCGTGCCCTGGTGATGCGCCGCGGCCGCGTCATCGAGGAAGGCGCCGCCCGCGCGCTGCTGGCGGCACCGCGGGAGGCCTACACCCGCGCCCTGGTCGATGCGCTGCCGCGTCGCGGGCCGCCACCGATTCCACGCGCGCCCTCCGAACCGCTGCTGCGGGCGGAGGCGCTGACGGTGGATTTCGCCGGCCGCCGCCGCTTCTTCACTCGCGGCCGCGCGGTGCAGGCGGTGCGCGGCGTCGATCTGGCGGTGCATGCGGGGGAAGCCGTTGCCCTGGTCGGTGGCTCCGGCTCCGGCAAGACCACGCTCGGCCGCGCCATGTTGCGGCTGGTGGAGCCCAGCGGCGGCCGTATCCTGTTCCGCGGGCAGGACATCTCCCGGACGCGTGGCCCGGGCCTGCTGCCGTTCCGGCTGGCCTGCCAGATCGTGTTCCAGGACCCCTATTCCTCGCTCGACCCGCGCATGCGCGTGGCGCAGATCGTCGATGAGCCGCTGCGCCTGGTGCCCGGGCTTTTGGCGGCGGAGCGGGTGCATCGCGTCGATGCCATGCTGGATGCCGTGGGCCTCGCCGGCTTCGGCGCACGGCATCCGCATGCGTTGTCCGGTGGCCAGCGGCAGCGGGTGGCGATCGCCCGCGCGTTGGTGCGGCGGCCCGATTTCGTCATGGCGGATGAGCCGGTCTCGGCGCTCGACATGACCATCCAGAAGCAGATCCTGACCCTGCTGCGCGACCTGCAGAAGGCGCACGGATTTGCCTGCCTGTTCATCTCCCATGATTTGGCGGCGGTGGGGGAGATTGCGGACCGCGTCGTGGTGATGCAGCACGGCCGCGTGGTGGAGGAAGGCGGGCGCGACCAGGTCTTCGATGCGCCGCGCCATGCCTACACGCGAGCGCTGCTGGAGGCCGCGCCGCGGCTGGAGAGCTAGGCCGAGCCGACCGCCGAGCCACGGCCAGATGTCATCGCTCCTGCGGTTCGGCCGACCGCCGCCGCAGCGTCCGTCGAAGCGCAGCGGCTTCGGCCTGCGCCGTCTCGACCACCAGCCTGGCGAACTGATCCACGATGGCGGGACGGGCCTGCCAGACGGGGAAGAAAAGCCCGTAGGGCACGGGGATGGAGCAAGCGAAAGGCCGCATGACCAGATGCGGCGCGGGGCTGGACCGCGCCACGAACGGATCGGCCAGCGCCACACCAAGGCCCTGCGCCACCATCTGGCAAACCACCACGCCGTTCGAGGCCTCGAATCGATGGCGCAAGGTCAAACCCGCCTCCCGGCAGCAGCGCTCCAGCCCCTGCCGCAGCAGGGACCGCGCATGCGTCACCACCAGGTCCTGCGACAGAAGCTCGGCCAGACCGACCTGCCGCAGCTGCGCAAGCGGATGGTCGCGCCGCATCACAACCACCGCTTCGAGCTGGCAGACCGGCTCCACCTTCAGCTTCGGGTGGGTCAGCGGCAGCACGGTGACGCCGAGGTCGAAATGCTCCTGCTCCACCACCGTCTCGGCATCAAGGCGGATCCGCGTGTCCACCTGCGCGGTGAAGTCCGGTACGCGCGCTGCCATGGCGCGGAGCGCCGGCCCCAGCACCAGGCTGGCCACCTGTGGCGCCGTCAGCACCCGCAGGTGCCGGTCGTTGCGGCCCTGGCGAATGCCGGCGGCGAGGCGTTCCAGCCCGTCATGGCCGGCGAGCACCCGCTCCGCCTGCTGGTAGTAGCGCAGGCCGTCGACGGTCAGGGTCAGTCGGCGCTTCTCGCGATGGAAAAGCTGGAAGCCGAGATCCTGCTCCAGCGCCGTCAGCAGGCGCCCGACCTGCGGCTGCGTCTTTCCGAGCCGCTCGGCGGCCTGCGAAACGGAGCCCGCATCCACGAAGGCGCGAAGCGCGTCCAGCGACCTGAGGTTGTGCATGCTGCCCCTCCACATTATGCGGAAACAGCATGTTTTGCCACAGATAACGCATTTGACGCAGCCAGCCATCGGCGAGCATGAGGGACGGGCCGCTGACAGAGCCGACATGCCGGCTCCAGCGAGGCCATGACCATGTCCGACCGCGACCACTCCGGCACCGCGTGGCGCCTGGCCCCATCGAGCTACGCCGCCTCGCGCGCCGTGGAATTCGCGCTGCCGGAGGCGCCGGCATCCTGCTACCTGACGATGCGCGACGGCTGCCGCATCGCGGTGGACATCTGGCTGCCGCAGGGCGCCACCGGCGCGAGGCCGGCCATCCTGATCCTGACGCCCTACTACCGGCGCTTCCGGCTGCGGGACGGCGGCGAGGGCGATGCCATACCCAACGCCGGCAAGTTCGTCCGCCACCTGGTGCCGCGCGGTTATTCGGTTGTGGTGGTGGATGTGCGCGGCACCGGCGCGTCCTTCGGCACGCGCGACAGCTTCCGCTCGCCGCGGGAGCGTGAGGATTCGCGCGAGATTACGGATTGGGTCGTGGCGCAACCCTGGTCGGACGGCCAGGTCGGCGCCACCGGCATTTCCTACCCTGGCGCCGCGGCCGACTTCCTGGCCAGCACCGGCCACCCGGCCGTGAAGGCGATCGCGCCGCTTTTCGCGGTATGGGACACCTATGCCGACAACTACTACCCGGGCGGCATCCCGTTGAAGCAGCTCGCGAAGAGCTATGACGACCTGATGGTCGCCATGGACCACGACCGGCGCGACCTGCTGCGCAACTACGTCTACTACGCCAATCCCGACCTTGCCGGGCCGCATCCGGTGGATGGGGATGAAGACGGCGCCCTGCTGGCCGAAGCCCTGCGCCAGCATCTGGGCAATTTCCGGCAGCCCGACTTCATGGCCGAGTTCCGCTTCCGCGAGGACCCGCTGCCGTATGATCCGGATTTCAGCTCGGCCTCCTTCAGCCCCTACTCGGTCAGTGACGGCATCCGCCCAGATGTGGCGGTGCTCGCCGTCTCCGGCTGGATGGACGGTGCCGGCTATGCCAATGGCGCGATCTCGCGCTTCCTGACGCTGCGCGACAACCCCGTGCACCTGATCCTGGGGCCCTGGGACCACGGCGCCCGGTGCAACGTCTCCCCCTGGCGCGACGACCAGACGCCGGGATTCGACCTGCTCGGCGCCGTGCTGCGCTTCTTCGACCACTACCTGCTGCGACACGACACCGGGCTCGGGCAGGAGGCCCCGGTTCACTACTTCAGCCTGCACGCCGAGGCCTGGCGCGAAGCCGGATCCTGGCCGCCGGTGGAGGCCACGCAGCGCCTGTTCCTCGCGCCAGGGGCCGCCCTGGCGGATTCGCCGGGCCCGGCCGGGCAGGATGCGACGCAGGCGGATTTCGCGTGGGGCAGCGGCGACGGCACCCGGTATGAGCGCATCGCCGGGATCAACAGCACGACCTACTACGCCGACTGGGGACAGCGGCAGGCGCGGCTGGCAGGCTGGTCCTCCGCGCCGCTGGCGCGGGACATGGAACTAGCCGGCCACGGCCTCGCTGATCTCTGGCTCGAATCGAGCGAGCCGGATGCCGCGCTGTATGTCTACCTCTCCGAGGTCGAGGCGGATGGCACCATCCGCTATGTCACCGAGGGTCTGCTGCGCGCCCTGCATCGCCGGGAAAGCCCGGCGCCCGACCGCTACCGCACCACCTGGTCGTTCCGCAGCTTCCATCGCGCCGACGCATCGCCGCTTATGCCCGGGCGCGCGGAGCGCATCCGTATCCCGCTGCTGCCCACCGCCTGGGTGTTCCACAAGGGCAGCCGCATCCGGCTTTCCCTGTCGGGGGCCGATGCCGACCACGCGGCGCAGGTGCCACATGGCCGGCCGCCACGCCTGACCCTGCTGCGCGGCGGCGACCGCGCCTCGGCCCTTGAACTGCCGCTGCGGCCCTGCGTCTGATCGACGATAGGAAGGAGATGCCCATGCACCGTCGCGATCTTTTCGCCGCCGCCAGCGCCCTCGCCACCACCGGCTGGGGCGCGCTGGCGCCACGCCCGGCGGGTGCGGCCGGCGCCAGCCTGCAGATCGGCCTCGGCGGCGCCTTCACCACCATGGACCTGCATTTCTACCACGCGGTGCCGAACCACACGGTGGCGATGCACATCTATGAGCGGCTGATCAACCGCGCGCCGGATGGCAGGCTGATTCCTGGCCTCGCGACGGAATGGAAGCCGCTGTCCGACACATTGTGGGAATTCAAGCTGCGGCCCGGCGTGAAGTTCCACGACGGCGGCGACTTCACGGCGGACGACGTGGTCTTCACGTTCGAACGCGCGCGCGACGTGCCCAACAGCCCGGGCGGCTTCGGGGGATTCCTGCGCGCGGTGCAACGGGTGGAGGTGGTCGATCCCCTTACGCTGCGCCTGCATACGCCGGTGCCCGCACCGGACCTCGGCCCCAACCTGACCTATGTCGGCATCGTCTCCCGCCGTGTCGGAGAGGGCGCCACCACGGCGGACTACAATTCCGGCAAGGCGGCGATCGGCACCGGACCCTACCGCTACGCCTCCTACACCCCCGGCAGCCGGGTGGAGATGACCCGCAACGACTTGTGGTGGGGCCCCAGGCCGGCGTGGGAGCGTGTTTCACTGCGGCTGCTGAGCAACCCGGCGGCGCGTACGGCGGCCCTCCTTTCCGGCGACGTGGATATCATCGACACGCCCTCGGTCAGCGACCTGCCCCGGCTGCGCTCCGATGATCGGTTCCAAGTCACGGCAATCCCCGGTATCCGGCTGATCTACCTGGTGCCCGACCTGTCGCGCGAGGGGGAAAGCCCCTTCGTCACCGATGCCGGCGGCACGCCGCTACCGCGCAACCCGTTCCGGGACCTGCGGGTGCGGCAGGCGCTGTCGCTTGCCCTGCGTCGAGAGGCGCTGGCCGACCGGATCATGCTCGGGACCGCCACGCCGACCGGCCAGTGGATGCCGCCGGGTGCTTATTCCTACGCCCCCAGCGTGACGCCGCCGGAGGAGGATGCCGCGCGGGCACGCGCTCTGCTGGCCGAGGCCGGCCTGCCCAACGGCTTTCGCCTGACCCTGCACACGCCGAACGACCGCTACCCGAACGACGCCCGCCTGGCGCAGGCTGTGGCGCAGATGTGGGCGCGGATCGGCGTGCAGACCACGGTGGAGGCACTGCCCTGGGCCAGCTACGCGGCACGCGGCGGCCGGCAGGAGTTCTCCATGGGCCTGTGGGGCTGGGGCAGCGCCACCTTCGAGGGCGGCTACATGCTGACCCAGTGCTTCGCAGCCCATGATCGCGCCCGCAGCATTGGCCTGTATAATTACGGCCGCTACAGCAACCCGGCGCTCGACGCGCTCGCCGCCCGCGCCGTCGCCACCGTGGACGAGGCAGTGCGCGAGGCGCAGCTGATCGAGGCGACGGAGCTCGCGATGTCGGATATGCCGATCATCCCGATGCTGATGCTGCAGAACCTGTGGGCGGTGCGGAAGGCCATCGCCTTCATGCCGCGCTCGGACGAGCGGACTCTGGCGGTCGATGCGCGGATGGCGGGCTGATCGTGGCAGGCCGCCCCGATCCCCTGCCGCATCTGGCCCGCCTCGCCCTTGCGCAGGCGGAGCCGGCGCAGCCGGCCGCCACCCTGGCCGCACTGGATGCGGCCCTGGCGGCCGCCGTCGGGCACCTGCTGTGCACCATGCAGGTGCATCATCCCGGCGGTGAGGCGGAACGTGTCTATTCCAACCTTCCGGGCGCCTATCCCGTGGGCGGCCGCAAGCGGGCCTCCACCGCGCCGCGGATGCGGGAGCTGATGCAGCATGGACAGCCCATCCTGATCCGCACGGAGGCCGAGTTGTGGGCCAGCTACCCGGACCATGCGGGCGCAACCGCGCTCGGCTGCGGCAGCGCCATGAACACGCCGGTGCGGTGGCAGGGCCGCACGCTCGGGCAGGTCAACCTGATGCACAAACCGGGCTGGTACACCGAGAACGACGTGCTGCTGGTGCGCAGCTTCGCCCAGCTCGCCCTGCCCGCCTTCCTGGCGCTGACCGAAGGTCGCGTGACAGATCAGTTCCCGACGCCCCCCCGAGCCACAGGAGCATGATCATGTTCGACCGAGCCCCCCGCCGCCGCCTGCTGCAAGTCGCCGCCGCCTTGGCAGCGACCGGCCCGATGCTGCCCCGGCGTGCGGCCGCCCAGGGCCAGCCTTGGCCGCGCGCGCAGCCGATCCGCGTCATCGTGCCCTTTGGCGCCGGCGGCGCCACCGATATCGCCGCCCGCGTCATCGCGCAGGAGATGCAGGCCGCGCTCGGCCAGACCATGGTGATGGAGAACCGCGCCGGCGCCGGCTCCACCCTCGGCACCGGCTACGTCGCCAGGATGCCGGCGGACGGCTACACGCTGCTGATCACCACCATCAGCGGCTTAGCGATCGGGCAGACGCTCTACCACGACCGCATCCAGTATGACGCCGACAAGTCCTTCGAGCACATCGCCATCATGATGGGCACGCCCTACCTGCTCTGCGTCAATCCCAGCCTTCCGATCCGCGACGTGGCCGGCTATGTCGCGGCCGCCAAGGCCGGGCCGATGTACTATGGCACTTCCGGCGCCGGCGGCGTCGCGCATCTCCTGGGCATGCGCCTGGCCGCGGCCACCGGGGCGCCGCTGGAGCACGTGCCGTATCGCGGCTCCACCCAGGCGATCACCGACCTGATGGCCGGCGTGGTGCCGAGCGTGCTGGACAGCCTGACCGCGACCAGCGCGCATATCCGGTCCGGTGCGCTGCGGCCGCTGGCGACCACGGCACCGGAACGCTCGCCCGACTTCCCGGACGTGCCGACCTTTCGCGAGTTGGGCTACCCGGAGGTGGTGGCCGATGGGTGGGCCGGCCTCGCCGCCCCCGCCGGCACGCCGCGGCCGATCCTGGAGAAGCTGGCCGAGGCGGTCCGCAGCGCGCAGGCCAGTGCCAGCGTGAAGCGGCGCTTCGCCGAGACCGCGACGAGCGCCGGGCGCCACTACCTGGAGGACGCGCAGGCCTTCGTCCGGCAGGAAGTTGCGGCCTGGGCCCCGGTGATTCGCGCCTCCGGCATCACGCCGGACTGAGCTTTCCGCTGCCGCGCAAGCGGCAGGCGCCGTTCTGCGCCCACAGATGTTTTTTGGTCTTGCGCCAGCGCGCCGGGCAGCGCGTGGCGGGAAAGGGGAGAGGCACGATGCGGGGCATGGTGGTCGCGGCACAGCCGGAGGCGGCGGAGGCGGGGGTGGAGATCCTCCGCCAGGGCGGCAACGCGGTGGATGCCGCCATCGCCTGCGCCTTCAGCCAGGGCGTGGTCGATCCGCAGATGTGCGGCATCGGCGGCTTCGGGGCGATGCAGATCTGCATGCCCGGGCACGGCGTGCACACGGTGCTGGAGTTCTTTGCCAAGGCGCCGTTCTCGGCAACGCCCGACATGTGGGCCGACAAGTTCATCGGCCAGTCGCGCGACGGCTTCGTGTACCTGCTGCGCGACCAGAGCAACGACCTGGGCTATGGCGCCGTCGGCACGCCGGGCAACGTCGCCGGCTATACCGAGGCGCTCTCGCGCTTCGGGACCATGCCGCTTCGCGAGGTGATGCGGCCGGCCATCGCCCAGGCCCATCGTGGCGTGATGGTGCGGCCCTACATGCATTACTACTGGGCCATCGACCACGGTGGCGACGGCCAGGTGAATGTCGCCGAAAAGCTGCGCTTCAGCGACAACGGGCGGCAGGTCTATTTCCGCAACGATGGATCGCTGAAGCGCCCGGGTGACGTCCTGCACAACCCCGACATGGCCCGCAGCCTGGAACGCATCGCCGAAGGTGGCGCCGAGATGTTCTATCGCGGCGACATGGCGCGCGAGATGGCGGCCGACATGGCGGCACACGGGGGCGGCGTGACGCTGGAGGATCTGGCTGCCTACCGTGTGGGAGAGAAGTCGCCCTGCTGGGGGACCTATCGGGGGCTGCGCATCGCCGCCAACCCGCCGCCCGCCGGCGGCGGGTCGCTGATCGAATTGCTGCACATCCTTGGCTGCTTCGACATCGGAAGGCTGGTGCACAACAGCCCGGAGCACCTGCGCATCCTGGCGGAAGCCATGAAGTGGATGACGATCGACAAGGACGCTCACATGGGCGACCCGGATTTTGTCGATGTGCCGCTCGATCGGCTGCTCTCGGCAGGGCATGCGGAGGCGCTCGCCGCCCGCATCCGCGCCGGGGAGAAGGCCAGCGTGGCGCGTGCCGGAGAACCGCGGGATCCGCCGGACACCACCGTGGTCTGCGTTGTGGATGCGGAGGGCAATGCGGTCTCCCTGACCCATACGCTCGGCATCCCGTCCGGCGCCATCACCCCGGGACTCGGCTTCATGTACAATGGGTGCATGAGCGGCTTCGATCCGCGCCCGGGCCGCGCCGGCTCGATCGCGCCCGGCAAGAGCCGCGCCAGCACCATGGCGCCGACCATCCTGTTCCGCGGCGACGCCATCGCCATGGTGCTGGGCGCACCGGGCGGCACCTACATCGTGCCCGCGCTGGCACAGGCCATCAGCAATGTCGTGGATTTCGGCATGTCGATGGCCGAAGCCGTGGCGGCGCCGCGCATCGTGGCGCTCAGCGACACGATCGATGTCGCCAACCGCATCCCGCACCGGGTTACCGACGCATTGCGCGACATGGGCTACCCGATCGCCCGGTCCTACCAGAGCTATGCCTTCGGCGCCCCGCACGGCGTCATGATCCAGGACGGCGGCTGCCTGGGTGGCGCCGATCCGCAGCGCGATGGAATGGCGCTGCACATGTGAGCCAGGGCTGCATCGCATCGGTCGGAGGCGGATGGGAGACCGGCTGAGACGGATGCTACGGCAAGGTCGTCGTCGGGCCCGAGCCTGCGTGGGCAGGGAAGAGGATTCGATTTCTCGTTCGCCTCTGCTGCGCCTCTGGGGCGCCTACGGCAGCGCCTGCCCACGTGCCACCAGGCTGGTGACGCAGGGCATGCTGGCGCCGTGGCGTCGGATCGTCGCCAGCAGGACCAGTGCCGCGCGCGAAAGCGCGACCCGCGCCGGCACCAGCGCCTGCGCCGTCACCACGCAACGCGGCTCCAAGCGCAGCCGCACCACACCATGTTCTCGATCATCCAGCAGAAGGAATGGGTCGATCACCGCCACGCCGGCACCCGCCCGCACGAGCGCCAGCGCGGTGGAGGACTGGTTCACCTCCAACGCGATCTTCCGCTCGATCCCCGCCTCCCGGAAGCTCTGTTCCACCAGGCGTCCGAGGGGCAGGCTGCGGCTGAAGGAGATCAGGGGCCAGGCGGCGAGGTCCTGCGGCGTAACCGAACCCGACGCGGTCAGAGGGTGATCCGGCGGCACCACGCAGACCAGATCACCACGGCACAGCGGCACCAGCCGCGCATCGGCCTCCGCGATCGGGGTCAGCACCAGGCCGAAATCCACGCCGCCCTGGGTCACTGCTTCGACGACGGAGAGGTTGTCCATCGTCTGCACCGTGACCTGGATGCGCGGCCGTGCCTGGCGGAAAGCCGCAACGGCGGGGGGTAGCAGGTTGTCCGCCAGCGTCGGCGTCACCGCGACGACCACCGACCCGACGCTGGATTCGCGGATGTCGCCCACAAGGCGCTCGATCCGTTCCAGCCCCTTGAAGACACGCTCCACCTCGTCGAGCAGCACGCGCAACTCCGGCGTTGGCTGCAGGCGGCCCTGGAGGCGCAGGAACAGCTGGAATCCGGCCGCGGCGGCGCATTCGCGCAGCATCATGCTGACCGCGGGCTGGGAGACGCCGAGGTCGCTCGCCGCCGCGGTGACCGCGCCGTGCAGCGCGACGGCGCGGATGACCTCCAACTGTCGGAAGCTCAATTTCATAAGACCAACTTATGATGACCGGGGTTATGGGGCTTGATCTGATTTTATCGCGGTTCCAGGCTAGGGTCACCCCGCCCGGACAAGAAGGTGGGGCGAGGACGTCCATGCTGATCACGGCCATCGAAAGCTCTGTCGTGTCGCTGCCCTTCACCATGGGTGGCCCGCATCCGCTGTTCGCCGGGCAGCCGTGGGATCGGCTGGAGATCCTGCTCGTACGGGTCGAGACCGCGGACGGCCTGGTCGGCTGGGGTGAAGCCTTCGGCCACGCAGCCATCCCGGCCACCAAGGCAGCACTCGACAGCATCGTGGCGCCGCTGGCGGTTGGTCGCGATGCGGGCGACATCAACGCTCTGACCCGGCAGGTGCTGCACGGGGTCCACCTGCTCGGGCGCAACGGGTCCTTCGTCTATGCCTGGTCCGGTGTCGAAATGGCCTTGTGGGACCTGCTTGGCAAGCGCACCGGACAGCCGGTGTGGCGGCTGCTGGGCGGCAGCGCGCCGGGCCCTCTGCCGGCCTATTCCAGCCTGCTGTCCTATGGCGGGAACCTGGATCTGGTGGCGCGCAACACGGCGGATGCGCGGGCGCAGGGATTTCGCCACATCAAGCTGCACGAACTGACGCGCGACGCGGTGCTGGCCGCTCGCGCCGCGGCGCCGGATGCCGCCATCATGCTCGACGTGAACTGCGCCTGGACGCCGCCGGTGGCGCGCGACATGGCGGCGAGCCTTGCCGGCGACGGGTTGCTCTGGCTGGAGGAGCCGGTCTGGCCGCCGGAGGATGCCGATGGCCTGGCCAGCCTGCGCCGCCACGGCATCCCGCTGACGGCGGGCGAGAACACCGCCGGCCTCTTCGGCTTCCGCACGCTGATGCAGGCCGGTGCGATCGACATCGCCCAGCCCAGCGTCACCAAGATCGGCGGCATCGGCGAGATGGTGCAGGTCTTCGCCCTGGCCCGAGCGCAGGGGGTGGAGGTGATCCCCCACTGCCCCTACTTCGGCCCCGGCTTCGTCGCCACGCTGCATGTTGCCGCCGCGCTGGCGGAACGCCCGCTGATCGAGGTGCTGTGGCTGGAGATGGAGGCCAATCCCTTCGACCCATGGGTGCGCGCCAGGGACGGCCATGTGGCCGTGCCGACCGCGCCGGGCCTGGGCTGCGACCCTGACCCTGCGGTGCTGGCGAAATACACCGCCGCAGCGCCCACCAGAACCGAAGCGAGGCGCGCCGCATGAAGGTCACCGCCATCGAGACCACGCCGGTCGTCGTCGCGCTGCCGCAACCGATCGGCAGTGCGCTGGGGCAGATCGCGCGCTTTGGCTGCATCCTCGTCATCCTGCGGACGGACCAGGGGATCACGGGCGAGAACCTGATCTTCACGCTGAACGACCGCCGGACCAAGGTGCTGCGGCAGATGGTGGATGACCTGGCGGATGTCGTCGTCGGGCGCGATGCCGGACACATCGTCGGGTTCTGGGCGCGGGCCTGGAAGGACATCAACTTCCTCGGCCACAAGGGTGTGCCGGTCGTCGGGATCTCCGCGATTGATGGGGCGCTGTGGGACGCGCTCGGCCAGGCCACGGGACTGCCGCTGTACCGCCTGCTCGGTGGCGCGCAGGATCGTGTGCCGGCGTATCACAGCGGCGGACTCTGGCTGTCCCGTTCGGTCGATGAACTGGTGGCGGAAGCGCGGTCCTTCCTCGACCAGGGTTTCCTCGCGATGAAGATGCGGCTCGGCAAGGCCGATCCTGCCGAGGATGCCGCACGGGTCCGTGCGGTGCGGGAGGCAGTCGGGCCGCAGGTGGCTTTGATGGCCGACGCCAACCAGGGGCAGAGCGAAGCGCAGGCGATCCGGCTGGGCCGGATGCTGGAGGAATTCCAGTTGGCCTGGTTCGAGGAACCCCTGCCGGCCTGGGACCTCGATGGCCTGGCCCGAGTCGCGGCCGCGCTCGATACGCCGATCGCCAGCGGCGAGACGGAATACACCCGCTACGGCTTCCGCCGCATGCTGGAACTGCGCTCTGCCGACATCCTGATGCCGGACCTGCAGCGTGTCGGTGGCGTCAGCGAGTTCATGCGGGTCGGCCACATGGCCGAGAGCCACGACGTGCCGGTGTCGAGCCATCTCTTCCCGGAGACCAGCATCCAGGTGCTCGGCGCGCTGTCGAACGCCAGCTACCTCGAATACATGCCGTGGTTTTCGCAGCTTTACCTGGAGGCGTTGGAGTTCGAAGGCGGACGGGCCGTCGTGCCCGAACGTCCCGGCTGGGGCTTCCGCTTCGACTGGGATCGTATCCGCCGCCTGCAAGACCAATGAAGCAAACAGGAGGAAATCCCATGAACATCACACGTCGTAGCCTTGCGCTCGGTGGCGCCGGCCTCGCCACGGCATCCGGTCTTGGACTTGCGGCGCCCGCGCTGGCGCAGGGCGAGCCGATCCGCATCGGCTGGCTCGCCGCCCTCACCGGCCCAAGCTCGGCACCCGCCATCGGCTTCGATCGCGGCGTGCACCATGCGGTGGATGCGTTGAATGCCGCCGGCGGCGTGCGCGGCCGGAAGATCGAACTCGCGGTGCGGGATACCCAGGGCGATCCGACCAAGGCGGTGAACGCCGCGCAGGAGATGATCAGCCGGGTGCGTGTGCACGCGATTTGGGGACCTACCAATTCCGGCGAGTCGCTGGCCGTGACGCCGATCATCGCGCGCGGCCGGATGCCCAACGTGCACCCGTGCTTCGTGGATACGCTGATCGACCCGGTGCGCTATCCCAACGCCTTCCGCATGGCCCCGTCGAACAGCCAGATCGACGACGCTGTCAGCGGCTATGGCGTGAACATCATGAAGCTGAAGAAGTTCGCCGTGATCGGCGACACCACCGGCTACGGCACCACCACCGTCAACAGTTCCTCCGCCAGCTTCAAGCGGCGCGACGCGGAGGTGGTGTACAGCGGCACCATCGACGCGACCCAGCCGGACCTGACGCCGGACATGCTGCGGATGCGCATCTCCGGTGCCGAGGCGATCGCGGTCTGGACCGTCTCGCCGGGCCTGATCTCCCGCATCATGAACGTGCGCGCCAACATGGGCTGGAATGTGCCGCTGATCGGCCATCCCGCGATGGGATCGGGCGAGGTGGGGCAGTTGATCGCAAAGCCGGAGAATTGGGAGAAGACCTATATCCTGGGCTTCCGGAATTGCAGCTACGGTGCCGACGGCAAGCTGCCGGACCACGTTCAGGCCTTCGTCGACCGCGTGAAGGGCAGGATCAACTTCGAGGACACGACGCTGTGGTGGGTGGCCGCCGGCGTGGACGCGATCAACATCATCGCGGATGCGGTGAAGGAGTCAGGCGGCACCGATCCGGCGGCGATGATCGCCTACTGGAATTCGGTGCGCAGCTACCCCGGCCTTTATGCCAGCTACACCTGGTCGGCGCAGAACCACAACGGACTGCCGGAGAGCGACCTGGTGATGTCGGAAGCCAACTCGCTGCGCCAGGGCGCCTACAAGCTCGCCCCCGGCTACACCTGATCCCATGCTCCCAGCCATCCTCCTGTCGGGGCTCGCGGTCGGCGCCGTCTATGCGCTGATCGGCGTCACCTACAACGTCATGTTCTCGGCCTCGCGGGTGATGAGCTTCACCGCCGGGCAGCTCGGCATGCTGGGTGGCGTGCTGGGTGCCGCCTTCATCGGCGTACTCGGGCTGCCGGCGATCCTTGGCTTCCTGCTGACGCTGGCGGCCTGCGCGCTGGTCGGCGTGCTGACGGAGATCATTGCGGTGCGGCCGGTGCTGAAGAGCCTGGAACAGCACCTGTATGTCCTGTCGACGCTCGCGCTGGCGCTGATGATCCAGCAGTTCACCGCCATCAACTGGAGCACGGAGCCGCAGCCCTTTCCGAACCTGTTCGGCTTCCAGGGTGGCGGGGCCGGGGACGAGAAGTTCTGGCTGCCCATCCTGGCCTGCATCACCGTCGTGGTCGGGCTGGAATTCCTCTATCGCCGCACGCTGATCGGCCGCGCCTTCCTCGCCATCGCCGAGGACAATTTCGCCGCCCGTGCGCTGGGCCTGCCGGAACGCAACCTGAGGATGACGAGCTACGCGCTGGCCGGCGTGATTGGTGGGCTGGCCGGCTTCGCCTCCGGCCAGCTCTTCCTCGCCTTCTTCGCCAATGGCGCGATGCTGAATTTCTACGGGTTTGTTCCGGTCGCGCTGGGTGGGCTTGGCAACAACCGCGGGGCGATCATCGGCGGGCTGGCGCTTGGCGTATTCCAGCAATCCGCGAACTTCCTGGTCGGTGGCGTCTTCGCGAGCGTGGCCGTGTTCAGCGTCTTCATCATCGTGCTGCTGTTGGCACCGCAGGGGCTGTTCGGCGCCCCGGCACAGCGCCGCGTATGAACGCCATGGCCCTCAAGCTCCTGCCCTTCCTGGGAATCCTGGCCGTCGCGCTGATCCTGCCGTTGGTCAGCAACGACTACTGGACCCTGATCGCCACGCGCGCCGCGATCTACTGGGTCCTGGTCTCCGCGCTCAACCTTGTCGTCGGATTCGCCGGGCAACTGGCGATCGGCTGGGTGGCGATGCTCACTCTCGGCGCCTATACCACCAGCGTCCTGGTGGCGGGCAACGTGATGCCGCCGGTGCATGTCTACCTGGCGCTTGGCGCCGCGGCGGTGGTCGGCGGCGTGTTCGGCGTCATCGTCGGCCTGCCGGCGCTGCGGCTACGCACCTTCTACTTCGCCATGACCACGCTCGGCTTCGCCACCATCGTGACGCAGGTGGCGCTGGCGTGGCAGAGCGTGACCGGCGGCGGCATCGGCATCATCGGCCCGGTGTTGCCGGCGCCCTTCGACACGATCTTCGGCTTCTACCTGTTCTGCCTCGCCCTGGCGGCCTTCTGCACCTGGATCACGGCCAACGTCGCGCATAGCCGCTTCGGACGATCCCTGGTCGCGATTCGCGATGCCGATGTCGCGGCGGAGGCGGCGGGCATCTCCAAGCCCCTGCTGCTGGGCTCGGTCTTCCTGTTCGCCGGCACCATGGCGGGAATTGCCGGCGGGCTGTTCGCCACGCTGCAATCCTACATCAGCCCGGAAGCCTTCACCTTCGATCTTTCGGTCCTGTTCTTCATCGCGATCCTGATCGGCGGCCGTGGCTCCATCCTGGGTCCGCTGATCGCCACCATCGTGTTGACCTGGCTGCCGGAATTCGCGGCTCCGCTGGTGGCCTGGTCCACCTTCCTCTACGCCACGCTGCTGCTGGTCATCGTCCTCGCGGTTCCCGGTGGCATCGCGGCCCTGCTGGACTTCCGCAGCCGACGCCTGATCGAGGGCGATCGCACCATTGTGCCGCGGCCGGACCTGCTGCGTGAGATCCTGGGGGACCGAGCCGGTACCGAGACCATTTTCCTGAAGGACGTGGTGCTGAGCTTCGGCGGTGTCCGGGCGATCGACGGGCTGGACCTCGAGATCGAGCCGGGCAAGGTGCATGGGCTGATCGGGCCGAACGGGTCCGGCAAGACCACCACGCTGAACGTCATCTGCGGTTTCTATCGCCCGGAGTCGGGCAGCGTGATCCTGGACGATCAACCACTGCCGCCGGCGGCACCCCAGACTCGTGCCGCCCATGGCATCGCCCGCACCTTCCAGACGCCGCGGATTATCGGCGAATCCTCGGTGCTGGACAACGTCATGGTCGGTGGTGTCATTCGTGGCCGTGGCAGCTTCTTCGAATCGCTGCTGTCGCTGCCACGGCATCGCCGGGACGAGGCGATGCTTCGGCATGATGCGCTGCTGGCACTGCGCTGTGTCGGACTGGGTGCTCTGGCCGAGGTGCGGGCCGACCGGCTGCAACACAGCGAGCTTCGGTTCCTTGAGATTGCGCGCGCCCTGATGCTGCGGCCGCGCTTCCTGTTGCTGGACGAGCCGGCGGCAGGACTTTCGGCCGAGGAGATCCGAAGCCTCGGCGCGCTGATCCGCGCCATCAGCCGGCAGGGCACCGGGGTGCTGCTGGTGGAACACCATGCCGACCTGATCTTCGACATCTGCGACCAGGTCACGGTGCTGAACCTCGGTCGCGAGCTGGCCGCGGGCACCCCCGCCGAGATCCGTGTCCATTCGGAGGTGGTCAGTGCATATCTCGGGGCCTGAGGCGTTGCTCGATGTCTGCGGGATCTCCGCGGGCTACGGCAAGATCGCGGTGCTTCACGGCGTGGACGTCCGAGTTGGCGCCGGTGAAGTGGTTTCGCTGCTCGGGCCGAATGGCGCGGGCAAGACCACGCTTCTGCGTGCCCTGACGGGTCTGTTGTCGGTGACGGCCGGCAGCGTGCGGTTCGCCGACCGGGACATGAAGGATGCCGGGCCGCGAGGATCGGCGCGTGCCGGGCTGGTGCATGTGGTGGAGGGGCATCGGATCTTCACGCAGCTCAGCGTCACGGACAACCTGCTGCTCGCCGCCTACGACCTGCCGCGCCGTGAACGTGCTGCGCGGGTCGAGGAGGCGCTTTCCGTCTTTCCGGAGATCGCCGCCAAGCGTCATGACCGGGGCGGCATGTTGAGCGGGGGGCAGCAGCAGATGCTTGCGGTGGCGCAGGGCCTTGTGCGGCGGCCGCGGCTGCTGCTGCTCGACGAGCCATCGGCCGGACTGTCACCGGTGCTGGTCGATCGGGTGCTGGGTGTCGTGGCGGATCTCCGCGACACCGGCACCGCCGTGCTGCTGGTAGAACAGCTGATCGACAAGGCGCTGGCGGTGTCCGACCGTGTCTATGCGATGGCACAGGGGCGCGTGGTGTTGCAGGCACGGGCGGATGAACCAGGCCTGCATCAGCGCCTGGAGAGAGCGTATTTCGGCGAAGCAGCAGCAGCCTGACGCAGCCCGGTGCGCGAGGATCGGGCGCACCGTCCAGGCACAACCCCGATTGGCTTGAGCCCCCACCGCGCTATGCTTGGCTTGGCAGGCCTTGCCGACGCTTCGGCGCCAAGTCGGGCGCGGCTCCGGATGGCGAGGTCATCAGGGACAGGCAGAGGAACAGGGACATGAAGCCGGACATGCAGGCGCGGATCGCCCGGTTGCTGCCTGACCTCGTCACCCTGCGGCGCGACATCCACGCCCATCCCGAACTTGGCATGGAGGAAACGCGTACCGCCGCCCTGGTTGCGGAGCGGCTGCGGGCCCTGGGCCTGGAGACGACGGAGGGTGTTGGTCGCTTCGGTGTCGTGGGCACGCTGCGGGGCCGGCGTCCGGGCCAGGGGGCCATCGGCCTCCGCGCCGACATGGATGCGCTGGCACTGACCGAGCAGACGGCCCTGCCCTACGCCTCCACGGCTTCTGGCCGCATGCATGCCTGCGGCCATGATGGCCACACCACCATGCTGCTGGGCGCCGCGCAGATCCTCGCCGAGGATCCCGACTTCGCCGGCACGGTCCACTTCCTGTTTCAGCCGGCGGAGGAAGGCCGCGGCGGCGCCAAGGCGATGCTCGACGACCAGCTCTTCGAGCGATTCCCCTGCGACGCCGTCTACGGGATGCACAACATGCCGGGCTTGCCGCTGGGGCAGTTCGCGCTCCGCAAGGGGCCATTGATGGCCGGCTCGGGACGGTGGGTCACGACCTTCCGCGGCAAGGGCGGGCATGGCGGCAACTCGCCGCATCTGGCGAATGACTTGGCGCTGGTGCAGGCCGTCTTCATCCAGATGCTGCAGGGCATCGTCAGCCGCAACGTGCCAGCGCTGGAGAGCGTGGTGGTCAGCGTCGGTCACATCGCCGGTGGTGCCCGCGAGGCGCTGAACGTCATGCCGGCAGAGCTCGTCGTCGGCGGGACGATGCGCGCTTTCAACTCGGCCATGCAGGAACTCGTCGAGCGGCGTATCCACGAGCTCGGCCAGTTGGCCGCGGCCAGTCAGGGTGCGACGGTGGAGGTGTCCCTCTGGTGGAACGCCATTCCGCTGGTCAACCACGAGCGCGAGACGGAGGTGATGGCCGCGGCGGCGCGAGCCGTGGCAGGTGAGGATGGAGTGGATGCCGCGACCCGGCCTGTCACAGGCGGCGAGGATTTTGCCTTCATGCTCAAGGCGAAGCCCGGCGCCTTCGTCTTCCTCGGCACCGGCACTGCGCCTGATGGAACGGCCCACGCGCTGCATTCATCACTCTACGACTTCAACGATGCCGCGCTGCCTCACGGCGTGGCCTTCTGGGTCAGCCTGGTGCGGCAGGAGCTGGGGGTGACGGGCTGAACCCCCCTCCCCCAGACTGCGGGAGCGTGCCGCTGCGGCGCGGCGGGACTAGGCGGTGCGGCGGAACGCTGCGGGCGGCGTCCGGCCGATCTCCGTCAGCAGCAGCGGCCAGAGGCGCAGGCCCTCGTCCAGCGAGGACAGGCGGAAGAACTCGTTCGGCGCATGGGCATCCTCGTCGGCGCTGGCGAGGCCGAACATCAGGCTGTCCATGCCGAGGCTTTCCTGGAACAGCGTCGTAATCGGCACGGTGCCGCCGAGGCGCATCACGGCCGGTTCCGCTCCCTTCTCCCGCCGCAGCACGGCCGCCGCGGCGGCGCGCAGTGGATGGTCTGCGCCGAGCGTATAGGCACGCGTGCCCCCCGGGCTGAAGTGGAACTCCAGCGCCACCCCATTCGGGGCGTGACCTTCGAGATGCGCCTTCACCGCGGCCTGCGCCGCCGCCGGGTCCTGGCCGGGAACCAGGCGCATCGTGAGCTTGGCATGAGCTTCGGCCGGCGTGACGGTCTTCCCACCGCGACCCGTATAGCCACCCCACATGCCGTTGACCTCGATGGTCGGTCGGAGCGTGGTGCGTTCGCGGACCGTATAGGCGGGGTCTCCGAAGGGAACCGCACCGAACTCCGCATACCAGGCCGCCTCGTCCAGCGGGAGCGAGGCGGACTCGACACGCAGGGCGTTGGTGAGCGGCCCTGCACCGGCCTCGAAGCCCTCGACGGCGACACGACCGTCGTCCTCATGCAGCGTTGCGACCAGGCGCGCCATCTCATGCAGGGCGTTGCGCATGGCGCCACCGACCTTGCCCGAATGAGCGTCCTTCCTCGCGGTGCGCAGGCTGAACTGCAGCGCGGTGATGCCGCGGCAGCCGATGTTGAGGACCGGCACCTTGCCAGCGGCGCCGCCCCCATCAGCGGACAGCATGGCATCGGCGGCCAGCAATTCGCGATGCGCCTCGATCAATACCGGCAGGCTCGGGCTGCCCACCTCCTCCTCCCCTTCGAGGAACAGCTTGACGTTGACCGGGCAGCCGCCCTCGACGGCCAGGAAGGCCGCCACCGTCTCGATGGCGATGGTGGTGGACCCCTTCACGTCGCTTGCGCCGCGCGCGTAGATCCGGCCGTCGCGGAGCGTCGGCTCGAAGGGTGGCGACTGCCAGAGCTCGAGCGGGTCGGCCGGCTGAACGTCGTAATGGCCATAGATCATGATGGTGGGCGTGTCCGGACCAGCGCCAGTCCAGGCGCCGTAGACCGCCGGCTGGCCGCATGGCGCCTCCAGCAGCTGGACATCCTGCAGGCCGGCCACCCGCAGGCGGTCGAGCAGGAACTCGCGGGCGCCGCGCATGCCATCGGCGAAAGCGGGATCGGTGCTGACCGAGGGAAAACGGATCAGCGTCAACAGCCGTTCGAGGATCGCTTCCTTCTGGCTTGCGAGATACTCCGCGACGCGCACGCTCATGGACGGTTCTCCGGTCTACGCGGCCACAGTAGAGCCGACGCCCCGGTCGTGCCACGGGTCCGCCCGCGCCCGGTCTTCCCCAGGACGCAAAAAGGGCCCATGGCGGTAAGGCCTCCGGGCCGATCTGTCGCGCCTGGCGTCCAGTGGCTGGTGCACGGCGGCAATGCCTACGCGGCGGGAGCCGGCGGACGGCCGGACCAGGCTGTTCGACATCGACCTCGGGGGCGATGCCATCACCTCGCGGGTGGCCTGAATAGGGACGCCGCCAGCAAGGCGGACACGCCGTGCGCGTCGTCGACCTGGATCTTCATGGCGCCTCCAAGGATCATTGAGCGTTGGCCCCGGGACAGCCGACCACACGGCGGACGAGCCGAGACCTGATCACGGGAAAATCCGATCTTCAACATCATCAACGTGAACAAGCGCCCGCACAGCCTGCTCGATTGGCTGCAGGAGGCTCGGCCCAACATCGTGTGCCGGCAACAGCTGAGGGCGGCGCGGAACGTCTTGCCGGCCGAAGCCATCAAGGCAGCCCGCCAGCCCCTCGCCGGCCCTGGCCTCGGCGAACACCAGGCGGGAGGCGCCCATGCAGGCGACGAACAACCTGACCTGCCAGATCTCGCCACTGGTCGGGTCAACCACGTCGATGGTGTCGCCCGCGAAGTCCACGAACATCTTCTCGCCGCCGGCATGACCCTGTCGCATGGCCGGCGACATGCGGCCTTTCCCAGGCGCTGGGCACGGTATTCTTGTCAGAGCAAGGCGCCGCAGAGCAGGGCGCTGGCCACGCGGCTCCCCGTTCTAGCCTGCCCTCGGTGGGTCGAAGGCACGGATCGGCGGCAGGTTGCCGGTGAAGCGCTCGACCTCCACCACGGTGATCTGACCGGTGCAGCCCTGGGCGAGCGCCGAGGTCCCGGCATCCCGCGTCAGCACATTCGGGTTGCCGTGCACGCAGAGCGGCCGGTCGTCCTCCGGATCCTCCGGATCGTACCAGGCGCCGGTCGCCAGCTGCACGACGCCGGGGCGGATGTCCGTGGTCAGCCGCACTGCGGCCAGGCAGGCGCCGCGGGCGTTGGACAGCCGGATGACGTCACCATCGGCAATGCCGCGCGCCGCCGCGTCCGCGGGATGCATGGTGGCGACCTCCCGGCCGCGTCGTTTCGACCCGATGCTGTGGCCGCCGAAATCGAGCTGGCTGTGCAGCCGCGTCGCCGGCTGGTTGGCGACGAGGTGCAGCGGCGTGCCGGGGCCTGGAGTCTCCTCGGGCGGCAGCCAGGTGGGATGGCCGGGGCAGCTTGCCTCGCCAAAGCCGGCCACGGTCTCGGAGAAGATCTCGATTCTTCCGCTCGCGGTCGGCAACGGGTTGGCGTCCGGATCCTCGTGGAAGGCACGCCAGGGGCCACCGTCGTCGGGGGCCTGCGGCAGGCGCAGGCTGCCCGCGGCCCAGAACTCCTCGAAGTCCGGCGCGGGCAGGCCCTGGTCGCGCAGCCCCTGCTGCGTGCGCGCATAGAGGTGCCGTAGCCAGTCGCGGCTGTTGCGACCTTCGGTGAAGGCTTGCTCCACGCCAAGGCGCCGGCTGAGGGCTGCGAAGATGTCGTGGTCGTCCCGCGCCTCGCCATAGGGCTCCGCGATCCGGTGCATCGCCACCATGAGCGGATCATGGGAGCTGTAGCCGATGTCCTCGCGCTCCAGCGTCATGGTCGCGGGCAGGACGATGTCGGCGTGGCGCGCCGTGGCGGTCCAGGCCTGCTCGTGCACGACCAGCGTGTCGACGCGTGCGAAGGCCTGCCGCAGACGGTTGAGGTCCTGGTGGTGGTGGAAGGGGTTGCCGCCGGCCCAGTAGACCAGCCGGATGTCGGGGTAGGTTCGCGTCTGGCCGTTGTACCGGTAGGCCGCACCAGGGTTCAGCAGCATGTCCGCGATGCGGGCGACGGGAATGAAGTTGCCGTGCCGGTTGCGTCCCTGCGACAGGGTGGGACCGGGCACGGCGTTGGCGCGTCGGCCATAATAGCCGATGGCGCCCAGGGCATAGCCGTAGCCGCCGCCGGGCAGGCCAATCTGGCCGAGGGCCGCCGCCAGCACCGCGCCCATCCAGACCGGCTGTTCGCCATGCTCTGCCCGCTGCAGCGAATGGGCCACGGTCACCAGCACCCGCTTGCCGTGCAGCCGGCGCGCCAGGGCGCGGATCGCCTCCGCCGCCACGCCGGTGATCGGCGCCGCCCAGTCGGCGTTCTTCGGCTGGCCGTCCGCCTCGCCCAGGAGGTAGCGCTCGAAGACCGGCCAGCCGACGGTGTAGCGCTCGATGAAGGCCCTGTCGTGCAATCCATCGGTGACCAGCGTGTGCACGAGCGCGAGCATCAGCGCGGTGTCGGTCCCCGGGATGTTGGCGATCCACTCGGAACGGGTCTCCTCCGGCAGGTCGCTGTGCAATGGACCAATCAGGATGAAGTCGCAGCCGCGTTCGCGGGCCGCCCGCATGGCGCCGCGCTCGACGTGCTCGCTGATGCCGCCGCCCGATACCATGGCGTTCTTGAGCGCCATGCCGCCGAAGGCCAGCACGACCTCGCTATGCGTCGCCACCTGGTCCCATGTGACGTTGTGCTTGGTCAGGGCCTCGTAGTCGCCGAGGATATGCGGCACGATCACCGTGGCAGCGGCGGAGCTGTAGCTGTTGACCGAGGCGACGTAGCCGCCCAGGGCCGTGTTCAGGAAGCGGTGGATCTGGCTCTGGGCGTGGTGGAAGCGCCCGGCGCTGGCCCAACCGTAGGAGCCGCCGAAGACGCCGTCCGGCCCATGCCGGTCCCGGACCCGACGCAGTTCGTCGCCCAGCAAGTCCAGCACCGCGTCCCAGGCCATGGGAACGAACTCGTCCCGTCCGCGCCGGCGATCCGGCCCGGGGCCCCGCTCCAGCCAGCCACGGCGCACCATCGGCTGCGCGATGCGCGCGGGGTGCCGCAGTGCAGAGGGGAAGTTCTGGATGATCTCATTGGGGTCCGGATCGCCCGGATACTGGCGAACCAGAAGCTCGCCGTCGCGCATCGCCGCGGAGAAGACGCCCCAGTGCGAGCTGTGCGGACGGAATTCGGCCATCGGTTCGATGTCGGCACTCATGCGATTGCCTCCGGGCATGGTTGAGAGGGGCTTCCTGTGCAGTATCATGGCACGGACGCTGCTTCGAGTACGGGCTTTGAATGCAGTCGCCCGGACTTGGATGCGGGTCAGCAGTGGGCAGGCGCCGCCGATACCTGAGTACGATGTCGATTGCGGCCCTTGCTTCAGGCCGCGGCCCGCAACGATTGCATCGCGCCGCGCTGCCGCATCAGCAGGGTGCCGATCAGCGCCACCTGCGCCAGGCCGAAAACAATTCCGACCCACCAGGCCGCGGCATAGAAGCCAACGCCGTCATAGATCGCCCCCGCCAGCCAGGCGCCGAAGGCCATCCCGGCGAGGCTGCACATGAGCAGCGCCGGAACGCGCCAGGTGACTTCGGCAACCGGGAACAACTCCCGCACCGCGAGCACATAGGCGGGCACGATCCCGCCGAAGCCAAGTCCATAGGCGGCGGCCGCGAAGAACAGCCCCGCCTCGTCCTGCGTCGCCAGAAAGCCCAGCATCCCCACCGTCTGCGCCAGCCCGCCGATGAAGACGGTCCACAACCCGCCGACACGGTCCGACAGCCAGCCCCAGAATTGCCGCGCCACGAAGGCCGAAAGCAGCAGCACGGACAGCATGGCGGCCCCCACCGAGGTCCGGATGCCGAGGTCGCCGCAGAAGGCGACGAGATGCGCCGCCGGCATGGCCATGGGCACGCAGCACAGGAAGCTGCCAAGCGCCAGCAGTGCCAGCGCCGTGTTCGGCGGCATCCCCAGCACCGGCGCCCCGGGCTGCGACCGGATCGCGCCTGGCCCGCTCAGCGGCACCGGCGGTGGCCGCAAGACCAGCGCCGCCAGCGTGACGATGACCGCCGAGGCAGCGGCGCCATAGCCCAGCATGGTCCACTGCCAGCCGAAGGCCGCGATGCTCCGCTCGAAGAGCGAGGGCCAGACGAAGCCCGCGACGTATTGGCCGGAGGAGACGAGAGCCAGCGCCGTGCCTCGCCGCCGGTCGAACCAGAGCGACACATAGGCCAGCATCGGCGGGAACAGCGCGCCATTCCCGAAGAGCCCGACGCCGAGGCCGATGCCGACGAGCAGCGACCATGGCTCCGCAAGCGAGGCAGTGACCAGGCCGGCCAGGATTGCAGAGCCGCCAAGCATGGCAACCGCACGCTGCCCGAACCGTCCCGCCAGCAGCCCGCAGACGACGCCGCCGATGCCGGTACCGAGGTAAGCGAGCGAGGTGGCAAGCGAGGGGAGCGACCTGCCCGCGCCCAATGTCTCGGAGATTGGCACGAGGCCGACGACCACCGTCAGTGGGGCGCCCGCGGCGAACGCGAGCATGGTCAGGGCGGCGGCGGCAATGATCCAGGAATGGCGGGATTCGATGCTGCGCGCCTGGTCCGCGCGAATTCCGCCTGGTTCTCCCATGGCGGAAGTCTCCATGCGCCCGGCACCTGAGACAAGCCCCGCACTGCAACGGCGGTACGCACGGCGCCGCCGATCCCCGTGAGCCGCTTCTGGCGGGCAGGATGCCGGCGACAACAGCGTGGCCGTGGGGTCGCACTGGTTGATAGATTTGCGGCCCAGGAGCCACGCGCGAACGCCTGGTCGCAGCTTGCGGCGAAGGGCGGCGGAGCGGCAGGCCATGGTCGGCGGGGCCGCAGGCCGCTTGTCATTGTGACGCTTCTATTGCATTTTTATGAAGGCCCAGCGCCAATCGAAAGCGGTACTGGCTGGAAGGTGTCGTTTCGTCCCGCCACCAGCTGCGGCTGAATTTTACGGAATTGGCTCGGACAACATTCCGGCGACAATAAAGCGACTGCAAATCTAGATATATTTTCGACTTTGCAAAGAAAAGGGAAACGACCCATGCAATGCCGCCTCCTGCTCCCGCTCCTGGCTCTTGGTGCGGGCACCGTCACGACGCCCGTCGCGGCGCAGGGCTCATTGAACCTGTACTGTTCAGTCCAGAACGAATGGTGCCAGGCGGTCGCCACCAACTTCCAGCGCGATACCGGCATCCGCGTGAACATGACGCAGCGCGGCAGTGGCGAGACGCTGGCCGCGATTCGCGCCGAATCGCAGAATCCACGCGGCGACGTCTGGTTCGGCGGCACCGGAGACCCGCATCTGGCCGCGGGCGAGGAAAACCTGACGCAGGCCTATGAGAGCCCCAACAATGCCGGCCTGCATCCCTGGGCGCTGACCCAGTGGCAGCAATCCCAGCGGCGTGCCGTAGGCGTCTACGCCGGCGCGGTCGGCTTCGGAATCAACACGGAGTTGCTGGCACGCAAGAACATCGCGCCGCCGACCTGCTGGGCGGACCTGCTGGATGCGCGCTTCCGCGGCGAGATCCAGATCGCCAACCCGAACTCCTCCGGCACCGCCTATGTCGTCATTGCGACGCTGGTGCAGCTGATGGGGGAGGAGCCGGCCTTCGAATACCTGCGCCGCATGCACCCCAACGTGAATTCCTATACCCGGTCCGGCACCGCGCCAATCAAGGCCGTGGCGCGCGGTGAGACCGGCGTGTCCATCAGCTTCGTGCATGACGCGGTGACGGAGGCCAATGCCGGCTTCCCCGTGACCTACGCGACACCCTGCGAGGGCACCGGCTACGAGATCGGGTCCATGTCCATCATCCGCGGGTCGCGCAACCTGACTCAGGCGCGCCGCTTCTACGACTGGGCGCTGACGGAGCCGGCCCAGCGGCTGGGCTTCGAGGCCGGCGGCCAGTTGCAGATGCCCTCCAACACCGCCGCCCCGCTGCCGCCCAATGCCCCCGACCTCTCGCGCATCCGGCTCATCGAGTATGACTTCGCGAAGTACGGCCAGGCTGCCGAGCGTCGCCGGCTCATCCAGCGCTGGGACCGCGAGGTCGGCTCCGCGCCGCGCTGACCCCCGCCCCCGCCGGCGTGCATCCGCGCGCCGGCCCGCTGAACCGCCCCAGGATACCCCCCGACATGTCCCACCGCCTGGTCGCCGCCGTCGCGGTCGCCGCTTTCGCCTCCTTGTCGGCGCCCCTATCCGGCCCGGCCGCTGCGCAGGGCAGCCTCAACATGCTCTGCGCCCCGGCCGCCGACTGGTGCGAGGCGATCGCCGCTGCCTTCCAGCGGGAGACGGGCGTTCGCGTCGCCATGGCGCGCAAATCGGCCGGCGAGATCCTGGCGCAGATCCGGGCGGAGGCGCAGAACCCGCGCACCGACATCTGGTTCGGCGCCTCCTCCGAGACGCACATCTCGGCGGCGGAGGCGAACCTGCTGCAGCCCTACACCTCGCCCAACATGGCGGAGCTGCACCCCTGGGCGCAGCGCGTGCATGCCATGGCAGGGGAGCGCTGCGTCGGCGTGTCATCCGGCGCCATCGGTCTTGCCTGGAACCGGGAGTTGATGGCGCGGAAGAACCTGCCGCTGCCGGCGAGCTGGGCGGACATGCTGAACCCGGCCTATCGCGGCGAGATCCAGCTGCCCAATCCGAATTCCTCCGGCACCGCCTACACCATCATCGCCGGGCTGGTGCAGCTGTGGGACGAGGATCGCGCCTTCGCCTACCTGCGGCAGCTGCATGCCAATGTGAACGCCTACACACGCTCCGGCGCCGCGCCGATGCAGGCGGTATCGCGCGGCGAGACGGCGCTGGCGGTCAGCTTCAACATGGAGGTCACCTCCATGCAGCAGGCCGGCTTCCCGATCGACATCGCCTACCCCAGCGAGGGCACCAGCTACGAGGTCGCCTGCATGTCGATCATCCGCGGCGCCCGCAACCTCGCTCAGGCGCGGCGCTTCTACGATTGGTACCTGACGCCGGCGGCGATGGATATCGGCCCGAAGGTCAACCAGTTCCATGCCCCGGCGCATCGCGGCGCGGCACCGGATCCCCGCATCCCGGACATCTCCGCCATCCGGCTGGTGGACTACGACTTCGCCGCCTTCGGCCAGGCCGATACGCGGCGCCGCATCCTGCAGCGCTGGGACCGCGAGGTCGGCGCCCTGCCGCGCTGAAGTTTACAGAGAGAACCGCATGAACCGCCACCACCTGGCACTCGCCGCAGTCTTCACCCTTCCGGCGCTGCCCGCGGCCGCGCAAGGCCAGCTCAACCTGTACTGCTCCGCCACGCTGGAGTGGTGCCAGCCGATCGCGCGCGGCTTCGAGCGCGAGACCGGCATCCGCGTGAACCTGACGCAGAAATCGACCGGCGAGATGCTGGCGCAGATCCGCAGCGAAGCGCGCAATCCGCGCGGCGACGTGTGGTGGGGCGGCACTGGCGACCCGCATGTGGCAGCCGGTGAGGAGAACCTGACCCAGCCGCATGAAAGCCCACGCATCGCGGAACTGCACGACTGGGCGCAGGCGCAGTGGCGGCAGACGCAGGGCCGCACGGTCGGTGTCTATGCCAGCGTGCTCGGCTTCGGCTTCAACACGGAACTCATCGCGCGCCGCAACCTGCCGGCGCCGCGCTGCTGGGCCGACCTGATCGACCCCGCCTATCGCGGCGAGATCCAGATGGCCAATCCGAATTCCTCCGGCACCGCCTACATCATCATCGCCACGCTGGTGCAGATGATGGGGGAGGAGCCGGCCTTCGACTACCTCAAGCGCCTGCACGGCAGCATCAACGCCTATCCGCGGTCCGGCACCGCGCCCATCACGGCGGTGGCGCGCGGCGAGACGGCGCTGTCGCTGTCCTTCGTGCACAATGCGGCGGAGGAAGCGGCGGCCGGCTTTCCGGTGGGTCACGCAGTGCCCTGCGAGGGTACGGGCTACGAGATCGGCTCCATGTCGATCATCCGCGGCGCGCGCAACCTGGCCGCTGCGCAGCAATTCTACCATTGGGCGCTGTCGGCGCCGGCGCAGGTCACCGCCTCGCAGGAGGCGAAGAAGCTGCAGACCATGGCCAACCGCGGTGTGCCGCTGACCGAGGGTGCGCCAAACATGGCAACCGCGCGGATCATCGACTACGACAATGCCCGCTTCGGCGCGAGCGCCGAACGGCGCCGGCTGCTGGGGCGCTGGGACAGGGAGGTCGGCGCGCTGCCGCGCTGAAGCCAGCCTCATGTTCTTCGGAACCTCCTTCTTCTTCTGGCTGATCGCCGCCCTCGGGACGCTGGTCCTGCCCTGGCATATGCAGCAGGACGGCCTGACGGTGGCGGGCCTGTTCGCGCTGGGACGGGAGGAGGCGGAGGCGGCCTCCGCCCTGTCGCAGGCGGCGCAGCATGGGCGGTTCTGGTTCTGGCCGATCATCGCCGCGCTGGCCCTGTCGCTGCCTGGCGCGTTGCCCTCAGGCGACCGCGCCATGCGCTCGCGCTTCCTGGTCTGGGGCGGCGGGCTCGGGCTGGCGGGTCTGGTGGCGCAGGGGCTGGCGGTCGGCATCCAGGGCTGGTCCTGGCCGATCCTCGCCAGCCTGTTCGGGGACCTCAAGGACAGGCAATTCGGTATTGGCCTCGGCGGATCGCTGGCCTTTGCGGGCTTCCTGATCCTGCTGACGGACGGTCTGGCGCTGCGCGGCTACTTCAAGGGCGACCGCTTCGTCTCCGGCGCCGTCGGGCTGCTGGTGGCCTCCATCATCGTCTTCACCGCCTGGCCCGTGGGCACGGTGCTGTCCGAGATGTTCACGCCGCGCGCTGAACTTTCCGTCGGCGCGGCCATGGCGGAACGGCTGTTCGATTCGAAGATCTGGGGCCTGGGCTGCGTCACCGGGCGGGTGAATTGCGGCGTGTTCTGGAACACGCTGCTGCTGGCAACCAGCACCGCGACGGCGGCCACCATCCTCGGCCTGTGCTTCGCGCTGATCGTCACGCGCAGCGGCTTCCGCGCCAAGCGGCTGCTGCGGCTGCTGACGGTGCTGCCCATCATCACGCCGCCCTTCGTCATCGGCCTCGGCCTAATCCTGATCTTCGGGCGGTCGGGCGTGTTCAACCAGATCGCGGAATCGATGTTCGGCCTGGAACTCGGCCGCTGGATCTACGGCTTCAACGGTGTGATGCTGGCGCAGGTCTTTTCCTTCACGCCGATCGCCTTCCTGGTGCTGATCGGCGTGGTCGAGGGCATTTCCCCCGCCATGGAGGAAGCCTCCCAGACCCTGCGCGCCAGCCAGATGCGGACCTTTCGCGCGGTGACGCTGCCGCTGATGCTGCCGGGCCTGGCCAATGCCTGGCTGGTGGTGTTTGTCGAAAGCCTGGCGGATTTCGGCAACCCGATCGTGCTCGGCGGCTCCTTCGGCGTGCTGTCCACCGAGATCTTCTTCGCCGTGGTCGGCGCGCAGCAGGATTTCGGGCGGGCTGCGGTGCTGGCCGCCATCATGCTGGTGGTGGCGCTGACCGCCTTCATCATCCAGCGCAGCGTGGTCGGCAAGCGATCCTACGTCTCGATGACTGGCAAGGGCGATGTCGGCCTTCCGACGAAGCTGCCGCCGCCGGTGCGGCGGGTGGCCTACGCGGTGGCGATCCCCTGGGCGTTGCTGACCATCATCGTGTACTTCATGGCGTTGGCCGGCGCCTTCGTGCGGGTCTGGGGGCGGGACTGGACGCCGACCTTCAGCCATTTCGAGCGCGCCTTCGCGCTGGAATGGTCCAGCACGGGGTCGCTGATCTTCTCCGGCGGTGCCTGGCATTCGCTGTTCACCACCATCCAGCTCGCCGCCATCGCGGCACCGATCACGGCGGGCCTCGGCCTGCTGGCCTCCTGGGTGCTGACCCGCCAGCGCTTTGCCGGGCGCACCGCGCTGGAGTTCGCGCTGATGCTGACCTTCGCGGTGCCCGGCACGGTGATCGGCGTCGCCTACATCCTGACCTACAACCTGCCGCCGCTGGAGATCACCGGCACGGCGGTCATCCTGGTCGCCTGCTTCGTGTTCCGGAACCTGCCGGTCGGCGTGCGCTCCGGCGTCGCGGCGATGAGCCAGCTGGACAAGTCGCTGGACGAGGCCGCGGTGACGCTGCGCGCTTCCACCTTCCGCACGCTGACCACGGTGGTGCTGCCGCTGCTGAAGCCGGCCATCGTCACCGCGCTGGTCTATTCCTTCGTCCGCGCGATGACCACGGTCTCGGCCGTGATCTTCCTGGTCTCGGCGGAGTATGAGATGGCGACGGTGTTCATCATCAACCGGGTGATCAACGGCGACTACGGCCTGGCCATCGCCTACTGCGCGGTGCTGATCGTGCTGATGATGGCGGCGATCGGGCTGATCAACCTGCTGGTCGGGCGCCGCAACCTCGGCCGGCGCGCGGCCGCCATTCCCACCCCCGCCCCTGTCGGAGGCCGCGCGTGAGCACCCTCATCAAGACAACCGGCGCGGAGGTCCGCCTCGCCGGGCTCGGCAAGCGCTACGGCCAGGTGCAGGCGGTGAAGCCGCTGGACCTGGTGATCGAGGGTGGCACGCTGGTGACGCTGCTCGGTCCTTCGGGCTGCGGCAAGACCACGCTGCTGCGCATGATCGCTGGACTGGAGCAGGCAACGGATGGCCGCATCTTCATCGGCGGCCGCGACGTAACCCTGCTTTCCGCCGGCGAGCGCAACGTCTCCATGGTCTTCCAGTCCTACGCGCTGTTCCCGCACATGTCGGTGCTCGACAACGTGGCCTACGGTCTGGTGTCGTCCGGCGAGCGGAAGCGGGAGGCGCATGCGAAGGCGGAGGCGGTGCTGGAGACGGTGGGGCTGAAGGGTTTCGGCGCGCGCCTGCCGTCCGAAATGTCGGGCGGCCAGCAGCAGCGCGTGGCGGTGGCGCGTGCGCTGGTGCTGGAGCCCGACGTGCTGCTGTTCGACGAACCGCTGTCCAACCTGGACACCCGCCTGCGCCGCACGATGCGCGAGGAGATCCGCGCGCTGCAGCAGCGGCTGGGCCTGACCGTGGTCTATGTCACGCACGACCAGGCGGAGGCGCTGGCGGTCTCGGACAAGATCGTGGTGATGCGCAATGCCGGCATCGCCCAGGCGGGCGCGCCGGAGGTCCTGTACGCCAGCCCGGATTCGGTCTTCGTCGCCACCTTCATGGGCGAGGCGAATCATGTACGCGGCGTGATCGAGCGGGTCGACGGCGAAAGCTGCGTGCTGGCGCTGGACGGCGCCCGGCTGACCCTGCCGGGGCGTGGCCTGCCGCCCGGGCCGGTGGATGCGGTGATCCGGCCGGAGGCAATCCGCATTGCGGCGCCGGACGCGGTGAACGGGCTGGATGCGACGGTTGCGCGTGCCACCTACATGGGCTCCCACACCGAATACTACTTCACGACCTCGGTCGGCGAGTTGTTCGCCCAGGGCGCGGATCGCCTGCGCCGGCGAAAGCCTGGCGAACGAGTACGACTGGCCTTGGATGTGGAGGGCGTGGTTGTGGTTCGGCCATGACGCGGTTGGAACCGCATGAGCAATGGTGCGCCGCCAGAGCGCGCGGGACGGCTGTGGCGGGTAGAGCAGCGGAGGAGTTCCGGGCTCATTGCGAGCAGGTGGTCCGCGGCAGCGGGCGGCGTGGGCTCCAGCGTGGCGCGGCTGGTCGCGGCGCCGGTGCAACGCCAGGCGCACCACGTCACTGCCGCGGTGTTCGGCTACTGGGCTGGCCTGCCGCATGCCGGCAACCATTGGCACTACGCCCAAGGTGCGAGCGTCGGCGTCATCCGGACCAATGCCGGGCAGCACTGCGTCTTCGTTTCCGTGCCCCTGCCCGCTTTCGCGACGCGTTCCGCGCCGACCGCGCCGACCGCGCCGGCGCCTACCACGCCGCGCTGCGGGAGGTGGCGCCGGCGCTGGCGGAGGCGGTGGCGCGCGCGCGGCAGGCCTCGCCCCTGGACGCCTTTGCGGGGCGCCGAGGCTTCTTCCGACAGGCTTCCGGGCCGCGCGATGTCGAAATTTTCTCCGAGATGACGGGGGACCGGAACCTGCTGCACACCGACCCGGTGCTGGCGGCGCGCGCGCCCTTCGGCGGCCTGATCGTGCGGGGCGGCGTCACCTCCGGCCTGCTGAACGCGGTGGTCGCGGAGGATTTGCCCGGCCCCGGCAGTGTCTTCCTCGGCGTCGAATGGCGCTTCATGAAGGCGGTGCAGGTCGGGGAGGAGATCACGGCGGAGGTCGAGGTGACCACGGTCCGCGACGACAAGCCGGTCGCGACGCTGCGCACGACCGTGCGCGACGCGCGGAGCGCCGCCTGCCTGACCGGCACCGCGGTGACCTGGACGGCGCCGCTGCGCGAAGCCGGCCGGCGGTCGGGATAGCCCCAGCCGCTTCAGGCCTGTCCGGCCTGGAGCGCCTCCCGACCCTCCGCGACACCCGCCTCGCGCAGTCCCTGCACGAAAAGCTCCACCAGGCTACCGTCGGCGCAGAAGAAGAAATCCGAGCGGGCCATCGCGATGGAGTAGCCCGGCTGCTTCTCCAGCAGCTCGGCAAGTGCCTCCTGCGCCGCCGCCTGGTCCCGCTTCAGGCCGAGCGCCGCAGCCAGGATCGCGTAGGGCCAATGCTTGGCATTGGGCACACGCCTGCCCTGCCGCGCCAGGTCCACCGCGGCATCCAGGTCGCCCAGCGCTAGGTGCGCCAGCGCCCGCATCGCGTGAAAGCTCGAGAGGTGCGGATCGCGCGGGCTGAGGTCGGTGGCGCGTTCGAGGCAGGCACTGGCTTCCTCGTGCCGGCCGCAGAACACCAGCGTGAAGCCGAGCGCGAACCAGGCCTGCGCGAAGCTCGGGTTCAGCGCGATCGCCTGCTCCAGCAGGGCGACCGCCTCCCGGTAGTCGCGCCGGAAGGCGTGGGCGCGACCGAGCACGCACAGGTTCATGCAATCCTGGTCGTCGAGCGTCACCGCCACACGGGCCTCCCGCATCGCTTCATCGAGCAGCGCGGGACGCGCCTCGGGGGGACCGAGCACCGCGCTTTGCAGGTGGACATAGGCCAGCGCGCCATGGGCGCGGGCGAAGCCCGGGTCGATCTCGATGGCGTGGCGGAACATCGCCTCGGCTTCCGTCATGCCCGGCGTGGTGAAGCCCCATAGGTGCCAGAGGCCGCGCTGGTAGCAGTCCCAGGCATTGAAATCCTCGGGCGGCCGTCGCGCCGCAGCCTCGCGCTCCAGCCGCGCCAGTTCGGGTTCGATGGTCGCGGCGATCTGCTCCGCCATCGTCGCTTGGATGTCGAGGATCTCCGGCAGCGCCAGCGCGTGCGTGTCGGACCAGAGCTGCTCCCCGGTTTCGGCCGAGACCAGGTCGGCGGTGATCCGCACACGCTCGCCCCGCTTCGCGACGCTGCCCTGCACCAGGTAGCGCACGCCGAGTGCCCCACCGATGTCTTGCGGCGTCTGCACGCTGCCGGAGAAACCGGCACCCGAATGCCGGCTCAGAACTTCCAGCCAGCGATAGCGCGCGAGCTGGCGGATAATGTCCTCGGTCAACCCGTAGCTGAAATATTGCGCGTCCTGTTCCGGGCCGATCGTGACGAAGGGCAGCACGACGATGGACGGCCGGCCGGTTGCGGCGCGCGGGGCGGGCAAGGGGGTGGCCAGCCTCGCGGGGATCGTGGCAGGCGCCGGGTCAGCACCAGGCCCCGGCGCTTCGTTGGGCACTTCCTCGACCTCGGCGACGAAGCGGAAGCCGCGCTTGTGGATGGTGCGGATCACAGCCTGGCGATCGCCGTCGTCGCCGACAGCCTTGCGCGCGGCGTTGATGCGGCTGCTGAGGGCAGCCTCGGAGACGATGCGGCCATTCCAGATCGTGTCAAAAAGCTCATCCTTGCTGACGACGCGGTCGCGGTGGCGCAGCAGGTGGACGATCAGGTCGAAGACCTGAGGTTCGACATGCAGCGGCGCCCCATCCCGGCGCAGTTCCTGTCGCTGCAGATCCACCTCGTGCCCGGCGAAGGTCATGCGCATCGCCATCCTCCACGACCGTGCGACACATGCCCGCGTTCGGTTTCATGCCGCCTGCCGCGCCGCAACGCGCTGACGCGTCCGCGAAACGGACGCAGGAATTGCCACACGGCGTCCGTGGGTATCGCCGAAATTGCCAGCACATCTCAAGGCAAAGCTCAGCCGGCCTGCAAGCGCGCCGGGCGCCGTGCCGCCAGAAGAGGGACGCCGCAATGCTGCGGCAGACCGTTTCCTGGAGCACAAGCATGCAGACCGACCCCACGCCCGGCACCCGGCATCGCACCGCCTTCGGTACGCTGATCGACACCGGGCGAGGCCGTAGGCACGGCCGGGTGGCCCCGCGGCCCTGGATCCCCGTCTGCCGCGCGACATCGGCCTGTTGCCCGAGGCTGCCTCCACCAACGCCCTGAAGCTCCTCTGCAGGGCCTGATCCGCCAGGCCGACCGCTGGGCCTGACCCAAGGGAGCCGTTCCAATGACCACCCTCGTCCTGCCCCGGTCGCCTCCGGCGGCTGGCAGCGCCGTCCGCCCGCGTCCTGCGCCTCCAGCGGCCCGGGCCGATGCCATCCGGTCCGGCGTGCCGCTCGGCATCGCCGCCGCCGTCACCGCCGCAACCATCTGGGGCGGCGCCCTGGCGATGACGCGTCTCGGCGTGTCGGGCGCCGGCACGCTTGCGCCGCACGACATCGCGATGCTGCGCTTTATGGGCCCGGCCCTGCTGTTGCTGCCGGTTCTGCTGCGCGCCCTGCCGAGGGTGCGCGCCGCGGGCGTCTGGCTACTGCTGTTGCTCCTGGCCGGCGGCGGCACCCCCTTCGTGCTGGTGGCCGGCCACGGGCTGCGCGTGGCGGAGGCGGCGGAAGCAGGCGCGCTGCTGCCCGGCACAGCGCCGCTTTGCGTGGCCGTCGTCGCCACGCTTTTCGGCGAGCGCTTCGGCCGGGCGCGGTTGCTGGGCCTGGCGTTGATCGGCTTCGCCATCGTGGCAGTCGCGGGACCGGCGCTGGTCCAGGGCGCTGCCGAGGCGCGCGGCGGCCAGGCCCTGCTGCTGGCGGCGGCCATGCTCGCCGCGGCCTATACGCTGGCGCTGCGAAAGGCCGGGCTCAGTGCCTGGGAGGCCACCGCCTTCGTCAGCGTGGCCTCCGTGGCGACGTTGGGCCCGGTCTACCTGCTGGTGCTGGAGCCGGGCATCGCGGGCGCATCCTGGCGGGAGATCGCGGTTCAGGCGGCCTACCAGGGCGGTGTCTCCGGCCTCATCGCGCCGGTCGCCTTCGCGACTGCGGTGACACGCCTCGGCGCGGTGCGGGCCGCCGCCTTTGGTGGGCTCAGCCCGGTGGCGGCGGCGCTGATCGGCTTCGTCCTGCTGGGCGAGATGCCGGGGCCGGCGACCGCGCTGGGCTTGCTGGCGGCCAGCCTTGGCGTCGTGCTGGTCAGCCGTCCCGCGGCGCGTACATCGTAGCCACCAGATCACGTGCCGCTGACCGCCGGCATTTTTTCTTGTCGGCACGAGCCGCGTCCGGCACCGTGCCTTGGACGTGTCTTGCCTGCTGCACACCGTGCTCGCGCATGCATCGCAGAGGGTTGGACGATGGCGAAGGCTGAACAGCCAGTCGGCACAGGGAAACGTGCGACCAGCCCTCCCGCCCCGTGCGGGACGCACGTCCCTGCTGTGCAACATGGACCTGCGCAGCCGCTCTGGGCCGGGTTCGGGCTGCCATGGCCGTAGCCCTGATCCTGGTCCTCGTCGCCGTCGGATCGGTGGTGTTCCACCTGCTGAGCCCCTGGTGGTGGACGCCGATCGCGTCCAACTGGGACTACATCGACGCGACCATCACCATCACCTTCTGGATCACCGGCGCCGTCTTCGTCGCCGTAGTGGTCTTCATGGCCTACTGCGTCTTTCGCTTCCGCAACACGCCAGGCCGGCGCGCCGAATACGAGCCGGAGAACAAGCGGCTGGAGGTCTGGCTGACGGTCGCGACCGCGCTCGGCGTCGCGGCGATGCTGGCGCCTGGCCTGTTCGTCTGGCACCGCTTCGTCACGGTGCCGGCGGATGCGACCGAGATCGAGATCGTCGGACAGCAATGGCAGTGGAGCTACCGCCTGCCCGGCGCCGACGGGACGCTTGGCGCGGTGGACACGCGGCTTGTCTCGCCGGACAACCCGCTGGGCCTCGTACCCGCCGATCCGGCCGGGCAGGACGATGTGATCATCCAGGCCGAGGATCTCCATCTGCCCCTCGGGCGACCCGTGAAGGTCCTGCTGCGTTCGGTCGACGTTCTGCACAATTTCTACGTGCCGGAGTTCCGCGCCAAGATGGACATGATCCCGGGCTCGGTGACCTATTTCTGGTTCACGCCCACCCGCACCGGCAGCTTCGATGTGCTTTGCGCCGAGCTCTGCGGCACCGGTCACGCCGTCATGCGCGGCCGCGTCGTCGTGCAGACGGAGGATGAGTACCAGGCCTGGCTCGGCGGCCAGCGCCGGTTCGCACAAATCACCGAGGACACGAGATGAGAAGGCCGGCCGGCCTGGTGCGCCCGCGGCGTCGGAAGCTGTCGGGCCGGCAAGGAAAGGCAAGCTGATGAGCGAGATCGCACACGGCCCCGGCGGCCTGATCCCGGCGGCAGAAGTGCCGGAGATGGAGCTGCCGCACCCGCATGGCTGGTGGAGCACCTATGTCTTCAGCCAGGACGCCAAGACCATCGGCATCCAGTACTCGCTGACCGCGATCGCGATCGGGATGGTGGCGCTGGTGCTGTCCTGGCTGATCCGCCTGCAACTCGGCTTCCCCGACACCTTCACCTTTATCGAGCCGCAGGCCTACTACCAGTTCATCACCATGCACGGGATGATCATGGTGGTGTACCTGCTGACCGCGCTGTTCCTTGGCGGCTTCGGCAACTACCTCATCCCGCTGATGCTCGGCGCGCGGGACATGGTGTTTCCCTTCGTCAACATGCTGAGCTTCTGGATCTACCTGTTGGCCGTGCTGGTGCTGGTCGCCAGCTTCTTCGTCCCCGGCGGGCCCACCGGGGCCGGATGGACGCTGTATCCGCCGCAGGCGATCCTTTCCGGTACCCCGGGGCGGGAGTGGGGCATCGTGCTGATGCTGCTCTCGCTCTGCCTGTTCATCGCCGGCTTCACCATGGGCGGCCTGAACTACGTGGTGACGGTGCTGCAGGCCCGCACGCGCGGCATGACACTGATGCGCATGCCGCTGACGGTCTGGGGGATCTTCGTTGCGACGGTCATGGCCCTGCTGGCCTTCCCGGCCCTGTTCGTCGGCGCCTTGATGATGCTGCTCGACCGCCTGATCGGCACCAGCTTCTTCATGCCGACGCTGATCGAATTTGGTGAGCGGCTGCGCCATGGTGGCGGCAGCCCGATCCTGTTCCAGCACCTGTTCTGGTTCTTCGGCCACCCGGAGGTCTACATCGTGGCGCTGCCGGCCTTCGGCATCGTCTCCGACCTGATCAGCACGCATGCGCGCCGCAACATCTTCGGCTACCGCATGATGGTCTGGGCGATCGTCATCATCGGCGCGCTCAGCTTCATCGTCTGGGCGCACCACATGTATGTCAGCGGGATGCACCCGTGGTTCGGCTTCTTCTTTGCCACCACCACGCTGATCATCGCCATCCCGACCGCGATCAAGGTCTACAACTGGCTGCTGACGCTGTGGCGCGGCAACATCCACCTCAATACGCCGATGCTATTCGCGCTCGGCTTTATCGTAACCTTCGTCAATGGCGGGCTGACCGGGCTGTTCCTGGGCAATGTGGTGGTGGACGTGCCGCTGTCCGACACGATGTTCGTGGTGGCACATTTCCACATGGTGATGGGCGTTGCGCCGGTGATGGTGATCTATGGCGGGATCTATCACTGGTACCCCAAGATTACCGGACGCATGCTGGATGAGACGATGGGGAAGATCCATTTCTGGATCACGTTCCTCGGCGCCTATGCGATCTTCTTTCCGATGCACTATCTCGGGCTGCTCGGCGTGCCGCGGCGCTACCATGCCATCGGCGAAACCTCCTTCGTGCCGGCCTCGGCGGGCGACCTGAACGCCTTCATCAGCGTGGTTGCGCTCGTGGTGGGCGCGGCGCAGCTGCTGTTCCTGTTCAACCTGGCCTGGAGTCTGCGCCACGGCCGGCCGTCAGGGCCCAATCCCTGGCGCGCCACGACACTGGAATGGCAGACGCCGGAAACGCCGCCGGGGCATGGCAACTGGGGATCCGATCTGCCGGTGGTGCACCGCTGGCCTTATGACTACTCGGTACCTGGCGCGCCGGAAGACTTCGTCCCGCAGAACCAGGCCGACCCGCCGCCGGCGCATGAGGCAAAGGGGCTTGCGACATGACGGCAACGCTGCTGCTGCTGGGTGTGCTCGCGACCTTCGCGGGATGGTGGCTGATGCGGCAGGGCATCGCGAGCCGGCCGTGGCTGGAGACGGGACCGCTGGAGGTGGCCTCGCCGCGTGGCGCGGTGGCGCTGCCGGCGGCCAAGATCGGGCTCGGCGTCTTCATCGGCGTGGCCGCCGCACTGATGGCGCTGCTGCTCAGCGCCTATTCGATGCGGATGGCGCTACCGGACTGGAGCCCGCCGCCGCAGCCGCGGCTGCTCTGGGTGAACACGGCGGTGCTGGTTGTTGCGAGCCTGGCGCTGCAACGGGCGGTGCGCGCGGTGCAGGGTGGCGACCGGGAAGGCACCGGTTCCGGCCTGCTTCTGGGCGGTGTGGCGGGCCTCGCCTTCGTCGCCGGCCAGCTCGCCGCCTGGCGGCAACTGGCGACGGCAGGCTACCTGCCCACGGGCAACCCGGCCGACGCCTTCTTCTACCTCATCACCGCCGTGCACGGGCTGCACCTGCTCGGCGGGCTGGTGGCGCTGGGGAGGACCGGCGCGAAGCTGCGGCAGGGCGTGCCGGATGACAGGCTGCGACTGAGTGTGGAGCTCTGCGCCGTCTACTGGCACTTCCTGCTGCTGGCCTGGATCGTGCTGTTCTTCACGCTCGCCTTCTCGCCCTCGCTCGACTGGCTCGTCGCGCTCTGCGTCGCGCCGTTCAGGTAGGACCGACCGATGGATACCGCACCGCTCGACGCCACCGCCCCTGTCCGCCCGCTTGGCTGGCGCGGCGTGGTGGCGGACTGGTCGTCGGACCAGCGCGCCTTCAAGGGGGCGTCCTGGGGGAAGATCATGATGTGGATCTTCCTGGTCAGCGACACCTTCATCTTTGCCTGTTTCCTGGTGGCCTACATGACGGTGCGGGCCTCCACCACCGTTCCGTGGCCGAACCCCAGCGAGGTCTTCGCGCTGGAGGTCGCGGGCACCAATTTCCCGCTGCTGCTCATCGCCATCATGACCTTCGTTTTGATCAGCAGCAGCGGCACCATGGCCATGGCGGTGAACTACGCCTATCGCCGCGACCGGACGAAGACCGCGGCGCTGATCCTGCTGACCGCGCTGTTCGGCGCCACCTTCGTCGGGATGCAGGCCTTCGAGTGGTCGAAGCTGATCCACGAGGGCGCCAGGCCATGGGAGAACCCCTGGGGCGCGGCGCAATTCGGCGCGGCCTTCTTCACCATCACGGGTTTCCACGGCACGCATGTGACGATCGGCGTGATCATGCTGCTTGTCGTCGCGCGCAAGGTCTGGCGCGGGGACTTCGACCACGGGCGGCCTGGCGGCCTCACGGGCCGCAGGGGCCGCTACGAGATGGTGGAGATCGCGGGCCTCTACTGGCACTTCGTGGACCTGGTCTGGGTCTTCATCTTCGCGCTGTTCTATCTGTGGTAGGAGGCGACCATGGCGGCGAGCCACGCGACGGTACCGGCGACTCCAACGGCCAATCATGAAGGGCAGCAGCACCCGGTCCGGATCTATCTCGTGGTCTGGGGCTGGCTGTTCGTCCTCAGCCTGTTCTCCTACCTGGTTGATTACTTCCATTTCCAGGGCCTGCTGCGCTGGACGCTGATCCTGCTGTTCATGGGCCTGAAGGCCGGGCTGATCGTCGCCGTCTTCATGCATATGGCGTGGGAGCGGCTCGCGCTCGCCTACGCCATCCTGCTGCCGCCGCTGGCGGTCCTGGTCTTCGCCGCGCTGATGCTCATCGAATCCGACTATACGCTGTGGATGCGTCGGACCTTCCTCGGCACGGGAGATTGACATGGCGATGCACGTCGCCGGGATGGGGAGGATGGTGTGACACGCGCCCCACCAGTCCGTCGGCTCAGCAATCGGGCCATCATCGGGCTCGGGCTTGCGCTCTGCATCCTGGTCGCGGTTGTACTGGCCTGGCTTTTCGGCGCCGTCTGACCGCCGTCCGGCCAGCCCCGTGACTCGCGCCGGAACGCCGCGCTAGAACCCGCTTCATGCTGGATGCCGCAAACGCCCCCAGGGGCGTCCCCGCTGGGCTCGACGCGCTGGAGGCGCGCCTTCGCCAGGATCTTGGCTGGCTGGAACTGCCGGCCAGGCCCTGGGTGCCGCCACGCCACCATGCGGGGCAGGACGTCGCGGATGTGGTGGTGATCGGGGGCGGCATGTGCGGGCTGGTGGCCGCCGCGGCGCTGCGCCTGCTCGGCATCGACAATATCCGGGTGCTCGACCGTGCGGCGGCGGGGCAGGAAGGCCCCTGGGTGACCTATGCACGGATGGAAACCCTGCGCTCCCCCAAGACGCTCACCGGTCCGGCGCTGGACCTGCCGGCGCTGACCTTCAGGGCTTGGCATGAGGCGCAGCATGGGCCGGCCGCCTTCGCCGCCATGGGCAAGATCCCGCGCGGCATGTGGATGGACTACCTGGTCTGGTACCGGCGCGTCATGGGCATCAAGGTCGAGAACGACGTCGAGGTCACGCTGATCCGGCCGGAGACGGAGGCGCTGTTCGTGCTGGAGACCAGTGCCGGGCGGATCCCGTGCCGCCGGGTGGTGCTGGCGACCGGGCGTGACGGGCTGGGCAGCGCCTGGCTGCCGGAGATTGCCGCCATGCTGCCCCCTGCCCTGCGCGCGCATTCCCGCGACAAGATCGACTTCGCCGCCCTGGCCGGCAAGCGGGTCGGCGTCGTCGGTGCGGGTGCCTCGGCCATGGACAATGCCGCGGCGGCGCTGGAGGCCGGCTGCGCCCGGCTCGACCTGCTGGTGCGGCGGCCGGCGCTGCCGCGGGTGAACAAGTTCACCGGAATCGGCAGCCCCGGCGTGGTGCATGGGTTCGCAGGCCTGCCGGATGACTGGAAGTGGCGCTTCCTGAACTTGGTGCTGCGCAGCCAGACGCCACCGCCACGGGACAGCACCCTGCGTGTCTCCCGCCATCCGCACGCGCACCTGCACCTGGCAAGCCCGATCCGGGATCTCACGGTGCAGGACGGGGTGATCCGGTTGGAGACGCCCGGGGAGGTGCTGGAGCTGGATTTCCTGATCTTCGCCACCGGCTTCCGCGTCGCCTTCGAGACGCGCCCGGAACTGGCGCTGCTTGCGCCGCACATCCGCTTTTGGGGCGATCGCTTCCAGCCCGCGCCGGGGCAGGAGAACGAGGAGCTTTCGACCTCGCCCGACCTTGATGCGTCCTTCGCCTTTCAGGAAAAGGCGCCGGGCACCTGCCCTGCCCTCGCCCGGCTGCATTGCTTCAACTATCCGGCGACGTTGAGCCACGGCAAGCTCTCGGGTGACATCCCGGCCGTCAGTGCCGGGGCGCAGCGGCTGGCGCAGGGCATCGCGCGCGCCCTGTTCGTCGAGGACCGCGCCATCCACTACGCCACGCTGGAAGCCTATGAGACGCCCGAGCTTCTGGGCGACGAGTGGCCCGACCGGTCGTGAGAGGAGACACAGGCTTGCCAGACCTCATCGACAGCCTCCTCGGCCTCGCGCCGGACAGCAAGCTGGGGGCACTGCGCCGCCGCCGGCCGGAGGCGCTGCGCCATGCCGAGGGCGCGCATCGCGAATTGCTGCTGCCGGAGGATCCGGGTGGACTGAGCCTGGCCGACCGTGCCGCCCTGGCACTGCGCGTGGCGCGGCGGGAGGAGGATGGAGCGCTGGCCGCGCATTACCAGGGCTTGCTGGATGCGGCCGGTGGCGTTCCCGAGGATGGTGCGCGGCTGGCTGCGCTGCTGCGCTACGCGGACACGGTGGCGGCGGCGCCCGAGGAGACCTCGCGCGCTGATATCGACGGGCTGGTGGCGCTTGGCCTGTCCTCGCGGGATATCGTGGCGGCGACGCAGCTCATCGCCTTCGTGCCCTACCAGGTGCGCGTCATCGCCGGGCTGCGCGCGATGCTGGAGGAGACGGTGCCATGAGCCGCTTCACGCTGAAGCCCGTCGGCTGGCGCCCGCGCCTCGCCCCGGTGAAGGCCGAGAGCGCGACGCCGGCGCAGCTCGCGGCGTTGGAGGCCTGCCCGCCGGCGCAGCGGCGTTCGACCTATTTCCTGACACTGGCGCATGATCCGGGTTCGCTCGGCGAGCGCGGCGCGCTGTTCAACATCGTCATGTACGCGGAGGGCGGCCTGCCACGCGCGGACCGGGAGCTGTCGACGGCGGTCGTCTCGATGGTCAATGGCTGCGTCTTCTGCACCTCCGTCCATGCCAGGCGCTTCGTCGAGCTGACCGGGGACGAGCCGGCGATGCAGCGCCTGCTGGACGAGGGCTGGGCAGGTGAGCCGGACCCGCGCACGAAAGCCATTGCCGATTTTACGGAGGCACTGACGCGTGCGCCGGGACAGGTGACGGCCGCGCATCTGGCCCCGCTGCGCGCGGCGGGGCTGGACGATCTGGAAATCCTCGACCTCGTCCACTCCGTCGCGATGTTCGCCAATGCCAACCGGCTTATGCTGACGCTGGGCGACCCGCTGCTGCCGCGAGGTTGACAAGGCGGGTGGGCAGCGCCCGCCCCCCTCACCTAACCCTCTTCCGCCATCCGAGGAAGGCGGGCTCCTGCGGGTGCTTCAGTTCACCTTCGCGCCGGAGATCCGCACCAGTTCGGCGTGGCTGGCCATTTCCTCGCGCAGGTATTGTGCCAGCCGCTCCGGCGTGCCGCCGCCATCCAGCGCCATGCCGGCACCTTCCAGGCGGCGCCGGGCCTCTGGGTCGGCCAGGACTTCGTTGGCCAGTGCATTGAGCCGCGACACGATCGCCGGGTCGGCTCCGCGCGGCAGCATCAGGCAGAACCATGTGCCGAAGGCCAGGCCGGGCATCCCGAGTTCGGCCGCCGTCGGCACGTCTGGCAGCTGCGGCACACGCTCGGGCGAAAGCACCGCCAGGGCCCGCGCCCGGCCGCCGGTGACCAGCGGCTGGGCGCCGGTGACCAGGTTGAACATCGCCTGGATGCGCCCGGCGATCAGGTCCGTGGTCGCCGCTGCTGGCGCGGCATAGGGCACATGGGTCAACCGCGTGCCGCTGCGCTGCCCGTACAACTCCGCCGCCAGGTGCATGGAGGAGCCGTTGCCGGTGGTGCCGTGGTTGATGGCTCCCGGATTTGCCTTGGCGTAGGCGGTGAACTCGGCAAGGCTCTGCGCCGGGAAGTCGTTGTTGACGATCAGGATGTTCGGCACGCTGCCGAGCAGTACCACCGGCACGAAGTCGCGCTGCGGGTCGAACGGCATGTCGCTGTACATGGCCGGGTTCGTCGCCATGGTGCCGGCCCAGGTCCACAGGATGGTGTAGCCGTCCGGCGCCGCGCGGGCCGCCGCGGTGGCACCGACGTTGCCGGCGGCGCCTCCCCGGTTCTCGATGATCACGCGCTGCGGCAGGCGCTTCTCCATCTCCTGGGCAAAGATGCGGGCCAGATTGTCCGCAGTGCCGGCGCCACCGGGGGCTGGCACGATGATGCGGATGGTGCGCGACGGCCAGTCGCCCTGCGCGCTGGCAGGTGTCGCCATGGCCAGGACGGGGCTGGCCAGCAGGATGCGGCGGGAAATCGTCATCTCTCAATCCTCCATTGCCGCGAGCCTAGGCCTTACTGCCGCGGGAGCAAGCCGCAAGCGCTTCCCGCCCCGGCCATCGGGTGCGAGGCTGCACCATGCTGCGGATGGGTGGATGACATGCCTGGATGGACCAGAACCCCGTGCGGATGAGCGTGCTCGGCGCCGGCGCCATCGGTCCGGCCGCAGCCATCCTCGCTGCCTCCCGCGGGCATGACGTCTCGCTTTGGTCGCCGTCCGGCCGCGGCACGACGGGCATTGCCGGAACGCTGACGGCGGAGGGGGCGCTGGACTGTACCGTGCCGGTGCGTGTCGCCGACAGCTTGGCGGAGGCGCTGGAGGGTGCGGAGGTGGCCCTGCTCACCGTGCCCGCCTACGCCCTGGCCGACCTGCTGCCGCGTATCGCGGCGGCGGCGCCACGGGGCCTGCCGATGTTGATCGCGCCGGCCGCCGCGCTGGCGCCGCTGGCCTTCGAGACGATGCGAGGGGCGTTGGGCCCGCGCGCGCCGGTCGGTGCGATGGCGACCACGCCGATGACGGCGCGTCGCATCGCGCCGGACCGGGTGCGCATCCCTGGCATCCGCGCCGCGGTGGATGTGGCCGCCGTACCGGCGAGCGCGGCGGCGGAGATTGCGGTGCTGGCGGCGGCGCTGTTCGGCCGCGACTATCCCCTGGCGCCGAACGTCCTGCAGCCGGCGCTGGCCAATGCCAACCCCATTATCCATGCCGTGCTGGCGCTGGCCAACGCCACGCGGATCGAGCGTGGCGAGGCCTGGTCGCAGTACGAGTTGATGACCGAGGCCTCCTGCCGCCTCATGACGAGGCTGGAGGCGGAGCGCGGTGCGGTCGCTGCCGCCTTCGGGCTGGAGGTGCTGCCCCTGGCGGAGTCCCTGCATCGTGCCAGCGGCGTGCCCCGGGGGCCGCTGCACGCGATGGGCCAGGCCATTGCCGCGACCGGCCGCGGTGTCGCCGGCCCGTCCAGCATGGAAACGCGCTACGTGACGGAGGACGTGCCGTATGGCCTGGCCTTCTACCTGTGGCTCGCGGCGGCTCGCAGCATCGCCATGCCGGGGACGGAGGCGACGGTGACGCTGCTGGAGACGCTGTGGCATCGCGACCTGCGGGGAAATCCGCTGCTGGCGGCGCTGGAGGGACAGGATCTGGTTTCGATGCTGCGCGACGGCATCGGCCGCGGCGCATGAGGCAGTCGGCGCATGGGATGAATGCGGCATTTGCTCCGCAGGGCAACACGCGCCACGATTTCGTTCTCTGACCGGAGTTGACGACATGCAGGCTACCCGCCGCGCGCTGCTCGCCTCACTCATTCTCCCCGGCCTTGCCCACGCCCAGGGTGCATGGGCACCGGATCGCCCGGTGCGGCTGGTGGTGCCCTTCGCGCCTGGCGGCAGCCAGGACGTGCTGGGGCGGCTTTTTGCACAGACGGTGTCGCAGGCTGTCGGCCAGAACGTCGTGGTGGAGAACCGGGCCGGTGCCGGTGGGATGCTGGGGGCCGAGGCGGTTGCGCGTGCCGCACCGGATGGCACCACGCTGCTGCTGGCCACTGCCGGACAACTGACCATCGCCAAGGCGATCGGCCGCCGCCTGTCCTACGACCCGATCGCGGATTTCGCGCCGATCCTGCACCTGTCGGACAGCCCGGTGGCGCTGCTGGCGGCGCCGGACCTGCCGGCTTCCGACCTCGGTCGCCTGCTCGAACATTGCCGCCGTGCGCCGCAGCCCCTGCCCTACGCCAGCACCGGCATCGGGACCAATACCCATCTGATCATGGAGGACCTGAAGGCGCGCGAGCGGCTGAACATCGAGCATGTGCCGTACCGAGGCGCCGCGGCCGCCTTCAATGACCTGATGGCGTCCCGCATCGCGCTGATGTTCGTATCCGTGCCCTCGGTGCTTGGCTTCTCCGGTGGCCAGTTGCGGGTGATGGCGGTGACGTCGCGCGTGCGCTTCCCGGCCATCCCGGAGGTGCCGACGATGATTGAAGGCGGTGTCCCGGGTTTTGAGGCTTCCATCTGGACCGGCCTCGCTGCCCCTGCGACGACTCCGGCACCGGCCATCGAGCGCTGGCGCCAGGAATTCGCCCGGGCACTGGAAAGCGATCTGGTGCGGTCGCGCCTGGCGTCGCTGGGGGCGGTCGCGAATGGCTCGGGCCCAGCAGAATTCGGCGCGCTGCTGCGCGACGACTTGGCGCGCTGGACGAGGGTTGCGGCGCCGCTGGCGGTCAGGCTGGACTGAAGAGCAACCGCGCCGGGATAGACTGCGCGCGGCCGCAGCCCCGGGTGAGACGCCAGGTCGCCCGGAGCGGCTGTTGGAAAAGAATCCGTGGGCGGAGGGGCAGCGCGCCCCGCAGGACGCGTCGCCGGACACGTGAAGTGCGCAATCGCGTAGGGCCTGTGGGTGCAGTGCAGGCACGCGCTGAACTGCGCGGATGGGGCCCCCGCCCCCTTGAATCAGATGCTGTCGAGCGTATCCCGAGCGCCGAAGTCGAACAAAAAGACCAGGATCCCTTCGAAGTCCCCTCGGATCCATTCGCTGATCAAGGTGCGGCATCGTGGGAGAAGCGGATGATTTGTTCCGCTGGATGTTGCCCATCGCCGGCGCGCAACGGGATGGTCAGGCGCATCCGGTTGCGCACGGCCGCGTTGCAACCGCGATTCGCCGGGCGCAAGGCGACCATCAAGCATACGAGCGCGACGACTTTCGCGCGCAGCGCCCGTCTCGGCGTGGCGGCAGTTCTGAAGCGACGTGGATGCATCCATGTTGGAACTGCAGCCTCTCGCGCACCCAAAAACTTCTGACTTAACCCCCGGCTCTGCGGAAAACGCCTACAGGAAGCCGCTCTTAGAAGGAGTCTACATGAATCGCATCGCCTGCGGACAACATGGATGCATCCAACCGCCAGGGGTGCCAACTTATCCGGGCGGACGATCTATGGTCGGCGCGGGAGCATCTGAGTTGTGGGGGCGCTACGGTTTTTCGCCTCCGCCTCCGCCTCCGCAGCCAGGCGCGGCGCGCCGTGCCACTTGGATGCATCCATGTCACAGTGGCCGACACTCCGGGATCTGGCGGGGTGTGGTGCCTTTCGTGCAGGTTCGGAATCTGCCAAACAGGTCAGATCCGGGAACAGGCATGTCAGGAAAACCAATGCGTATGGCCGGTACCTTCCACCAGATCGCAGAAGTGCTGCGGTCGACCCAGCGCGCGGCGATCGAGGTGGAAAACGCGCCGGAGAAGCGAAAGCGCCTGCGCACCTTCTCCATGCCGGAAGCCGCTACGCTCCTGGGCGTTCCTCAGAAGGTGCTGCGTGCAGCCGTTGGTGCGCCCGGCCGTCCAGCGCCGCCGCGTCTGAGCTTTGACGACCTCCAGCGAGCGCGATCGGCTCTCGGTGCGCGACGACACTTGGGGGCCAGTCAGCAGCGGCTGCCAACGGTTGTTTTCACCAACTTCAAGGGCGGATCGGCGAAGACGACAAGTAGCGTCCACTTCGCGCAGTACATGGCGCTGGCCGGCTATCGCGTCCTGCTGGTGGACCTGGACAGCCAGGGCAGCGCGACGGCGCAGTTCGGGCTGGATCCCGCGACAGAGGTGCTGCGGGCGAATAGCTTTGCGGCGTGGACACATGCCCGAGATGCTGGTGTGCCAATCCCCGGCGGCACGCTTTGCCAGCCCACCTATTGGCCGACCATCAGCCTGGTTCCTGCTGGGGCCGCCCTAGCTGAGGCTGAGGAGAGCCTGTCGCGTCGAGCGGTCTCGGGCGAGCCCGAGGCCGTCTTGTACTTCGAGGAACTTGAAGTCTTCCTGGCGTCGGTTGCAGGGCAGTTCGATCTGGCGGTGGTTGATACACGGCCGGACGTGAACATGTTGATGACGGCGGCACTCCATGCGGCGACCGGGATCATCGTGCCAACCCGCGCGACGATGACGGATCTCGCCTCGACCGGGGAGTTCTTCAGCCATCTGGCTGGGTACGTGTCGGATTTTCAGGCAGGCTTCGGCAAGGCGCTCGGCCTGGTGTTCAGCAAGATCCTGGTCAGTGCCTACGACCCCTCCGATCGCAGCCAGGAGGCTTTGCTGGAGTTGCTCCGAGACCGGTTCGGCGATGCCGTCCTGGCGAGCCCCTTCCTGAACTCGCGGGTCATGGGGACGGCCGGGTTCGGCAAGGAGACGCTGTACGAGTATGAGCCGACCACCGACCGCGCTGCGTATAATCGGGTGCTGGCGAGCGCCAACGCGGTGAACAGGGCGATTGAACAGGAGTTGACCAAAGCCGCCTCGCTGGCGGCGGTCGCGCGGGAGGGCGTGGCGTGACACAGCGATCCAAGTTCGGAGCTCTTGCGCAGGCCGTGAAGGACCACGCGGCGACCGCGTCGCGGGCGCTGCCATCCGCGGCTGCGGAGGTGGAGCGCGCGGCTGAGCCTGCGGAGCCCCGCGCGACTGCCGCCGTCGGGCTCCACAAGCCGGCTGCGGCGCTAGGCGCCCTTGCCGAGGGCCTTCGTGAGCGCGTCTCGCGCCTGGAGGCGGAACTGGCGCAGGCGGCGGGCCGCAATACCGACCTTGAGCTGGCTCTCGGGCAGGCCAAAGCGGCAGCGACCAAAGCCGGCGACGCGGTGGACGAGTTCCTCTTCCTCGACCCCTCGCAGATCCATGACGAGCTGCCCCGCGACCGCCTGCCGGGCGCCTTTTCGGGGGCCGAGTTCGAAGACCTGCTCGCCGACATTCGTGAGAATGGCCAGAATGACGCGATTACCGTCCGGCGGTCCGAAGACGGCCGTAGCTTCGAGGTGGCTGCAGGGCGCCGCCGCCTGGAGGCCTGCCGACGACTTGAGCGCCCGGTGCTGGCGCGGGTCCGTGGCCTTGACGACCCGGCGATGCTCCGCGTGCAGTTCTCGGAAAATGAGCGTCGCGAGGACATCTCTGCCCTGGAGCGGGCACGGTGGTTCGCCGCGGTACGGGCAAAGCTCGCCCTGCCGTCCAAGGACGTCGCGGCGCAATTCGGCCTGGACCCTTCGACACTGAGCCTCTACCTCCGGCTGGCGCGGTTTCCGGATGAGATCGTCGGCCGCCTGCGCGAGCCACGCCGCCTGTCGGTTCTGCGCGCCAGACGCGTCATGGAGGCGCTGGAGTCGGACTCCCAGGTGCTTCGGCGGATCGTCGACGCCATTGATGCCCATGCCCGGGCCGCCGAGGCGAGGGGGGCCGCGCCTGATCCAGAGGAGCAGGTTGAGCTCCTGGTGCGTTCAGCAGAAGGCAGGGCAGGGGATCGCTCCGGTGTTCGGGCGGCACTCCCGGAACGGCGGCACGTCGTGCACCGAGGCCGGCGGGTCGGCACGCTCACGCGCAATGGCGGACAGTGGGTGTTCCGCTTTGCGACCTCGGTCGGCGAAGACGTGGTGCAGGCCCTCGCGGATCGGATCGGCGATCTCGTTGAGGAGGTGGAGAAGGCTGGTCAGCGCCCGGCCTGAACCGCCCTGCCTGCCGGCCCTTGAGGCTATGGGGAGGCGGAACAAGGCCGCCCAGCCGTCTTCGCCGTCGGGCGCTCTGGCGCCGCCGCGCGGCCGTGCGCGGACCGACTCGCGCCATTGCGGCAATCGCTGCGATGGCTGCAGACCTGGTTCGGCACCTTTCGGTTGATCGAGAACGTCAGCAGATGACGCGAGAGCGGGTTTTGGCTCGAAGCTTTCCGTCCTGACGCATGGATGGCAGGCCATCCACGGCCAGAGCTCTGCCAGCCGACGTGGGTGTGCTCCTCGGGAGCCGAATATCTGCCCAGTGAGGCGGACACCCGGGCTCAGCCATGCATTGCCTGCCGGGCTGCCGCCAAGGACATGCTCCGACAGCAGAAGATCGGGATTTCTGTTACTTCATGACCCGCGATAAGTCCGGCTTACCGCGGGTGAGACGAGGCTTGCCGCAATGGCGATTCTCCGCCAGAGTCCAGCCGGCCGGGGCAGGGGGCCTCGTTTGTTGACCAAGGCAGACCAGGAGCGGCACAGGAACCGTAAGACCAACGTTGGTCAGGAGGCCGCGCATGTCCCAGGTCAACCTCTACGAGGCCAAAACCCAGCTCTCCCGCCTCGTCGACCGCGCCGCCGCCGGCGAGGAGATCGTCATCGCCAAGGGCGGCCGCCCGCTGGCCCGCCTGGTGCCGCTGGCGGTGCGGACCCAGCCGCGCGAGCTCGGCTTCCTCGGCGACGCGGTCTGGGTCGGGCCCGATTTCGACGCGCCGCTCCCCAACGATCTGGCGCGCGCCTTCGATGGCAAGGATCCGTGAGGCTGCTCCTCGACACTCAGATCTTCATCTGGACCGTCACCGACACCGCGCGCCTGCCCGCGGCCGTCGCGGCTGCCGTCGCGGCACCTGGCAACGAGGTCCTGGTCAGCGCGGCTTCGGTCTGGGAGATTTCCAGCAAGGCCGCGCTCGGGCGGCTGCGTTTCCCGCTTGAGCGGATCGACGCGATCCTCGAGCGGGCCGGGATGGAGCACCTGCCGATCCGGGCCGCCCACGGCGTCGCCGCCGGTGCCCTGCCGCGGCATCACGGTGACCCGTTCGACCGCATGCTCGTCGCGCAAGCCCGGGTCGAGGACCTCACCCTGGTCAGTACCGACGCCCTCGTGTCCGCGTACGACGTCCGGCTGTTTGGGGCGGAGCCGGCGCGATGAGTGAGGCGCTATTGCCCATAGCGGTCCGCGAAACGGCCACCGCCCCGGCGCCAACCGCCTTCGGTACGGAGGCTCTCGCCGCCGCCCGCTCCTATGCCCGCGACGCCCTGGCGCCCGAAACGCTGCGCGCCTACGCCACCGACTGGGCCCACTTCACCGCCTGGTGCCAAGCCGCCGGCTGCGCGCCGCTGCCGGCCGAGCCTGCGGCGGTGGCCGCCTATCTCGCCGCCCAGGCGTCGCTCTACGGCCGCTCCGCCCTCGAGCGCCGGCTCGCCGCCGTCGGCCATGCCCACCGCCTGCGCGGGCTTGAGTGGTCCGCCGGCCATCCCGCCATCCGCACCACGCTGCGCGGCATCTTTCGGACCCATGGCAGCCGCAGGCGCCAGGCAGCCGCCCTGACCTCGGCCGAGCTGAAGAAGCTCGTCGCCGCCTGCGGTGGCGACCTCGCCGGGCTGCGCGACCGGGCACTGCTGCTGCTGGGCTTTGCCGGGGCGCTGCGCCGCTCCGAACTGGTGGCGGTGGAGCGCGAGCATCTGCGCTTCACCGAGGCCGGGCTGCGGCTGCTGATCCCCACCTCTAAGACCGACGGGGAGGGCAGGGGGGTCGAGCTCGGCATCACCCGCGGCAAGCGCCCCGAGACCTGCCCGGTGCGCGCCCTCGAGGCCTGGCTCGAGATTTCCGACTGCCGCTACGGCCCGGTGTTCCGCAAGATCGATCGCTGGGGAACGATCGAGCACCGGGCGCTCGGCGGCGACGCCGTGCGCGACATCCTCCTGAAGCGGGCCGCCGCCGCCCGCATCACCGCGGAGGGCGGCGAGCGCCTGTCGCCGCATGGGCTGCGCGCCGGCTTCGTCACCGAGGCCTATATGGCCGGCGCTCGCGACGAGCAGGTGATGGACCACACCCGCCACCGCGACCTCAAGACCATGCGCGGCTACGTCCGCCGCGCCAAGCTGGTGACGGAGAGCGCGACGAGGCTGCTGGACCTGTGACCACGGCACAGGCCGGGGAGGGGGAGGTCAAGCTCCTGGCACCCGCCGCGACTGACTGGCTCTACCACCACCTCCGCGTCACCGGGGCGCCTGAGGCGGTGGCGCTGTTTCGGGCGGCCGCGGCCGGCGCCGGCGTGATCCCCTGGACGCATGACCACGGCGACGCGGCCGAGCGCTGGTTCCACATGCTGCTCGCCCCGCCCCCGCAAGCCCGCCGCACCATCAGCCTGGAGGGCGCGCGGATCCTCGCCGGCCAGCTCCGGGATGCCGTCGAGGCCCGTGGCCAGCTGGTGGCCGAGCGGGCGCCGCAGAGCCGGGCCTGCCCGTTCGACCTGCACCGGCTTCTGCCGGTGCCCGACCGCCTACTGCGGCTCGGGCCCGATCACCGGGACAGCCGCGCCTGGCTGTGGTCGCACTGGGGCACGACGGAGGCGCTGCGCGGCGTGGTGGAGCTGCCGATCGGCGGGCGGGGCGGCGCGCGCCGGCGCGACCCGGGCCTGTTCTGGGCCGGGTTCTGGTCCGCCGACTGGACCCCTTGGCCAGCGCTGGTCGCCCTTCGCACCCACTGGCCCGACCTACGCTTCGACTTGCGGCCGCTCTACGATGGCCCATGACGGCGACGCCTCCCTCCTCGACGAGCGCCGGCCCATCGAGCTGGGCAGCTCCGGCGCGCCGGCGCTGCGGCTCGGCAGCTACGAGGGCCCGCTCGACCTGCTGCTGGAGCTGGGCCGGGCGCAGCGGGTCGACCTCGCCCAGATCTCGGTCGTGGAGCTGGCCGAGGCCTTCGGCGCGGCGGTGGAGCGCGCCATTACGGGCCGGCGCGTGCCGCTGTCGCAGATGGCGGACTGGCTGGTCATGGCCGCCTGGTTGCTCTTGCTGCGCTCGCGGCTGCTGCTGCCGGCGGGATCGGAGGCGGACCGGGCGGCGCAGGCGGAGGCAGCCGCGCTGCGGCGGCGGCTGGCCGACCGCGCGGCGGTGCGGGCGATGGCCGACTGGCTGGAGCGGCGACCGCAGCTGGGCCGGGAGGTCTTCGGGCAGGGCGCGCCGGCACCGGAGCCGCAGCCGATGCCGCTCGCCGACATCACCGAACTGCTGCGCGCCTGCCTGCGGCTGATCGCCCTGCCGATGCGCCAGCGCGTCTACCGACCGAACCCGCCGCCGCTCTGGCGTGTGCCGGACGCGCTGGCGAGGATCCGAGCGCTACTGGCCGAGCTGCCGGAAGGCGGCGTGCCACTGGCCGTGCTGCTGCCCGGGGAAGGGGAGGGGATGGCGACCTGCCTGCAGCGGCGGGCGGCGCTGGCCAGCACGCTGGTGGCGGGGCTGGAACTCACCCGCGAGGGCGAGCTCACCCTCGATCAACTCGCCGCCTTCGGCGAGATCCGTGTCAGCCGGCCCGTGTCGGCGGGCGTCCATACCAGCTCGGCGCCCGTCCCGGTGGGTGGCGTCGCGGAGCCGGTGCGGACATGACGCGTTGGCCGCGCATCCCGAGCCGCGGAGAGCCCCTCCATGCCGCGTTTTGATCCTGATCGTCTTCGTATCCTGGCCGGCGATGCGGCTCTTGTGCGCGGCGAGGCCTACGCAGCGTCCGGCGTCGTCACGCCCATCGGGGCTGGGGCCGGCGACCTGCTCGCGCTTGTCCAGGGGAGCGACAGCTACCGGGTTCGGCTGCGCGGAAGCGGCACGCGCTTCGACGGTGACTGCACCTGCCCCGCCTTCGACCGTGAAGGCTGGTGCAAGCACCTCGTCGCCGTCGCGCTCGCGGCGAACGCGGCGCCGGCCGATGCACCGGACCCGCGCGCCTCGATCCGTGCCCACCTGCTGTCGCTGGGGGCGGAGCGGCTTGCCGACATGCTGCTCGACCTGGCGGACCACCACCCCGCAATCCTGCGGCGCCTCGACCTCGCGGCCAGCGCCGCAGTCGCGCCCGTGGCAGACCACGCCAAGCGACTACGCCATGCGCTCGGCCGCGCCCTGCGTCCGTCCGGCTACGTCGAGGACACCGACACATGGCTCGAGGAGATCCTCGACACGCTGGAAGGGATCCCAGCCCTCATCGCCGGCGGTGCCGCAGGAGAGGCCAAGGACCTAGTCAAGACCGTGCTCGATGACCTCCCCGGCATGCTGGAGATGATGGACGAGGTCGAGGATGGCGCTACTGAGGTGCTGGAGCGCGCCGCCGCACTTCATCGAGACGCCTGTCGTGTGCTGCGCCCCGATCCACACGTCCTCGCGGCGGAACTCTTCGAGCGCGCCTGGGACGACGACGCCTTCGGCACCTTCGCCCAATCCGACGAGACCTACGCTGATCTTCTGGGCGAGACCGGGTTGGCCGAATACCGGCGTCTTGCCGAGGCGGCCCATGCCCGGCTTCCGCCGGTCGGCCGCGACGCCACTGACCCGAAGCCCGCTGACCGGCGCCGGCTGACGGCGATCCTGGACCGCTTTGCCGAGCGTGCCGGTGATTTTGAGCGGCGGATCGCATTGCGCCGTGCTGCCCTCGTGCATGCGCATGACTATCTGGCGCTGGCACGCTTCTGCCTGGACCAGGAACGTTCACAGATAGCGCTGCAGGTGGCAGAGGAGGGCGTCTGGTTGTTCGACGATGCGAGCGGCACCCCGCTCGTCGAATTCCTCGGCGAACGTCTCGTGGCGGCCGGTCGGCGGGAGGACGCCATCGCGGCCCTGTGGTGTGGCTTCGAGCGGGTGCCGGCCTTCAGCCTCTTTCGTGCGCTGCAGGCGCTGGAGATGCCGGACGCGGCGGACCGGTCGCTCGGCGTCGTGCGTACGCGCCGAGGCGGGGCGGGCAAGGTCGATCGCTGGCGGATTACAGCCTCCATCGAGTTGGAGATCGAGATCCTGATGGCGGCCGAGCGCCTGCCAGAGGCGTGGGAGCTCGCCTGGCATCACGCCGTGCCGGGCACGCTGCTGCTGCGCCTCGCCCGCGCGAGCGAGGCCTCGCTGCCCGCCGAGGCGTGCCGGGCGTACCGCCACGTCGTCGAACAGCAGATCGCACTGACGGATCGGCGCGGCTACGAGGAGGCATGCCGCTTGCTGGGCCGGCTGGCGGTGCTCGAGCCCGCCGAGAAGCACGCCGCCTTCGTGACGGCGCTGCGGGCGCAGCATCGTGCAAAGCGGTCTCTGGTGCCGATGCTCGACCGGCACCTCGCCGAGCGGGGCAAGGCGTGATCTGCGCGGGTCACGTCCAGCCGCTCCGCGGCATCGACGCGGGATCCGAACCTGAAGCCCTGCCCGAACCTCATCCACATCCGCCGGACGCGGTAGCGGCCCAGGCGGTCTACCTCGGCGAGCCGAGGAGGCGCCGATCCCAATGGACTGGCTGATGCAGGCTCGTGGTAATGTGCCGGAACTCGGGGTGCGCCGGATTGATCAGCATGTTGTCGTCGACGCGGGCAACGACAGACGGGACGATGAGGATTACGGAACGCGCTTCGCGGACCCAGGCTGATCCGTAAGCCTGGGCCACGCTCTCGTCGGCCGCGTCCCAGCCGGGCAGCGCCGCGGTGTTGAGGACCTCGTAGGTCAGCCCGCGCGGGATGGTGATGGTGATAAAGTGCTGGTTTGGCGGCAGGCGTCCGGCGCCGTGGACCAGCTTCTCGAGCATGGCGGTCGAGTAGTTGGCGGCCGCATAGATCACGGGCGTGGTGTCCGTGTTCCAGCGTCCTGGCGCGAGACGGGAGCCGGTCGCGTCGAAGATCGGGTAGGCCCCGGCAGGATCCCCAATGCGATAGCAGGTGAGGGTGCGGTCGAGGATCTGCGCCGTCACGCCGCCGTGCCGTGCCTCAGTCGCCCGAGGATCCGTTCGACCAGGCGCGCGCCGACATCCGAACCGAGGGCGACGGAAAGGGGCGTGTCGTCGTCGAGCAGCGGGTGGCGGCGCTGAAGGAAGTCGCGCGCCTCGTCGTCCGAGCCCCAGACATCCCGCGCAACGGCATAGACGCCGGCGACGCGGGCGAGCTTGGCGCTCTCCTCGGCGGAGAGGCGCTTCGTCTTTTGGCGGCGCGCCAGGGTAGCCTTGGGGACGAAGGCGTAGAGGGTCTGCATGTCGCCCGGCGCGAGCGCCTCGGCCAGGCGGAGAAGGGCGCGGATGGGCAGGCCATCCTGCAGCTGACGGGCAAAACGCAGCGGGTCGGCGGATCGTCCGGCCGAGGGTGTAACCCCGAGCACTCGGATGACATCAGCGATGGCGGCTTCCATGGGCGAGGTCCGTGTCCAGTTGAGACCACATGAGCCTCACTTGGTCCGTTTGCAAGGTTGGCGGCCTTCGGTAGCTCCGCCCGTTATGGATCGCTGACCACAGTGATGTTCTTACCCGGCGGCGTGGGTGACGCCGCCGGGTGCCTGAGCGCCGGCTACTCGGCTGCGGCGCCGCTGATCTGGTGTTCCTCTGGCTGCAGGCTCCAGAGGTAGTCGCAGGCGCGCTGGGCGTGGGCGGCGGCGACGAAGATGAAGCGCTTGTCGCTGGCCAGCACGCGCAGCCAGGAGCCGATATAGGCGGTGCTGTCCTGGCGCAGGTCGTGGTCGATGCCGAGCGAGGCGCAGGTGAAGGCCGCAGTGAGTTCCGCCAGGATCTCCTCCACCGCCCGCGCCTCCTCGCTGTGCCTCCGCGTGATGGTCTCCCGGTTCAGCCGCGACGGGTGGCCGGTCCAGTGGCCCATCTCATGCGCCAGCGTCGCGTAGTAGGCCTCCGGGTAGATGAAGTCGGCGATCGCTGGCATGCGGATGTAGTCGAGGTTGGGGGTGTAGAAGGCCCGCTGCCCGCCCGGGCGGATGTCGGCCCCGGTGTCGGTGAAGAACCGCTCCGCCGCCTCGATCCGCTGCACCGGTGCGGCTTCAGCCGGGTCGCTGGCCGGGTGGTAGCGCTCGGGCAGGCCGTCGATCTGGCCCGCGTTGAACACGGCATAGCTCTTGAGGAACCAGATGCGCCGCTCCTCCTCCTCGCCGTCGGGCGTCTCCTCCACCCGGCGGATTGTGTCGCTGTAGGTGACGGTGGTCGCCGTCTCACCCTTGCGGACCTGGCCACCCAGTTCCTGCGCCTGGCGGTAGGTCATGAAGTAGGGGGAGGTGTAGCGGTGGGCGCACATGGCCATCCATAGGACCAGGGTGTTGATGCCGCGGTAGGGCTGGCCGGTGTGGCGGAGGGGGAAGCCGGCGCCGGTGGTGCGCCAGGGGCGGCGCCAGGGCTTCAGGCCGAGTTCCAGCTCGGCCAGGATGGCGTCGGTGACGGTCTGGTAGAGGTCGGCGCGCTCGGTGCCGGTGTTGGCGGTGGTGTGGGTGGTGCTGGACTTCCTCATCTGGTCTCTCCTCGAAAAGCGACAGCTTTTCGGGGGCGAGGCCCGCGCCAGTGAGCGGAGGGAGGGGGTCCAGGTCAGCGGGGCCGGAGGGGTATCTCCCGGCATTCTGCTGCTGAATGTCGGGGACACCGGCCCGGCTGCCCGCAGGGTCGCCTGGACGCCCGGGAGGCCGCAGGCCTCCAGAACAAGGCCGCGTCGGCGGCCAAAGGTCAGCTGATGACCAACAGGCCCGTGCCTCTCCTCGCCCTGAGCCCAAGCTGAGCTACGGCAATTCCGCGGAGGCCTGCGCCCCCGGCGCTCCACCTCACCGCCATCGCGCGCGAGCATGCTGGACAGGAATCTGCTGAGGAATCAGGATTCTGGCTTGATTGCCAGGAGTTCCACCCGCGTGTCCCCACGCCCGCTCCGCAGCCACCAGTCCGATTTGCTCGGCCTCGTCCGCGCCATCGCCGCGGGCGAGGCTTCGGGCGTCAGTGACATCCTCGCCGCCGTCACGCCCGGCGGCGGCAAGTCCCTGCTGCCGGTCATCGCTGCCCAGGCGCTGATCGGCGCCGGCCTGTGCGAGCGCATCTGCTGGGTGGTGCCGCGCGACAGCCTGCGCCTGCAGGCCGAGGAAGCCTTTGCCGATCCCGCCTGGCGCAGCGCCCTCGGCCATGGCCTGTCCGTCCGCGCCGCCGACAACGCCCCCGACCCCTGCCGTGGCCTGGCCGGCTACGTCACCACCTACCAGGGCATCGCCGCCGCGCCGGACCTGCACCTGGCCGAGTTCCGCCGCCACCGCACCCTGCTGGTGGTGGACGAGGTGCACCACCTGCCGAGCCTCGGCCACAACGACAATGCGGGCGGGGAGGCCGACGACGCCGCCGGCTGGTCGGCGGCCATCGAGCCGCTGTTCAGCCTGGCGGCGCATCGCCTGCTGCTGTCCGGCACGCTGGAGCGTGCCGATGGCCGCCGCATCCTGTGGCTGCCCTACCGCCGCGGCAGCGGGGGGCGGGAGGAGGTGGACCTCGCCGCCCCCGGCTGGGCCGTTATCGGCTACAGCCGCGCCCGGGCGCTGGCGGAGCGCGCCGTGCTGCCGGTGTCCTTCGGCGCGCTGGATGGCGAGGCCTCCTGGCTGGGGCCGGAGGATGCGCAGGGCGCGCGCGCGCATCTCGGTCCGCACCGCCTGCGCGCCCCGGCACCGCATGAGGCGACGCGCCCTGCCCTGTTCACCGCCCTTCGCACCGGCTTCGCCGACGCCCTGCTGCGCCGCGCCTTCGACACCACGCGGAGCCTGCGCGCGGAACGCCGTGCGCAAAGGGCGCTGGATGCCCCGGCTCGCGGCCTCGGCAAGCTGCTGGTGGTGGCGCCGGACCAGGTGCAGGCGCGGCGCTACCAGGAGACGCTGCGCGGCTGGGTGCCGCCGGCGCAGGCCGCGACGGTGGCTTTGGCCGTCTCCCAGGAACGCGACGCGCATGAGACACTCGCCGCCTTCCGGCTGACGCCCGAACCCTCCATCCTGGTCACCGTCGCCATGGCCTATGAGGGGCTGGATGCGCCGGAGGTTTCCGTGGTGGCGGCGCTGACCCATGTGCGGTCCCGCCCCTGGCTGGAGCAGATGGTGGCGCGCGCCACGCGGGTGGACCCGCAGGCCGGCCCCTATGCCACGCAGCGCGCCACGGTCTTCCACCCCGACGACCCGCTGTTCGCGCGCTTCCGCTGGCGGATGGAGCGTGAGCAGGGCACGCGGGCGAAGCCGCCCCGCCCGACGCGCCAATCCAGCCTGCCCCTGCCGGAATGGCTGGAGGCGGAGATGGCCGAGACGCGGGAACGCCAGGGCATCGTGCCGCTGGAGAGCAACGCGCTAGCGCTGCGGCTCAGCACCCTGCGGCCCGGGCCGGACCTGGCGCAGGGCTTGGCCGCGGTGCGCGCGCCCAACCCGCAGGGCACGCTGCTGGAGCCGCCCTCGGTCGCCGAACGGCGCCTGCGGCAGCGGGTCGACGAATTGATCGCGGCGCAGGCAGTGGAGGACATGGCGGAAGGGCCGACCGCCTCGACCCGCACCGGCAGGACCTGTCCCTCGGCCTCACATCGG
>NZ_JBNXUN010000021.1:0-66148 GCF_050563525.1 Falsiroseomonas sp. HC035
ATTGAGGCCGACCCTGGCGACGCCTGGTGCCAGTTCCAGGTGTCGAATGTGCTGCTGGCGGCCGGCGACCTCGATGGGGCCGACCAGGCGGCGCAGGAGGCGATCCGGCTGGCGCGGGTGCCGTCCGTGCATTTCTACCGCCGCCGTGCCGAGATTGAGGCCCGCCGGCGCAACTACACGGCCGGTCTGGAGTTCCTCGACCAGGCGCTGGTGATCGATCCGAAGGATCCTTGGGTCCTGCTGGAACTGTCGTCGCAGCGCATGGCCCAAGGCGACCTGAACGGCGCCGAGGAGGCCGTGACGAAAGCCCTGGCAGGACCGCTCACCAACCCCGTGCATTTCCTGCGCCGGCAGTCCGAGATTGCGTTCCGCCGCAACGACACCGCGGCCGCAACCGACTGGCTCAATCAGGCGATGGTCGCCGACCCGAACGACCCGTGGTGCCGGATGGAGGCTGCGAACCAGCTGATGCTCCAGGGTTCCAACGAGGAGGCGCTGGCCAAGGTCCAGGAGGCAATGGCCCTGCGGCCGGAGCCTTCGCCGGTGTTCCTGCGCCGCGCCGCTGAAATCGAAATCCGCCGCGGCAACTTCGACATGGCGCGCGACTACCTGACGCAGGCCATGGCGGCCGCGCCCGAGGACCCGCAACCTTGGATGGACCTGTCCAACCTGCTGACTGGCCGCGGCGACCTGACCGGGGCCCAGGCGGCCGCGGAAAAGGCCATGGAGCTGACCACCGAGGCGCGCGAGCGCATGCTGTCCGCGGCGTAGGACAAGGCTCCGGCGTTCCGTCCCGGCACCGGCAGGTGCTTCTGCCGGCACGCCAAGGTGGCTGCACTCCGCGGACTCGTGCAGCACCGGGCGATCTTGGGGATGGGCCGACCAGAAGGCAGGATCCTTGGCGGCGTCGGTTGCGTGCTGCCCATTGCAACGCAACCGGCTCCGCCATCACTGCGGAGGACCTGCGAGGCGCTGTCATGCCGCACCGCGCAAGAATCGTTCAACAACGCCATGTCCAACACGCCCACCGCATCTGCCCGCAAGGCCGAGGCCAAAATCCGGACATGGATCAGGTCCGAGTGGCAGCTTTGCCCCGAACCGGGTGAGTTCTCGGCAGCGCTCAACGCGGTGGACCATCTGCGACGTCGCATCCGGGCGGCGGCGTGGATGGCGGCCACAGCGACGTTCCTGGCGATGATCGTCGTGGCCCTTCGGCACGGTGTTGTCGCCTTCCACCTGGATCAACCGAACCACCGGAGGCGCAGCATTCCCGCCGCCATCCCAACAAGCACCGCCGCCGACACCAGGCAGGCAAGCCGGTAGCGGCGCCGCATCAACTGCCGCACGGCGGGCCGCGCGAACAACGCGGCGAGGAGTCCGTTGCCGACCAGCGCCAGCAGCGGCACCAGGGCCAGGACCATGGGCATCGCCTGTCCGGCGCCCACGGCGCCAAGGAACTGCGCTGTGAAGAAGGTGGCGGTGGCGGGATTGCAGGCGGCGACGAAGAGCCCGGTCACGAAGGCGAGCGCACCGTCGCGTGCGGACGGGGCTGCCGCACCCGGGCCGTCGCAGACTGCCGGTGCTGGTGCCAGCGCCACCCGGATCGCCACCAGCAACAGAAGCAGCGCGGCGATCTTTCGCCCCGCATCCTCCCATCCGGAGTCGTGGCCCAGGAGGTCGAAAGCCAGGGCCAGGGCCACGGCCAGCGCACCCGCGCCCGCGGCGATGCCCAGGCACAGCGGCAGCGCGCCCTGGAAACCGCGGAGTGACGCGATCGAGCCGATGGCGAACATGTTCGGCCCCGGCGCCGCGATCAAGGCAAGGTATCCAAGCGCGAAGCCGACCAGCGCAGCAGCCGGGCCGAGCGTGACATCCCCCTGGATCATCGCCCGCCCCCCTGCGGACCGGTCCATGCCAGCAGCGGCGACCCGGCCATGCCAAGCGCCGCGATGAGGGCGAGCGGCAGCGCCTGCCCGGCGAGACTGGCTACGCCGTGGACAGGCAATGGCGGTCGCCACCGAAACGCGACGGCAAGCGCGAAGCGCCCGGTGATGGCGCCGAGCCCAAGAAGGGCGAGCAGCGCGAGCGCGTCCTGCCGCGCCAGCCCGATGTCCAGCGCCGTCGCCACCAGCAGCACGTGCGCCAGCACCCGCGCACCGAAGCCGTCGGCCAGCTGGCCTGTCAGCGTGCTGACGACGAAGCAACTGCTTCCGCTCAGCACGCAGATGATCATGGCCGAGGTGCGGGAGGAGCCAAGGATAGCAGCCATCTCCTCGGTGAAGGCAGCATGGGATTGGATCGCGCCATGACCGGCGATCAGCACGACGATGCTGCCGGTCACGGCCGGGCGGACCTGCAAGCCGGCAGGTTGCGCCCCGCGCCGCACCGATGCCGGCGGCATCGACGCCAGATCGTGGGCGGCGGGCGCCGGCCGCTTGCTGAGAGGGTGGGTCAGGACGCCACCTGCCGCGGCTTCGCCGAGCCGCGTCCTGCCAGGCCAGCCGGCGCAGGCAGCGCAATCAGGCAATGGCCACGGCATGGCAAGGCGACGGGGTGGGCGGCATGCATATGCGTTTCCGGCGCCGCGATCGGCGCAGCGCATGCACATCGGAAGCCCGCCAGCGCCGCAGCGGGGCTGGGCGCCCTGCCTGGCGGCATCACGGCCGAAACCCGCTCCACGTTGGTGCGCGACAGCGGCAGCACTCCGGCAGGGCACTGCGATGGCCATCAGCGGCAGGGCAGCGCCACGCGGGGCTGGACCTGTGGGGCTGGCCTGCGTTGGCCGATGGGTTGCGGGCTGCGCGGAAGTAAGGGTTCAGGCCCAGTTCGCTCATGGCTGGCGTGCTCCGGAGACCACCCCTGATTGCATGCCCCGGACACGCGGATGAGGCCCGACTCAGCGACGGCATCGGCTTTCCCGCCGGAATTGTCCTGCCGATGCCGAAACTGTCCAGGATGGGCGTGAGCCAGGGCTGGCGCGCGTGCATGGTTGCGCCTTACGAGGGAGCCAGCCATGCCCCTGACCGCACTGCCGACGCACTTCGACAGGCTCACGACGTTCAGCGTCGTTCGTACGAACGACCCGGCGGAGCTTGATGGCCGTTCGCGCGTCAGCAATCGTCTTGCTGGATCAGGCCGTGCCTACCGGTATCAGCTTCGCGACCGTTCGCTCTGGCGCATGCGCTTCAACGAGCCGATCTTCAGCCTCGCGACACGCAGCGCCGGTGCGATCGTCGCGAGCCACGGTGGAAGCCGCTTCGCGACGGAGGTGTCGATCGAGGGCGATGGCGACTTCTTCTGCTTCGCCACGCTTCTCCACGGCGACGTGACGCTGATCGGGCAGGGGCAAGCGGCAACCGGCACCGCATCGCGCGGCCTCGTCTTCCGTCCCGGCCAGGACACGCGCCTGGTGACCAGCGACGACAGCCTGCGCACCAATGTCTTCATCAAGGTCGCGGAGGTCGAGCAGGCGCTGGAACACATGCTCGACGCCCGCCTTCGCAAGCCCCTCGAGTTCCGGCCCAGCCTGGCCTGGAGCGATGGGCTCGCGGGAAGTCTAAAGTTCCAACTCGATCTGGTGATGCGAGAATTTGAGCGGCCCGACGGCATCGCCGACAACGTCGTCGCCCTCGCCTCGACGACCGACCTCCTCGTCGCGCTGATCCTGCGCGGCGCACCGCACAGCCATTCCGAGCATTTGCATCTTGGCGCTGATGGCGCTGCGCCCGCCTATGTCCAGCGTGCCGAGGAGTTCATGCGCGTGCACGGCGCCGAGCCGCTGCGTATACCCGACATAGCGGCCGCGGCAGGATGCAGCGTACGGACCCTGGGCGCCGTGTTCAAGCGGTTCCGCGGCCGCACGCCGCTGGCGGCGTTGCACGCCATTCGGCTGGAACAGGTGCATGCCGAACTGTGTCGCGACGCGGCCGATACCCAGGTCGGGGCCGTCGCGCGCCGATACGGTTTCACCAACGCGTCCCGGTTCGCCAGTGCATTTCGTCGCCGCTTCGGCGAAACGCCACTGGACGCAATGCGCCGCGCTTCCAGGGCATGATCCGCTGCGCTTCGGCGGACTGCCAAAACGGGTTGCGAGCCAGGAAATGCAGGATGGCGCAGATTCCGCGGTCGATCGAGAGGGTCCGGCGCCGGATCGGAGGGCACGGAAGACCCACCAGCAGCCGCACCTGGCATGCACTGGCTGTGCGCTTCGTATCGTAGGGGATCACCACCGGCTAGGATCGTATTACAGGTCGACAAACATGGTCGCCTTTGCACGGAGGGTGACGGATTCGGTGACTCGAATCAGGCCCGTCGCAGTGTTCGTACGGTCCAATCCCGCGGTTCAATGAGCAGGTCTGTATTTTCAAGTTTCCGAAGGGCCAGCATTCACGCACAATCAGTGTTCATTCGTTTTGGATCGCTGCCATGCTGCTTTCCGCGCTTCCCCCCCATGCTGCCTCGCGGACCATGTTTCACACCACTCACGTCAGCGATCCGGCCGAGCTTGATCATCGGTCCAGGGTGAGCAGTCGCCTTCCGGGCTCGAGCCGGCACCTCCGGTACGAACTCCGGGACCGCGCTCTGCTGCGAATGCAGTTTGGCGAGCCCATCTTTGGCGTGGCCATCCGCTCCGCGGGGGCCATCATGGCCAGCTACGGTGAGAGTTGCTTCGAGACAGCCGTCTCCGTCGAGGGGGAGGACGATGAGTTCTTCGGCTTCCGGATGCCGTCGAAGGGCACACTGACGCTGATCCGGCGCGGTGATCGCACGACGGTGACCGCATCCGGCGGGCTCGTCTACCGGCTTGGCCCCGACACGCGTCTGGTGACCAGCGACGAGAGCGTCCGAACCAATGTCTTCGTCAAGGCCACGCAAATCGAGGGGGCGCTGGAGCAGATGCTGGACAGGCGCCTGCGCCAGCCCATCGAGTTCCGCGCTTCGGTGGGATGGGATGGCGGCCTGGCGGTCAGCCTCAAGGCGCAGCTCGACTTCGTCGTCCACGAGTTTGGGCGGCTGGACGGCGTGGCCGGGAACCCGATCGCGCTTGCCGCAACCACCGACCACCTGCTGGCGCTGATCCTGCGCGCCGTGCCGCACAACTACACGGACCAGTTGGACGTCGGACAGGGAGCGGCGGTGTCCGCCTATGTCCGGCGCGCGGAGGACTTCATGCGCGAGCGCGCTGCCCATCCGGTTCGCATCGCCGAGGTCGCAGCGGCAGCGGGATGCAGCGTGCGAACGCTGAACGCAGCATTCAGGAAGTTCCGGGGGCTGACGCCGCTTGCCGTGCTGCACGGGTTTCGCCTGGAGGCAGCCCACGCGGAGCTGAGCCGCCACAGGGGCGCCGTGCCTGTCGGGCTGGTCGCAAATCGATACGGCTTTACCAATTCCGCCCGTTTCGCTGCGGCATTCCGCCGCCGGTTTGGCAAAGCGCCGGCCGATTTTGGCTGAGCGACATTGAGCCGATAGGGGACTCGCGCTCGTTGCTCGCCTCGGCGCGGTCACGCGTCCCGGCATGTGGTGGTACGGTTCATGAGCGCTGCGGCTTGATCGCCCGGGCCTTGCAGATGAACTTCTCAGCTTTAATGCCGCGGAGGCAACTGAGCCTGCAGCCGAAGTTGTAGGCCGCGGCGAAGTCGCTGGCGTGCGTTGGAGTTGCTCGCCAATACCGGCACGGCACATCCGCTGGGCGCCGATGACCTGCCTCCGATCGGGGGCCACGGACTATGAGAGACTTGGCCCGTGTTGTGGCCTGGGGCCGGCTAGCCCTGCCGGAGCGGCAGCCTAGGCGGGGCCAGACGGCCAGGGCAACACCGCTTCCGGCGCCGGCGGCCGGTAGCCCAGCGCGCTGTGCGGCCTGACCGTGTTGTAGTGCCGTCGCCAACGCTCGATCAGCACCTCCGCCTCTCGCAAGGAATAGAAGATTTCCCTGTCCAGCAGCTCATCCCGCAGCTTGCCGTTAAATGACTCGTTGTAGCCGTTCTCCCAGGGGCTGCCGGGCTCGATGAACAGCGTCGTCACACCGACGCGGCCGAGCCAACCGCGCACCACCTTCGCCACGAACTCCGGCCCGTTGTCAGAGCGGATGTGCCCAGGCGGTCCGCGCTCGACAGACAGATCCGTCAGCACCTGCAGCACGCCGCCTGACGTCAGTCGCCGCGCCACCACGATCACCAGGCACCCACGCGTGTACTCGTCGATCACCGTCAGCATGCGGAACCGCCGGCCGTCATGCCTCCGGTCCTGCACGAAGTCATACGCCCAGACATGTCCCGGCCAGCACGGCCGCAGCCGAACGCAGGACCCGTCGTTCAACCATAGCCGGCCCCGCTTCGGCTGCCGCCGCGGCACCTTCAGCCCCTCGCGCCGCCAGATGCGCTCCACGCGCTTGGCGTTCACCCGCCAGCCCTCCGCCCGCAGCAGCGCGGTGATCCGGCGGTAGCCGTAGCGGCCATACTACGCCGCCAACGACACTACCGCATCAGTCAGCGCGGTCTCGTCGGATCGCACATCCGAACCTTGCGCTGCGTCAAGCGTGGCTGGCCCAGCGTGCGGCAGGCCCGACGCTCCGATACCCCGAGCGCCGACTGCACATGCCGCACGCCAGCACGCCAGCGCTCGGGGCCTAGAAGTTTCCCTCCGCAGCTTCTTTCAGGATCTGCTTGTCGAGCGTCAGCTCCGCTACCGCACGCTTCAGCCGCGCGTTCTCGCGCTCAAGGTCCTTCAGTCGCCGCGCCTAATCCACGTTCAGGCCGCCGTACTCAGATCGCCAGCGATAGAAGCTCGCCTCCGACACCCCAAGCCCGCGACAGATCTCGCCCATCGGCCGGCCCTGCGCCAGTTCCACCTCCGCCTGCCGCAACAGCCTGATGATCTGCTCCTCCGTACCTGGGCATTCCTGCCTCCTTCCAAGAAGGCCAACTCTCTCATCACAGGTGGATCCCGGTCAGGGGGAAAGGTCAGGCTGGTGCATGCCGAGCTTGAGGGCGAGGAGAAAGTTGAGCGGTACCACCCCCATCAGTGAGAAGGCACAACACTGCAGCAGGTTCCGCCAGGAACGATTCGCGATCAAGGGTTTAAGCTTGTTGGGTAAATCGCCCAACCCTCAAGGTCCGGAGAGTCTCCGGCATTGCGGAGAGATAGCAAGCCCTCGTTCCGAATTCGCACCATCAAGGTGGCGGCCGGAAACCGCAGAAAACCTGCGCCTTAGCGCGATGGCCTGATCAGGAGAGACAGGTTGTGATGAGGCCGAATGGAGCAGCGGTAGGAACCGGAATCCAACCTGCTCTGGTGTTCGTGAGACGCATCTCGTCGGCCGACAACATTTGCCTGCGGTGACGCAACTCGACCTTGACCCTGAATTTCGTGCTGCGCATCATCTCCGTGAGGGGGTCATCCGCGATCGCCCCGTGCGGCTTGGCCCAAGAATCGCGTCCAAGCTCCCGCGCTTCGCGCATCAGGAGGGGACGCATTGTGCCAAGTCCCGAAGCCATAACATTTGCGCAACTCAAGCGACTGGCCGGGACACCCTGTTTACGCGACGGCGTTCGCGCTGGCGCAAAGCGCGTGGAGGTGGACCCGTGGGATGATACCGCGCTCTGCTTCGGCTTAGGCAAATCGTCGAAGCGCATCGCCGCCACGGCGCTCGGCATGTTGTGGCCCACCGCGCCATGACCCCGTTTCCGGAGCACGAAGCCAGACCCGCCATGCGCCGCATTCTTTGGGCGCGCGGCTTCCGCGATTTTGGTGACGGCCTGGTCGCCGTGTTGCTGCCGGCCTGGTTCTTGGCGCTGGGCTATGGCGCGGCGGAGATCGGCGCGGTTTCGACCGTGGCGCTACTCGGATCGGCGCTGATGACGCTGGGGGTGGGTCTGCTCGGAGCGCGGGCTGATCCGCGCGTGCTGTTGCTGCTCGCAGCCGGGCTGATGACAGCGACGGGCCTGGGCTTCGTCTTCGCGACCGGCCTCGGCGTGCTGATGGTCATTGCCCTGGTCGGCACCATCAACCCCTCGGCGGGCAGCGTGAGCATCTTCGCGCCGCTGGAGCAGACGATGCTGACGCGAGCAGCACAGGACGGCACGCGCACCGCCGTCTTCGCACGCTACAGCTTCGTGGGATCCTTCGCCGCTGCCGGCGGCGCCCTGTCCGCAGGCGGGGCGGATGGTCTCAAGGCGCTTGGCCTGGGTGAGCCAGCGGCATTCCGTTCCGCCTTCCTGCTCTACGCCGTGCTCGGCCTTGCCTGTTGGTTAGCCTATCGGGCGCTGCCGCGCCTGGCGCCCGAGGCGCGGCAGGCCGCCCATGCACCGCTCGGCCCTTCGCGAGGTATCGTGCTGCGGCTCGCGGCCCTGTTCAGCGTGGACAGCTTCGCTGGCGGCCTTGCCGTTCAGGCGCTGCTGGCGCTGTGGCTCTTCGAGCGCTTCGACCTCTCGCTGGCCCAGGCGGGCCTATTCTTCTTCTGGGCGGGGGTGCTGTCGGCCTTCTCATTCCCGGTGGCGGCATGGCTCGCCGGGCGGATCGGGCTGATCAACACCATGGTCTTCACCCACATCCCGTCCAGCCTTTGCCTGATCGCGGCTATGTTCGCGCCTGGCGTGGAGTGGGCGCTGGGGCTTCTGCTGCTCCGCTCGGCGCTGTCGCAGATGGATGTGCCGACGCGGACCTCCTACGTCATGGCCGTGGTAACGCCGGCAGAGCGCACCGCTGCGGCCAGTTTCACGGCCGTGCCGCGCAGCTTGGCGGCGGCGGTGGGCCCGGCGATGGCCGGAGCGATCTTCGCGGCCGGCTGGCAGGCGACGCCCTTCATCATCTGTGGCGTGCTCAAAATCGCCTATGATTTCGCACTGCTCTGGGCCTTCCGGCACATTCGCCCACCGGAGGAGCAGGCGAGAACTGCTGGGGGTGTCCGATAGGCAGGGCTCCCCAGGTCAGGCCCTTACCGTTGCAATGTTTTGTCGTAATCGGGCAACGCCCACGACGCCCTGCGCCGCCAGATTGAAGTGGTCGTGGTTCGGACTCAGGGGGCGCGCGCGTGCTGATTCGTATCTTGTTGCTCTTCGCGCTGCTGGTCGCACCGGGCCTTCGCCCTACCTTGAGCCACGAAGGCCATGCGCACGGCGACGAACCCGCGCCGCCGGCCGCCGCCGCACCGCGCGCCGAAGCGCACTCCGACCTGTTCGAGATCGTGGCGGTGCTGGGACCGGATCGACGCCTCTGGCTTTACCTCGACCGGCACGCAACGTCGGAGCCAATCGACGGCGCCACGGTGCAAGTCACTGTTGATGGCGAGGCCATCGGAACGGCCACCCGCGCGAGCGAGGCGGTGTATGGCCTCGCGGCTCCGGCGTTGGAGCGTCCTGGCCAGCGGAACCTGATCTTCACCATCACCGCCGGCGAAGATATGGACCTGCTGCCGGCCACGCTTGTGATTCCCCCGGTGGCCGCCGCTGCGACAGCGGCATCGGGTTCGGCAGATTTACTCGCGATCGCGTTGCGCGAGCCTTACTTCTGGGCGGCGGGGCTGTCCCTGCTGCTGCTTGGTGCCGCCATCGGCCGTGCCGCCGCACCTCGACCACTTCCGCCGCTCGTCGTCGTTGAGCCGCCCTCAATCGCCACGCGCCCCCATGCCTTGCCCTCCGCCGCGCCGATGCCTGAGCGCGTGGCTGCCGCGCCGGCCGTGGTGGTGCTATTGGGGATCCTGCTCGTGCCGATGCTTGCCGGCGCGCAGCCGATGGACGCGCCCCGGCGGCAACCCGATGGCAGCGTCTTCGTGCCGAAACCCTCGCAACGCCTGTTGGGACTGCGCACTGGCCCCGCCGAGCTTGGCGAGGCTTCCATTGCCATCACCCTCACCGGACAAGTCGTAGCGGACCCCAACGCCTCCGGCCGCGTCCAGGCCTCCGAAGCCGGCCGTATCGAGCCCCCGGAAGGAGGCTTCCCGGTGCTTGGGCAGCGCGTGGCGCGCGGCGAGATTCTGGGCTTCGTCGTGCCCATCATGGCGGCCCGGGATCGGGTAGGCGTGCGCTCCAACATCGCCGAGCTCGACGCCCTCATCGTGATCGGTGAGGCACGGGTCCGCCGCCTCACCGCGCTGACCGGCACCGTCTCCGCGCGCGAGATCAGCGACGCCCGTGCCGAATTGGAAGGGCTGCGCCAGCGCCGCGCCGCGAACCTGCCGGCGGTGACAGGACGGGAGCCGATTGTGGCCCCCTCCGCCGGCCTGATTAGCGTGGTGCGCGTCGCCGCCGGCCAGGTGATCCAGGCGCAGGAGCCGCTGTTCGACATTGTCGATCCCGCCCGGCTTTGGGTCGAGGCCATCACCTTCGACCCGGCCGCCGTCGCCGAGGTTTCGGCCGCTTCGGCCGTCACGGCAAGCGGCCAGGCGCTGCGGGTTGGCTTCGTGGGCCGCGGCATGACGCTCCGCCAGCAGGGTCTGCCCCTACATTTCCGCATTGAGGGCGGCGCGACGGGCCTCGCTGTGGGGCAGCCCGTGACCGTGCTGGTGGAGACCCCGCGCCGCACCCCAGGCATCGTGCTGCCTGCCGAAGCTGTGGTGCGCAACCCCGAGGGGGGCCAGGTGGTCTATGAGATGCCGAGCGCAGAGCGCTTCCTGCCGCGACCTGTGCGGGTCCAGCCCCTCGACGGCCAGCGTGTGCTGGTCACCGCGGGGCTGGAGCGTGGGGCGCGGGTGGTGACCAGTGGCGCAGGACTGATCGCGCAGGTCCGCTAGCCGTGTTCAACATCCTCGTCACCGCCAGCCTGCGGAACCGGATCTTCGTGTTGGTCGCGGCGGCGATCCTCGTGGTCTATGGCGCCTTCACGCTGCAGCGCCTGCCGGTCGATGTCTTCCCCGACCTCAACAAGCCCGTCATCACCCTGATGACGGAGGCCGAGGGCCTGGCGCCGGAGGAGGTGGAGCTTCTCGTCTCCTATCCTATCGAGACGGCGATGAACGGTATGCCAGGTGTGACGCGCGTCCGCTCCGTGTCCGGTGTCGGGCTCTCCATCGTGTTCGTCGAGTTCGATTGGGGTACAGACATCTGGGTGAACCGCCAGCAGGTGGCGGAGCGCCTCTCGCTGGTGCGGGCGCAGCTGCCGGCGAATGTCGCGCCCCAAATGGCGCCGATCTCCTCCATCATGGGCGAGATCATGCTGGTGGCGATGTCGACCGATGGCCGCGCCAGCCCGATGGAGCTACGGGAGCTGGCGGATTGGGTGGTGCGGCCGCGGCTACTGACCATCCCCGGCATTTCGCAGGTGATCCCGATCGGCGGCGAGGTGCGGCAGTATCGCGTGACACCGGATGTCGCGCGGATGCATGCACTGGACGTGACCGAGGCGCAGGTGGTCGCTGCCCTTCGGCAGTTCGGCGGGAACACCGGGGGCGGCTACGTGGATCAGGCTGGGCGGGAGTACCTGATCCGCAACATCGGCCGCACCACGCGGCTGGCCGACTTGGCCAATACGCCAGTGGCCGTGCGGGCTGGCCAGCCAATCCCGCTGCGCCAGGTCGCCACGATCGATTACGCCGCGCGCCTCAAGCGGGGCGAAGCCGGCAGCATGGGCCGGCCGGCTGTGATCCTGTCGATCCAGAAGCAGCCCGCAGCCGACACGGTGGCACTGACGCGGCAGGTCGAGGCGGCACTTGCAGAGTTGCAGCGCGCCATGCCGCCGGGCGTCACCGCCAACAACGTGCAGTTCCGCCAAGCCGATTTCATCGCCGCGTCGATCGGAAATGTGGAGAAGGTACTGCTGGAGGCGGTGGCGGTGGTAGCCGTGGTGCTGTTCCTCTTCCTGCTGAACGGACGCACCACCTTCATCTCACTCACCGCGATTCCGCTGTCGGTACTGATCACGGTCGTGGTTTTCCAGCTGCTCGGCCTTTCGATCAACACCATGACGCTGGGCGGCCTTGCCATCGCCATCGGCGAGCTGGTCGATGACGCGGTGGTGGATGTGGAGAACGTCTTCCGCCGCCTACGTGAAAATCGAGCGCGGCCGGACCCGCTCCCCGCTATCGTCGTGGTCGCGAAGGCGAGCCAGGAAGTCCGCTCAGGTATCGTCTATGCGACGATGATCGTGATCCTGGTCTTCGTGCCGCTGTTCGCGTTGACCGGCATCGAGGGCCGCTTGTTCGCGCCGCTCGGCATCGCCTACATCGTCTCGATCCTGGCGAGCCTCATCGTCTCCATCACCGTCACCCCCGTGCTCTGTTACTACCTGTTGCCGCGCATGAAACGGATGGACCACGGCGACAGCGCGCTGGTGCGCGTGCTCAAGCGCTGGAATGAGCGTGCGCTGCTGTGGGCCTTTGCCCGCACGCGTCTGGTGTATCTGATGGCAGGCGTTGGCGTGGCGGGCGCACTGGGGACCGTGCCCCTCCTGCCGCGCTCCTTCCTGCCGCCCTTCAACGAGGGCACTCTGACCATCAGCCTGCAATTCCAGCCGGGCATCAGCCTGGCTGAAGCCAACCGGCTCGGCCGCGAGGCCGAATTGCTGATCATGCAGGTGCCGGAGGTCCGCACCGTGGGCCGCCGCACCGGCCGCGCCGAGCTGGATGAACATGCCGAGGGTGTGCATTCCTCGGAGATCGACGTCTCGCTCCACACATCCCAGCGCGGCAAGCAGGCGATCTCGGCCGATATCCGCGCGCGCCTCAGTGTGCTGCCCGGCAGTGCCAATGTCGGCCAGCCGATCGGGCACCGCCTGGACCACATGCTTTCCGGCGTGCGCGCCGAAATTGCGCTCAAGATTTCCGGCGACGACCTGGACACCCTTCGCGCCCTGGCCGAAGGGATGCAGCAGCGCCTGGCCGCCATCCCCGGCCTGACGGATCTGCAGGTGGAGCGCCAGGTGCGTGTGCCGCAGCTTCAGGTGGCGGTGAATCATGAGCGGGCGGCGCTGTATGGCGTCTCCGCCGCCTCGGTGGCCGAAGCCCTGCAATCCCTGTCGGGCGGCCAGGTCGTCAGCCAGGTCGTGGACGGCGCGCGGCGCTTCGACGTTGTGCTGCGCCTCGGCGATGCCGACCGCACCGGCGCCGGACTTGCCGCCGTGATGATCGAGACGCCGGGCGGGCGCGTGCCGCTGTCCCTGTTGGCGGAGCTGCGCGACACCGATGGCCCAAACCAGATCCTGCGGGAGAATGGCCGCCGCCGCATCGTGGTGCTGGCCAACACCGATGGCAGCGACATGGCTGCGATCGTGGCGCGCATCCGGACCGAGATGGAGCCGGCAACCTTGCCGCCCGGCTATTTCTTCACGCTGGAAGGCACCTTCCAGGCGCAGGAGGAGACGGCACGGCTGATCGCGGGCCTCTCGCTCGTATCCTTGGCGCTGATCTTCATGGTGCTCTACAGCCGCTACAAGTCGGCGGTACTGGCGCTGATCATCATGGGCAATGTGCCGCTCGCGCTGGTGGGCGGCATCGCGGCGCTGTGGATCGCCGGCCAGCCGCTCTCCGTCGCTTCGATGATCGGCTTCATCACACTGGCCGGCATCGCATCGCGCAACGGCATCCTGAAAGTCAGCCACTATCTGAACCTGGCCTTGCTGGAAGGCGAGCGTTGGGGGCTGGCGTTGGTGATCCGCGGCAGCCTAGAACGCCTGACGCCAGTGCTGATGACCGCGCTCTCGGCCGGTTTCGCGCTCATCCCCCTGATGATCGGCGCGAGCGCGCCGGGCAAGGAGATCCTGCACCCCGTCGCCGTGACCATCTTCGGCGGGCTGATCACCGCGACGCTGCTCGACACCTTCCTGACGCCGCTGCTGTTCCATCGCTTCGGTCGCCCGGCCCTGGAGCGCCTGCGCGTCGTGCAGCAGGAGCTGAAGGTGGCCGAGGCCTATTGATCCATGAGGAGCCCGACCATGATTACACGCCGCCTGCTGCTCGCCAGCCTGACCCTCGCCCTCTTGGGCGCCCCCTTCGCCGCGCGCGCGCATGAGCCGCGGCGTGGCCCGAATGGCGGGCAGAAGGTGGATATCGGAACCAACCATGCCGAACTGCTGGCGGCAGGGAACATGCTGCGGCTGTTCCTCTTCGACGGCGCCGACCGGCCGATCCCAGCCACAGGAGCGACGGCGCAGGTGGTGATTCTTGCAGGCGGGCGCCAGGCCACCGTGGCACTCGCGCCCTCCGGCGATAACGTGCTGGCCGGCACCGGCGACTTCCTGGCCGCGCGCGGCATCCGCGCGGTTGTCACGCTGACGCTCCCCGGCCAACGTCCCGTTCAGGCGCGCTTCACGCCCATGGACCAGAACTGAGGAGACCCCGATGCGCAGGATACTGATGGCCTTGGCCCTGCTCGTCGCGGGCCCGGCCTGGGCCAATACACCCTCGCCCCATGCCGGCATGACGGACCGCCCGATCCGCGCGCTGTCGGAGGAGCAGCAGGCCGATCTGCTGGCCGGTCGCGGCATGGGCTTGGCGCTGGCCGCCGAGCTCAATGGCTGGCCTGGCCCGGCCCATGTCATGAAACTGGCTGGTGCGGTGCAGCTCACACCCAGGCAGCTCGCGGCCACGCAGCGCCTCACAGCGGAGATGCAAACCGCGGCAAGTGCGCTTGGCGCCCGCGTGATCGAGGTGGAGCGCGCCCTCGATATCGCCTTCCGCGACCGCAGTGTCACACCATCCGACCTTTCGGCGCGCACGGCCCGCATCGCGGTCCTGCCGGGCGAGATCCGGGACGTGCATCTGCGCACGCATCTGGCGCAGGTGGCGTTGCTGACCGCCGGGCAGATCGCGGCCTATTCGCGCTTGCGAGGCTATGCCGGCAACGCGCCGCAGCATGGCGGCCCGATGCCGGACGGCCACCGGCATCATTGACGTGACGCCACCCGACGGCCTGCCGCAGGAAGCCCATATCCTCGTCGTCGAGGATGATGGGGAGATGCGCACGCTGATCGCCAAATTCCTGCGCCAGAACGGCTTTCGCGTCACCGGCGCGCGTGACGGCCGCGAGATGTGGGAGGTGCTGGCCGGCGCGCCGGTCGATCTCGTGCTGCTCGATGTGATGCTGCCCGGCGCCTCCGGCCTCGATCTGTGCCGGGCGCTGCGTGCCAAGTCGGGTGTGCCGATCATCATGGTGACGGCGCGCGGCGAGGAGACCGATCGCGTCCTCGGGCTAGAACTCGGCGCCGACGACTACATCCCGAAACCCTTCGGCCGCGCCGAGTTGCTGGCCCGGGTGCGCGCGCTGCTGCGGCGCTCGCGCGGCGAGGCGGGTGAGCCGATGGCGGGCCAGGCGGGCGAGCGCATCCTCTTCGCCGGCTGGAGCCTGGACACGCGGCGCCGCGAACTCAGTGCGCCCGATGGCACGGCGGTGGATCTTTCGGGCGGCGAGTACGACCTGCTGCTGGCCTTCTGCGAACATGCGCAGCGCGTGCTGAACCGCGACCAACTCCTCGATCTCGCCCGCAACCGTATGGCCTTCAACGGCACCGAACGCTCAGTCGATGTCATGGTCAGCCGGCTTCGGCGCAAGCTGGAGCCGACCGACGAGAGCCCTTCCATCATCAAGACGGTGCGTGGCGCTGGCTACATGCTGGTCCCTCCCGTGAAGCGCGGGGCATGAAACAGCTGCGCCGCCCGCTGCCGGACACGTTAGGCGGGCGCATCGTTCTTGTGCTGCTGGTCGGTTTGATGGCCTTCCATCTCGGCAGCTTATGGCTGCACCAGATCGGCACCGAAGCGGTACTTGGCACCACGCGGGAAGCGCAACTCGCAGAGCGCTTGGTGGCAGCCAAGCGCGCGGTCGCCGAACTGCCGACCGAGGAACGTGACCGAACCGCGCATGCGCTCTCCACCGCGAGCCTCGACATGCACTGGACTCGCGCGGCGACCGTGCAACCGATGCAGGCCAGCAGCGCCCGTATCGAGGCGTTGCGCAGCCGGCTCGGCGAGCTGGTGCCGGAATTCGACATCACAGGCCTGCGGCTCGGCTATGGCGAGGATGGCGTGGCGGGGCACCAGCTGCTAGGCGCGCTGCCGCTGCCGGATGGCAGCTGGCTCAATTTCTCCGCCGCCTTGTTCCGCCCGCCTGCGCCGGAGCACGCCACGCTGCTCTCCACCACGGCCATGGGAGTCGGGATCCTACTGCTCGGGCTGCTTGTGGTACGACTGATCGGGCGGCCCTTGCGGGCGCTCTCCGATGCGGCGGATCGCTTTGGCGGCCCGGGCTCCGTGGTGCCCGTGCCCGAGGAGGGTCCACGCGAGGTGCGCCACGCCGCGCAGGCCTTCAACCGCATGCAGGGCCGTATCGACCGCCTGATCGCCGACCGCACCCAGGCCTTGGCTGCGGTCAGTCATGATCTGCGCACGCCGATCGCGCGGCTGCGACTGCGGGCCGGCTTTGTCGAGGATGGCGAGGCGGCGCGTGCCATCGATGCCGACCTCGACGAGATGGAGGCCATGATCGATTCGACGCTGGCCTATCTGCGTGGCGAGACCGAGAGCGAGCCCCGCAAGCCGGCCGATCTTGTCGCGATGATCGAGACGTTATGCGATGCGGCCGCCGACGCGGGCGCGGACGTTGTCTACGCCGGCCCTTCGCAGGCCAAGTTGGTCTGCAGCCCGGTGGCGCTGAAACGTGCCTTCTCGAATCTGATTGATAACGCCGTGAAATATGGGGGCGGCGCGCGGGTCAGCCTCGACGACCAGGGGGATGAACTGCTGGTGCGGATCGAGGATGACGGTCCGGGCATTCCGGAGGCTGACATGGAGGCAGTGTTCGAGCCATTCCGGCGTCTCGAGACGTCTCGCAATCGCGGCACGGGCGGGAGCGGGCTGGGTCTTACCATCGCGCTACGCGCCGTCGAACAGCTCGGCGGTACGTTGCAGTTGAGCAGCAAACCAGGCGGCGGACTGCAAGCCTTGGTCTACCTGCCGAGGCCACAGAACGGAGGGAGCATATCGCGATGATGGTTCGACGGAATTTTCTGATGGCAGGCTTGGCTGCGATGACTCTGCCCACGAGGGCTTGGGCGGAGGGACTTCCACGCCTACAGGTTTGGCGTGACGCAGATTGTGAATGCTGTGTCGGGTGGGTGCACCACATGCGGGCGGCCGGCTTTCCGATCGAAGACAATGTCGTGCGCTCGGTTGCGGCTGCGCGACGCCTGCTCGGCACGCCGCCTGATCTGCTGTCCTGCCATGCGGGCCTTGTCGGAGGCTATGCGCTTGAGGGTCATGTTCCGGCAGCGGCGGTGACACGTCTGCTGGCGGAGCGACCTGCTGGAATCCGCGGGCTCGCAGTGCCGGGCATGCCGGTGGGCTCGCCGGGTATGGAGGTCCCTGGTCAGGCGCCTGACAGCTATGACGTCCTGGCCTTCGATGCCCGCGGTGGTCGCTCGGTGTTCATGCGCTTCCGCGGCGGCACGCCGACGTAAGGCGGCCCCGGAGCCAATAACGGCCGCTGTGAAGCCCTTGACCCTCCCATAGGGGGAATCACCACCTCCTTGGTCACACAAACCCATGAGGAGGGCGTGATGCATCGCTTTCGGATCGCGAACATGAACTGCGGCGGCTGCGCGAAGGGCGTTACGGCGTCACTCCGCCAGGCCGATCCGCACGCGGAGATCGACATCAAGCTGGACATGAGGGAAGCGGCCGTGACGTCGGCCTTGGACGCCGCGCGCCTGGAGCAGGTGCTGCGCGATGGCGGTTGGCAGGTCGAGCGTATCTCAGCCTGATCCCGCGCTGACATCCTTTGTCATGACGGCGTGACCCTACCGAAATGCTGGGGAGTCGCTGTTGGTGGAGTCAAACCATAGGAACTCAGCACATGACCCGCATCGCTCGCTCACTTGCCCTTGCTGCCAGTATCGCAAGCGTCTCCGCGGCAGGCTTCGCCCTCGCCCAGGGCACCGCGCCACAACCGCAGCCGGCGCAGTCCGGCATGATGGGCCAGATGCCCGGCATGCAGCAGCACATGCAGCAGATGCAGCAGCGGATGATGCCTGGCGCGCAGGCACCTGGGGCTGGTGCTGCACAGCCGCCGGCGGCAGCTGACCCGCATCAACATGGCGCAGCGGCTCCTGCGACTGGGGCGCAATCCCCCTCGACCGCCGCCTTCATGGCCGCGAACGAGAAGATGCATCGCGACATGGCCATCACCTATACGGGCGATGCGGATCGCGATTTTGCCGCCTCCATGATCCCCCACCATGAGGGCGCGATCGCTATGGCGCGGGTCGAGCTTGCGCATGGTCGTGACCCGGAGATGCGCCGTTTGGCCGAAGCCGTGATCCGCGAGCAGGAGCGTGAGATCGCCGAACTCCGCGCCTTCCTTTCACAGCCGCGCTGATATGGTCGACGAGACCAACCTGGGCTCGCCGGCGAAGCATCTCAAGCCAGGCAGTCGGCCAGTTTGGTGGCGCACACGCGCGGGAAGCGCCGTGATCGGCTTCGCGCTGATCGCGGCCTTCTACGTGCTACGGAATATTCAGGGCACGCGTTCGGAGCGCTTCCCCATCTCATCCTCCTCGCCTGCCCGCTGATGCACCTGTACATGCACCACGGGCACGGCCACGGCGAAGGCGGGCAGAACGCTGGTTCAGATCCTGGCACTGGCCGAACCAAGGATGGGGGGGGCGTCACGATGGTCGCAACCCTGATTGGCGTTGGCTACACGACGTTCAGCGATTGGCTGAATGTCGATCTGCGTCAATCCTGGACCTACACCGCCGCCATGCCGCGCCTTCCCCCGTGGGGAACCGGGCTCGCGCCTTTCCTCCAGTGGCCGCTGTTGCCGCCACTGGCGATGCTGGCAGCGCAGGCCGCCTGCGCGAGCTTTCGAGCGCTGAGGAGTAGACGGACATGGAACATCACAGCGCCCACACAGCCCACGGCAACCACGATCCTGAGCTTGACGGGACTGCGGCGGCAACGGGCACCGTGAAGGATCCGGTCTGCGGCATGACGGTTGACCCGGCAAAGACGGCTCACCACGCCGATCATGCGGGGCATGCCTACCATTTCTGCTCAGCCGGTTGCCGCACCAAGTTCGTCGCCGAACCGGTCAAGTATCTGCAGGCGCGTGCGCCTTTGCGCGCTGAGGCGGTGGCGCCAGGCACCATCTACACCTGTCCGATGCACCCTCAGATCCGGCAGCCTAGCCCGGGCAGTTGCCCGATCTGCGGCATGGCACTCGAACCTGAAACCCCCTCGGCCGAGACGGGACCAAATCCGGAGCTGGTGGATTTCACCTGGCGCTTCTGGATCGGCCTTGTGCTCACCATCCCGGTCTTCCTGCTGGAGATGGGCGGTCACTTGACGGGCATGATGCACCTCTTCGGCGGCCCGCGCGTCGGCAACTGGCTACAACTGGCGCTGGCGACGCCCGTGGTGCTCTGGGCGGGCTGGCCATTCTTTGTTCGGGGCTGGCAGAGCCTGGTAAACCGCAGCCTCAACATGTTCACCCTGATCGCGCTCGGCACTGGCGTCGCCTGGGTGTTCAGCGTCGTGGCCACCCTCGCACCCGGCATCTTCCCCGCGGCCTTTCGCGCGGCCGATGGCTCGGTGGCGGTGTATTTCGAGGCCGCTGCAGTGATTGTTGTGCTGGTGCTGCTCGGGCAGGTGCTCGAATTGCGGGCACGGGAACAGACTGGCGGCGCCATCCGTGCGCTGCTCGACCTCGTGCCAGCGCAGGCGCGCCGGTTGCGCGATGATGGTTCGGATGAGGAAGTGCCGCTGGCCGCCGTCGTGGTTGGCGATCGGCTGCGTGTTCGTCCTGGTGACAAAGTACCGCTCGACGGCGCGGTTCTGGAGGGAGCCTCCAACGTCGATGAGAGCTTGGTGACGGGTGAGGCAGTGCCGGTTACCAAAACGGTGGGTGATCAGGTGGTGGGCGGCACGCTGAACGGCCAGGGCAGCTTCGTCATGCGTGCCGATCGCGTCGGCCAGGACACGGTGCTGGCGCAGATCGTCCGCATGGTGGCGGGCGCGCAGCGTTCCCGCGCGCCGATCCAGCGCCTGGCCGATAAGGTCAGCGGCTGGTTCGTGCCCGCCGTCGTGGGCATCGCGCTGGTCGCCTTCGCAGTCTGGGCGGTGTGGGGGCCAGAGCCGCGTCTCGCCTTCGCGCTGGTCGCCGCGGTGACGGTGCTGATCATCGCCTGCCCGTGTGCGCTGGGGCTGGCGACGCCGATGTCCATCATGGTCGGCGTGGGTCGAGGCGCGCAGGCGGGGGTGCTGATCAAGAACGCCGAGGCGCTTGAGCGCATGGAGCGGATCGACACGCTTGTCGTCGACAAAACCGGCACGCTCACCCAGGGGCGGCCGGACGTCGTGGCTGTGATCCCGGCAGCAGGCGTGGCCGAGGAGGAGGTGTTACGCCTCGCTGCGGGGTTGGAACGGCCGAGCCAGCATCCCCTCGCCGAAGCCGTTGTGCGGGCCGCGGAAAAGCGCGGGATCGTCGTGCCGTCAGTCGAGGGTTTCGATGCCCCTATCGGTCGCGGCGTGACCGGCACGGTCGAGGGAAGCCAGGTCGCGGTAGGCAACGCCCGGCTGATGGATGAGACCAAGGTGGATGTCGGCGCCCTATCGGCAGAGGCCGAGCGTCTTCGCAGTGATGGCGCCACGGTCTTCTTCGTGGCGGTGGATGGCCGCGCCTTTGGGATTGTCGCCGTGGCCGATCCGGTGAAAGAGACGACGGCGGCTGCCCTCGCAAGTCTTGCGAAGGAGGGCGTGCGGGTGGTGATGCTGACTGGCGATAACCGCACGACGGCCGAGGCCGTAGCGCGTCGCCTCAGCATTACAGAGGTCGAGGCGGAGGTCTTACCCGAGGACAAGCAGCGCATCATCGAAAAGCTGAAGGCCGAGGGGCGCCGCGTTGCCATGGCCGGCGATGGCGTGAACGACGCGCCGGCACTGGCGGCAGCCGAGGTTGGCATCGCCATGGGCACCGGCACGGCCGTGGCGATCGAGAGCGCGGGAATCACGCTGCTCGGCGGGGATCTGATGGGCATCGTGCGGGCGCGGCGGCTGTCGGAGGCTGTGATGGGCAATATCCGGCAGAACCTGTTCTTTGCCTTCGCCTACAATGCGGCCGGCGTACCGATCGCAGCGGGCGTGCTGTATCCGATGTTCGGCATCCTTTTGTCGCCCATCATCGCGGCGGCGGCCATGGCGCTGTCGTCGGTGAGCGTGGTCGGGAATGCACTTCGGCTGCGAACAACGCGGTTGGATTGACCTAGTCAGAGCGCATTGACGGTTCTGCGATGCGCCTCAAGGCACCCGTCGCTTGGCAACCCCAACAGACAGCGTGGCTGCCGCCAGGTCGAACGTCGCCGCGGAGATGTTCCGCGCCATCACCCGCACCGTGTTGTTCGACCACACCGCGGCATCAAGCTAGATGAAGCGCGCCGACGACACCAGTGGCGCCTCTGCCAGGTCTCCCGCCCGTGCTCCGTTCACCGTGACGTCGAGCAGTGCCGTCGCCCCCGGCGCCGGGCTCGACAGGTCCCGGGAGACCTCCGCCGCGAACTCCCGCCGCCCTGAGCCGAACAGCGCTCCCGTCAGCAACGGCGTGCCATTCAGTACGGCCGGCGCGGCCTCCGGCAGCCCGTAGAGCCAGAGCGATTGCAGGTCGATCGGCTCGTCGAACCCGGTCACGCCCACCTGCGCATAGGCCACGGACGCACCGACGCGGATCGTCTGCCGCCGATTGAAATTGGCATCATCCATCGGCGCGCCGGCATTCCAGCCCTTCGCCGGTCCGTTCCCCTGCATGGTTGTAATTGAGGCGAGGACATCACCTACGATGCGCTGCAAGCTGAACAGGCTCGAACAGCCACTTTACGTGCGGGAGAGGCCGGGCGACGGGGGGAAGGTGCCGATTCGTTAGCAAGGTGTCGCATTGCGGGCGTTTTGGGTATCGTGCGCTGGCTAATATGGCGCCCCGGCCAAGGCAGGCCGGGCAGCGCTGAACGACAGGGAGACGTCTTCGATGCCTTCACGCCGGCAAACCCTTGCTCTTGGCCTCGCGGGACTATGCGCGCCCGCCATCCTGTCCTCTGGCGCGCTGGCGCAGGCCTGGCGCCCGAGCCGGTCGGTGCGGCTGATCGTGCCCTTCGCGCCCGGCGGGTCGAACGACATCGTAGCGCGCATCATCGCCGAGCCGGTGGGCCAGATCCTAGGCCAGAGCGTGGTGATCGAGAATCGCTCGGGCGCCGGCAGCGTCATCGGCAGCGAGGCGGCGGCACGCTCGCCTGCGGATGGGTACACGCTGCTGATCAACAGCGCGCATGCCACCGTGCCGGCGATCGTCGCCCGCATGCCCTACAACGCGGTGACGGATTTCGAAGGCGTGGCGGTGGCCGGCTTCTCGCCGCACACGCTGGTGGTCAATCCAGGTGTCCAGGCGCGGACCGCGGCGGAGCTGGTGGCGCTGCTGCGGGCTAATCCGGGCCGCTACAACTTCGCCACGGCCGGCATCGGATCGGGCGTGCACCTGGCGGGGCTGGTGCTACTCAGCCGGATGAACATCCAGGCCGAGATGGTGCATTACCGGGGCGGCGGACCGGGCGTGGCCGCACTGGTCTCAGGCGAGGCGCAGTTCGGAACGCCGACGATGGCGTCCTCGCTCGGGCAGATCCGCGGCAACGGAGTGCGGGTTCTGGCGGTACTCTCGGAGCAGCGCAGCCCGGCCCTGCCGGACACGCCCTCCGCCACCGAGGCTGGTATTCCGGGCGTGGTGCATGAGGAATTTTTCCCGATCACGACGCCGAAGAATACGCCGCCGGAGATCGTCGCCGCCCTCGGCGCCGCCTTCCGCCAGGGGATCCAGCAGAGCGCCGCGCGGCTGAACGAGCTCGCTGGCGTGACGCCGCGCGAGGGCTTCGACACCTCGGCAAAGGTAATGGACCTCGTGCGCGAGGGGGTCGAGAGCTACACGCGCATCCTGCGCGCGGCAGGCGTGCAGGCGGAATAGTAAGGCGAACGCCTGCGGCGCGACGGTGGTTCGGCCGCCGCGCCGTGCTGTTTCTTTGGGGCTCAGTTCCACTGCAGGATTGTGCCAGAGGCCAGCACATCACCGGCGATGTTCGCGCGGACATTCCCGGGCCTGACGGCAATCTGCGAGAACAGCCGCTCGCGAAGCCGGCTGCGAGCAATGGCCTCTTCGATGCCGCGCGAATGGTCGCAGAAGGCGCTTGGCTTTGCTCGCGCTCAGAGCGAAGCGTTGCTCACGCCCGACCGGGTTCTGCCCGGCGGGGCGCCTGGTGGTAGGGGCCAATCCTCGACGCCCGATGCCGGAGACCACCACCATGACGCTGTCCGACACCCAGTCCCAGATTCTGCTCGAGGCAGCGCAGCACGAGGCGGGGATCGCGCCGCTCCCGAAGATTCCCGCGGCCGCTCGCAACGCCGTGTTCCGCAGCATGCTGAAGACTGGGCTGCTGGAGGAGCTGACGGCGCCGGCTGAGCATGTCGGGCGCGGCTGGCGCCGGGACGAGACGGGTGCCTGGATCGCGCTCCAGATCACCGACGGCTTGACAGCCATCGACCTGGAGCCCCGCCAGGCGGGCCAGCAGGCCGTTGTGGCGCCCGCGGCCGTTGACGTGGCGCAACAGGGCGCCGAGGCACCCGGCAGCGCGGACAGCCCGCCTCAGGCCCACCGGGCCGCACCCTTGCCCCAGCATGCGAGCCCCAGCCGTGCGACCTTGCGCGACGCTGCCGCGGCAGTGCTTTCGGCCTGGAACGCCTCCCAGCCGCTCGACGCCGCGCTGGCCTCCCTTCGCGCCATCCTCGTCGGCCGGCCGCCCCGCGCGCCACGAGCAGCCAACACATCCCGCAGCCCGCGCGAGGGCACCAAGCAGGCGGCGGTGCTGGCGCTGCTGCGCCGGCCGGAAGGCGCGACGGTGGCCCAGGTGGTCGAGGCGACCGGCTGGGCGCCGCACACCGTCCGCGGCTTCTTCGCCGGCCTCCGGACCCGGCACGGCATCGAGGTGACGGTGCAGGAGCGGGTGCGTCAGGTCGGCCCGAACAAGACCGGCGTTAAGGGTAGCGACAGCGTCTACCATGTCGCGGCGGTGCCGGCCTGATGCGCGCCACGCAGTACAGCGTCCTGCGCCTGGCGGTCGGCCTCTACCGGGTCTCGACTGCCGAGCAGGGACAGAGCGGGCTGGGCCTGGAGGCGCAGCAGGCCAGCGTGCGGACCTTCGTGGCGGTGCAGGGGTGGACGCTGGTGGCGGAGTTTTCCGACATCGCCAGCGGCAAGAATGACCGCCGGCCGGGCTTCCAGGCGGCGCTGGCGCGGTGTCGGCAGCTGGGGGACGTGCTGGTGGCGGCGCGGCTCGACCGGATCACCAGATGGGCGCACACGCTGTCGCAGTTGCTGGAGGACGGCACAGCCATTCGCGCGGCGGACATTCCAGGGGCGATGAGCTGATGCTGCGGATCTACGCGGCGATGGCGCAGAAGGAGCGGGAACTGATCAGCGAGCGGACCACGGCTGCGCTGGCGGCCGCCAAGGCGCGTGGGGCGGTGTTGGGCGGCGACAGGGGCTACCGGCCCGCAGCAGGGCCGGACAGCGCCGCAGCGGCCTATGCGCGTCGTGAGGCCGCGATCCGGGCAGCCTATCGGCTGGTGCTCGAGGTGGAGCACCTACGTGCCCGGGGTGTCGCGGGGCAGGCGGCGTTGGCGCGGGCGCTGAATGAGCGGGGCGTGCCGACGCCCCACGGCACAGGAGCCTGGACGCACACAACCGTCGCGCGGGTAATGGCAAGAGCTATCGCATGAGGCGCGCCAGCATAACGCCAGCACCGGTGTGTTATTTTGGCGAGCGCCCGTGCGGCTTGGCACCGCCTAGCCCATCCAAAGGATCATCGTCTGACGGCGGAACAGCCGTGATCCTGCCGCCCCGCGCGTGGAACTCCGCAATCAGGCGTGCTGCCTGTTCCTCAGTCGGCTTCCCGCCTGCCGCCTTGGCACGGGCAACCTGAGCTGCAATGGCCTGCGACTGACGAAAACGCTCCCGAGATGCATCTGCTCGCGCCGAGGCTACTGGCGCAGCATTCCTCGTCTCGGCGCCTGAGGGCTCATTGCTGCTGTCGCTGCCGGTGGAGTCGCCGTTGGTATCCATTCAGTCCCAGTATCAGCCAGTTGACGTTGCATCCACCAGCCGGACTGTCACTTTGCCGTCTTCACGAGTTCTTTCCCGCCGATCAACGACAGGTGCCGACGCCTCGAGTAAGCGGGACCTGGACTCGCACGGTCGTGGCGCGGCTCTACCCATGCAGGTGAGGGGCAAGCCCTCGCGTAGCAACAGCGCCCTCTGCCTGAGTGCGCTACAAGCACAGGCTAGCTCGCGCCGATAGTTCCGGCGCTTGCTGCCGCGCGACGTGCAAGATGCGGGTCGGCAGCCCGACTTCGCGCACCGCTGCAACAAGTTCGTGGGGCGTGAACGGCTTGGCCACGACGCAGTCCCGCGAGCTGAGCGGCTGGCCCACGAGGCATTCCGGGTTGCCTGTTGCATAAACGACCGGCAGTCCCGGAAACCGCCGCCGGCAGGCACGGGCGACTGCCACGCCGTCAGGCCCTGGGCCAAGATTGTAGTCGGTGACCAGAAGGTCTGGTTGCCAGCCGCTGTTGTCGTCGAGGATGGCGGTAACCGCGTCCACGTCGCCGGCGTCCCTGCAGTCAAAGCCGAATTCCTCGAGTAGATCACGGACTAACATCCGGATCAGCTCCTCATCTTCGACAATCAGTACGCGCATGAAAGCCCCTCACCTTCGTGAAGCCTCCCCCGAGGCGTTCATTCGGTATGCGAGAAGAATGCGCTAAACCTCTGCGAAATTGTTTCACCAAAGCGTGACAACGCCTGGATATCGCTTCTTAGGCCGGACTGTGTCGTCTAGGCAACAAGTGCCGCGCCAGGGGCCGCTACAGCCGGATAGTTCCGTCCCGGCACCCCTGGCTATTTCGGAGAGTGGCCCAAAACCTCCGAAAGCCTGTGGCGGGTCTCCCCCTGCGCGGTGGGCAACGGGGCGGCCTGGACCACGGATGTACTGGCCGGGCCGCCTTTTCCTAAACCAAGAAGGCATGATGACGCACCCCCTCCCGCGGCCCGAATTGCTGACTGAGGCCGAGGCCGCAAAGCGGCTTGGCGTCTCGGCGGCGGCCATGCAGCGCGAGCGGAAGCGCCGTCACATCCGGCATGTCATGATCGCCGGCCGACCACGCTACACGGCGGCACACTTGGCCGAGTATCTGACCGCTCAGGAGGTTGCGCCTTGCCGCGAAGCCGACACCGACACCCCGGCCAGATCGCCGGCTATTGGCTCAGCCAAAGGCCGAACAGCGGGCAGTGGTGCCGGACCTGGTTCGACGCTGACACTCGACAGACGCGCCGAGCATCGCTCGGCACTGACGAGGTTGCAGCCGCAGAAATCGCGCTTGCCGAGTGGATCACCAAGAACGTCGCCACGGTCCGCGCCGAGCCTTGCGACATCACCCTCGCCCGCGTGTTCGTCCGCTACCGAGATCGGCACGGCAAGCACCTCGTCGGCGCCGGATCGCAGCGGATCAGCCTCGCCATGATGCTGCGCCACCTGCCGGAGGGGATCAGCGTTGGAGAATTGACCCTGGACGCGCAGAACGTCGCGGTGCGCGCCATGCCGGCGGCAGGCTACGGCAACGGTACGATCAAGCGGGCGCTGGGGGCTGCGAAGGCGGCGGTGAATTGGGCCTGGAACAACGGCGAGTTGGAGCGGCCGGTGCCGTTCCTGAAGGTTCCGGAGGGCGCAGGGCGGGAGCGCGTGCTGTCCGTGGCGGAGTTGGTCCGCCTTTGGTCGGAGGACATGCCGGACCACGTGCGGGTGTTCCTCGCGCTGCTGATCGGGACGGCGGCACGGCCGGAGGCGGCGCTACAGCTTAACCGGTTCCAATGCAACCTTGATCGCGGGACCATCAACCTGAACCCGCCGGGCCGCGTCCAGACCAAGAAGCGGCGCCCTGTACTGCCCATGGCTGCGTGGCTGCGAAGCTGGATCGAGGCGGCAGACCGGCCGCTGGTCGCCTATCGCGGCAAGCCGGTGCAGAAGATCGCCGGAGCCTTCCAAACCCTCCGGGATGCGGCCGGCTTTGGGCCAGACGTGACCGCTTACACGGTGCGGCATACCGTCGCGCCCGAGCTTATGGCGCGCGGCGTGCCGGAGTTGGAAAGTGCCTTCATCATGGGGCATCGGGGGCTTAACAGCAGAACCACGGGGAGATACCTGCATGTAGCACCCGAACGGCTCGCCAGCGCCCACAAGGCCCTGGATGCCCTCGCAAATGACATCGCCCGGGCGGCAACCCTGGCGATGGTATCAGATCCATTGCGTGTCAGTGACTCAGCGGGAGGACGGCAATCCAATCGCTAAGTCTTTGAAAACTGGAGCAGCGGTGGGAACCGGGATCCAACCTTCTCTGGACGTCGTGAGGCAAACCTATGTTTTTGCGACGTTGCAGGCCCCGGTTGGCGCAACCAGAAACGTCCACGCGGCATAGGCCAGGATAACGCCCATCGCCGCGTCTCTACCGCCCACCAGGTCCCAGCCCCGATATCCGTGCCAACGCTTCATGGTCAAATACCCAGGGCGGGAGCTGAGTGCGCTTCAAAAACTTGCCCCGATCTGCCCGTTGGGCGCGAGGGAACCGGCGTTCCTGCCGGGATGACAAGAATGACGCTGCAATCCAGATCGCCATCTCAATGTTACCAGTGGATAAAGCAGGTTAGGATGCGCCGGCGGCATCCAGCGGGCTGGAGTGCGCTGACGACGGCGCCTGGACCGAAACTCGGCGCTCGTTCAGATGCTCCCCTCCATCTCGATCGCGCAATCAAGCGGGACGGTCATCTTGCAGACCAGACCCGAGCTGTTCCAATGGAACTGAAGGGTACCGCCGAGTTGGTTCTTGATGGTCCCTTCGAGAACGCGCGTGCCGAACCCCCGGCGCGACGGGGGCGCCGTGATCGGTGGCCCGCAATGTTCTTGCCACTGCAGTGCGAGCAGGCCAGCCGCGCGGTCAACCGACCAGCCGACGGTTAGCCGGCCGCCTGGAACGGAAAGCGCTCCGTGCTTCGTCGCGTTCGTCGCCAGCTCATGGAGCGCCATTGCAAGCCCTTGCGCCGCTGCGGAGGAGACCTGGACCTCGGGACCGCCGACTGTAACCACCAGCACCTTCGTGCCGTCAGCAGGCAGCAGGAATGGCGCCAGTTCACCACGCACCAGCGTTAGTAGGTCGGCACCGGTCCACCGCCCCTCCGCAAGCAGCGTATGAGCGCGGGCCAGCGCCGTTATCCTGCCTTCGATGGCCTGCGCATAGGCCGCGCTGTCGTGGCTGGGCGTCAGGCGCACCGCCGCCTGCACGACTGCGAGGGCGTTTTTGGCCCGGTGATCGATTTCCCGAATCAGCAGACGCTGCAACTCCTCGACCGCCTTTTGCGGCGTCACGTCGAGGGCGATGCCGCGGAAGCGCAGCGCCCGGCCAGTAGCCGCCTCGCGCTCGACAGTGCCCCTTCCGGAGATCCATCGTAGTGCGCCGTCTGACGCCCGCGTGAAGCGGAACTCCGTGGCCCACTCCTTTGCCTCGCCCTTGAGCGTCGCCTCGATCCCAGCGGCTACCGCCACCCAGTCATCTAGATGGATGCCGTTGCGCCAGGTTTCCAACGTGGGCGGGACCGAGGGGTCTGTGCCGTGCAGACGGTGGCAGCTCTCTGACCAGTAAACTTCGCCGGTCTCGATCGTCCATTCCCAGGAGCCGACGCCACCAGCGTCCTGAGCCAAGCGCAAGCGTTCCTCGCTGGTCCGCAGCGCCGCGTCGGCCGCGTACTTTTCGCTGAGGTCCTGCACCACGCCGGCAAGCCGCACTCCATGGCCGGTGACCAAGTCGCGCTCTACCACAGAGCCGTGTACCACGAGCCAGTTGTAGCCCCCGTCGTCGCGCCTGAACCGGAACTCCACGTCGTAATTGTCAGGCCCACCCGGTGCCGTTGCGCCCTCAATCGTGGCCAACCTTGCGGCTCGGTCATCCGGATGGATCCGATCGCGCCACTCCGCCAGGCTGGGCAAAGCGCGGTCGGGGGTGAGCCCGCAATATATCTCGGCCGCGCGAACATCCCAGCGTGCCGAGGCGGTCGGCAGGTGACGCTCCCACACGCCGAAGCGCGCCCCGCGTAGCGCAGCGCGAAGCCGGGCAGCCCCCTCGGCCGCCTCTGTTTGCGCGGCCTTCAGGTCGGTAATGTCCAGATGAGCGCCGACCATGCGCACCGCACGTCCGGCGGCATCGCGTTCCACCTCGGCGCGCGCGGCGATCCAGCGCGTCTGCCCGTCGGGAGTGACAATGCGGTATTCCTGCGCGTAGTCGACAATGTCAGTCTCGTCTGAGACCGAGCTCAGGAACTTCTGCTCGACGCGGTCCCGGTCGTCCGGATGGAGCCGCGCGACCCAGTCGGCATGCTGCTCCGTCCTGGCCACGGCAGCGCGACCATGCAGTTCCATATATTCGGAAGATCGAAAGTTCTCGCCGCTGCGCAGGTCGATCTCGAACCCGCCGACCCGCCCGATATGCTGCACTCGGCGCAGGCGTGCCGCGCTCTCGGCCAGTTCCGCCGTTCGCTGCGCAACCCGGTCTTCGAGCACTGCGTTCGCGGTCGCGAGGTCGCGTTGGCGGCGCCGGACCATCAGGGCAAGCGCCGACATCACAAGCGTGGTCACACCGCCGGTTGCCAGCAGGGGCAGCATCGCCGTCGTCCACCGCCGGAAAATGGCCGCACGCGGTCGCGCTGCAGAGGCATAAACCGGATAGCCTGCGACACGCCGGTAAGCTGCGATGCGTTGCCCTCCGCTCTCGTCGAGGCTCGACAGCGCCACGACGAGAGCGGAGGGCTGTCCGGTCCGCATGGCCTCAAGCAAAGGGCTATTCTCGCCAAGCCGGGCTTTGATAGGAACCGGAACGGACCTTGCCAGCACTGCGCCATCCACGCGGATCAGGCTGAGGACATCCCCCTGCCGCGTCGACGCTAAGCGACGTAATGCGGTCTCCGCCTCGCTGACATAGATCGAGGCGTTGATTACGCCGTCATAAGAGCTCGACGGTAGGCCATTGCCAGTACGATCGCGCCGGCGAGAAACGGTGAAGGATGCTTCGTCGGTCACACTCGCAACATAAGCCGCACTGACATGCAGTGTTGGCGACGCAGGATTACGAAGGGCCTGATTAAACTCTCGCTGACCAAAGGAGCGACCTCGCGGCACTGGTAGCAAAATACCCGATGCAAGCGGATGGGCGTCTCGGTCGTAAACGGAAATGTAGGGCTCCCGCTGTCCATCCTGTCGCGGTCCGGCAGTGGCAGCGCGTCTGAGCATCTCGTGCAGCTCGGGTTCCCGGGCTGTGATCTGCTCATCACTAAGGCCGGCGAGAGCGTTACCTGCGCGTTCAATACGAAGCACTAAGCCGTCGAACACCCGTAGCGCGTACTCAGCCGAGGCATCAGCGGCGTGGGCGATTTCCAGTTCGGCTTCCCGCCAGGATTGCCGCCAAGACAACCAACCAGCGGCAGCCGTCATGAGCATCGGCAGGATTACCGCGGCAGGCAGCACCAGGCGGATGGAGAGCGGGTGGCGGACCTGCTTAGACAATGCGGCTTGGCCACCTTGCAGGTTGACCTCCCGCGACTGAGAGGCGGGCGGCCCGGAGACTGGATTCATTTTGAAGGCATTTTGCATACGCGGCTGAATGAGGCTTGTTGCACCTAATCATTCCCGTAGGGCACTACCATGCTCTTCTGGTGCTGCGAAGGTTACCTGGCCAGGTCATGTCGGTTCGGCAGCCACGCGCGAACACGTTGATTCGCAGGTTGCATTGATACAGAGCGGACAATACAGAGAATTGGCGGAGCGAGAGGGACCCGGATCGAACGATCTCTGGGTAGTGAGGGCAGAGATCAATCCTGAATGCACCATTGCAGGTAGAATTCCTATACGAGAGCCTCTAAATGCGGGCCTGTGCACGACCGAGGCGCTGTCCTCCCAGATTAACGCGCCACCAAGAACCGTTTCGCATTTGCCTCATATTCGCCATAGCCAAGCGTCTCGCTAATCTCCTTTGGAGCAAGGGCATTCGGCGCCGCGGACTCACCGGCGGCAATGGCCGCCAAGCCCGCTTTCATCCCCGCGATCGCCGGCGATAGCGTGCCGGTGGGGAAGGTGCCGATCTTCAGGCCGAGTTCCGCCGCCCGCCTCTGCGTCGGCGTTTCGCGTGGGGCGCCCGGTGACAGCACGGCGAAATGCGGTCGTCCCTTCGATGCCGCGACAGCCAGCCGAACCTCATCCTCGTCCTTTGGGCTGTCGAGGAACAGGATGTCGGCGCCCTCCTGAACGTACATCGTGATCCGAGCGATGGCTTCTTCGATCCCCGCCGTCGGGCGGCAATCTGTCCGCGCCATGACCAGGATGCCGCTGTCCTTCGCCGCCTCGACAGCGGCCCGAATCTTCATCCGCACCTCCTCTCGCGGCATGCAGGGCTTGCCGTCGGAGGTCAGGGCGCGCGGTGTGATCTTGTCTTCAATCAGCACGGCGGCGGCGCCGGCCCGGCCATAGGCGCGCACCGTGCGCTGTACGTTCATGGCATTGCCATAGCCATGGTCGCCATCGGCCAGGACCAGCAGATCTGGCGCGGCGCCCCGCACCATCTCCAGGCTGTTCAGCATCTCAGCGAAAGAAATCAGGTCCAGGTCGGGCCCACCCAGACGGCTCGCCGCCACGCAGGAGCCGGAGACAAAGGCCGTCTTGAACCCGGCGGCAAAAGTCAGCCTGGCGGTCAGGCCATCCCAGACGGCCGGCATCGCGACGAAGCCCGGCTGGGCAAGCAGGGCACGCATTCTCTCGGGTGGAGTCATGAACGTCATCTCCAGCAAGGTTGGCCGATTACTCACGCCAGGGTTTGCGCGCCCACAGCGCGCGCAGGCGAGCATCCTCATCCAGGAAGAGCTTCTCCTGGTCGGCGGCGCTCATCGGCCGGCGTGGCATGTTGAGGCGCTCAGCATCGGCCATCCAAGCCGGATCAGCATTCGCATCGGCAATGGCGGCCCGCAGCGTGTCCCGGGTCTGCGACGGAAGGTTAGCTGGCGCGACAAGACCGCGCGTGGAACCGCCGAGCACGGCGAAGCCCTGCTCGCGAAAGGTCGGTACCTGGCCTGCCACGGGCCAGCGCTCGGGCCCGCCCTGTGCCAGGGCGCGCATCTGGCCATCACGCATCAGCGCCAAGCCTTCGCTCATGTTCAGGGAGCCGACGTCGACGCTGCCCGACAGCAGATTGGTGATGATGGGCGGCGTGCCGTTGAAGGGCACATGCAGATACTCGGTGTTCGTCGCTTCCTGAAGCGAGAGCTGCAGCATGTGATCATCGCTGCCCACGCCGGCGGTGCCGATGGTCACCTGCGCCGGACGCGCACGTGCGGCCGTGACGAGGTCGGCGATGGTGCGGAGCGGACTGTCCGCTCGGACCCAGAGGCCGCAGGGATCGTCGATGACGTTACCGAGGAAGGTGAAGTCCTGCACGCGATAGCGGACCGTGCGCTCAATCGGCACAGTGATGGAATTGGGAGCCTGTGCGGCGCCGACCGTGAAACCATCGGGAGCTGCCTGCGCGATACCCTCGAAAGCCTGCTGGCCGCCAGCGGCCGGACGGTTGATGACGACGAAATTGGCGCCAGGCAGGCGACGCTGGACGAAGGGCAGGAAGGTTCGGGCCAGCATGTCCATCCCGCCGCCGGCCGGCCCAGGGACGAAGACCTGAATGGGTCGGTCAGCCGGCCAAGCGGCAAGCGCCATCCGCGGCATGCCGAAGGTCGTGGCCGCGGCCACCCCAAGCATCATTCGTCGTTTCATCGTTGTTTCCTCCCTGGAATCTCAAGCCGCGGAACGCCCGGCCTGCGATGCAAGATCACGCAGTGCGAAATCTAGTTCCGCGTCACGTTTTTGCCGGTTAACAGCTTGCCGACCCAGCCGCGATCGGCGCGATCCTCGTCGATGCTGCGGATCGTGTCGTGCTCCATGCGTGAATGTGCCTCCGCGGCCGTCACCACGCTCACGGCATCCGCGTGCGGGATCACCACGATGCCGTCCTCGTCGGCGGCGATGAGGTCGCCCGGCATCACGACGAGACCCCCGCAGGAAACCGGGTAGCCAATTTCCCCGGGGCCATCCTTGTAGGGACCAGCCGGCGTCACGCTGCGGGCCCAGACTCCGAGGTGCAGCTTCGCCAGGCCCACGATGTCGCGCACGGCACCGTCGATGATGATCGCGGCGATACCGCGCTTCGCGGCGTGGCGCGCCATGATGCCGCCCATGATCGCGGTGCCGAAGTCGCCGCCCGCGTCGCACACCACCACGTCGCCCGGCTGCGCCAGGTCCAGTGCCTCATGCAGCATCAGATTATCGCCAGCCCTGGCGCGTACTGTGTAGGCAGGACCGGCAAGCGCCCGTCGTCCGCCATAGGCCTTGAAGCCGCCACGCATCGCCTGCATGCGGTTCACGACATCGCCGATATTGGCGACGGGTACCGCGGCGGCGCGTTCTGCCAATGCGGCATCGACGCGCTTGAAGTCCGCCTTGATCCTGAATCCGACTGTCACTGTCTTCTTCCCATCTATTCGGCTGTGATGCGCGCGTTGCGCACGATCGTTGTCCACTGAGCAATCTCGGCGCGCACGAAGTTGGCGAATTCCTCTGGGCCGGCATGAAATGGCTCATTGCCGAGCGGTGCCAGGCGTTGGATCGTCTGCGGATCCTCCAAGGCGATCCGCGCGCCATCGTTCAGCCGCATGATGATCGGCGCCGGCGTGCCGGCCGGCGCGAACAGGCCGCTCCAGGTGGACATCTCGAAGCCCGGCAGGGTCTCGGCGACGGCGGGAACATCCGGCATGCCTGGCCGGCGAGTGGGTGCGCAGGTTCCCAACAGCCGCAATTGTCCCTGACGGACAAGCGGCAGCGCTGAGGTCGAGGTGTCGAACATCAGTTGGATGTCATTCGACAGCAGCGCCGCGGTGGCGGGTGAGGTGCTGCGGAATGGCACCATTAGGATGTCCACGCTCGCCGCGGCTTTGAACATCTCGCCGGCCAGATGGGTCGATGTGCCGTTGCCGCCATGGCCATAAGCCAGGGCGCCCGGCCGCGCCTTGGCCAGCGCGACGAGTTCGGCCACGTTGCGGGCCGGCACGTCCGGATGCGTGACGAGAACGTTGAAGCCAGTGGAGACGCGCGTCACCGGCGCGAAGTCGCGCAACGGGTCGTAGCTCAGCCTTGCGCCGTACATCGGCACATTGACGGCATGGGTTGTCACCGAACCCATCAGGATCGTGTAGCCGTCCGGCGCGGCGCGGGCCACTGCCTCCGTGCCAATGATACCGGAAGCGCCGGCGCGATTTTCCACCACCAGGGCCTGGCCGAGTTCCGTTTGCATCCGAGCCGCCATGATGCGAGCCAGCACGTCGGTCGCACCGCCCGGGGCGAAGGGCACGACCATGCGGATCGCCCTGGTCGGCCAGGCCGACTGGGCCTGTACTGGCTGCGCCAAGCCCGCAAGGGCAAGGGCGGAGAGGTGACGACGCGTGACCTTCATGTCCGCATTCTCCCTATGGGCACAGCGGCTCCGTGGCCACTGGCATCCTGTTTAGATCCATTGAATATTGGATCGATCTAACACGCAAGTGGCGAACCTTATAATCACAGTTTTCATGCAACGGCTTTGTCGTTAGACCTGTCCAATGGCGGACCGTATCACCCTGATTGACGTTGCCCAGCACGCCGGTGTGTCACGGGCCACCGTGTCCTTGGTCCTGCGTGACAGCCCGCTGATCGCGTCGGCGACCAAGGCGCGCGTGCGGCGATCACTTAAAGCCCTGGGCTACCTCTACAATCGTGGTGCGGCGACGATGCGCGCCAGCGGGACGAAGACCATCGGCCTGCTGGTCAACCAAATCGATAACCCGTTTTTCGCCGAGCTCACTGATGGCATCAGCGCAGCGCTCGATGCCGCAGGCTACATCGCCTTTCTGTCGGTCGTTCAGGATTCCGTGGAGCGGCAGCAGCGGGCGATCCTGCGACTGCGCGAACATCGCGTGGACGGATTGATCCTGTGTCCTGCCGTCGGCACTGAGCCGGAGCAGATCGCGCAGCTCGGCAAGTTTGGCCTGCCTGTCGTGCAGACTATGCGCATGGTCCCAGGCAGCGTGGGCGACTACGCTGGCCCGGACAATGAACCCGGAACCGCACTGCTCGCCGAGCATCTGATCGGGCTCGGCCATCGCAGCTTTGCCTATGCTGGCGGAGTCGCGCCGCATTCGGGAAATCGGGAGCGTGTCGCCGGCGTGGTGGGCGCGTTGCGACGCCATGGCCTCGCACCCTTGGAAATCCTGCGCACCGAGGGCACCCGCGTCGGAGGCATGGAGGCCGCGGCGCAGATCGACGCGATGGATCGGCGGCCGACGGCTCTCATTTGCGGCAATGACATCGTGGCATTGGGCGCCATATTGGGACTGCAGCAGCGCGGCGTGGTGATCGGCCGCGACATCGCTGTCACCGGAATTGGCAATGTACCCGAAGCCGCGATCTGCCAACCCGGCCTGACTACCCTGGCGACCAACCCGCGCATCGTCGGACAGGAGGCGGTGCGATTGCTGCTCCGCCGTATCGTCAATCCTGCGGTGGCCGCGGAGGCGGTGGCGGTGCCCGTGCGACTGGTGGTGCGGGCATCCTGCGGCGCGGTGACGAAAGCCAGTCGATCAGTAGCTCCGGATACGTCTCGCGATCAGCGTCATGGTGCCGACAACCTCGAAGTTGACGAGGCACATGATGATCGAGAAGGGATGGGATGATCGGCACGATGAAGCCCCAGCCGGCGCGAAGGGCGGCTACAGCGTCAATCAGTTCGTGATGTCGTTACGATGAGGATCAAGTACCAGAACGGGCCACACCCCGCGCTCGGCCGGTACCGCTGCACCTCATCCGGTGACCTCAGGGACGGCTTCGCGTCCCGGGAACGCGGCCGTGAACTTGGCTGCTCTTCCACCGGCCGCCTTCAAGTGTAGCGTGAGCGCCATAGACACGTGAGGCGAGCATGACCCTACTTCGACGCAACCTGCTCTTCGCCAGTTCACTTGCTGGTTTGGCTACCCCTCGACTTGCTCGTTCCCAAGGCGGTGCATCCACCAGCGCTATTCGTCTGGTGGTCCCTTGGCCGGTGGGTGGCAGCACGGACCTGATCGCACGCAGCTTTCAGCCTCAACTGCAGCAGGTTTTGGGCCGCACGGTTACAATCGAGAACCGGCCGGGCTTGGCAGGGGCTGCTGGCGCGCAGGAGGTGTCTCGCGCTTCACCAGACGGATCGACCTGGCTTCTCGCGTTCGATACGGAAGCCACAAACCAGACAACGATGCGACTTCCTTATCGGACCCTTGAGGCCCTCAGCCCGATCACCCTGGTGGCAACGGGGCCACTGGCTCTCGTAGCGCATCAGTTTGCACCCTATGCGGCTTATGCAGATGTGGCTCGGGAAGCCAGGCGGAACCCAAACACAGTGCGCTTTGCAACCAGTGGCGTGGGCGGCGTTGCCCATGTCGCGGCGACACTGCTTCAGCAGGCCGGGGGCTACAGAATGAACCACGAGCCCTACCCAGGCGGAGGCCCTGCCGCACAGGCCACAGTGGCCGGGCGTGTCCCCCTACTGTTTTCCAATGTGGTCGCGATACGAGAACATGTTCGATCCGGGGCTTTGCGGCCACTTGGTGTGACAACCCGCGATGAGACTCGCCACCTTCCGGGTGCGCGGCCGTTCGCACGGCAGGGCGCCGGCGATTTCGAAGCGGTGACTTGGTGGGCTTTTTTGGGCGTGGCTGGCACACCCGAGCCGCTCTTACGCGAAATGGGCGATGCCATGATGCGTGTACTGGGCGAGCCCGGCGTCAAGTCCAGGATCGAAGATCTGGGTGCTGACGTGATCGCAGCGCCTGCCGACGAATGCGCAGCCTTCCTCCAGGCCGAGATTGAGAAATGGGGGCGAGTGATCCGCGACAACAACATTCGCGTGGATGGATGATTGGGTGGACCAGCGGAGACTCGCCGCCAGGAGACGCGCTCCTGCCACGCTCGGGCCGCCTATGATGCCCTGCTGGGCGGTTGAACAGAGCCTCGAACTACCAATCGCCCGCGCAGCATCACCACCTCATCTGGAAGGTCGGCACGAGCGATGCGGGCCAGCAGCAGGCCGAGGCCGCGATCCACCATCTCCGCGATGGGCTGTGCCACCGTGGTCAGGTCATAGGGCGGGCGGGCGGCGGCCTGGATGTCGTCGAAGCCGACCACGCTGATCGCCCCGGGCACCGGAAGGCCGGCCATCCGGAAGCCATCAATGGCGCCCATCGCCATGGCGTCGTTGATGGCGAAGACGGCGGTCGGACGGCCTGGCGACGGCAGCGCACTGATCAGCGCCGCAGCCGCATAGCCCCCTTCATAGGTCGAGCCGCCCTCGAAGGTCGCGGGCGGCGCCGCGCCGGATTCGGCAAGGGCATCGAGAAAGCCTCGCTCCCGGTCCAGGCTGGTCGAGGTGCCGGCGCGGCCGCGGATCACGGCAAAGCGGCGATGCCCCTGTCGCCACAGAAAATGCCCCACCTCCTGCCCGCCCGCCGCGTTGTCGCAGGCCACCGCGCTGGCGTGCAGCCGCGGCACGCGGTTGACCATCACCACCGGCACGCCGCGCCCGGCGCATATGGCGGCGGCGCGGGATGACAGCTCGGCCGAGGTGATCAGCGCGCCATCGACGCGGTACTGCACCAGGGCCTCGGCGGTGGCGTCCTCGATCGGGCCATGGCCGACATGCAGCAGCAGCAGCCGGATGCCGCGGCGGGCGGCCTGGGCAACGATGTCCTGCAGCAGTTCCGGATAGAACGGATTGGCGACATCGCCGAGCACGAGCCCGATGAGCCCGCTGCGCCCGCCTGACAGCGTGCGTGCCAGTGCGTCGGGCATATATCCGGCCTCGGCTGCAAGCGCGGCTATGCGCTGGCGCGTCTCGGGCGAGATGCGGGCGTCGCCCTTCAGCGCGCGGGAGATGGTGGAGGTCGAGACGCCCGCGGCGCGTGCGAGGGACAGCAGGGTCGGTCGCGGAAGCGTGGCGTCGGGACCGCGCGGCAGTTTCAGCATGCGGCCCTGTCTAACGGGCGCGACCGGCGTGCGCAAACGATGTCTCCATTCATCGCCTCCAGGGCCGATCCATCGGGCCGATCCCGTGCCATACGCTTTATGCCAACGCTTGCACAAAAGCCTCGACCCGGCCGCGCCTGTCGCGCTAGCTTCCGCGCAACATCGATCCGGGAAACCAGCCCGGGCCGTCCCGGAACGACACAAGGGAGACACACATGTCCACATCGCGCCTCACGCGTCGCGGCGTCATGGCGGCCGGCGCCGCCACCCTCGGCGGCTTCGCCTTGTCCCGCCCGGCGCTCGCGCAGGCCCGGCCGATGCGTATTGGCGGCACGCCGAATTACGGGCCGGTGCTGCCGGTGATCGCCGCCGAGCGGCTCGGCCTGTTCGCCAAGGCCGGCGTCGCCGTGGAATTCACCGGCTATGCCGGCGGCTCCGCCTCGATGGAGGGCATGGCGGCCGGCGAGGCCGACCTGATCAATTTCTTCCCGCCTGGCGCCGCGCTCGCCCGCGCCCGCGGGGTGCGCAGCACCATCGTCTCCGCCGGTACGCTGACGCCGCGCGGCTGGAAGGTCATGGTCGCGAAATCCAGCCCGGTGACGGAAATGCGCCAGCTTGCCGGCAAGAAGATCGGCATCACCGCGAATGGCTCGACCACCGACTTCTTCGCGCTCTGGGTCGGCCAGCAGGCAGGCGGCACGGTGGCACGGATCCCGCTGGGCGGCGGTGGGCTGATCCCCTCGCTGATCGCCGGCAATGTCGACGCCATCGTCGCCTATCCGCCGCTGTCCTATCAGCTGGAATCCAGCGGCGACGGCCGAGTGCTGGTCGATCTCGGCACCGCCATGCAGCCCAACCTGCCGGATGTCTGGATCGCGTCGGAGAAGGTAGTGGCGGAGCGGCCGGACGATGTGCGGCGCGCCCTGGTCGGGCTGTATTCCGCGATCCGCCACATGAAGCGCAATCCGGAATGGGCGATCCGGTTCATCCAGGACCAGAACCGCTTCACGCCGGAGATCGCCAGGCTGGAATTCGAGAACACCATCATGGGCCTTTCCGACGACGGCGAACTGCGGGAGGAATGGGTGGAGGCCTCGCTTGGCCTCGGCCGCCTTGCCGGGCTGCAGAACCTGCCGGCGGCGAAGGACATGTTCACCACGCGCTTCGTCCCGGTGACGCCGATCGACGCCTGATCGGCCGACACGATGCAGGGCAAGGTCAGGATCATCCAGCTGGCGGTGGTCGGCGGTCTGCTGCTGGCGTGGGAGTTGTCGAGCCGGACCGGCTTCGTCGATGCGCGCCTGCTGCCGTCACCCTCGGTCGTGGTGCCGACGGCGCTGGCGCTGCTCGGCGAGCCGGGTTTCCAGCGGCACCTTTTCACTACCATCTGGCAGGTGCTGACGGCGATCGCGATCGCCACGCCACTCGGCGCGCTGATCGGCGTGGTGCTGGCCGAGAGCCCCTATCTCGGCCGAGCCTTCCAGCCCTTTTTCAACTTCATCGCGGCGGTGCCGAAATCGGTCTTCCTGCCGGTCTTCATCCTGCTGTTCGGCACCGGCTTCGACCAGAAGGTCGCCTTCGGCGTGTTCCAGGCGATCTTCGTCATCGTCATCACCACCGGCGCCGCGGTCACCGCCGTGCCCTCCGACCTGCTGCGCCTGGCGCGCGCCTATGGCGCGAGCCGCTGGCAGACTTGGTCCGAGGTGCATTGGCACGCGATGCTGCCGGTCCTGCTCGAAGGGCTTCGCCTTGGCATGATCTTTAACATCACCGGCGTGATCTTCGCCGAAATGTATGTGGCGCGCCTCGGCCTCGGCCAACGGCTGGCGACCTGGGGGCAGTCCTTCCAGATGCCGGAGCTGTATGCCGGCATCCTGATCGCCGCGGCGCTGAGCATCGCGGTGAATGAATCGCTGCGCTTGGTGGAACGTCGCGTCGGCGTCTGGCGCACCGCATGAGCCGCGAACCGGAAATCCGCATCGACGGGCTGAGCCACAGCTACGATGCCCGCGAAGGCCCGCTGCTGGCCTTGCAGGATATCGCGCTGGAGGTGCCGCGCGGCCGCTTCGTCGGCCTGGTCGGACCCTCGGGCTGCGGCAAATCGTCGCTGCTGATGATGCTGGCCGGGCTGGTCACGCCGAGCCAGGGGCGCATCACCGTGGCTGGCCAGCCGGTTGCCGGCCCGGCGCCGGAACGCATCGGCGTGGTCTTCCAGGACCCCAGCCTGCTGCCCTGGCGCAGCGCGCTCGACAATGTCGCCTTTCCGCTGAAGCTGCGCGGCATGGCGCGGGCGGAGCGCGAGGCGCGGGCCGCCGAGCTGCTCGAACTGGTCGGGCTGCGCGGCTTCGAGACCCGCTACCCGCACGAGTTGTCCGGCGGCATGAAGCAGCGCGTCGCCATCGCCCGAGGGTTCTGCCAGGACCCGCCGGTGCTGCTGATGGACGAGCCCTTCGCGGCGCTCGACGAACAGACCCGCATGACGCTGGGCGACGAATTACTGCGCATCTGGGATGCGCATCGCAAGACCGTCGTCTTCGTCACCCATGGCCTGACCGAGGCGGTGTACCTTTGCGACGAGGTTGTGGTGTTGTCGGGACGCCCCGGTCGTATCCTGGAGCGGGTGGAGATCGACCTGCCGCGCCCCCGCACCTGGGAGGTGATGGCCAGCGAACGCTTCGGCCAGTTGCGCGAACGCATCTGGCGACTGATCCGGACGCAGCCATGACGCCGCCGATCGGCCCGGTCGCTCTGCGCTGGATCGTGCTAGGCGCCATCCTGCTGCTGTGGGAGGCGGCGCCGCGGCTAGGCTGGGTGCCGCCAGTGATCCTGGCGACGCCGAGTGCCACGCTGCTGGCGGGCCTGGCCGATCCCGGTACCTTCGCCCGCGCGCTGCTGTTCACGCTGACCGAGATCGCCGCCGCACTGGGGCTGGCCTATGGGCTGGGCGGGCTGGCCGGGGTGGTCATTGGCACCTCGCCGCTGCTGCGGCAGGCACTGCTGCCGCTGGTCTCCTCGGTCTATGCGATTCCCTTCGTGGTGATCTACCCGGTGATGACGGCCTGGCTCGGCATCGGCCCCAGCAGCAAGATATGGTTCGCCGGATTCTACGGGTTCTTCCCCGTGCTGCTGTCGGTTGCGGCCGGCGTGCAATTGGTGGACCGCAACCTGGTGCTGATGGCCCGCTCGGCGGGTGCCAGTCCCCGGCAGATGGCGCTGGAGGTGCTGCTGCCGGCGGCGCTGCCGGCCATCATCTCCGGGCTGCGGATCGGTGGCGCCTTGACGACCATTGGCGTGGTGGTGGCGGAGATGCTGGCGGCGACCGACGGCATCGGATTCCTGATCACCCAGAACCGCACCATGTTCCGCACGCCGGAGGTGTATTTCGGGATCCTACTGGTGCTGCTGCTGGCCGGGACGCTGGATACGGCCATTGGTCGGCTGGAGCGCCGCACGGCGCGCTGGCGGCCACTTCGCGAAGGAGAGATGCGACATGATTAGCCCGGGATCGCGGCTGCGCGCCTTGCTGGCCACCGCGAAGCCGCTGGTGGTGCCGGGTGGCGGCTCGCCGCTCGACCTGGTGCTGGCCGAGCAGGCCGGCTTCGAGGCCGGCTATATCAGCGGCTACGCCACATCGGCGCAGCGCTTCGCGTTGCCCGATATCGGCCAGATCGCCTTTGGCGAAATCATGGACATGGCGCGCGCTTGCACCGCCGTGGTGGGGATTCCGCTGATCGTCGATGCCGATACCGGCTATGGCGACGTCACCAACATGGCGCGAACCGTCCGCGGGCTGGAGGCGGCCGGCGTGGCGGCGATCCAAATCGAGGATCAGGTCTGGCCGAAGAAATGCGGCCACATGGACGGCCGCGTGGTTGAACCGCGCGATGTTGCGCTTCGCAAGCTGGCCGCCGCGCTCGCCGCCCGCCGCGACCCTGACACCGTCATCATCGCCCGCACGGATTCGCGCGACCCGCATGGCCTGGATGAGGCGTTGGAACGCTGCCGCCTGTTCAAGCGCGAGGGCGCGGACGTGGTCTTCGTCGATGGTCCGACCTCGACCGAGGAGTTGCGCATCATCGCCCGCGAGTTGCCCGGGCCGACCATGGCGAACATGTCGGAATCCGGGAAGACCCCGCTGCATACGGCGGAGGAGTTGGGCGCCATGGGCTTCGGGATCGTGATCTTCCCCTCATCCCTGGCACGCATCACCCTGGCCACCGCGCGGGGCTTCCTAGCGGAGCTGCGCAGCAAGGGCGACAGCCGCGGCTGGCTCGACCGCATGGCAACGCTCGAGGACACCAACCAAGCGCTCGGCCTGGACCGCATCCGTGGCTTCGAGGCGGCCATTTTGGAGCGCCCCGGCCATGGCGCCTGACATGACGGGCTTTCCGCCCCAGGCTGTCGACGCGCTGCTGCAGGGTGCCGTCGACCTGCACCATCACGGCTTCCCGGAATTCAGTTTCGCGCATCCGACGCGGCATGACGATGCCGCCGAACTGATGCATGCCCGTGACGCCGGCATGGCCGGGATCGTGCTGAAGTCGCACATGTTTCCGACTACCGGCATCGCATACCGGCTGGCGCGGGAGGTGGAGGGGATCAGCGCCTTTCCCTCGATCACCTTGAACCCCTCGGCTGGCGGCTTCTCGCCGATCTGCCTGGAGGCGGCGGCGCGGCAGGGTGCCCGCGTGGTGTACATGCCGACCTGGGGCGCCGCCAACGACATCAGCCGCGGCGGCATCAGTCGCTACCTGTCGCAATGGATCAAGTCCGCCGCCGCGCTGACGCCGGACCAGGGCCTGACGGTGACCGATGCGCATGGCGCGGTGCGGGGCGAGGTTTCGGAATGCCTCGCCATCGCCGCCGAATTCGGCATGCTGGTCGCCACTGGTCATGTCTCGCCGAAGGAAAGCCTGGCGCTGGTGACGGAAGCGAAGCGCCTCGGCGTGCGCGACGTGATGTTCCAACACCCGGACAGCCATTCGATCGGCGCCAGCCGTGCCGAGATCCGCGAACTGGCGGCGGCCGGTGCCATGGTGGAATTCTGCGCGCTAGGCTTCCTGCCCGCCTTCCAGCGGCTGTCGATCCCCGATTGCCTGGAGATCATCGCGGAGGTGGGCGTGGACCGCGTGGTGCTGACCACCGACTGCTTCTTCGGCTGGATGCCGCCCGCCGCGGAACTGCTGCGCATCACGCTAGGCAGCCTGCTGTTCCATGGCATGTCGGAAGCCGATGCGGCGCTTGTGGTGCGCACCAATCCACGGCGTATGCTGGGCCTCGATGCCTGGGAGGGCTGAACCATGGCCGCGATGACCATCACCGAGAAGATCCTGGCAGCGCACGCCGTGGAAGGCGACATCACACCCGGTGCCATCGCCACCATCTGGCCGGATGTAGTGCTGCTGAACGATGTTTCCGGCCCGCTTGCCTTCAGCCAGTTCGATGCCATCGGCACCGGCCGGCCCTTCGATCCGGAACGTATCGTGCTGGTTGATGACCATTTCGCTCCGGCCAAGGATGTCGAAAGCGCCGAGGCGCTGCGCAGCACCCGCCGCTTCGCCGAGGCGCATGGGATCCGCCACCACTACGGCCCCGGCCGGGGCGGCATCGAGCATACGCTGCTGGCGGAAATCGGCATGGTCGGCCATGGCGACATCGTCTTCGGCGCGGATAGCCATACCTGCACGGCCGGCGCCTTCAACGCGCTGGGCATCGGTTTCGGCTCCACCGACCTGGCGGCCGCGCTGGCCGCCGGGCGGCTGTGGATGCGGGTGCCGGAGAGTATCCGTGTCGAACTCACCGGCACGCCGGCCCGCCATGTCACGGGCAAGGATGTGATCCTGGAGGTGATCCGGCGCATCGGATCAGACGGCGGGCTGGATGCCTCGCTGGAGTTCGGCGGGCCTGGGGTTTCGGCGCTTGGCATGGATGAACGGATGGCGGTGGCCAATATGGCCGTCGAGGCCGGCGCCGATGCCTGCGTCTTCGAGGGCGATGCCATTTCCCTCGATGACATGGGCAAGCGCGGCATGACGACCCGCGCGGCGACCATGGCGGATGCCGGCGCAACCTACCGGATGCGGATGGAGATCGACCTCGGCGCGCTGCCGCCGCTGGTGGCGAGGCCGCCCTCGCCCGCCAATGGCGTGCCTGTGGAGACACTGCGCGGCACCCGTGTGGATCAGGTCTACATTGGTAACTGCTCGAACGGCACGATGACCGACCTGCGCCAGGCGGCGGAGGTGCTGCGTGGCCGCAAGGTGGCACCGCATGTTCGGCTGGTCGTGGTGCCGGCAACGCAGCGGATCTGGCGGCAGGCGCTGGCGGAGGGCCTGCTCGACATCCTGGCCGAGGCCGGGGCGGCGGTTTCCACGCCGACCTGCGGCGCCTGCTTCGGCGGCCATATGGGCATCCTGGCGGCAGGCGAGACGGCCATCGCCACCACCAACCGCAATTTTCGCGGGCGCATGGGGCATCCGGAGGCCAGCGTGTTTCTCTCCAATGCCTGGGTCGCCGCCGCCGCTGCGGTGGCGGGCGAGATCGTGCCGCCCTCCGACATCCTGGGAAATGGATGATGCGCATCACCGGCCGCGTGCACCGCTTCGGCGACCATGTGAACACCGATGTCATCATCCCCGGACGCTATTTGACCCTGCGCACCAAGGCGGAACTCGGCAGGCACTGCATGGAGGGCCTGGACCCCGAATTCGCCGGACGCGCGAAGCCGGGAGACATCCTGGTGGCGGGCCGCAACTTCGGCTCCGGATCCTCCCGCGAGCACGCCATCCTTTCCCTGCAAGGTGCCGGCATCGCGGCCGTGGTCGTGGAGAGCGCAGCACGCATCTTCTTCCGCAACGCTATCAACCTCGCGCTGCCGGTGATCGTCTGCGCGGAGGCCGCGCGCGCGCTGCAGGAAGGCGAGGAAGCCACCATCGAACCGGTAACCGGCCTGATCGCCCAGGCCGGGCGAGCCTGGCAGGCCCCGCCCTTCCAGGGCGAGGTGGCTGCAATCCTCGCATCTGGAGGGTTGGTGGAATACCTAAGGCGGAGCTTCTCACCGCCGCCGATCTTGCAGGACTAGGTTGGCCGGCTGTCCTGGTCGAAGATCTTGAGACGCGGAAGCACGCAGCACAGCACCGCGTGGACTACGGCCCCGGATGACACAGCGGCTGCGCCTGCGCACGAGGCGACAGAAAAGGAGGCTCCCAATGCATCGCCGTAATGCCCTAGCCACCCTTCTCGCTGGCCTAATTCTACCCGCCGCTACGCATGCGCAGAACACTGGCTGGGCACCAAACAGGCCCGTACGACTGATCATCCCCTACCCGCCGGGCGGTGGCACCGATACTCTGGCGCGGCCTTGGGCGGAGCAGATGCGCGCGCGGCTTGGCCAGCCGTTCGTGATCGAGAACCGCGGCGGCGCGGCGACGACCATCGGAATGGAGGCTGCAAGCCGCGGGACCGCGGACGGCCACACACTGGTGATCAACGCCGACAACATTGCATATTTTCCGATGCTGTACCGGAACCTGCCCTACGATCTCTTCCGCGACTTAACGCCGATCTCCTATCTTGCGCAGACGCCGCTGGTTGCGGCGATCAACCCAAATGTGCAGGCGCGTTCGCTACGGGAATTTGTGGCGTTGGCCAAACAGAGCCCGGAGAAATACGCTTTCGCCAATCCCTCCCTCGGCTCGCCGCACCACTTGGGCTACGAGCTGCTGGCGCGTGAAGCCGGAATCCGGCTGGTGCAGGCCGAGTATCGCGGCGGCGGCCCGGCGATGAATGACGTACTGGCAGGCCATGTGCATCTTGGCGTGTTCAGCCTGGGCTCGGTGACGCAGCACTTTGCGGCTGGCACGCTGCGCCCACTCGCCGTCCTGTCGGCGCAGCGGTCGCCTGCGGCTCCCGACGTGCCAACCACGGCGGAAGAGGGTCTGCCAAGTGTGGTCAACGCGCTACGCTTCCTGGTGCTGGCACCTGCCGCGACGCCGCGGGAGGCAATCGCCGCGCTGCACGTCGCGACGCTGGAAAGCCTACGCGATGCAGGGCTGCGCGAGCAGTTGACACGTGCAGGCTTCGAGATCACGCCGAGCTCTCCGGAGGAAGCGGCCGCCATGCTTCGCGCAGAGCACGACCGGTGGGCACCGATCCTGCCGGCGCTGAACCTGAACCTAGGGTGAGCCGGATGAGCAGGCTAGATATTCGGGGCGACGCGCGCCGAGTGGTCCAGGCGGTGAAGGCTGGCGGCGTGGCAATCATCCCAATGGACGTGGGCTATGCCGGCATCGGTGGCTGCCACGACGCGCTGATGCGCTTCTTCCGCGCCAAGGGCCGGGGCGCGCATAAGCGCAACGCCATGCTCGGCAATCTCGAACTGCATGACGAGCTGCACCTGCTGGATGCACGCGGCCGCGACATGGTGCGCTGCCTGGTGGAGGATCACGATCTACCAGTTGCGGTGGTCGCTGGCTTCAAGGATCAGCATCCTCTGCTGCGTGCGCTTGGCGACGAGGCTCTGGCTGCCAGTACCGACGGCGGCACCTTGGCGATGCTACTGAACGCCGGCAACTTCCTGCGCGATGTGACGCGTGAGGCCACCCAACAGGGCCAGCCGCTGTTTGGCTCATCTGCCAATCTTACCGGCACAGGTACGCGCTTCCGCGCCACCGACATCCAGCAGGAGATTCGGGCGGTGGCGGATGCGGTGGTGGATTACGGCCTGCAGAAGTTTCACCGCTACCGGCGGTCGTCGACCATGATCGACTTCCGCACTATGGAGGTGGTGCGCATTGGGTCCTGCTACGAAGTAATCGCGGAAGTGCTGCAGCGACATTTCGGGGTGGAGCTACCGCCAGACCCGGGGTTGGAAGCGCTTCCCTCCGGACATCTCAGGGAGGCGCAGCGGAGCTACAACTGAGCAACTACGCGAGGCCGTTGCTGCGGAGTCGGCGGTATCAGCGACAGGCTGGCATCGGCCGCCCTTCCCGGGGACCAAGTCGAACGCTTGTGCCCGCATCGGCCTCAACTGCGCGGCGATCGCCACAGACGAGGAATGTGGGTACGCACGCGTACCGCGCATACGTTCACCAGCAGGCTAATCTTGTGCCTCATCAGGGAGGGTCTCGCACCTTCCATTACATCCACAACACCGTCCCGGCCGATCATGAGGAATTCCTGCAGAAGGCGCTTGGCTTTGGTCGGCTTCAGAGCAAAGCGTTGGCCGCGCCCCGACCGGTTTCATCCCGGCGGGGCGCCTGGTGGTAGGGCCCGATCCTCGGCGCCCGATGCGGGAAACCATCACCATGATCCTGTCCGACACACAGACCTGGATCCTGCGCCAGGCCGCCGAACACGAGGCGGGACTTGCCCCGCTGCCGAAGATCCCTGCCGCGGCGCGCAACGCCGTCTTCCGCAGCATGCTGAAGGGAGGACTGCTTGCCGAGATGCCAGCGCCGTCGGTGCATGCCGGTCGCGGCTGGCACCAGGACGAGCAGGGCAGCTGGATCGCGCTCCGGATCACCGACGAAGGATTGGCCGCAATTGGTCTGGATCCCGCGCCGAGTATCCAGGCTGGCGCGCAGAAGGACTCAGCGCCATTGTTGCCTCTCCGCGATACTGACGCGGCCATCACCCACGACAGCCCGCTCCAGAGCCCGGAGCCGGTACGCGCTGCGCCAACCGCCCGCGGCAGCCGCGCCACATTGCGAGCCGCCGCCGCCGCGCTCATCACGGCCTTGGAGGCTTCGCAGCCAATCGAGGCACCGCTGGCGTCCCTGCGGGCGATCCTCGCCAGCCGGCCGGCCGGCGCACCACGAGCAGCCAACACTCCCCGCAGGCCGCGTGAGGGCACCAAGCAGGCCGCGGTGCTGGCCCTGCTTCGCCGGCCGGAGGGCGCGACCGTGGCGCAGGTGGTCGAGGCGACCGGCTGGGCGCCGCACACCGTCCGCGGCTTCTTCGCCGGCCTCCGGACCCGGCACGGCATCGAGGTCACGGTGCTGGAGCGGGTGCGGCAGATCGGCCCGAACAAGACCGGCGCAAAGGGCAGTTACAGCGTCTACCGGATCGCCGCGGTGACGGCCTGATGCGCGCGACGCAGCACGGCGTCTCGCGGCTGGCAGTCGGCCTCTACCGGGTCTCGACCGCCGAGCAGGGGCAGAGCGGGCTGGGCCTGGAGGCGCAGCAGGCCAGCGTGCGGGCCTTCGTGGCGGGGCAGGGCTGGACGCTGGTGGCGGAGTTCTCCGCCAGCGGCAAGGACGACCGCCGACCAGGCTTCCAGGCCGCCCTGGCGCGGTGCCGGCAGCTTGGCGCGGTGCTGGTCCCGGCGCGGCTGGATCGGATCACCAGGCGGGCGCACACGCTGTCGCAGCTGCTGGAGGACGGATACTCGATCCGGGCGGCTGATATGCCAGGCGCCGACGAGCTCATGCTGCGGATCTACGCCGCAATGGCACAGAAGGAGCGGGAGCTAATCTCGGAGCGCACCCGGGCGGCGCTGGCGGCCGCCAAAGCGCGTGGGAAGGCGCTGGGCGGCGACCGAGGCTACCGGCCGGTAGTAGGCCCGGACGCCGCTGCGGCGGCCTTGGCGCGCCGCCAGGTGGCCGAGCAGGCGGCACATCGGCTGGCGCTGGAGGTGGAGCGATTGCGCGAAGCAGGCATCGTAGGGCAGGCGGCGGTGGCGCGAGCGCTGACCGAGCGTCGGGTGCCGACACCGCGTGGCAGCGCCACATGGACCCACACGACCGTGGCGCGAGTTCTGCAGCGCGCGGTGGGGTAACCCGGGCGCGTGGAATATTGACGCCGACCAATCGCGGGGCACGGACACTGTTAACGGTGGTTCGAGTGCTGGATGGGTCGGGCGGCGTGAAGCCTCTGCGCCTCAGCCAAGCTCTGTTACGGCGCGCCAAGCCTCATCAATTGCAGTCTGCAAATATGCGCTCCACCCAGCATCGGAGTTGGCGATCACCACCCGCCCGATCGGCTGGCGGGCGGTCTTCATCTCGGTTTCCGTAATCCCTGCTTCAGTCAGGCCCGTGGGGTCATAGGCATAGCCGTGGGACCAACGGTTGACGGTGATCCCAGCGATGTCCCGCTGGTCGAAGTCCGGGCCAAGCATGCGGCCCAGTTGGTCTCGGATGCTGTCCTCGATAACGTCAAAGGGTGTGCTCAGTAGTGTAGCCCGGCCCGCGCGGAACTGAGCGCGTGCGTCCATCCCCTGGTTCGATGCCACCGGAACCCAGACCATGTGAACCAGGATGGGCTCCTCTGGCTGACGCGCGCACCGATAGCCGCCGAGGTCCACCGCGAAGTCCAGATTGGTCCGGCACCAGGTAGCCATAGGCGCGTGGATCATATGCACGCCGCGCTCGACAAAGCGTTGCCAATTCCGCAGGGCCACATTGGCGTAGACGAGCGGCGCCTTCACGTTGCCCGCAAGCGCCGCCTTCTGATTTGCTGGAAGATCAGGCAACAGGTGCGGAACCATCATGTTCCAGCCCGCCAGCACGACACCTCGGGCCCGCACGCGTTGAAGGGCGCCGTTGCGGAGGTAGCCCAAATCCACAGGGCCGTAAGGCTGGCGCACTGCGACGACGGTGCTGTTGAGGCGCAACCTCACCGGCGTATCAGCGGTGTCGAGCTTCGTATAGTCGAAGTGGGCCAGAACGATGTCGTCCATCCCATGACCATCTGCGACGGCGGGAATTAGGTCTCGCACCAGCAGGCGCGCGATGGATGCGTTGCCGTCGGGAAAGTGGTGGATATATGGTTCATGAGCCTCGACGCGGTTCACCGGCGCTTCCAGTTGAAGGCCGGAGAAGCCGGGTAGCCCAAGCTCTTGCGCGGTGCGGGCTGTGATGAGGTCTGTACCGGCGGCATACAGGTCAAGACTACGATTCTGGAAGCATGCCGCAGCCGCGCCGCTCAGCCCGGCCTTGTCGATAAGGAAGTCGCGATAGCTGATCGTCTCCAGGAGTGCTTTCTTTTCCTCTGGTGTCAGCCCCGGAAGATAATCCTGCGGCGCTTCATAAAGGGTCTGTAGCGCGGCACGATCAGCCTCATTCAGAGGGAATTCGGCAATCAGGTCATGGATCGGTCGAGCAAGGGAGCGGCCCTCGCGCAGCCACTCGTCGGGCAAGGGGGTGGGGTCGCCGGTCACAAGCCGATCCTGGCTGAAGTGTTCACGGTCAAAGAAAATGCCCCGCCCCATGCCGTACGATGGATACAGCTCGCGGTCGAACGCAGTCTCGAACCGAGCAACGTCGACGCCCAGGTATCGTAGCATGTCCTTCACGATGGTGCTGTGGGACGCTGGCGAGTCCAGCGTCTCGCTGCCACCATAGCCGAGCAGCAGACGACCTCCGACGGTGAACTCGTTGCGTCGGGCGTGACCGCCAAAATCGTCATGGTTGTCGAGAATGAGGATACGTGCATCAGGATGGGCTCGCCGGTAGAACCACGCGGCCGAAAGGCCGCTAATGCCTGCACCCACGACGACCAAGTCGTAGGTCTCCTTTACCGGGTACTGATCCAAATCGAACTGCTCGCCAGACAGGCCAAGTCGATGACCTGCTTCATACGAGCCGTCGTGGCTGCCACGCAGGCCGGTCAGCGCTGGTGGGTACGGGAAGCGGCCTGTCTGCGCCTGCAGTGAGCCTGGGGCGAGCCCTGCCGCGATGGTTAAAGCAAACCCATTGAGAAAGTCGCGTCGGGTGATGTCCATCGCCAAAGCCTCCGCAGCGCAGGACGCCGCTGGGGCGCCGACATCCACCCCGCGATGCTATGACAAATCTGGTGATTCGCAATGAAAACTCGAACAACATTGCCCGTATCATCTGCTGCGTCTGGATCGACGCTGCCTGCCCATCCACCCCTTCTGATTTTTATCATTGCGCCGGAAGTCGTAACCTCTGCAGGGCTGTTCACCACCGATCAACGGTCGAAGGTCGATGGTGAACATGCGCTGCCGCGTCAGGCCACTCCTCAGCTGTGGACGACGCCTTTGCGCGTGCCATCGATAAGCCGTGTTCAGCCATATCCGCCGCCTCACTCACAACTTCGAGCGCCACTGCCGCATCACAGCCGCGTTCATGCGCATGGCCATGATTCGCGCCATGCTTCGACGGCTGAGCGTAAAGCCCTCAGCGAAAATCGAGACTTCGCGGATGGGCTTTCACATCAGACCAGGCAGAGCGGTAAGCAGAAAGTTTAGCATAATTGTTCCGCGGAGGTCGTGGAGAATCAGTCGATAAACCCATGCCACCCCAGACCGGTGCCGGTGCGGAAGTTCTGGCATTAGCGGACGACCGCCACGTCCGCGGCTTCCCCCGCCTCAACCGCTGGGTCATTGGCGGCGGAGCCCAGAATATGTTCGCGCACCCGCGCGGCCACCGCCTCCGGGTCGCGCGCCCGCAGCGCCGCGAGGATGTTGCGATGTCCCTCCGCGCTGCGCCGCAGGGCGCGAAGCGAGGGCCAGAGCACCATGGGCCAGAGCCTCGCGCGGTCACGTGTTTCGATCGCTAGTTCGACTAGGAAACGGTTCGGTGCGAAGCCGTAGAGTGTATCGTGGAAGTCGAGGTTCGTGGCGCTCTGGGCGGACGTACTGCCTTCTTCAACGGCGCGGTCGAAGGCATCGGCTTTGGAGTCCAGTAGGCGCAGTGCGGCGTCGCCCAGGGCAGGTAGGGCCTGAACGGCGGCTTCCGCTTCCAGCAATGCGCGCACGGCGAGCATGTCGCGTCGGCGCTGCCGGTCGGGTGTTGCCACGCGGTATCCGCGGTTGGGGACATGCTCCACCGTCTGGCGCTGCGCCAACTGGGCCAGGGCGGCTCGAACGTCGAAGCGGGTCGCGCTGAAGCGTTCTTCCAGATCGACCTGCCGCAGCCATTCGCCCGGCCGGTAGGCGCCGTCGCGGATGCTCATCGCGATCTCGACGTCGAGTTGCCGGCGGCCGCCAGGAGGTCGGGCCATTCTGCTGCTGTCCTCGCCGAAGGGGTTGCGGCGCCAAAGATGCTGCGTCTATCGTATTGGCGCCAATAATTGCGCCAATATGCGCCGGGGTCGAGCCTCTCGTGGGCCTTGACCCTGATAAGAGATAGGGAAGAAGCCGACCATGATTCGGATCGACCGGCGCACGACGCTTGCACTTCCAGCCTTGCTTCTGGCCAGCAGGGCCCATGCCCAAGGCGCGCCGGCCACCTATCCGCAGGGCTACCAGGATGTGGTGGCCGGGGCGGAGCGAGAGGGGAGCCTGCTGATCTATTCCATCATGTCGGCCGAGAACTGGCGCCCGGTTCTGGAAGGCTTCAACCGCCGGTATCCCAAGGTGCGCGTGGAAACCCTCGACCTGCCGAACTCGCGCGAGGTGTTCGAGCGCTACCTCGCCGAACGCGGCACCAACAGCCGCACGGCCGACCTGCTCGCCACCGCTGATCCGGGCGGCTGGATCGAGTTCCAGGAACGCGGCGAGGTGCTGCCCTACGAATCCGCGGAAAGCGCGGCCTGGCCCGCATGGGCCAAGCCCTGGCCGGGCGTTTACACTATCTCCGCCGACCCGCTGGTTTTCATCTTCAACAAGATGACCGTGCCGGAGGCGCAGCAGCCCAAGAGCTTCGCGCAGTTCGTGACGCTGGCGGGGCTGAACCAGTCTCGCTGGCGCAACAAGATCACCAGCTACGGCGCGCATAATGGTGGCTTCGGCTACTCCGCCAACTTCGGCTTTGTCCAGAAGCACGGCGAGAAGGCCTGGGACTGGTTCAAGGAACTGGCCCCGCTGCGTCCGCGCTGGGAGCGTTCGGGCGGCCCCATGACCGAGAAGGTGACCTCGGGCGAATATGCTGCAGGCTGGTTTGTGTCCGCCATCACCTTCTGGCCGCGCCTGAACGATCCTGCCCGCGCGCGCGTGCTCGGCTGGAACTTTATTGAAGACGGACAGCTGGTCATCCTGCGCGGCATGGCCATCGCCAAGGCGGCCCGCAACGTGAATGCGGCGAAGCTAATGATCGACTACATCGCCTCCGCTGAAGGCCAGAGCGCCTTCGGGCGTGGCGGGCTGACGCCGGCTCGGCCAGACGTGATGCCGGGCGACGGAATCCGCCACACCTACAGCTCCATCGTGCAAGCGGTGGGCGGCGAGCAGAACATCGCCTTCATCGACTACAACAAGGCGATGCTCGACGATTACCAGCCCTTCATCGACCGTTGGAAGACAGCCTACGGCGTGAGCTGAGGGGATGGATGCGACGGTAAACCGGGCGGAGGCTCCGCCCGTTCCCTCCGCCTTCCCGCGTGAAATCCCAATCCAGTACGGCACCGCGATCCTGGTGCTCGTGCTGGTGGCCGCACCACTCCTGCCCGTCCTGGTGCAATCGCTGCTGGACGGGGCGCTCTACGACGACACCTACAATTTCACACTGGGCAATTTCACGCGGCTGGCACGGACCGATGGTTTTGGCCTTGTATTGGTCAATACCGTCGTGCTGGCGGCGCTGACGACCATCGTCGCGCAGGGCCTCGGCACCGTCGCGGCCATTCTCTTCGGGCGCACCGACGTCCCCGGTGGACGGGTGCTAAGCGAGTTCTTCCTCTGGCCGCTCTACCTCTCCGCGCTGGTGTTGTCCTTCGGCTGGTATGCCTTCTACGGCCCCGCCGGCTACCTGACGCTGCTGTGGGAGTCGCTGCTCGGCGAAGCGCCCTGGACGCTCTATTCCCTCAGCGGTATGGCGGTGATCGCGGGAGTGTCGCAGGCGCCCCTCGCCTACATCTACTGCCTGTCTTCCGCGACCATCACCGACCCATCGCTGGAGGAAGCCGCGCGCGTCTCGGGCGCGGGCACGTTCCGGACGCTCTGGCGCATCACACTGCCGCTGATGAAGCCGGCGATCGCCTATAGCGCGGTGCTAAACTTCACCATCGGGCTGGAACTGCTGTCGATCCCGCTGATCTTCGGCGACCCCGCCGGAATCACGGTGCTGACGACCTTTTTGTTCAACAATGGCATTTCCTCACCCCGGCCGGATCATGGGCTGGTGGCGACGGCGGCAGCGCTGATGCTCGTCGTCGTCTGCTTCCTGGTCTGGTTGCAGGGCAAGATGCTTGGCAACACGCGGCGCTTCGTCACCCTGGGCGGCAAGGCGACGCGGCCGCGTCCCTTCCGGCTCGGTGTGCTGCGCTGGCCGCTTTTCGCCATCGCTGTGCTCTACATCCTGGCAACCGTCATCGCGCCGATGGGGCTGCTGGTGCTGCGCGCCTTCACCAGCTTCCTCTCGCCGATGATTCCACTGTCCGAGGTGCTGACCCTGGGCAATTTCGTAACCATCTTCGACTACCCCATCTATTCCCGCGCGGTGTGGAACTCCTTCGTCGTCAGCCTGATTGGCGGCGCCCTGGCGACCGCCCTGATAGGCCTGATCGCGATTATCGTGCACCGTTCGGAATTCCGCTTCCGGGGCGCCCTGCATTATCTCGCGCTCTTCCCGCGCGCGGTGCCTGGCGTGGTCGCTGGGATCGGCTTCTTCTATGCCTTCGCGCTGGTGCCGGGGCTTGGCACCTTGCGGAACTCAATCTGGATTCTAGTGATCGCCTTCACCATGCGCTTCATCCCCGCCGGGCTCGGCGCCGTCGCTCCGATGCTCCTGCAGGTCAGCCAGGATCTGGACCGCGCGGCGCGGGTGCAGGGCGCGGATTGGTGGACGACGAGCCGACGCATCATGCTGCCGCTCATGCGGCCGGCACTGGTGGGCTGCTTCACCATCCTCTTCATCTCCTTCTTCAAGGAATACTCGACCGCCATCTTCCTGTTCGCACCAGGCAGCGAGGTCATCGGCACGGCACTGTTGCAGCTCTGGGTGCAGGGCGAGGTCGGTCTGGTCGCGGCACTGGCGACCATCCAGGTGGCGGTGATCGCCGTCTGCGTCGCAGCGGTGCGCGGCATCTTCGGGGTGAAACTGCATGGCTGAGCTCGTGATCGAAGGGCTGACCAAGCGCTTCGGCAATGTCACCGCCGTCGACAATGTCAGCCTGCACGTCAAGGACGGGGAATTCGTGACGCTGCTCGGGCCCTCGGGCTGCGGCAAGTCCACCACCCTCGCCGCGGTCGCGGGGCTGGACCGTGCTGATGGCGGGCGCATCCAGGTCGGCGAGACGGTATATTTCGATGCCGCGCGCGGCACCTACCTGCCGCCGGAGGCCCGCAGCTGCGGCCTGGTGTTCCAGAGCTACGCGCTCTGGCCCCACATGACCGTCGCCGACAACGTGGCCTTCCCGCTGACCCTGCGGAAGGTCACGACCGCCGATCGGAAGCGCCGGGTCAGCGAGGTGCTGGACCTGGTGGAAATGGGATCCTACGCGGCGCGCTTTCCGCATGAGCTTTCGGGCGGGCAGCAGCAGCGCGTCGCGCTTGCCCGTACCCTGGTCTATCACCCTGCCATCCTGTTGCTGGACGAGCCGCTGTCGAACCTCGACGCTAAGCTTCGGGACCGCGCGCGTGCCTGGCTCGCGGAATTGCGGACGCGGCTGCACCTGACGACCATCTACGTGACGCATGACCAGATCGAGGCGCTGTCGCTGTCCGATCGCATCGTGGTCATGAATGGTGGCCACATCGCGCAGATTGGCACGCCGCAGGAAATCTACGAACGCCCGGCCGATCCCTTCGTCGCCGATTTCATCGGAACCACGAATTTCCTTCCCGCGCGCGTCCGGCTCGGCGCCGCGGTCGGCGGGCTTGCGCAGTTGGAACTAAGCGATGGGCAGCGTCTGGACGTGCGGGTGGAAAGGCCGGCGCCGGAAGGCAGCAGCGTCACCATCGCCTTCCGCCCGGAGCAGATGCGCGCCGCGCCGGAAGCGCCGGCGGGCGAGGCCGGCTCCATTGTCGCCACGCGGGTCACCAGCCGATCCTATGTCGGAGGGCATTGGCAGGTCGGGCTCGATATCGGCGGCACACCGTTGCGGCTCGAGACGCCACAAGCACCACCGGGCGACGACCTGCAGATCTGGCTGCCACAGACCGGCGGCATCGTCTTTCCAGGAGCCGCCAATGTCGCTGCCTGAACCGCTGCCTCGCGCAGACTACACGCCGGGCGTGCGCGGGCCGCTGGAGGGCGTGCGGGTGCTCGACCTGTCCCGCCTGGTCGCGGGCAACACCGTCACCCAGCACCTGGCCGATTTCGGCGCCGTCGTGGACAAGGTGGAGCCGCGTGACGGTGACACGCTGCGTGGCTGGCGGGTGAAGGGCGTCGAGACCGCCTGGAAGGTGCATGGCCGCGGCAAGCGAAGCCTTTGCATGGACTTCCGCCACAAGGAGGCAATCCCGCTGATCCGCCGCCTGGTGCCGGAGGCCGCGATCCTGGTGGAGAGCTTTCGCCCCGGCACGCTGGAGGCCATGGGCCTTGGCCCGGACGAACTGCTACGGTTGGAGCCTCGGCTGATCATCCTGCGCATCTCCGGCTGGGGCCAAGACGGGCCCTACAGCCGCCGCCCCGGCTTCGGCACGCTAATCGAGGGCTTCGCCGGCTTCGCCGACATGAACGGCTTCCCTGACCGTGAGCCGGTGCTGCCGCCGATGTACCTGGCCGATACCGTCGCCGGACTAACCGGCGCCTTCGCCGTCATGACGGCGCTTCGAGAGGTGGAGGTGAATGGTGGGCACGGCCAAGTCATCGACCTGCCGCTGCTCGACCCCCTGTTCACCGCGCTCGGTCCGCAGGCCGCGAATTACCGCCTGACCGGCCGCGTGAAGCAGCGCACCGGCAGCCGCTCCACCGGGGCGGCCCCGCGCAACGTCTATCGCACCAGCGACGATGGCTGGGTGTGCCTCTCTGCCTCTACCCAGGGCATGGCGGAGCGAGTCATGCGCTCGATCGGCCATGGCGACCTAATGGAGGACCCTCGCTTCCGCACGAATGAGGCACGGGTCGCGAATGGCGAGGCGCTGGACGCGCTGATTGGCAACTTCATCGCGCGGAAGACCCTGGCGGAGAACGTCGCCTTCTTTGAAAAGGCCGAAGTCACCATCGGCCCGGTCAACAACATCGTCCGCTTTATGGCCGACCCGCATGTGCGCGCCCGCGCCCTGCTCGCCGACTACCCGGACGAGGACATGGAGAACTTTCCCATGCATGCCGTTTCGTCGCGCCTCTCCGGCACACCGGGCGCCATTCGCGCCGCGGCGCCGCGCCTTGGCCAACATAGTCGGGAGATCCTGACGGCCCAGGGTTTCGATGCGACTGAGATCGAGGCGGCCCTGGCGGACGGCCTGGTCGTGGCGGCATGAGCGCCGCCCCGCATCCGATCTGGCGCTCCGGCCTGTTCGTGCCTGTCAACGTCGAGCGGTTCCTGGCGAAGGCGAGCGCGCGCGGCGCCGATGCCATCCAGCTCGACCTGGAGGACAGCATCGCCCCCGGTGACAAGGCCGACGCCCGGCGCTGCGTGGAGGCGGCCGTCACCCGCATCCGCGCCGAGGGGAGTTCGGATGTGCTGGTCCGGATCAATCAGCCGCTGGAGGATGCGGTGCGGGACCTCGAAGCCGCGGTGATCCCAGGCGTGGATGCCATCATGGTCACTAAGGTCGAAGGCCCGGACCACCTGCGGCTGCTGGATGAGTTGGTGTCACGCCTGGAGCAAAACCGCGGATTGCCCGAAGGCGGCATCCGCTTCACCGCGCTGGTCGAGGCGCCCGGGCCGCTAGCGCAGGCGCACGCCATTGCACGCGCCACCCCACGCCTGATCGGCATGTCGCTTGGGGCCGAGGACTACGCGACGGCCATCGGCGGCGAACCGACCGAGGATGTGCTGCTAATGCCCAAGCAGCAGATCCTGCAGGCAGCGACGGCGGCCGGTATCATGCCGCTCGGCACCATCAGCACCGTCGCGGACTACTCGGACGTCGAGGCGTATCTGCGCATCGTGCGCCGTTCGGCCAGCTTCGGCTTCGTCGGTGCCTCTGCCATCCATCCGGCGCAGGTCCCGGCGCTCAACAAGGGCTTCAGCCCTTCGCCGGAGGCCGTAGCCCGGGCGGAACGGATCGTGGCGGCGGACCTGGAGGCGGCTGCGGAAGGGCGGGGATCGTTTGCGCTAGATGGCAAGATGATCGACATCCCGATTGTCCAGCGCGCCCAGGCGCTGCTGCGACGGGCTCAGGCCATAACCGCCCGTCGTGGGTAGCAAGGCATCGAACCTCAAGTATTTTTTAGTCAGGCAGAGTTGGCTAATGGCTCGGGGTATGCGTCCGCCTGATGGACCCCTGGGACTTGTTGAAGGCGGTGTAGGCCGCGCTGGTCGGCTTACCGCCCGAGGCGAAGGTGTGGATGAAGTCGGTGGTGCCGGTGGTGGGCGCGCCAAGCAGCCGCCGCTGTAGGCTCGATTAACCACCACAGCGAGGTCGCCGGCGACGTTGCGGGCGAGAGGCTTTCCAGGCCGAGCGATCTTCGCCGGACGCGCTCATCAATCGTCCATCGCGCTGCTTCGCGAAAAGCGGCGCCGAAAGACAAGGCGTTGAGCGTGCGTCGCGACGGGATGTACCCATGGTGCTGGTTGCGCGGCTGCGGTGCGCTCCTGGCTCCCTGGAGAGGAGGCCGTGCTGGTCTCGACCAGGCGCCGGCCTGAATTATTCGCTACCGAGGGTGCTGCCCGTGGCGCGGCCGGGGCCTGATCAGCGAGGTTCTCCTTGAGCCGTTGCCAGCGCCCCTGTCCCCAGCCGTCCATGCCCAGTGCCGCCGCGGCGGCCCGCGCATAAACCCGGCAATCCAATGCCTCGTTCCGCTCCCGCGTCTTCACCCATTCCAGCCGCCGATACCCGTTGCGCCCGCGCCTTGCGACGAGCTGCTCGGCGGTGAGCTGGCGGCAGACCTCCTCACCCGCCGCGTGGTCGGGCAGGTGGATGTACCCCGGCGGATAATCACTGCCGCTCTCCCGCGTCGGCCGTTCCAACCGCAGCCAGCCATAGGTCTCGCCCTTCAGGAAGGACGACCCGACCGGCCAAACCCGAACCCCGCCCATGCGGCGGCCGTTGCGACGCACCTCGGTGGCAGACGGCGTGCCGACCGCGGCGCGCAGGGCATCCTGACCTTTCACCGCCAAGGTGCGGGCTGCCCCACCTCGGCGCACGAAGGCGTAGACCTCAGCTGTCGTCATGCCGTCGCCGCTGTCGATAGCCGCCAGGGCGATGGGCAGCAGGTGGCCTGAGGCGTGGGTCCAGCGCTCGCCCAGCAGCCCGCGGAGCTCGTCCCAGACCGCCGGCTGGTGCGGCGCACCGGCCAGCACGCGGTGCTCCACCAGCCAGGACTGCCGGTCGGCGCCCCAGGCCCAGATCGAGGCCTCCAGACGGTCGCGCTGGACGTCGACGCCGGCGGTGAGGAACAGGCCGCCGGCCGGTACCGTGCCCGGCTCCCAGCCCTCACGCCGGTCGTACAGGCGCTGCCAGTCGGGTGCATCACCGGCCTCCTGCCAAGCCTCGCCAAGCACCGTGTTGCGGAAGGTCTTGAGGGCCCGGTCGTCGCCCTGGGCTGATTCCCAGTCACGGGCCACTTGAGCCCATGTGAACCAGCCCGCCGGCGAGTACAGCGCCGAGAGGTGGAAGCCGATCGCATGCGGGTCGGGGGACACGGCGGTCGCCTGCCAGGCGCCGGCAGCCAGCATTGCCGTCTTGTGCGCCTCACTGATCAGAGTCTCGCAGGCTTCGCAGCGATAGCGGGCGGTGTCGGGCAGGCCGCTCTCCCAAACCAGCCGCTCGAAGCGCAGCCACTGCATGACGCCGCAGTGCGGACAGGGCACGAAGTACCGGCGCTGGTCCGTCGCCAGGTACTCGCGCTCGATCCGTGACAGCCCGGCGATGGTGGGGGTCGAGACCATCAGGGTTTTGCGGCGCCAGCCGAAGGTCCTGGCCCGGGCCTCGGCCAAGGCGACCGGATCGCCCTCGCCCTCAACGTCGCCGGGATAGGCGTCGACCTCGTCGAGGAACAGGAACCGGGCCGACATCGAGCGCAGTCCCACCGCGCTGTTCGCCCCGGTCAGGACCAGCTGGCCACCCGGGAACTCCTTGCTCAGCTGACGATTGCCGCTGTCTCGGGCGCGGGCTGGCGCCACCCGCGCCCGCAGGGCGGGGGTGTCCTCCAGCAGGGGGTCGATGCGCTGGTCGGAGAAGCGCTTGGCCAGCTCGGTCGTCGGCTGCACCGCCAGCATTGGCCCCGGCGCGTGGTGAATGACGTAGCCGATCCAGTTGTTGCCGCACTCGGTGCCGCCGACCTGCGCCCCCTTCATGAACACGACGCGCCGCGCCGGGTGGGAGGGAGACAGGGCGTCCATGACGTCACGCAGATAGGGCGTGCGGCCGGTGCGCCAGGGGCCCGGCTCAGCGCTGCCGCGGGAGCCCAGCATGCGGTGACGGTCTGCCCAATCCGAGACGAGCAGGGCAGGCTCCGGCGCCATGCCGTCGCGCCAAGCCTGCAGGATCTCGACGGCGCCATCGAAGTTGCCGAGCTCCGCGAGGAGGCTGTCTCCGGCCGTCACGCGACCGTCACCCGAACATCATGGCGCTCCATCAGGTGCTGGCGCAGCCGGGCGTCCATCAAGGTCTGCAGGCGGTGGGCGTCGATGCCGAGCTCGGCGGCGAGCTCCGCCGCAATGCGGGCTGGCCAAGCGAGGATCGCGTCGCGCTCTTCCTTGGCCAGCCGGTGCACCAGCATCAGCGCGCGCGCCTTCTCGACCAGCTGCCCCCGCCGTTCGTCGAGGCGCAGCTTGCGCTCCTGCGCCTTCAGCATCTCGTTGGCGGTGCGGGCGCTGTGGAAGCTGCTGCCGCCGGGAGGCGCGGCGAGCGGCTCCACCACCGGCGGGCTGACCGGGACCGGCCGCGGCATCGCGGGCTGTGGCGTCGCTGCCGGCGGGGCGACGGCCGCGGGCTTACGCATCGGGTCACTGCTCGCAGCCAGGCGCGCGCGCAGCTTCTCCAGGTCCCAGCCGCCACCGGGTTCGGGCGCAATGCGGCCGGCCTGCGCCGCCTTTTGCAGCGCCGTACGCGAGATCCCGAGGCGGCGTGCCGCCTCCCGTTGGGACGCCACCACTGTGGCGGGCCCCGGCAGATCAAGCAACATGGCTGTCAGCCACCTGCAGGCCGCGGTCGAGGGCAATCTGTCCGAAGCCGCGATCTGTGCCGGCCAGAACTGCTGTCCTGCCCGTCACGCGCTGCCAGCGCTGCACTGCGACGTCCACATACCGAGGATCGACGTCACTGGCGTAGCAGATGCGGCCGGTGGCCTCCGCCGCGACCAGGGTGGTGCCGCTGCCCAGGAAGGGGTCGTAGATGGCGTCTCCAGCCGCGCTGTTGTTGAGGATCGGGCGGCGCATGCACTCCACCGGCTTCTGCGTACCGTGCACGGTGGCGGCGTCCTCGTCGCCCGCATTGGAGATGGCCCACAGCGTCGCCTGGTCGCGGGCGCCCTGCCAGCGGCCGGTCGCGCCCTTTCGCACGGCGTAGAGGCACGGCTCGTGCTGCCAGTGGTAATCGCCGCGGCCCAGGACAAAGCGCGACTTCGCCCAGACGATCTGACTGCGGATGGCGAAACCCGCAGCCTCCAGGCTCTCGATGACCGTGCGGCTGTGCACGCCGGCGTGCCAGACATAGGCCACATCGCCGGGGAAGAGCGCCCAGGCCTGCCGCCAGTCGGCGCGGTCGTCATTCGCCACCTTCCCCGTCCGCATCGTGGCCGAGAGGCCGGCCGCATTCCTCCACTCCGGGTCGTAGTTCACGCCATAGGGCGGATCGGTAATCATCAGATGCGGCACGGCGCCGCTGAGCAGCCTCCCGACATCCGCTGCGCTGGTGGCGTCGCCGCACAGGATCCGATGCGGCCCCAGCAGCCACAGATCGCCAGGGCGGCTCACTGGAACCACCGGCGGCTCCGGCGCGGGCGCGTCAAGGTCGCCGGCGTTCACAGCAGCGCCGCCCTTGTCGGCCTCGGCCAGAAGTCGGTCGAGCATCTCCTGATCGAAGCCGGTCAGGCCGAGATCGAACTCCTCGAGACGCAGGTCCCGCAGCTCCGCCGCCAGCAGCGCCTCGTCCCAGGTCGACGTCAGGGCCAGCTGGTTGTCAGCCAGCCGATAGGCCCGCGCCTGTGCGTCGGTGAGGTGGCCGAGCTTGATGGTAGGCACCGCGTCGAGCCCCAACGCCTTGGCCGCCATCACCCGGCCGTGCCCGGCGATCAGCACGGAGGCATCATCGACCAGCACCGGCACGTTGAAGCCGAACTCGGCGATCGATGCGGCCAGCTGTGCCACCTGCGCGTCGGAGTGCATCCGGGCATTGGCGGCATAGGAAGCCAGCCGCGCGACAGGCATCATCTCGACGCGGAGGTCAGGCTGCATGATGCGGCGTCTCCACCTGCGGCAGCGCGATCGCCGCATAATCAATGAGGAGCCGGAGCTGGACTGCTGCCCGCGCGGGACCACTGGCAAACATGCAGCCGCCAGCTGTTGGCCCGGCAACTCGACCACCGGCAACCTCCATGTTGCCAGCGTCAGTTGCCACCGCTGCGGCCTCACGCGGCTCGCGGCCGAGCGGCGCCGTGATGGAGCCGCAGAGTGCCAGCTCCAAGCGGCGGCGTGGTGAGGGCTGAAGCATCAGGGCACTCCGAGCGAAATGGACTTCATCAAGTTGGACGCGGGGCTGCTGGCAACTTCCAGATTGGCAACCTCGAAAATCCGGCTGACGCTAACGCAGTCCCGCGGCGCGAACCCCCCGCAGCACAGGATCGCCAGGGAGGACCCGTGAGCCAAGTACTGTGCCTCACAGCGTAATCGGTGCGTTTCGGCTTCTCGCATGTTCATCGTCGATCTGCATCGGAGCCATGCCAATGCGGAGATCCTACCGCAGGTGGATTTTTCGGAGCAACACGACATTCTTGCGCAGGACTGCGCTTGCCTACGCAGCACTACGATTGCGTAGAACTGCTTTCGCTGCGAGCCTTCGCGCGCGGTGCGGCAGCCCTTTTGCCTGGCCGTGCAATTGCGAAAATCGATGCCTGTAAGCCCACGCCGCTCTCCTTTCGACCCAAGGCGCTCGCTGATTAACTCGTGCGATTTCAGGAAGGAATGCAGCACCAGTGCTGCAAAAGTGCTACTGTTCGACCTTTAAGTTATTGTCAGTGTTGAGATGACGCACTTCGTCTGAAATGGTCACATACACGGGTGCACGCGCACATGCATATGCGCGCATGGCACTCCAATTTGAGCAACTTCGTCATCTCAACACCATCAATGAGTTACGCTTCAAGGACGGGCACTGATGCAGCACCGGTGCGTCACTCGCGTGGAGCGCTGCAGCATCATGGTGACCGATGGAAACGTTGCTTGGTCGTGGGTGGAGGGCGTGGCAGCGCAGAGTGGAAGGCAGCACGGCTTGCACACTCTACCTACAATCCGTGCATCTCTGGCGAGCTCTGGCTACAGATCCCGATGGCCAAACTAATCCGCGTCGCGACCGATGCAGGCAAGGCCGACAAAAAATGGCGCGAAGGCGGAGCGCTTCTTGCTGATACCCTTACCGGCGGCAACTACGCGCTGTGAAAAGCCGTTGAGGGCAGGGATTTGACAACGCTGGTCGTATCCTTCGTTGAGTGCCCATCGCTTGAACTTGTGGTACGCGATGCTCGTCCGCGTTTCTGGCACGAGGCCATTGCCGCTGAACTCCACCTCGTCGCTTTCCAACCAGGCCAACACGGGATCTGATGAAAACATCCAGTCACGCAAGCCGGCCAACGACGACGCCGGTTCGGTGAAGGCCTGACGCTGCAGGATGCGAGAGGCGCCTCGCACCACCCAGTCGAGAAGGTAATCGGCCTCCTCTTCTCCAACTCGGCTGCCGATGTTCGCCACCCGCTCATCCCTCGGGATGACGCGATTAAAAACCAGGACCATGATGCGCCGCCGCACGCCACGATCCATGCCGCCCCTAAATGTCGGCAGGTTGTTGGTGGCGTAGACGTGCTGGGCGACGGGGCGGAATTCGAAGGCACTCTTGTGGACGTCCCGCACCGTCATCGGCTCGCCGGTGATGATCTGCTTGAATACCTCCGAGGCGATTGCATCGCTAGACGCCAGTTCGTCGGGCGCGTTGAGCAGCTTGCCGGCCAGATGGCAGGTGAAGGTGCGATCGTCGAAGCGGCTGGGAGAAATGGATGCCACTGCTGTTGTTGGCAGCAATGACCGCAGCAGGTTCAGGATCTGCGACTTGCCGTTCTCGGCCGTGGGGCCCTTTAGGACAAGGGCCTTTGGCTGTGCGATGCAGGTGGCGCGGCCAAGCGCGGCAATGCCCGCGACCTCGGCCAGGAGGTCCACCTTCGCGCGCTGATCCTCATCACCCTTGAAGCAGCCGTCGAGCAAACGCGTGAGCAGCGAGGATTGCTTACGTAAGTCGCTCCATGCGCAAGGCCAGACGCCGGGCAGTATGTGACGCTGGCGGTGATCCGGATGATGGGGCTTCAGCGCCGGAGTTCCGTCCTTATCGAACTGGATGAAGCCAGAGGCGCAATTGATTCCGATCGCAGCATTGGCGAAGAACAGGTGATCTGAGAGAGCGGGCCGCATACATACCAAGATGCTCTCCACCCGGCCTTTCCCAAGTCGGACGTTCGAATCGTCCCCGGTCGCCGTTTTGAAGCGCGCGCCGTCGTAGCGATAGACGGCGAGCCACAGCGTCTCGCTGCGGATCACCTCCCAGGTGCGGCCGTTGTAGCGCCAGATCTCGCCGTCGGCGAACACGATGCGGCCAAGGCGTCGGACAAGGTCGTCGGTAACGCGCGCTGCGATTTCGGTGTCTGACCCGATCTCAAGCCACAAGATCTTGTCAGGCTGTGCAGCGCCTGCTGGTGACGAACCATCGCAAGGGGCGGGACTGTCAATCCTGATGAAATCAGGATGGGTCAGGTCGGCGGCGCAGATCCAACGCTGCTCCAGCATACGGCGCAGCAGGAACAGCCGGTCCTTCCCATTGCAATGGGCATGGCGGCAGTGGATCACGAAGCCCTTGTTCCGGGACTCGCTGGCGTTGGTGGCGAAGGTAGCACCGTCGCTGCCCGGTTGTGTGTGCGCGTCCTCGTTGGGGCAGCGGATGTGGTGCTTCACGGTGTCCGCGACCTTGCTCGTCAGAGCAGTGGGCCGGCGTGCCTGGAGCGCCGCAACAACTTGGAAGCGGTGCCCGAACCGACGGGCCCAGGCCACGAGGTCATGCACCTCGCCGGTGTCGGGGTCGGTGAACCCGCCGGCGGTCTCCACCTCATGCGAGCGCGACCTCTGCCTGAGCGCACCGCTTCCCTGACTGGACCAGTCTCGCTCCGCCTTCGGGAGTGCGAAGAGATCGCAGGGAGTTCCTTGCAAGACTGCGATCTCGGCAGGCGGCGCATGGGCGGCCCGGCGCGGCAGGTAGAACAGCCGCGAGGTGTCGGTGCAGGCCTGATCGTGATCGAGACGAAGTGCCGCGGCCAGCGCCTCTATGCTCTTCTTCCACGCCGCATTCGCCGCCTGCTGGTCGACGAAGCTTACCGCCAGCCACGGTTGCAGTAGCGGTATGGCGATCCGAAATTTTGGGCAGGGCAGGTGCTCAAAGACGATGTGGTCGCCTGTTTCCTCAAGCACCTTGGCGCCCGCGGCGATGCGGGGGTGCATACCTTTGGCCCGCAGGAATGCTGACGCAGCGTCGCTCCTGTTGCTGTGGTCTGAGCAGAACTCCTCCCAGTTTCCGCGTTTTGCTTTGGTGCGGGTCGTGAGGTGGGAGTGTGTCGAGGATACGACGGCGGCCCAGCCATGCGCCTTGATGGCTTGAGTGATCTCCTGCAGCGTGGCGCCAGCGTCGCTGTCCAACATCACCACGTCAATGCGCGCTGCGTCGTTCTTGTGGCGCCGCGTGCCGGTAAAGGTCGCCGGCACTACGCAGCTGCCCTCCTTGGCGCCGATCTCGTGCCTCGTGAGCAACGCAGCCAGGTCAGTCCAGGACAAG
>NZ_JBNXUN010000022.1:0-62881 GCF_050563525.1 Falsiroseomonas sp. HC035
GCGGTCGCCGGCACCACCAGCGTCGCCCTCACCGCCACCACCGGCGGCATCAGCCAATCCGCCGCCCTCACCACCCCATCGCTCAGCGCCTCCGCCGCGACCGGCAGCATCGCGCTGAACAGCGCCAACGCCGTCGGCAGCTTCAACGGCGTAGCCGGCGGCGCGCTCGGCTTTGTCTCCACCGACGCGCTGACGGTGACCGGCGCCAGCGGCACCATGGTGACAATCACTGGCCCCGCGCTGACGGTGCAGGGTGCGGTCGAGGCAGGGACCACCGCCAATCTCACCGCCGCCCTCGGTGCCATGGCCTTCAACGACAGCGTCACGGCCGCCACAGAAATCATGCTGACGGCCGCCGGCGACATCACCCAGACCGCCGCCGGGCGCTTGACGGCGCCACGCTTCACCGCCAGCGCTGGCGGTGGCATCGCGCTGGATCGGGCCAGCAATGGTTTGGATCTAATCAAAGGCATGACCGCGGCCGAGGGCAGCCTGCTGCTGCGCCTGGGCGACAACCCCGCCGTCGTCGACGGAGCACTTGCGGCAACGCAGTTCCTCGTGGTGACGGCAGGGGGCGCTCTGACGCTGAATGAACGACCGATCGCGACCGGTGGCACAGTTGAGATCAGTGCCGGGAACGGCATCACTCTCAACAGCACGGAACTGCGCGGCGCCGAGATCCGTGTCGCAGCCGGTGGCGGCAATCTGACGGCAACCGACGTCCAGGCGAACGCCACCGGCGACCTCGCCTTCACGATCAGGGGCGCCGGCCACACCCTCCGGCTGGATGGCGGCAGCTATCGGGGCGAACATGTAGTCATCGCGGCCGGTCCGGCCGGGGATGCTGCTTCGATCCTTGGCTTCTCCAATACCGACTTCACGGTCGGCACGGTCCTTCTGCTGGCTGCCGGCGGCGGCATCGGAGAGGCCGGCGACCTCCTCTCGACCATCGCCGGCATTGCCACAGCGGCGCGACCCCTGGTGATCTTCGAAACGCGTCGAAGCCCAGGTGCGCTGCGCGACCTCGATCCGGCGGTGTTCACGGCAGCCACCCGGGATAACCCTGCCCTGGAGCCAGGTGTGCAGCCCTGGCAGGTGAACAGCGAGCGCCTGACACCGCGCGCTGGTGGCCGGATCTTCGGCACCGGACTGCCCGGCGGTGATGGCAGCCCGGCGGCGACCCGCAACGCCGCGGGCGACGTCAGGCTTAATCTCGATGCCGGACAGAACCCGATCTTCCTGCTGATCGACGGCGGCGATGCGACCGGACAGGTGGTGGCCGGCCGGATCGGCGTGCATGGCCTGCCGGCGGGCGGGCGCGCGAGCGGAACGCCGGTTGTCGACCTGACGGGGTTTGTCAATGGGTTCGGTGGGACGACGGCGGCCCGGTTCGGCCTGACCACGGCAACACCGGTGAGCGGCCAAGCCCTGTACCGGATCAACGACTGCGTCATCAGCACGCTAAACTGCGTGGCGACGGCGATCGCGCAGCCTCTGGTCCTCCCGCTGCTGAACAACTTCAGCCTGCAGGGCGTGCTGCCCTCCCTCGACCAGGACGTTCTCGTGCCCAACATCGCTGAGGAGGATTACTGACCATGGCGAAAGCAAACAGGCCGCACAGCCGTCGGCGGCTGCCCGCGCCCATCCTCAGCCTTGCCGGCCTGGCCATCGTGGCAGTCGCGGGTTGCGCCGTGCCGCCTGACCAGGCCTATGTGACGCTTGGCGCACGGCAGGTGGCCGAGACGCGCCCTGCCGGCGTCGATGCGACCGGCGCCACCTGCATCAGCCAGGCCAGCCGCGCCCCAGCGCTCGAGCTTCCGGTCGCTGCCGCGCGCGACGTATTCTGCGGCGGTGGCGTACTGCCGGCGGCACGGGTCTTTGCCCTGCGCGGCCCCTCCGGTCCGGCCGACCTCGACCAGATTGCATCGGGCGGAATCTGGCGGCGCTGGCTGGACCAGCGGCTGACCTGCGAGGCACCGCAGCCGATCCGGCTCTCGGATGGCACGGAGGCCCGCCTGCTGCCGTGCCGCCGCTTGCAGAGCAGCCTGATGCATCTGGCCATCGTCACCAGGGGGTCGGATGGCCCTGTCGTCGCCGACGGTTACGGCGCGACGCTGCCCGTCGTGGAACGGATTGCGCGAGGCGCCGACCAGGGCGCAGGGCAGGCCGGTACGCAAGCCGCGGCGCTGAATCTCGCCGTGCAGCAGGCGCTGGCACGTGCCTATGGCCCTGCCGCCGCTTCGGGAGCCGACGACGCCAGGTTCTACGACGAGGCGATGCGCCTGGGGCAGGAACAGAACCTGGCCGAGAACTACGCCGAGGCCGAGCGGGCCTATCGCGCCGCCGTCGTCATCCAGCAGCGCGGCAACCCGAACAATCCCGATGCGATCAACCCCGTCGTGCTGCAGGCCTTCAACATCTCCAACCAGCAGCGATTCAGCGAGGCGGAGGCGCTGTTCCAGCGCGCCGAGACACTGGTGGCCTCGTCGTCCGACCGCACGGCGCGGGCACGGCTGCAGCACTACCGGGGCCTGCATGCATTGAACCTGCGGCAGGATGCCCAGGCGCTCGAACTGCTTGCCGAGGCGGAGGCCGGCTACCTGGACTTCGTGCCGCCGGACCTGCTGACCGCCCGCACCGAGACGCAAAACATCGCGATCGACCCCAGTTTGCCGGTCAACGCCCAGACGGGGGTCATTGGGCTGATCGAGGTACGTCGGGCGCGCGCAACCCTGCTGGCCCGTGGCGGCAGGGAGGATGCGGCCGCCGCCGCCCTGGCAAGCTCCCGCGACCTGCAGCGCCGTGTTGGATATTCCCGTGCGACTGTTACTGGCCGCGCCCTGCGCACCGAAGCGGCACTGCTCTCGGCACAGCGCGTCCCGCAGCAGGCCGCGTCGATCCTGGACCGGGCGGCGGAGAGCTTCGGCCAGGCGGCGCCCGGTCAGCAGCGCTCGGAGGCGCGGACGCTGTTCCTGGCCGGGCAGCGCTGGCTGGAAGCCGGCCAGTTGGACGCCGCGCTGAGCAGCTACCGGGCCGGCACCGAGATCCTCCGTAGCCGGCGCATCTTTTTGGGATCGCAGCAGGTGCTGGGCTATCTGGACGCCCTTGCCGCCGCGGCGGCTCACGACCCGGCCGCGGCGCCATCGCTGCAGGTCGAGATGTTCGCGGCAGCGCAATTCGCGCAGGCCGGCCAGACTGCGCGATTCATGGCAGAATCGGCCGCACGCCTCGCCTCCGGAACAGCTCAGGGCCGTGACGCGGTTCGGCGGATGCAGGACCTCGATCGCGATTTGCGCGACCTTTTCGCGGCGCGGGACAGTGCAGCCTCGCAAGACCGGGTTGCCGAGATCGACGCCCGCATCGCGGACCGCCTGACGCAACGTGCGGAGGCGGAAAGCGAGGTTGCGACGGCAGCGCCGGCCTACCGGCAGTTGTTGCAGGCGTCGCCTGCGGCGAGCGATGTCGCGAGGGTCCTGAACCAGCGGGAGGTGCTGGTGCAGTTCCTGCTCGGCCCGCAGCACGGATACGCCCTCGCGGTGCGACCCGATGGGCAGGTGACCGCCAGCCGGATCGAGCTTGGCGAGGCGGCGGCCGATATGCTCGTGCGCCGGGTGCGCGCCAGCATGGAGGCGAATATCGCGCAACCGGAGGACGTTCCCGCCTTCGATACGGCCGGGGCACATGCCCTGTACCAGCGGCTGTTCGCGCCGCTCGGCGCCGCCATGGCCGGCGCCGACCGCCTGGTGGTGGTCCCGACCGGCCCGCTTCTGGCCCTGCCGTTCGGCCTGATGCTAACGGAGCCGGCGGCGCCAACGGCGTTGCACGACGCAGCGTGGTTGCTGCGCCAGTTTGCCCTGGTGCACACCACGTCGCCGCAGGCGCTGGTCACGGTGCGGAACGGCGCCCCGGCCTCGACCGCCGCGCGACCCTATATTGGGTTTGGCAATTTCCAGCCGCCGACCGCGGCACAACTGGCGGCAAGCTTTCCAAGCGACCGTTGCGGCAACGATGCCCTCGCAGCCAGCCAGTTGAGGGAATTGCAGGGCTCCAGCCTTGAGATCAGCACCGCCGCGGCGCTCCTCAGGGCCGGGCGCGGAGCGACTACCCTTGGGCCAGATTTCACTCTGGCTGCCGTCAAGGCCGCACGGCTGGGCGAGAACCGGATCATCCACTTCGCGACCCACGGGCTCACGCCGACCGATCTGTCCTGCATCGACGAACCCTCCGTCATGGTTTCTGTCGGTCGTGGTGCGCCCGATGCGTCCGCGGCCTTCCTGCGGGCCAGCGAGATCAGTACCTTCCGCCTCGATGCCGACCTGGTCATCCTCTCGGCCTGCAATACCGCAAGCCCGGCAACGGCCGCGGCCGGTGCGGCCGGCGAGGCGCTTTCGGGGCTGGCCCAATCCTTCTTCTGGGCCGGGGCGCGGGGCCTGCTGGTGACGCATTGGAACGTGGCGGAGGTGGCCGCAGTCTACACCATGACCCAGATGCTGCAGCTACAGGAGGAAGGGGCCGATTCCGCCGTGGCTCTGCAACGGGCGCAGCTCGACATGCTGCAAAGGTCCGGTAGCGGCCCCTTCCCCTCCGTCTATGCGCATCCTCGCTTCTGGGCCGGCTTCGCGCTCATCGGCGATGGCCGCCGCTCACCCGCCCAGCGTATGGAGGCCCGGGCGACGTCGCTTTAGAAAAACGTCCCTTCCAGGCCCGCCCGATGTCAGGTCGTGCCGTCACGGCTGACGCTGGCGGGAACCAGGCCGCCTTTGCCGCCGTTGCACGCCGAGGCACGGGAAGGCCGGCGGGATGCCTCCAGGACCCACCGGCACAGGATCGCCGGGAGGCTGGGCGGGCACTGCGCAACGAGGCCGGGGGCTGCCAGGGCATCCGGGCCACACCTGTGCCCGGACCCGCGGGGTAGGGAGTTGGTCGGCATGGCGGATCGTGGAACGGTGGTCATCACGGGCGCCTCCGCCGGCGTCGGGCGCGCCACCGCGCACGCCTTCGCGCAGCGTGGCTGGAACGTCGCCCTGCTCGCGCGCGGTGTGGCGGGGCTTGAGGCCGCCCGCACCGAGGTCGAGCGGGAAGGCGGTGCAGCCCTGGTCCTGCCGCTCGACGTTGCGGACCCCGAGGCCGTGTTTCGCGCCGCCGGGCAGGCGGCTGCGACCTTTGGCGCCATCGATGTCTGGATCAACGCGGCGATGGTCACGGTGCTCGGCGAGGTCGCGGAAACCACGCCCGAGGAGTTCCGCCGCGTCACCGAAGTCACCTATCTAGGGTCGGTCCACGGCACCCTGGCGGCCCTGCAGCACATGCGCCCGCGCAACCACGGCACGATCGTGCAGGTGGGCTCGGCGCTGGCCTATCGCGCCATTCCCATGCAGGCGGCCTACTGCGCCGCCAAATTCGCGATCCGCGGCTTCACCGACTCCCTGCGAAGCGAGTTGATCCACGCCGGCAGCAAGGTGCGGCTGACGATGGTGCAGCTTCCGGCCGTCGACACGCCGCAGTTTGATTGGGCCCGCAACCACATGCCCCGCCGTCCGCGCCCCGTTGCCCCGGTCTTCGCGCCGAAGGCTGTGGCGAAGCATATCCTGCGTGCCGCGGAGGAGGCTCCGCGGGAGTTCTGGGTCGGCGGCCCCGCGGTGCAGGCGATCCTCGGCAACATGGTTGCGCCAGGTCTGCTGGACCGGATGCTGGCCACCAGGGCTTATGCCGGCCAACAGGCGGATGAGCCGGCGCAGGAACGCCCGGACAACCTGTTCGATCCCTTGCCCGGCGACCGCGGTGCACGGGGTCGCTTCGGAAATGAAGCCCGCGCCACCGTCGGCGGCTACGACCCGGCGCTGCTGCGTATCGGCGCCGCGCTCGCCGGGGTCGGGGTGCTTGGTGGCAGCTGGCTGTTGGGAAGGGCGATCGCCAGGGATCATCGCCGAGGGCAGCGAAACACGGCCGCGACTGCCCTGCGCATCATGCGGTCAGCCCGGTAGAGCAGGGTTCGATTGCGGGGATGGCGGGGACCAGCAGGCGGCCTTAAACCGGGCACAGATCTGCTCTCCGTTCCGAAGCATTGGCGATCCTGCGCTATCGGCGTAATCGGGCTGCATGACACCGCACCAGATCGCAGTGGGGGTCGGGCGCGTGCGCCTCGGCAACCATCTTCCCATCGCCTTGATTGCCGGCCCCTGCCAGATGGAGAGCCGCGCTCACGCGCTGGAAACGGCCGCGGCGCTGCGGGACATCGCGGAGCGGCTTGGGATAGGCCTGATCTACAAGACCAGCTTTGACAAGGCGAACCGGACCTCCGCCAGCGCGGCCCGCGGGGTTGGGATGGCTAAGGCACTGCCGGTCTTTGCCGAGATCCGGGAAAGCCTGGGCCTGCCGGTGCTGACCGATGTGCACGACGCCGCCCAGTGCGCGCCGCTGGCCGAGGTCGTGGACGTGCTGCAGATTCCGGCCTTTCTCTGCCGGCAGACGGACCTGCTGCTCGCCGCGGCGGCGACAGGCCGCGTGGTGAATGTCAAGAAGGGCCAGTTCCTGGCACCGTGGGACATGAAGAATGTCGCTGCCAAGCTGATCGGCGCGGGGAACCCGCAGGTGCTGCTGACGGAGCGCGGCGCTTCCTTTGGCTACAACACCCTAGTTTCCGACATGCGGTCGCTGCCCATCATGGCGCAGCAGACTGGCCTGCCGGTGATCTTCGACGCCACCCATTCGGTGCAGCAGCCCGGCGGCCAGGGCACATCCTCCGGCGGCCAGCGTGAATTCGTGGAGACCCTGGCGCGTGCCGCGGTGGCGGTCGGCGTTGCTGGCCTGTTCATCGAGACTCACGAGGATCCCGACAACGCGCCTTCCGATGGACCCAACATGGTGCCGCTGAACCAGTTCGAGGCACTGCTGCGCCGCCTGATGGCGATCGACGCCCTGGTGAAGGCTTTCGTACCCGGCCCCGCCACCGCATGAACCCCATCGTCCTGATCCCCGCGCGCTTGTCGGCGACCCGCCTACCCAACAAGCCGCTGGCGGACATCCACGGCGTACCGATGATCGTGCATGTCTGGCACCGGGCCATCGAGGCCGCGATCGGCGAGGTCGTGGTCGCGACCGATGCGGCCGAGATCGCCGAAGCCATACATCGGGTGGGCGGGCGGGTGCAGATAACCCGCAGCGACCACCCCTCCGGCTCCGACCGCATCCATGAGGCGCTGCAGGCCATCGATCCGGACCGGCGCCATGACGTGGTGGTCAACGTCCAGGGCGATCTGCCGACCATCGCGGCCGTGGCGATCCGGGCGGTGCTGGCGCCGCTGCGTGACCAGGCCGTGGACCTGTCCACCCTGGTCGCGGAGATCCACCGGGAGGAGGAGCGTACCGCGTCCTCGGTGGTGAAGATGGTCGGCTCTCGCCTGACGGAAGGCCACTTCCGCTGTCTCTACTTCACCCGCGCAACGGCGCCCTGGGGCGACGGCCCACTTTACCACCATATCGGCCTGTATGGGTGGCGGCGAACAGCCCTCGACCGCTTCATCGCCCTGCCCCCCTCGCCTTTGGAACTGCGCGAGAAGCTGGAGCAGCTTCGCGCGCTCGAGGCCGGGATGCGGATCGAGGCCGTGGCCGTGGATGATGTCCCCCTCGGCGTGGACACGCCGGCCGACCTGGAACGTGCGCGGGACCTGCTGGCATGACCGACGACCTGCGGCGCGAGGCCATGGTGCGCACCATTTCGCTAGAGGTGGCGGGCCTGCTGGAGTTGCGCCTGTCCCTGGAGGGGGCGTTGGGCGACAAGGCGATCGAAGCGGTATCGCTGATACTGGCGGGGTCGGGGCGGGTAATCGTCACGGGTATGGGCAAGTCAGGCCATGTCGGTCACAAGATCGCCTCGACCCTGGCCTCCACCGGAACGCCGGCGACCTTCGTGCACCCCGCCGAGGCGAGCCATGGGGATCTCGGCATGATCACCCGCCAGGATGTCGTGCTGGCACTCTCCTGGTCCGGCGAAGCGCCGGAACTCGTCGATGTCATTGCCTATTCCCGGCGCTTCGACGTGCCGCTGATCGCGATCACGTCGCGCCCGGAAAGTGCGCTGGGCGGCGCTGCGAACATCCTGCTGGCGCTGCCACGCATGCCAGAGGCCTGCCCGAACGGCCTGGCGCCCACCACCAGCACGACGATGCAGTTGGCCATGGGGGATGCGCTGGCGATCTGCCTGCTACAGGCGCGCGGTTTCTCGCCCGCGGATTTCCGCTCCTTCCACCCTGGCGGCAAGCTTGGCGCGCAACTGAAGCGGGCCCGCGACCTGATGCACGGCGGTGGAGAAATCCCCAGCGTCACCTTGTCGGCGACTTTGAGTGAAGCAATCGTTGAAATGACGTCCCGGCGCTTCGGCATCACCGGGGTTGTCGATCCGGAGGGGCGCCTGGTGGGCGTCTTGACCGACGGCGATCTGCGGCGCGCCTTCCAGGGCGGGTTGAACCTGAACCTGGCCGTGACGCAGGTGATGACCCGCGCGCCGCGCACCACTTCGCCCCAGGCCCTGGCCGCCGATCTACTGGGCCTGATGAATGAGCACAGCATTACCAGCGTCTTTGTTGTAGAGGCGGACCACCGGCCGGTTGGAATCCTGCACCTGCATGACCTGCTGCGGGCCGGCGTGGTGTGATGGTCAGGTTGGAGCCTGCCGCTGCGGTCGCCGCGTATCCGCCTGTCGCATAGAGGCAGTGAGGCGAATATTTCCGCAAGAGGCGCAATATCTTAACAGAGAGTGCAGATCTCCTCTAACAACATGCTAGTGCGGCGCAGCATAGTGTTATACGATGAGTCAAATAGGCGTGACCTAAGCCATCGCCCTCGGAGAATACTGCATGCCGGATCGGGTCGCCCCGTTCCCCACCCGACGCGCCGGAAACGTCGAGTTCCAGTCCCTGCCGATCGATGGCCCGCTGCTGGTCTCCGTGCGGCGCTTCGCCGATGCCCGCGGCGCCTTCGTCGAGACCTATTCGCGCCGGGACTTCGCTTCGGTCGGCATTCCGGATGAATTCGTGCAGGATAATCAATCCGTCTCCGTTTATGTCGGCACCGTACGCGGCCTGCATTTCCAGACGCCCCCGCACGCCCAGGGCAAGCTCGTGCGCGTCCTGCGCGGGCGCATCCTCGACGTCGCGGTCGACCTGCGCCGCGACTCGCCGACCTTCGGCCAGCATGTCGCGGCCGAACTGTCCGGCGAGAACGGGCTGATGCTCTGGGTGCCGCCGGGCTTCGCGCATGGCTTCATCACGCGGGAGCCGGAGACCGAGGTCGCCTACAAGGTCACCGCCCTCTACGCGCCGGAGTGCGACCGGTCACTGGCCTGGGACGACCCGGCGCTCGGCATCGACTGGGGCTTCGACCCGGCCGCCGCGACGCTGTCCGACAAGGACCGACGCGCGCCGCGCCTCGCCGATCTCGGGCCGGCCTTCTGATGCGCGTCCTGGTCGCGGGCCGCGAGGGCCAGGTGGCGCGGGCGCTGGTGCGCCGGCTCGCGGGACATGAGGTCACGGCGCTGGAACCGCCGGAGCTGGATTTGACGGACGACGCCTCCGTCGCCGCTGCCATGAAGGCGGCGCGCCCGGACCTCGTCGTCAACGCCGCCGCCTACACCGCGGTCGACCGCGCCGAGGACCAGGAGGCGCTGGCCTTCGCGGTGAACTGCGCCGGCGCCGCGCGGCTGGCCGCCGCCGCCGCCGCCCACGGCGCGCCCTTCGTGCATTTCTCCACCGACTACGTCTTCGACGGCCGCAAGGGCGCGCCTTACCTGGAAACGGACAGCCCCTCCCCGCTCGGCGTCTATGGCCGCAGCAAGGAGGAAGGCGAGCGTGCGGTGCTGGCCGCCAATCCGCGCAGCGTGGTGCTGCGGACCGCCTGGGTGTGCAGTCCGGACGGCGCGAACTTCGTGAAGACCATGCTGCGCCTGGCGGCGGAGCGCGACGAGCTGCGCGTGGTCGCCGACCAGCACGGCGCGCCGACCTTCGCCGCCGACCTGGCCGAGGCGGTGGCCCACATGGCGCCGCGGCTGCTGGCGGCGCCGGCGGGCGATGCCGCCCATGGCCTGTTCCACCTGACCGGCGCGCCGCACACCACCTGGCACGGCTTCGCCGAGGCGATCGTGGCCGAGGCGGCGCGGCGCGGCCACAAGCGGCCCCGCGTCACCGCCATCACCACCGCGGATTTCCCGACCCGCGCCGTGCGTCCGCCCGATGGCCGTCTGGACTGCAGCCGCATCGGCGCCGTGCATGGCATCGCCCCGGCGGATTGGCGGCAATCCTTGGCCACCTGCCTCGACACCCTGGTCGGACCGGCGTCTTGATATCCCCACACGATCTGGAGACTACGGCATGAAGGGCATCGTCCTGGCGGGCGGCTCGGGCACGCGGCTGCATCCGGCGACCCTCGCCGTCTCGAAGCAGCTGCTGCCGGTGTTCGACAAGCCGATGGTCTACTATCCGCTGTCGGTGCTGATGCTGGCCGGCATCCGCGAGATCATGATCATCTCGACGCCGCACGACCTGCCCCTGTTCCGACGCCTGCTGGGCGATGGCGAACGCTGGGGCCTGAAGCTGGAATATGCCGAGCAGGACAAGCCGCGCGGCATCGCCCATGCCTTCGTCCTGGCCGATGAATTCCTCGGGGGCGAGCCCTGCGCGCTGGTGCTCGGCGACAATTTGTTCCACGGGCACGACCTGGAGGAGCGGATGAAGGAGGCGCAGGCCAACGCCACCGGAAGCGGCGCCACCGTCTTCGCCTACCGCGTCGCCGACCCGCACCGCTACGGCGTGGTGGAGTTCGACGGCCAGAGCCGCGCGCTGACCCTCGAGGAGAAGCCGACCCTGCCGCGCTCCGACTGGGCGGTGACCGGGCTCTATTTCTACGACGGCCGCGCCGCGGCGCTGTCCAAGGCGCTGGAACCCTCGCCGCGTGGCGAGCTGGAGATCACCGACCTCAACCGGGTCTACCTGGACGAGGGCTCGCTGCGGGTGGTCCGCCTTGGGCGCGGCTATGCCTGGCTGGATACCGGCACGCATGACAGCCTGCTGGAGGCCGGCGAATTCGTCCGCGCCATCGAGAAGCGCACCGGGCAGAAGGTGGCGGCCCCCGAGGAAATCGCCTGGCGCATGGGCTTCATCGATGGCGACCAGCTCCGCGCCCTGGCTGCGTCGCTGCGTAACAGCGGCTACGGCACCTACCTTGAAAGCCTGCTGACGCGCGACGCTGACTGACTGCAACCGGTCGAACGAGGAGTCCGCATGAACATCCTGCTGACCGGCGGCCTGGGTTTCATCGGATCGGCCGTGGTCCGCCGCCTGATCGCCAACACGGATCATGTGGTGGTGAACGTGGACAAGGAGACCTATGCGGCGAGCCACGAGGCGCTGGATGGCGCGCGGGGCCATTCCCGGCATGTCCATGTGAAGGCGGACATCTGCGATGCGGAGGCGATATCCGCGGTGCTGGCACAGTGGCAGCCGGAAGTGGTGATGCTGTTGATTTGCACTAAGAGGTGACCCGGGAGGGGTCAGAGTTTTCGCTGAGAAATGACCCGTGGTGGACTTGCCCCGCTTTTGTGGAGAGGCATTGGGTCATGCAGCGGCCATTCTCTCGAACTGGGCGGGGCTTGTGAAGTCGAGCGTGGAATGGCGGCGGATTGGGTTGTAGAAGCTGTCGATGTACCGGCCGATGGCGGCTGCGGCGTCGGCACGCGTGTCGAAGGCGGTGCGCCAGAGGAGCTCGGACTTCAGCGTCTTGAAGAACGTCTCGACCATGGCATTGTCGAAGCAGTTTCCCCGCCCGGACATGGCGATCAGGATGCCGTTTGCCTTCAGTTCGGCCTGGTAGTCCACGGAACAACATTGGGTGGATTCACATGGTCGTCGCAACTTCTTGGCGGAGTGTTGCGCGATGGCGGGTCGGCGGCGTTCGGATCGGGCGTTACGGGACCAGGTGAGGTCGCCCGGGCGGCGTCGGGATGCGGGAACACCGACGCCGGTTCTGGGCGTTCATTGCGGCATGCATGTCGAGCGAGGACGCGGCAATGGAGGTGGGCGTATAACAGCCAGTCGGCTCGAGATGGTTCCGGGTAGCGGGCGGGATGGCGCCGTCGCACTTGTTGCGGTCCGCCAAGGCGCCTTCGGGACGCTACCTCTTGTTTTCTGAGCAGGAGGAGATGGTGGGTGCTGAACGGCTTTGCCCGCGGTCTCAAGCGCGACAAGGACGCCGTGGCTGCCGCCATGGCAACGCCATGGACCACCAGCCCCGCGGAGAGCCAGATCACGCGCCTCAAGGCGATCAAGCGCTCCATGTGCGGCCGCGCCGGCTTTCACCTGCTGCGCCAACGTGTGCTCCTAACCGCATGACCAGGAAGGTATCAGGGCGCCGGCCGTGGCCTCTGGTTCATGCTGGCGGCAACCCTCCGCAACCTCAGTTCCTGCCGCAGCAGAGCTTGTATTTTCGCCCCGACCCGCAGGGGCAGGGCGCGTTGCGGCCGATCTTCGGAACGCGTCCGCGGCTCCGTCTGGTCTTCCAGAACCGGTCGATGGCCACCACGCAGGGCGCGATCATGTCCGGCACCTCGGCGAGCAGTTCGTCGAGGCGATCCTCGTCCACCTCGAGATCGAACTTGTCGGTGCGGCGCCCCAAAGCGGTGGAACGCAGGCCGACAGCTTCGAGAAACTCTTCCGCCCAAAGATCTGCGATGACCTCGCATGTCTCATCGGTCAGGAACAGCGGCTCGAGGATGCCTTCTTCGTCCTGCAGGCCGTGGATGATCTCGTTGTAGCGGGCCATGATGGCACCGAGCACCGCCTCCGCCTCGGCAGCGTCCTCGAATACCGGAGGCTCGTCACCCCACACGAAGTGTAGCCATTCGCTCGGTATGATGATCTATGGACTAACAGCAATGCCAGCCAGAAACCCGTCCAGCTCCGACAGATCCATCGCGTATTCGGGTGCACGGCTGGAGCTAAGCCAAGCCTCAAGCAGATCGAGGCCCAGCCAGTCTGTTCCTGCAGAACGCGGATCCTGCTTCATCGCCGCCCCGTGTCCGAGCGGGCAACGTAGACGTTTGCCCCAGCCGGTCACGAGCGAATGGTCAGTCCAGCAGTTCATGCCGGCGGTTGACGCGCTGACGTGCAACAATCGCCGGAACAAACCAAACAAAATGCGGAAGAGCCCGGAAGCACCGGTCGCTTTCCGGCGGTATCCGCAATCAAGGCAGACCAGCTCGAGTTTTCGCCCGCGCAGTTCGTGGACCAGCCAGGGCGTCATGAGGCCTGTCTCGACCCCGACCGCCGCTCCATCTCCCGCATGCCGCCGAACGGCTTGCTCGATCATTTCTGGTTCCGTCGGGCACTGGCCGCGCCACAGCCGGCGGCCGGTGTCATCCACTACGCAGATCGCTGTCAGCTTCTGCGAAACGTCCAGGCCTACAAACCGGGTCATTGAACAGCCTCCCATCGCGCGAGATGCCGGACGACACCGTCCGGATCGAGGCACTATGAGCAGGTTCCGCCCAGGCCGCGATTACCCGATGTCCATACATGACACAGGGGCCGCCTCGCTCGTTTCGCACGAGTTCCGAGCCTCGCTCTCCCATTGATCCCAGAAGATGGCAGGGATATACTCTAGCGAAATCCTGGGGTGGCCTCATTCGCGGCCGTGTTCGAATATTTGAGAATCATGAAATTATTCGATCCTTTCTCCTTGTGGTGAGACGGCTGGGCTTGGCCAGAAGTTGATTTCGCGCTGTAGGTTGTAGGAAAGTGTGATAGCCAAGTGCCGGCGCGGCGTCGGGTGAACATTGTTTGATAGAGGATTGTTTGATGCCCGCTCCCGATGCCACGGTCTCCCTTGGCAAGGTCAGCTTCGGAAATCACTTGGCGCTGACCGTCATCGCCGGCCCTTGCCAGATGGAAAGTCGCGCCCATGCGCTAGAATTGGCTGTGGCACTGCGCGAGATCAGTACGAACCTAGGAATCGGCCTCGTCTACAAAAGCAGCTTCGACAAAGCCAATCGGACCAGCGCCGCAGGCGCCCGTGGAATCGGCCTTGACGCCGCTCTGAAGGTCTTTGCCGAAATCCGCGAGGGCGTCGGCCTGCCGGTGTTGACCGACGTCCACGACGCTGCGCAGTGCGCCATAGTAGCGGATGTGGTGGACATCCTGCAGATCCCCGCCTTCCTGTGCCGGCAGACCGACCTTTTGCTGGCAGCAGCGGCCACAGGTCGAGTTGTCAACGTGAAGAAGGGTCAGTTCCTGGCGCCGTGGGACATGAAGAACGTGCTGGCCAAGATCACCGGCGCCGGCAACACCCGCGTGCTGGCGACCGAGCGCGGAGTCACTTTCGGCTACAACACCCTCGTGTCGGACATGCGCGCGTTGCCGATCATGGCGGCGATGGGCGCGCCAGTGGTATTTGATGCAACGCATTCAGTGCAGCAGCCGGGCGGGCAGGGCACCTCATCGGGCGGCCAACGGGAGTTTGTTGCAGTGCTGGCCCGTGCGGCTGTCTCGGTCGGCATCGCTGCAGTGTTTATCGAGACGCACCCCGACCCAGATTCCGCCCCCTCCGATGGCCCGAACATGATTGCGCTGAAGGATTTCCCTGCATTGCTCGAGGACCTGATGGCGTTCGATGCCCTAGCCAAGCGCCGGATCGTGTCCGCCTAGGTACCGATTTCGAGTTCCTGCGGGTCCAGGTCCCAGGCCGAAAGCCTTAGTTCCAGTAGCCGTGCCATACCTTATCCGTAGGAAAGCCTACGATCCTAAAGATCTCGAAGTTACGCTAAGAGTGTTTCAGTGATAGAGCTGCTGAATTGTGGTACATTATCCGACCTTGCTGATTCAGTGTGATGCGATGGTGCGATGGTGTCCTGCTGCTCCGTTCGTGAGGTCTCCAGCGATCTAACCAGTCGAGCGGACCATTAAAGTAACGCCTGATGTTTTGAGTCCGGGGGCGAAGAACTTCGGAAGCAGGACAGCAGGGCATCCCTGCAGATGCCGCAACCCATCGAAGCTCGCCGTCCGACCTAAGGAGAGGAAATTTTGGCTGCTGTACTGAAGGGGTCCGTCGACAACACTAGGATCGAGGGGAAGCATTTAATTGTAGAAGGTTGGGTGGCACTCGACGATCAGCCGGTTGACATGCCGCTAGCGTTGCTAGTGAACGGCCGCCGGCTGGAGGCCAAACAGATGGTGATGCCACGCCGGGACCTGGAGCCAGCATTTGGCGAATGCCATGTCCGGCTTGGCTTCCGCCTGACCGCGGTACTGCGCCTCTCGCCCTTCGAGTACCCGACCGAGATCATCGTCCGGCCTGAGGTGCCGGACGACCTCAAGCCGCTTCCGATCCACCGCGACGCCACGATCCATAGCTTCACCCCAGCGATGACGACCGTGCAGGGCTTCTGGAGGCACATCCAGAATCCAGCATCGCGGGAGCGGCATGACGGTACGCTCAGCTTCATGGCGCTGCGGGCGCTAGCGCGCTTCCGCCGGCAGCGCCCGCTGCAGGCTGCGGCGCTCTGCGTACTGATTTGGCGGGACCTTCTAAGCACCGAGGTAGTGGCCGATGCTGCGCGGATCGACCGCTTCGGCCGCTACCTGCTGGAGCTACTGAGCTCGGCCGGAGACGAACTCTCAGTGCGCTGGTACGTCTCGATGGCAAATGCCCTTGCTTTCCTTCGCTACAAGCGCGGCGACATTGCTGGCGCCTGCTGGTACTTCGAGCGTGTGGTTTATCGAACCGAAGCCTTCAGCTGCACTTGGCTGTGCGCTCCGAACGGCCTTTCCGCTAGGTTCATGCTCGGCTACTTGGCGCTGATCCAGAAGGACGAGGCCTCCTGCCTCAGCCACATGAACAGCGTCGTCGCCTTCTACAAAGAACGCCTAGCTTTCGCGGAAGTGGCCAATACTTGGTCGCTGGACGAGGTGACCGAGGCAACGCGCCTGACGCAGCAGGCTTTCCAGATCGCTGAGATGCTGCGAGAGGGTACGAAGTCCCCGCGGCTGAACGCCGGCTCGGACTTTGAGCCCAATCGCATCTCGACGCAGCTAATCGCCCTGTTCTTCTCGCGTGGCCTGCTGCCGGTCATCAAGCTGGCGGATGTCGTCGGCGCCACAGGTTTTAGCCAGGCCACGACTTCCCATCGGGCGCCGGATGGCAAAGAGGCCACTGAAGCGGTATTGATCGGCCGCGAGCGCGAGCTGTTCCTTGGGGGCGGGGCCAACCAGCTGCGCGACCAGCTGACCGGGCGGATGCAGCTGACCAAGCAGCAGCTAGCGGATATTGCCCAGGTGCATGCCGAACGCCGCAGCATTATGCAAGCGGGTGTACATGGCGGTTACGTCCACATCATCGCGCCGAACAAGGAAACAGCGCTGAGCCACCTGCTTCCTGCCGACCTCCGGCTGCAGCAGTTCGACCTGACGCCGGTAAATGCATACCTGGAATCGGTGGCCAGCCGTTCGCACCCGACCGTCTACCGGCCGCACCTTATGCGTCGGCTGCACAATAGCGAACGTAGCTATTACCGCACCGACACGCACTGGACGCATCACGGCACCATCAACTATGTCGCGCACGCGCTCGAAATAGCGGGTATGCCGGAGGTGGCCGCAGCGATTCGGGCGGTGCCAGGTGAGCGCTTTGCCGGCCTGCAACAGGGCGACCTAGGCGTGAAACTGCGGATGCCGCCGGAGGATATTTCCTTAATCCGGCCGGCCCGGCCGAACGGCAGCCAAGTATTCACCAACGGCATCGTAAACGACGGCTCGGTGCGCCTGTTCCGGAACAAGCAGCCGCTAATAAATGAAAAGTTGCTAATGCTGCACGACAGCATGGGTACCTGGAGCCACAGCTTCTGTGCCGAAGTGTTCAGCGAGGTGCTTGCGATCCACTGCCCAGATCTTGATGCTGAGTACCTAAAAAAATATAAACCCAAATACCTGCTTTTTGTTCAAGTAGAGAGATTTTTTATTAGAGTGCCAAACAATGGTATTTCATTTAAAGAAATGGTAGCTCAGAAAGAGCAAGAAAAATCCGCGAAGCAGTCGGCGTTGCCGGTACTACAACAACTTATCGAATTAGGCGCGCCTTAGTCATTCCGGGGGAATCCCATTTATATCGGAGGTTTGCGGAGTAATGCGATGGCGACCACGACCCTAACAATCCCGCGTTGCTTCGGATGGAGCGAATCTAAAGTGAAAAGCAGCGTTGCAGAGCACCAAACGGAACTATTCGGTTACGACGGAGGTTTGCGACGATGTGATGCCAATACGAAATGGTGCGATTGGGCTTAATTTTATGCTTGTCGGTTTCCGAAGCGCTAGACTGATCGAACCGGGTAAACAATCGCCGAAAGCCGTTTGATTTTTTGACTTGATAAAGTAGCTGCTGGATATTTTTCGTCATTGCATGATGCTTAACGTTGAGGTGGATCGTGATGTCGACGGATGTAGAGAATGAGTTGCTGCTGGGTCTGGGATCCGCGCAAATTGGTGCCAACACCGTCGCTGCGGAACGGGCCGGGCTCGACGAACTGATCGAGGCGCTCGGTGGCCCACTTGGCACAGCTTTCAACGCAGCGGTGGAGCTAATCCGCAACGGCAGCCGCCGCATCATCGTTACCGGCATGGGCAAATCCGGCCATATTGGCCAGAAAATCGCCGCAACCCTCGCCTCCACCGGCACAACCGCTTACTTTGTCCACCCGAGCGAAGCAAGCCACGGCGACCTTGGTATGATCCGCACGGACGACGTGGTGCTAGCGTTGTCTTGGTCCGGCCAGACCGCCGAATTGTCGGACATTATTTCTTACACGCGTCGTTTCAGCGTCCCGCTCATCGCTATCACCTCCCAAGCGAAAAGCACATTGGCCATCGCAGCGGATGTCGCGCTGGTGCTTCCGCGCGCCGCCGAAGCCTGCCCGAACGGGCTGGCACCCACCACCTCCACCTTGATGCAGTTGGCGGTTGGCGATGCGCTTGCGGTCGCGCTGCTCTCGGCTCGCGGCTTCACCGCCACCGACTTCCAGCGATTTCACCCGGGTGGCAAGCTCGGCTCTCAGTTGAAGCGGATCGAGGAGGTGATGCGCCCGCTCAAGGACGTGCCGGCAGTATTGGGCGATGCCACGATCGGAGAAGCCTTGATTCGTATGAGTCAGCTTGGGTTGGGATACGCGCTAATCATCGGCCCTAAAAATCGGCTGCTTGGCATCATCACCGATGGCGACCTGCGGCGCAACATGTCGCCCGACCTAGTGGTGCGCCGGGTCGCCGAGATCATGACCCGGAAGCCGAAGATCCTTAACCCCGATCTGCTTGCCGCCGAAGGGCTGGCGCAGCTCAACCACATGGGAGTCACCGCCGCGCCGGTGGTGGATGCCTCAGGCACCGCCCTCGGCGGCGTGCACATGATCGATTTCGTTCAGGCTGGCGTGGTATGAGCGAGACTGGGCTAGCCCGCATCCTTGCCCTCATGCCAGTGCGCCGCGGTAGCGTTCGCATACCGAATAAGAATTTGCAGCTAATGGCCGGTCAGCCGCTGGTAGTCCGTAAGGTAAAGCAGCTTCAGCAATCTCGACACGTCACACAAGTAGTTGTCGGCACCAATTGTCCGGAAGCTCGCTCGCTTGCGCTCGCCGCCGGCGCCAGTGTCGTCGACCGCGACGAGGCAGCCTGCGATGAGGCGGTTTCTCCCGCGAACATTATGATAGGAGATTTCGTCAAGCGGGTAAATGCCGACATTATTGTGTGGTCGCACTGCACCAATCCGTTTCTTTATGCCCGACATTATGATGCCGCAATTGACGCATTCCTCGAAGCCGAAACCGAGGGCGCTGATTCCCTTCTCTCCGTAATTCGGATGCAGAGTCACATGTGGAACGAGCACGGCTTTCCCATCAACTACAACCCCTATGGCCCTAAACACGCATTGGCCAAAACTCTGGCGCCAGTGTTCTTTCAAGACGGCGGTATCTTCATCCAGAGACATGCCAATATGTTACTGAATTCCTATTTTTTTGGCAGACAGCCGAAACTGTTCGAGGTCGAGTTTCCCTACTCGCATGATATCAACGTGCGAAGCGACCTCGAAATTGGCCGCGCTCTCGCGCCGATGCTCGACCAAGTAGAGGGTTTCACCGCCGGCTATGTTTAGCTGAAAATCCACATATGCTGATGGCTCTGAAGCTCCTATATCGGTCGAGTGGTGGCTGGGGACGTTGTGGGCGGGCCGTTTAGCCGGCAGAGATAGCCGAAGATCTCGCGGGCCACGAAGCGTTCGAGACAGCGGATGATCTCGGGCTTACTCTTCCATTCGGAGGTACGCCGCCCGACGTAGTCGAGGGTGGGCTGGTTTCCCCGCACGCGGACGATATCGACTCGGTAGAGGGCGTACGACACCAAGAGCGAGCAACAGCAGGTGGCTCGGGTCGTTCAGCGTACGCACGAGCAGCTGTCACGGCAACGAGTGACGCTTATCAAGGCCCTCTGCGGTCATCTGGCCGAATTCAGTATCCTTGCGCCATTGGGGCCGCAAGCACATTGGGCGCCGGTCGTACAACGCATGTCCCGGCGAAATTGGCATCTTTGACCACGACACCAGCAGTCTCCGACTGCCGATCCCGCTGCCGACCCAGCGCCACCCGACACCTGCTTCCGACTGACGCCGATACCAGAATCAAGCCACGGCGACTTCGTCAGCGAGCTGCTAAGCAGCATTGATCAGCGAAATTATATTGCCTGCATTCACTGGCTCCGGCGCAAACTTCGTTATTCTGCCGCAAGCCACATTTTCTTCTATCTCACCGATGAAATAATCCGGCCTGGAAAGATCCAGCCGCTCAAGATTTGGTAACGCGTAGCTCCACCAGCAGACTCGAAGGTACTGCTCGCATAATGCGTCAGAAAAACGGCGGCGGATAGTGCGGGCTGGATTGCCACCAACGATCATGAAGGGCTCGACGCTCTTCGTCACCACAGAGTTGCTACCGATAATCGCACCATCGCCGATCGTGATGCCTCGCGCCAGCACCACATTGCCACCGATCCACACGTCGTTTCCGATCACCGGCACTGGCTTCTGCGGCGCCTCACAAATGACTGGAAGAGATCCAAAATCTGCTAGTGCGGCCTCGGTAATAAGGTGGTGTCGATCATAGCACAGGACGGAAGTAGTTGCCCGGTTGGTCGGATGCTGGACACCAAACAGCTGCATATGCGCGGCAATTGAACAGTAGCGTCCGATAGTAATGCCTACAGGAAGCCGCGAATAGGAATAAGAAAAGGCCCCCATCGTACAAAGATTGCCAAGAGAAAAAAAACTAGTATAGGGCTCGATAATGGTCGACTTTAACAATAACACAGGCTCGCTTTCATCAATCGCCGGATCGTTCATCCGGTGCCGTCGAAAGATCCGACGCTCGGCAAGGAGCTCTGCCAGCGGCCGCGTTACACGTATCTGGTAGTAGTCTCTATGTTCTTTTAGAAGCATGCATGCAACCTTCGTTTGGGGGGCTCCGAAGAAGCCAGACATCATTCTCGGATTGTGTTTTACAGATTACGTAAAGAGCTGTGCTCTTGATGAGGTTAAGCCGCCGCGTCGGCGGGCCGCAATGGGCAAGCTGACGTAGAGGATTGAACGATACCGCTTCGCTGTGAGAGAGGATGAGGCGGAGCAGGCTCCTGTTTAACAGGGTTGTACCGCACCTACCTTTCTGGACCCGGGATTCACTATGCGGCGCGCCTGAGATTGGTGTCGAGTGGCTCTTTTGCACAAAATGGCCGGAAGGGGGATTCATCTCGTGAATGCAGCATGATAGCTGGACGGTATAAGCAGACCGACACGGCTGACCTACAAGACCAGGAACTGGCCCGCCTACAACGAGGGGCTCAAGCGACGCGGCTCGCTGGCGGTCTGGTCTGATCAAGAGATGACCTGGGAAGCCGCGCCAACCGGCAGACGAGGCCGACAGCCCATCTATAGCGATGCCGCTGTCCAGACCTGCCTGACGATGAAGGTGCTGTTCGGCATGGCGCTGCGCCAGACGACCGGCTTCGTCGAAAGCCTCCTGCGGCTGATCGGCCTCGATTGGACCGTGCCAGATTTCAGCACCCTGCGTTCGAGAAATGGAGGCCGCCATGCGTCATGACCCGGCGGCTGCCGCCGTCACCATCATGCTGCGCAGCCTCAAGATGCACGGCATGGCGCAGGCCGCGGTCGAGCTCACCGAGCAGGGCGCGCCCGCCTTCCAGAGCGCGAGCCCCGTCCTGTCGCAGTTGCTCAAGGCCGAGATCGCCGAGCGAGAGGTTCGCTCCATCGCCTACCACCTCAAGGCCGCACGGTTCCCGACCTACAAAGACCTGACGGGCTTTGACTTTGCCAGCAGCCAGATCAACGAAGCCCTGGTGCGCCAACTGCATGCCGGTGCTTTCATGGAAAAGGCCGACAACGTCGTGCTGGTCGGCGGGCCAGGCACCGGCAAGACCCACGTCGCCACCGCGCTTGGCGTTCAGACGGTCGAGCATCACCGCAAGCGAGTGCGGGTTCCTTCACCCTGCGCCGGTCCTGCCGGGCCTCGACGGCACTGGCTGCCCGCGGCTCGCCCAGGCCGGCAATGGCGTCATGCTTCCAGGCCTCGAGTTCGGCAGGATAGAGCCCCTGCTCACGGCACCAGGAGCTGCGGGCGCCCTCGTCCTTCGCCGCCGTGGTGATCACCGCCTCCAGCCGCGCCGCCGGCGTCCACCGCTGGGTGCTCGTCAAGGCACCCGGTGCTGCCAGTGCCCCGGCTCGCCAACGCTCCAGCGTGGCGACACTGACACCTGCCTCACGCGAGACCACGTCGATGGCCGCGCTCTCCGGCGGCAGCAGCCGCGCCACGAGGCGATCCCTGAATGCTTGTCCATATCGAGCCACTGCTTGATGTCCACGCCCCCTCGTTGCGCGATCCTAAACACGCGACAACTCTCGTGACACAGGGGGGGTCTGGTTCAGGCTCGACCACGCGATCCCCTGAGAAACCAGATGCACCTGGAAAGCGCGCACATCATCGAGGTCCAGCAGTTCCGGCGAGCAGCCGAAATGTCGACTGAACTTTCCCACGGCGTAAAGGTATTATCGTTGGGTCGCCGGCGAGAGGTTGCGGACCGTCATGTCCTCGATCATGCGCCGGCGCAGAGGGCGGATCTCAGCCATCGAATGGCTCCTGTCAGGAGGTGGTGCGGCGCACCAACCTTGTCAGACAGGAGCCTGCTCCGCCTCATCCGCTCTCACCGCGAAGCGGTTTCGTTCAATCCCAAGAGTCTGCAGAACCTTGGCACGAATTCCTGCACCGAGGGCGGCAGCAGCCAGATCTCGTCCACCTTCCAGGGCCGAAAGCTCTTCGTCATTCCGACGAGCGAATGACCGCATGCACTGCTCGTCCAGCAGTTTCATGCGTTACCGGAACCGCTCCTAGGTACCGCGTTCCCCTGTTTGGAGGCTACTTCTGCAAGCCCCACCCTCAGCGGCCCGCTTCAGCCACATCTCCCCCGCCTCAAAATCTGCCGGCGCCGCTAGCCCCTTCATCAGATAGCGTCCCAGCATCTGCTGCGCCGCCGGGTGACCTTTCTCCGCCGCCTGCCGGAACCAGTCCTGGGCACGTGCTCGGTCTTCCGCTACGCCATGGCCGCCGCCCAGAAGCGCCCCGGCCGCGAACATCGCCCCGCAATGCCCGGCTTGCGCCGCGCCTTCGAAAGCCTGCAGCGCTCGGCCCGGGTCTCGAGGCCCACCGCGGCCATTCACCATCATTTCGGCATGGGCCACCGCCGCCTCTACCAATCCTTCCTCCGCCGCGCGCCGCAGCCAGCCGCGCGCTTCGGCCAGGGCCTCCGCATCCCCTACATCCTCTATCAAGAGCCGCGCGTACCAGAACTGGGCATTGACCACGCGCTCCGCCGCCACGCGCAGCAGGCGCCGCGCCTTGTCACGGTCCAGCGGCGCGCCGAGCCCCAGTGCATGGCAAACTGCCAGGTTGTAGGCCGCGACCGGGTCACCGGCCTCCGCTGCCGCGGCGAACCAGCTTTCGGTCTGGATGGGATCCGTCGCCAGCGCGTAGCCCGCGAGCGCCTGCCGCGCCGTGTCCACCTGAGCTACCATGTCGCCCAAGCTGGCGGCCAGAACTAGAAGCCGGCGCCCTTCCACCTCATCCTGCGAAACCCCAAGGCCGAGAAACGAAAGCGTCGCCAGGGCACGTGCCGCCTGGGCGTGCCCCTTGTCGGCGGCTCGGCGAAACCAGGAAGCCGCTTCCAGGTAGTTCGGCGGCAGTTTCCCGCCGCGGGCGTAAAGGTCGCCAACAAGCGCCGCCGCCTCTGCATCCCCAGCCAGCGCCGCGCGCCGCAACCAAGTCTCCGCCTGCGTCGGGTTCGCCGGAGCGCCGTCGCCCTGCAGCAGAGCCAGCCCCAGACGTGCCTGTGCCGGCCGCACGCCATGTTCGGCCGCGCGCTGGAACAGCGCGACGGCCGCCTCTGGGTCCTGCGCCACCCCCTGCCTCCGCTGCAGCATCACGCCGAGCACGTAGCAGGCGGTTGCCAAGCCCGCCGTCGCCGCCAGCCTGACCCACTCGGCCGCTTCCGCCGCTCCGGCCTCGCCGCGCGTGCTCAGCAGCAGGCCGAAGCCGAGCTGCCCCTGAGGGCACCCTGCCGCTGCGGAAGCGCGGTAGTGCCGCTCGGCCTCGCCAAGGTTACGCAACATCTCCGGACCGCTCGACAGAATGTATCCGGCAATCGCCTCACCCTCGGCGGAGCCAGCGTCAGCGGCCCGGCGTGCATGGTCGAGGGCGCGAAGATAATCCGGCTCACTGCGCCGGGTGCCGTCCCGGAACAGCATCGCCGAGGCAGGGCCTTCCGGCTCAGCGAAGGGCATGCCCTGCAGGTACAGCGTGGCCAGCAGGGCTTGCGATCGGCCCGACCCCGAATCGCCCGCCCGCTCCAGCCAAGCGACCGCCTCCGTCAGGTTCGGCGGAACGCCGCGCCCTTCGGCGTAGCAGCGGCCGATTTCATGCTGCGCGCCGGCTAGGCCAGCCCGTGCCGCGCGCAAATCCAGGCGAAAGGCATCCGTATCCTGCCCTACCAAACGCAGCCGCGCTGCGGCCGCGTGGCAGGCGGAAGGCGAGGCAAGGCTTGGCATCCGCAATAGGATGCGGTCGGAAATCCGGGAAGTGGACATGCGCGGCTTCATTTGAATCATTAGGGTTCGCGAAACGCTTCTGTGGCCGGCGGCAAAAGATTCTCGAAGAAGTAGCTCACCAGATTCCGCTCGCCGACCCGGATGTCGACGGTAACTGGCATGCCCGGCACCAGCCGAAAATCGGGCGGCATGTTGCGCAGCGCCACCTCTTCAAGCGTCACACGCGCCCGATAAAAGGGATTAACCAACTGTCCTCCCTCATCCACGCGGAACGAATCGGCGCTGAGCACACGAACATGGCCCCGGGCCTTGCCGTGCCGGATGAATGGGAAGCTTTGAAACTTGACGTCTGCGATCTGGCCAACTTGCACGAACCCGCTGTCGCTCCCGCGGACTTCGGCCTCGACTTCGAGCGCCGCGTTGAGCGGGATCATAGTGATTAATTCGCTCCCCGCAGCCAGAACGGAGCCAGCGGAAACACGGCCGACCGACAGCACAATGCCATCATTCGGCGCGGTGAGTTCGACAAGTTCGCGTCGCAGGCGCGCCTTATTGATCTGCTCCCGCACGTCAGACAGGTCGCGCTGCCGGAGTACCAAATCCTGTGAGGTGCTGGTACGCCACTGCTGCTCGTAGGCGTCGCGCTCCGCCTGGACGCCACGCATGTCATCCTGCGCCACTCGGATTGTCGCCTCCGCACTCGCAAGGGCGCGGGTCATCTCGACGCGCGTGTCCGTTGCAATCAGAGCATTGAGTCGGCTGCCAACCTGGGCCCGCTGCAACTCACGACGCATAGATTCCACCTGCGTGGCAAGCTGTAGGCGCTGCCTCAGATACTGCGCCTCGGCCTCGCCGCGTGCGATGGTAGACTCATAGCTGGCCAACCGCTGCCGAAAGCTTTCAATGCGGAACTCGCGTTCTGCCTTGCGCTGTCGGAAAAGACTGCTCTGTAGCGTTGCTGCAGGGGACTGCGTGACAGGTTGGTAATTGCGCCTCTCGTTTTCTGCCTCCAGTCGCTCCGTTTCCAGCGCGAGCACCGCGGCACGGTCCTCCAGCGCGGCTAGGTCGGCTGTGGCGAAGGTGGGGTCAAGCCGCGCGACAACGTCGCCCGCGCGCACCACCTGGCCAACCCGTACCTCGACCGACCGAACGATCGCCGCCTCGAGCGGCTGAATGTTCATTGTCGGGCTCTGCGATATGACGCGGCCGGAGGCGACCGCCACGCGGTCGATGGGCAGCAGGATGCCGACGGCGATCATGCTCAACACCAGCGCCAGGATGATCAAGGGTATGCTGCGCGCCAAAGCCGGGGGGCGCAGGTTGATCAATGCGGAGGACGGGGAACGGAATTCGAGCAGAACGAGGTCGCCACCGCGTGGTAGATTGACCGGAACCTGCGTGCTGCTCATGGCCCGTCTCCCGTCACCGTTTCGCGCCCTGCTGCATCCAGAGCTTGCGGTAGGTCATCGACCGTTCCAGCAACTCCTCATGCGTGCCAATCGCTTCGACTCCCCCCTTGTCGATGACGAGGATTGCGTCGCAGTTCACTAGCGACGCCAGGCGATGCGAGACGATGACCAGGGTCCGCCCCAACGCCATGCGGCGCAGGCCGGCGCTAACCAACGCCTCACTTTCCGGGTCGAGCGCGCTGGTCGCCTCGTCCAGGATCAGCAGCCGCGGATCGTTGATCAATGCGCGCGCAATGGAAAGCCGCTGCCGCTGCCCGCCGGACAGGTTCGTCGCGCCTTCTTCGATCATCGTGTTGTAGCCGGCCGGCAAACGCTCGATGAATTCCTCAGCGCCGGCCAGGCGGGCAGCGCGGACCGCATCCTCGATCGTCACATGCGGCCGCCCCGCCAGGATGTTCTCGCGTATCGTGCCGCGGAACAGGAAGCTGTCCTGCAGCACGACACCGGTGCTGCGCCGCAGATGGGCAAGGTCGATTTCGCGCAGTTCGACGTCGTCGAACCGGATTAGGCCCGAATAGCCGCGGGTGATGCCCTGCAGCAACCGCACCAGGGTGCTCTTGCCCGAGCCGCTACGGCCAACAACTCCAAGCACGGTGCCAGGTTCAATCTTGAGGTTGAAGTCCTGCAGGGCCGGCATTGCGGCCCCCGGGTAGGTGTAGCTGACATCCTGCAAGCTGATGGCGCCGGTAAGTCGCGGGCGGGCGCCAAGCACGCCGGAAGGCGTTTCGGGCGGCGCATTCAGCACCTCGGCCGATTGTTGAACGGCGGCCCGCACTTCTTCGATATCGGTCAGCATTCGAGAGAAGCTGACGAAGGGCCCGGCCACGCGCATAGACAGCATCATGAAGGCGACGAGGCTTCCCATGGCCATGGATTGCGGGTTCAGGATGACGAGATAGGCCCCTAGCAGGAACAGACCGCGTGACATGAGTTGCTCGAGCGGCAGGGCGAGCAGGGTGGGCCAGACCGCCAGCCGGCCTGCGCGCAGCCGCCCTTCGGTCACATCCGCGACCCGCACATCCCATTCCGCGCGGCGATGCGGCTCCATCGCCAGCGCCTTGATGGTCCGGATGCCGTGCACCGTTTCGACCATGAATGCGTTCTTGCGCGTCTCCGCCTTCATTGCCTCCGCCGAGACACGGCGCAGCGCCGGGACAAAGATGAGCGTGAGGATGCCCAGCAGCGCGGCCGCTACGCAGACGAGGGCGGCAAGGGTGGAATTCAGGATGAACAGCACCGGCAGCGCGAAGATCAGGACGGCGCTGTCCAGGACCGCCGCGCCAATGCGGCCGGTGATGAAGTCGCGCACGCGCCAAACTTGGCCCAGCCGGTGCGTCACGTCGCCCGCCGGGTTGCGCTCGAAATAGTCGAGTGGCAGCCGCAGCAGCCGTTCCAAGACATAAAGGTTGAGCCGCACATCAATGCGCGCCGAAAGGGTTAGTAGCAAGTTGTGTCGCGCGTAGGTCAAGGCGACCTCGTAAAGCACGACCACCAGGAAGAGGACGACGATCATAGTGAGGGTAGCCAGACCCTCCTGCTGCAGCACACGGTTCAACGTGGCCATCACCATCAGCGGTGCCGCGAGGCCCAGCAGTCCCAGCACCAGGGCCGCAACCACCGTGCCGCGGATCAGTGCGCGCTGCTGCAGCACCAATCGCAGGAGCCAGCCGAAGTTGAAAGGCGGTTCGCCCTTACGGTCGGCCTGGCCGCGCCGGAGCAGCACCGCTGTACCATCCCAGAGCGCGGCGAGCCGTGCCTCGTCGACCGGTGTCGGACGACTACCCTCGGGTGCTGCCGGGTCGCGCAGGAACACGGCCTCCCCGGATGGGCTTGCACCCAGCAGAAGCGCCGCGCTTCCATCCTTCAGCAACAGCACTGCCGGCCCATGCACCGGTTCGGCGATCAGATGGCGCCACCGTAGCCGCGCCGCCCGCGCCCAGAGGCCGTTGTCGCGCGCCCAGGCCACCAATGCGGCGGGCGATGATCCGTCGCGGGGTGCTAGGGTGCTGAATGGGTCAAGTTCCACGCCATGGAACCGGGCTGCCATGACCATGGCAAGGAGGCGCTGGTTGCCTGGCGGCGGAGCGGCGGGGATGGTGACCTGTGGTGTCAGCCCGTCTGGGGGTACCATTACCGGCGGTTCCGCCGCATGTGACGTAGCCCACGCATAGCCTGGACTGCCAGCCCGCGGCTGTCGCCGGAGGCGTTGCGGGGCTCGAAACGGGGAGCGTCCATGGCCAAGGCAGCCTCCTGGAATTGCGCGCAGGGGAAGGCGCTGGATCAGTGGTACACGATTTCGCGACGCAATAGCGGCCTTACGCGCCGAGGGAAAGGCTGGCCCGGAAGGAAACTGCACGAATGCTTTCAGACCTCCAAATAAAAAGAACATTTTCCTAATAAATAATTATGTATGCGACTCCTGTGGAATAAGTTTTAATTATCTAAAACTGAAACTGGTCTCAAATAAAAACTAGATCTGGTTGCGTTCCGATGTGTGCTTTCTATGCCCTAGGCTTTAACATTTTTTACTAAGCGCACCAAAGGTCGTTGCGCACCGCAGCATCACGGTGTACACGTTCACCATCAGGTGAGCAAGGGAACCGCGCGTGGCAACGATTTCCGGAGGCGATGGGGTTGAGGTCGGTATTAGTCCCCCCCAACCCGTAGCGCCAGGTGAAGAGGCCGACCCAAGTTTCGGCCAGGCTCTTAGTGGCGTTCAGGCAGCCATCGAGGCTGGCGCTGTCGTCCGAACCTTTAACCCGAACTCGCCGCCGGTCGTGCCGACCGACGGAACCCCCTACGTCCTGCTGATCGACCGTGAGACTCTCGCGGCGGCTGGCGGAACCGACAGGATCGTGGTGCCTGCTGGGGTCGACTACCTTGTTATCGAGGACGGCGTTTCAGTGCCGATCGAGATCCTGGCCAATCCGAATGGGGAGCAGGTCACGGTTGTTGGTGGTTCATCAGCGAACATCTACACTTCCTCTGGATCTATAAACGTCAACGACTCCGGGGGCGACAACTTGGTCGTCATTCGCGATGAGGAACCGGACGGCGAGGCGTTCGGCACAGCGGTGACCGGATCGGAGATCCGCCTAGGTGGCGGCGCCGATACCGTAGTCGCCGGCAGCGGCAACGACACCGTGGTGGCCGGCGCTGGTGACGACATCGTCTTTCTCGGCGCCGGCAACGACGTGACCTATGTCCAGGGCAACGACACCGTCGTGACTGGGTCGGGCAACGACACCGTCGGCGTCGATTTTGGCAACGTCCTCGTCGGTGGCAGCTCCGGCGCAATCACCTTCATCAACGGGTCGGGCACCAGCACTGTCGTCGGCGGCTCCGGGACCACAACTATCTTCGGTGGCACCGGCGGTGGCCTGTATTTTGGCGGCTCCGCCGGCAACAACGTGATGGTCGCTGGCGATGGCGCGACGACCCTAGTGGGCGGCGGGTCCGGCGACGTACTGTTCGCCGCCGGCCCGATCGGGGACCTGCTGGTCGCCGGCCCCGGCAACACTACGCTCAGCGGCGGCTCCTCGACTGGTAACAACACCTTCATCGCCGGCACCGGTAATGATCTGGTCGGTGGCGGCATCGGCAACGATACGATTATTGCCGGTACCGGTGACGATACCTATCGCGGCGGCGGCGGCGAGGACATGTTTGCCTTCTTCAAGGAACTCTCGGCCGGAGGCAATGTGCTGATCGGCGACTTCGCGCCGGGCGCCGACAAGATCACCCTGCAGGGTTACGCGGACAACATCGACGCGCTGGTCGCGGGTCAGGTGAAGTCTGCTGCGGGCGTCACCATCAACCTTTCCGATGGTACGCAGATCACCTTCGCCGGAATTGACGAGTTGAAGCGCGACAACTTCGTCTAGGACACAGGGGCGGCCGCCTAGTGGCCGCCCCACCCACACTCTCCGACTTCAGCGGACACTGGATCACCATGTCTCCCTGAGACAGGAGGCATGGTGCGGGATTTTAGCTAATGCTTGGTTGCCGCGCCGCCCTCTGTCGGCTGTAAGGCTGGGTGATGACATCGACAGACCCGCCCCGCCTCGCCGCCCCCAGCAAGATCAGCAATGCTGTCGCCGAGGTCCGTTCCTCCGCGCACATGCTGACATTGCAGCCAGGGCTCTATTGCATCTCGGTGGCCGAGCGCGGCAAGTCTGGCGACCAAGCCGGATTGCGCCCGACTACGCGGGTTTCCGCGCCGCCCGGGTTGCCCGGCGATCCTCATGACCTTGCCATTGTCGGCCTGCCCTCCTCCGAGTGGCTGGAGGCGCCGGGCCAGGCGATGCTGGTGCGCACGGCCCAGCGCAACACCCGCATCCTGCTGACAAGCTACCTGCCCCGCGGCGACGCAACGGCGACGCCCCCGAAGCTGCACATACAGCGCATCGGCGACATTGCGGATCTCTCGACACCGGTGACCGAGGGTTTGCCGGCGAAGCTGGACGCCGCGGTTCCACTTCTGGCGCCGGCGCAGCCCAGCATCTCGGCCCATCTGCAGGATCTTGGAGACGTACAGCGCGAATTCGGGGACTGGGTCGGTACGCCAGGTAGCGGCCGCTGGATCGAGGGTTTCAGCATCTCGCCCCCGGCTGGAATGGCCGCCGAGGATCTAGAATACCAGGTCGTCCTAGGCCGTGGGTGGCTCTCACCCTGGATACAGGGCGGCGGCTACTGTGGCAGCCGTGGCATGTCCCTGCCCGCACTGGGCCTTCGCCTGCGCCTCAGCCCGGCCGCCGCCGCCCGCTACGCCTGCCAAATCGAGGCGACCTTCGGCGACGGGACACGCATGGGACCTTTTGAGGCCGGCACCCTGTGCGAGGCGCCCAGCTTGGCACCGCTCGAATCCTTCCGCATCCTGTTCGCCGTCCAGGGCCTTGATCCAGCCGAGGCCGCAAGCGCCAATGTCGTCCTAGGATCCCGCCGGACTTCGCGGCGGGGCGTCCGGGCGAAGCTGTGAGGATCGCCGGGGCCGTGGCCGCCTCACGGCGTCGGGAGTGGCGCGCGTGAAATACCTGTTCATTCACCAGAACGCGCCGGGGCAGTACCTGCACGCGATCCAGCGCCTCACCCAGGACCACCACAACGAGGTCGCTACCATTAGCCTTGCCAACACCATAACCGTGCCGGGGACGCGCAAGGCGGTCTACGCGTTCCCACCCCGCAGAGTGGCGGGCGTCCATGCCCATGCGCAGGAGTTCGACGTCGCGGTGGCGCGGGCGGAGACCGTGGCCACGACCTGCGCCGAGCTCAACCGCCTCGGCTTTCAGCCCGACATCATCCTGGGCCATTCGGGGTGGGGAGAGTTGCTGAATGTCAAGGACGTCTGGCCCGACGCGCCGGTGGCCGGCTACTATGAATTTTACTACCGGACCGCCGGTGCGGATGTCGGCTTCGACCCGGAATTCCCGCTGGCTCCAGCGAACCGCGCCCGCGTGCGCGCCAAGAATGCAGTGAACCTGCTGAGCCTGCAGGTCACCGATACCGGGCAGACGCCGACACCGTGGCAGCGCTCGACCTATCCCGCCTGGGCGCGCGGCAAGCTTCGCCTGGTTCCGGAAGGTGTCGACCTGGATGCCTGCAGCCCCGACCCCGCAGCGCGTCTGCAGCCGCTGACGATCGGCAAGATCCCGCCGATCCCTCCGGGGGTGCCACTGCTGACCTATGTAGCGCGCAACCTCGAGCCCTATCGCGGCTTCCACGTGCTGATGCGGGCCTTGCCGAGGCTCCTGGCGACGCGCCCGGACCTTCGCGTTATGATCGTCGGCGCGGATGGCGTGAGCTACGGCAGCGCTCTGCGCAACGGCACATCCTACCGCCAGGCGCTACTGCAGGAACTCGGCAGCGCCATCGACCCAGATCGCGTGCACTTCGCCGGCCGCATCCCCTATGCCCAGCACCTTGCCGTGCTGCGCCGGTCCGACGTGCATGTATATCTGACCTACCCCTTCGTTGCCTCCTGGTCGCTGCGTGAGGCAATCGCCTGCGGCTGCCGCATCGTCGCCAGCGATACGACCCCGGTCCGGGACTTCCTGGTCGACCGCGGGACGGCGCTGCTCACCCCCTTCCTCGACAGCCATGCGCTGGCCGACCGAGTGCTGGAGGTGTTGGAGGACCGGAAGCTCGGCGACCGACTCGCCACGGCGGCGCGGCGCATGGCCATGCGCCGCCTTGGCCTCGACCGGCACCATGCCGCCTTCGATGCCCTTGTCGACGCGACAACAGGGCGCCGCTGAGGTGCCGAAGCCGCGGCCGGAGCCGACGCGCAGCGCCACCGCCGGGGCGCGCCTGGAATCCTGGGGCGAGTGCGGTAATGGCTGGCTCGCCGCCACTGGATGGATGCCTGATGCCGGCATCGCAGCACCTGGCGCCGCACAGGGCATCGTGCATTTCCGCGGCGGCAGCGCCGGCGGGCGCCTTCTGCTCGGCATAGGAGCGCCGGGGATGCGGCGCGGGTTGGCTGGGCACAGCTTCGTCGTCGCCATCGCAGGTGTCGCGGTGCGCGCCGACTTGGTCGCCATGGACATTTGGGACGGCAGCCAGGCGCACCGGCTGCCGGGGGAGGATGCCGCCCACGTCGCCGCCGACGTCATCCGCGTCCTGGCCCGTGCCATCCTGGCAACCAGCGGCGCCGCGCCCGAGGACCGGGCGGAGATCGCCGCGGCGCTGGCGGAGCCGCAGCAGCGCCCAGCGGTCGATGTTGCCGACCTTATGCTGCGCATCCGGCTGGAGATCGAGGGCAGCTTCACGATCCAGCCTGACGGGCTGCTACTGCAGGGCTGGCTGCTCGACCCTACGGAGGGCATCGCCGAGCTGCGGCTGCGGTCGGGTGACCGGGTCACCCCGCTGTCGCGGGAGCGGCGCTTGCCGATCCGGCGGCGCGACCTCGTCGAATCCGTGGCGGTGCCGCAGGGAATCGACGATCCGCATTTGGGGTTCCTGGCCTATTTCCCCGCTGCGCTGACGCCGGGCGCGCCCAGCTTCCTGGAGATTGAGACACGGGGCGGGGAGCTGGCGCGGTATCCAATTCCCGCACCGGGCTATGCGGCCGGTGCGGCGATCCGACGTATCCTCGGCGCGGTGGATCTGCCGCATGGCGACGTCGCGCCTCTGTTCGACAATGTCCTGGGACCAGTCATCCGAGGACTCAACCGCCAGCGCTTAGCCCTCCCCGTGACCTTCGACGAGCGCATCTTCGGTGTGCCGGAGCGCGAGCCGCTCTGCTGCATCGTCGTGCCCCTCTATGGCCGGATCGACTTCATGACCCACCAGTTGAGTCAGTTCGCCGAGGCGCCTCCCTGCCGGTGCGAGATCGTCTATGTGCTGGACGACCCGCGCCTACGCGCGGAGGCGGAGCAGCTTGCCGCGTCACTGCATGCCCGCTTTGGGATCGCGTTCCGGCTGCTGCTGCTCAGCCGAAATGTGGGATTCGCGCCAGCGATGAACCTGGGCGTTGCGGCAAGCCGTGCCCCGTATCTGTGTCTGCTGAACTCCGATGTCTTCGCCACCGAGGCCGGCTGGCTCGAGCACCTGGTCCTGCGGCTGCAGGCTGATGCCGGCCTTGGTGTGGTCGCGCCGGTACTACTGTTCGAGGATGGCACGCTGCAGCACGGCGGCTGCCGGATGTTGCCACGGGAGGAATTCAGCGGCTGGCGCTTTCCGCAGCATGAAGGGAAGGGACGAAAGCCAGCGGCGGCCACTGGTCTTGCCCCGGCCGAGGCGGTGACCGGCGCCTGCATGGTCCTCAGCCGCCTCGTCTGGACGCAGGCGCGCGGCTTTGATGAGGATTACCCCTTCGGCGATTTCGAGGATGCTGATCTGTGCATGAAGCTGGCCGAACAGGGGCTGCGCTGCGGCGTGGACCAGGATGTCCGCCTCTACCACCTGGAACGGCAGTCGCAGTCCCGCGGCGGGCGGTGGCGCCAGCACCTCACGGTGTTCGGAGCCTGGCTCTTCCAAATGCGGTGGCGCCACCGCTTTGCGGTTGCCGCGTGAGTGAGCAGCTCATGTGCAACTTATAGCCACAATACTGAAATGACTTCCATAAATTCACATTCACGTCCTCCTGCAGACTTGATTTGTGTGTTCAAATATCCGACAACCAGCACTCACGTTTAATTTGTCCTTAGCTTCTATCGTCTTCGTCAGGGGTGAGGTTTGGCACGCACTGTAGACATGGTGGCGCCCGGTGCCGCGTTAGCGCGCCGGGTTCGAAGGGTTGCGGCACCAGTGCCGCCGGTCGCGCCAGTGCCGGAGCAACGCGAGTTGCGCGTCCTGGTCATGTCCCATGCAGATCCGCGCGTTTCGCGTGGCGGTGCCGAAATTTCCGCATTTCAAATGTACGAGGAACTGCGTCGCCGCCCGAATACGCGCTGCTTCTTCATCTCTGCATCGGGTGGGCGGTTCTCCGAACGACTAGGGGTTCGGCTGATCCAGCCCTTCGGCGTGGACGAGTACGTCTATGTCGGGCACGCCTACGACCACTACATCCACTCGAATCCCGATGCGGAGTTTCCGGACGAGCTCATGCGTCTGCTGGGTGAGATGCGGCCGGACGTGATTCACCTGCACCATTACGCGAATTTCGGCGTTGAGGTGCTGTTGATGATCCGACGGGCGCTACCGGATGTGCGGGTTGTGCTCACACTTCACGAATATCTTGCCATCTGCAACCACTTCGGGCAGATGGTAAAGCGCCCTAATTTCGCCCTTTGCTACAAGAGCGGCCAGCGCGACTGTGCGCGCTGCTTTCCGGACCGTACCGAGCAGGACTTTTTCCTGCGGGATCTTTTCATCAAGCGCTTCTTCCGGCTGGTTGACCATTTTGTCGCGCCGAGCCGCTTCCTTGCGGACCGATATGTGGCGTGGGGCCTGGATCCGGCGCGCGTCTCGGTTGTCGAGAACGGTATGCCGGTCGCACCGCATGAGGTCCATGCCGATCCGTTCGATAAGATCGACAGCGGTCTGGTAATCGGCTTCTTCGGCCAAATCTCGCGCCTCAAGGGCATCGGCGTGCTGTTCGATGCTGCCAAGATCCTCGCGGATAGTGGTGTCACGTCGCTACGCATCGACGTGCATGGCGACGCGTCCAGCCAGCCGCCGGAGTTCCGTAAAGATTTTGAGGAGCGGCTGGCCGTAGCGCCGGACAACATTCGCTACTGCGGGGCCTACGACAATACACGCGTGCACCGCCTGATGCGCTCGGTCCATGCTGTCATCGTGCCCTCCATCTGGTGGGAGAATTCGCCGCTTGTGATCCAGGAGGCCCTGCTGAACCGGCGCCCGGTGATTTGCTCGGATATTGGCGGGATGGCGGAGAAGGTGCGCGACGGGGTGGATGGCTTTCACTTCCAGGCGGGCAGCGGCTGGGCGCTGGCAGCGCTCCTGAAGCGCCTCGCGCTTGCGCCGCAGATCTTGGCCGATCTCCGTCCTGGCTTGGCGGTGCCACCAAGCATTGCCGAGACGACCACCCAGGTTCTCGCTCTCTACGCCAGCCTGCTGGCTAACCCTTTGTCCACAGCCCAAGCTTCCGCGCCCGCAATGGCCGCGCCGTGAGGCGGGAGCCCGTGCAACACAAGGGTAGGACATCTGCAACTACCAAGGATATAAGCATGACTATTCGCGGTTCGATCGACAATCTGACCTCTTCCGGCGCCAATGGCTGGATCTTTGGCGGCCGCTCCGGAACGCCGCTCGTGGTGCAGGCGCTCGTTAGCGGGAAGATCGTCGGCGAAGCTATCGCGGACGAACACCGATCCGACCTGGAAGCGGCCGGGCTGGGTGACGGTCGCTGCGGCTTCACCATGAGCTTCTACGAGCAGCTCGATCCCATCTTCCTGCCTATGGTGCAGATCAAGCCGCAGGGCAGCGACCTGGACTTGCCGCGCACCAACCTAACCGGCTTCACCGAATTCTTCCAAGCGATCCACGCGCGCTATCCCGGCGCTGGCCGGACCCGTTCCGTCCTTGGCGGTCTATGGGTCGACCGCAACGATGCCGCGAGTGTTCTTGTTGGCCGCATCTCCTCCGGCGCGACGCCCGCCAATCTAGGGGTGCCGCTGGGGCAAATCATCCTCAACGGGATGCTGCTGCTGCCTGATATCGGCCCCAGCGCCGGCCTGTTCGGCGCCGAAGCTGCGACGGAGGTGCCCACGGGCGTTGCCCTGCATCCGAAGCTCGGTACGGCTTCTGAGACGATGCTGAACCAGGTGCCCGGCATAATGTTTCGGGACCCGCTACTGCCGATCCTGCGCGCGGTGCTGGATGACAACCCGCTCGTCTACCGCGTCGTCATGCAGGATGGGGGCGACAGTGCGTTCACCCAGCCTAGCGCCACGGATGCGCTGCCCTCCCCCGGTGAATGTATGCTCGCGGTCAGCGCGGTTGGCGGCACGGTGCTCGTCGACGTCGTGCGGAACAGCAACAACTTCCCGGAGTTTACCAAAGACGGACGGTCACGCTGGCTGGCCGGCGGAGGCGCCTCGATCGACATCGCTGCGGCGCAGGCCGCCTCTATCCAGACCATCCCCTTGTCGCCTAGCGACGTCCTACTAATCGGCGCGGGCACGATCTACCGGGTGCGGTCGGCCACGCATGAGGCCCGGGCCATGCTCATGTGGGTCGCACCGGCGCGGCAGACGCCGGTCCGCTTCCTGCTTGGGCAAGGCGGCACCTTCACAACCAAGCATTTCACCGGCGCAGCCCTGAGCGTCTGAGCCAGCACCGCCACAGATAGGCCGTCCCCTAAAACAGGGGACCATGCTGGGGGCGGTGACTGTGGACTTATTTATACCGTATCAGAAACTTGGCGGAACACGTGCAACCATGGGTCCATGTTGAAGCCCAGCATCAATACCGCGGCCGAAACGCCGAGCGTCGCCGGGTATATCGACTTCCACGGCTATGCTGCCGCTGCCGGCGGCTGGCTGTTCTGCGGCTGGGTCACCCGCCGCTGGGCGGATAATCTACCCGCGGATGCCGTCGTTGCACATTTCGAGCGTGGACAGCTTTGCGCCACGATCCTCAACTCCTGGCACGACCGGCCCGATATTGCCGGCCGCGGCATCGGGATTGTGGTCTTCCTCGGCGCGACCGGCCGGATCCTTGGCGATTTTGTTGGCCTCGAGGTGCGGAGCCCGGACGGAACGCTGAGGATTCAGGCGGCGCAGACCCTTGCGCATCTTAGGGAAGCCGACCTGGTCGCCCGGACAAGGCCCCTGGTGGTCTCGGGGACCGGCTCCAGCCGCGTGCGGCTGCTGGCCCTGCTGTCACGACAGATCTACGAGGGAGCCAGCACGCTGGCGCGGCTGCCGGTTGCGATCCACCTGGCTGTGGATGAGAGCATCCTGGTGCCACCCGACGGGATGCTGCTAATCGGCTGGTTCATCGACCCGACGCAGAGTGTCCGCAGCATCAGGCTGCGATCGGGATCCGCCATGTCGGACCCGCTCCAGCTTCGCTGGGTGGGGGTGGACCGGCCCGACATCGTCGCGGCGCTGGAGCCGAAATACGGCAGCCTGGATCGGCGATGCGGGTTCGTCGCCTATGCACCCGCGTCCGTCGCCGACCTCGACCGGCTCTACCTGGAGGTGGAGCTGAAGGATGGCGAGATCGGCTACGAGATGGTGCCACGGCCGGTGCGGCGTGGCCTGCCGGCGATACGACGTGTGCTCGAATGCATCGAGCTGACGCCAGACGAGCTGGAGGCGACCTTTGACAAGGTTATCGGCGCGCCCCTGGTCACCATCAACCGGCTGAGGCTGGCCGGCGAGCGTCGCGTCACCGAGATGTCCTTTGGACCGCAGCCGGACAGCCCGGTCTGCTCGGTGATCGTGCCGCTCTACGGCCGTATGGATTTCGCCATGTTCCAGCTCGCACTGTTGTCCGAGCACGGATTCGCCCACCATGAGCTGATCTACGTGCTGGACGACCCGCCGCGGAAGCGAGAGCTGTTAGACTTGGCACAGTCCGCCTACGCCCGGTTCGGCCTGCCCTTCCGGATCGTCCTGTTGGACACCAATCTCGGCTATGCGCCGGCCAATAACGTGGGCCTGGCGCGCGCCCGCGGCGAGTTCATCTGCTTCCTCAACTCCGACGTCATGCCACGGGAGCCTGGCTGGCTCGACCTTATGATTGATGATCTTCGCCAGGACCCAACGCTTGGGGTCCTCGGCGCAATGCTGCTGTTCGAGGATGGCACCGTCCAGCATGACGGTATGACCTTCACGCCGCTCCCGCAGTTCGCCGGCTGGCAATTCCCGATGCATCCGGGCAAGGGACGGATGCCGTCCCGCGTCAGCGGCGTACGGCGCGCCGAGGCGGTGACTGGCGCCTGCATGACGATGCGCCGCGCCCTTGCGCAGGATCTGCGCGGCTTTGATGAGGACTACATCACAGGGGATTTTGAGGACACCGACCTGTGCCTGAGAGTCCGGGATCGCGGCCTTTGGCCTGCCGTTGATGCGCGCGTCGTCCTCTACCACCTGGAGCGCCAGTCGCAGGTGACGCCGGACCGGCGCTGGCGCAGCTATCTGAGCCTGCTCAACGCCTGGACCCACACCCGGCGCTGGTTCCGCCAACCCAGCCCGCCCTCGTGTCGGATATGAGAAGCGCACGCGGGCGTCGTGGCGCGGAGGCGTTCGTCGGAGCACCGCGGAATTGATCGAGTCGGTACGGCTCTGGCACCTGGGTGACTCCGCGGGCGGGATCCGTGCCGTAACGGCGTGGGGCAGCGCTACCGGGCATGGCGTTCGCGTGGCGGTGGTCGATGACGGCTTCGAGCTGGGCCATCCTGATCTCGCCGGCCGCATCGACCTGGTCAACAGCTTCGATTTTGTCGACCGCGACACCACACCGGCGGCTGCACGCAACCAGGCTCATGGCACCGCGGTGCTAGGCTTGGTCGGTGCGGCAGCGGATGGACAGGGCGTTGTCGGCGCCGCGCCCGGGGCCACCCTGGTTGGTATTAGGACCGTCTTCGGTCAAGGGGCGGCGTCGCTGGCCGAAGCCGTCGCCACCGCCGCCACCCGGGCCGAGATCGTCACCAATAGCTGGGGCTTCTACGGCGCTTTCGCCGATGCGCCTTACGAGCCGGGGCGGCAGGCGCTGCTTGAGGCGCTTTCTGCCGCGGCGGCCGGCGGCCGTGGCGGGCTCGGCACTCTCATCGTGTCGGCAGCCGGCAATACGGACCGAACCCAAGCTGGCAACGTGACTGGCCACAGCGCCATCTCCGGACTGCACGAGGTCATTGTCGTGGCGGCCAGCAATATGGCCGGCAAGGCCGCCACCCAATCCACGCCCGGCGCCGGCCTGCTGGTCGCGGCGCCTGGCGAGCGCGTGCTGACAACGGACTTGTTGGGCACCGCCGGCTTCGGCGTGGGATCCGAAGCCGTCGTCTCAGGCACCTCCTTCGCCGCACCGCTGGTCTCAGGCATTGCCGCACTGATGCTGGAGGTGGAGCCGAGGCTGGGCGTGCGGGACGTACAGGCAATCCTGGCGGCAACTGCGCGCCCGGCTGCCGACGCCGTGACCAATGGCGCAACTGACTGGAACGCAGGAGGGGCGCGGTTCTCCACGACGCTCGGCTATGGCATTGTTGATGCCGCCGCGGCCGTCCGGCTGGCCGAGACTTGGCTCGCATCCGGATCAGGCCCGGCGACCTTCGCCAATGAGGCGGCATTGACCGCCACGGCGCCGGGCCGTTTTGTCCTGCCGGAAGCGGTACAGGCTGCCGGCAGGCCCCTAGCCCTGGCGCTCACAGGCGATCTGAGGGTGGAGGCGGTCTCGCTGAGCCTAACTCTGGACCCTGCCGCCGCGCTCGCCACCCGGTTGGCGCTCGTCTCGCCTTCGGGCGCGCGTAGCGAGCTCCTCGGCACCGGCATCAGGCCGCAGGCTGCCGCAGCGACACCGATGCCGGAACGCTGGACGATCACGTCCCAGGCTTTCCGCGGCGAGGCGGCGGCCGGCACCTGGACGCTGCTGGCGCTAGACACCAGCCTAGACGGCATCGAGGCCGGCATCGCCGATATCGTGCTAACCGCCTATGGCACACAAGCGCCGCGCGACGACCGCTGGATCTTCACCGATGCCCTGGCGAGCGGCGGCACTCTCGGTGACTATGATGGTGGCCGCGATGTGTTAAATGCGGCCGCCATGACCGGCGCCCTCGTGCTCGACCTTGCTGCCTCGGCGCAGCGGCTGGGCGCCGCCGCCATCACCCTTGCAACGCCGGGCGCCATCGAGAATGCGATCGGCTCTGCCGGCCATGACCAGATTGCCGGGACCGACGCCGCGAACATGCTGGCCGGCGGCGGCGGCAACGACACGCTGCTTGGCCAGGCCGGCAATGACACGCTGTGGGGCGGCACAGGGGACGACCTGCTGATCGGCGGCTCAGACGAGGATGTCGCCGGGTTCGCAACTCCGCGAGCGGAGATGACGTTCGGCGGCAGCGCGAGCCTGATGGTGGTGGAGGGACCGCAGGGCCGCGACACGTTGGAAGGCATCGAGTGGATTGAACTGGTAGATGGTAGTCGGCTTGCCACTGCAGCGGTTGCCGCCCAAGGCGGCTTCGCGGATACGGCCGCGCTGCAGCGCGGTGGCGTCCCAATGCTCGTGCTAATGCGCGACTATGTTGGGCCGGTCACTTGGGTGCAACGTGAACTAATTGGCTCCGATCAGGGTGAGGCGGTTGTCGCCTCCCCGCATGCCGACTTCCTGAACCTGCTTGGCGGTGACGATGCTGCCGTGGGCGGGGCTGGGGACGACGTGCTGGACGGCGGGCTTGGCTCCAACTTCCTATCGGGCGGCGCGGGCCGAGACGTGTTCTTTGTCGATGGCCGCGGTGGTGGCCAGACATGGAGCACGATCAGCGACTTTTGCATCGGCAGCGAGCAGCTTTCCGTCTGGGGTTGGCGGCCCGGCGTGAGCCGCAGCAGCTGGGAAGCCTGGTCAGGTGCACCGGGCTGGGAGGGCGCGACACTCAGGCTGGATCTGGATGGTGACGGACAGGTAGAATGCAGCGTGACCTGGACCGGCCTGCAGACTGACAGCCTGCCGCGCCCCGTTACGGTCGATGGGTTGCTTTGGTTTGTGTAGATTTGCGTTGTTCATAAGCAACGAAATAAGCCACCACGGTTGCTCACGCCAGCAGGCCGCACAATGTTCCAACCTAGTACTACTGTGTCATATAGTTGTGGCGCTGGGTGAGGAGGTGGCAGCAGGGACATCGCGGGATGCTGCGGGCGAATTGGCGAGCGATGCTGATCCTCCACGGTTTTCGTAGACGGGTTACGCGACGCTTGCTGTTTGCCGTTCTGCTTGGTCCGGCGGCCGGTAGTCCAGGGCTGTCGGCCCCGTTTGCCGGTCGACGCCGCCTCCCAAGTCATCTCGCGATCGAGCCATAACATCACCGAGCCGCGTCGCTTGAGTCCGTCGTCGTAGGCAGGCCAGTTCCTGGTCTTGTAGGTCGGCCGTGTCGGTCTGCTCATGCTGTCCAGCTATCACGCTGGATTAACGAGATGAATCCGCCTTCCTGCCAATTGTGCAACAGAGCCCTTGTGCGGCCACATGAACAGCAGCATTAGCCGCCCAATTTACTATTTTTATTAATGAGCTCTCGCAGAAGAGCATTTGTTGAACTTTGTTCTACAATAATAAGGTCGCTTTTCCTAATGAATTCCTGCATAAGCTGCGAAATTGTTGCAATTTCGCGGCGCGTTTGTCCGAGTATCGCAATAAGCTGGCTGTTATCGGCATCTGATCCTCTATAATATGACGACATAATATTTTCCTTCAACAATATGCAGCGACCACGCTTACCGAATGGCTGAGCGTCCGAATGGGTTCCGCGGCAGGGGCCGAAAAAACAAGCCAGCTAGAGGCTTTCGCCGAGGTCTGATGGCAAGAATCATGATAGGTTGGTCACGCATCATGTATCAGTATCTAAAATTTCCACCATCATCAACAGTTACAGCACGGTCGCAGGCGGAGTTCAACGCGCCGAGGCAATCAGGCAACATCTGCTCACGTCCCGACTCGAGCAAGGCGAGACAGGCTGATGGGCGCCGGGCTCCACCGCCAGCCGGCGCAGCGCGGCTCCGAAGTCACCGGACGGGTCGCTGGTAGTCAGGTTCTGGCGAAAAAGGCTGTTTAGATCGGGCGCCGGCGCTGCTTGAGTACTCCTGGTAGAGGAGGGCACGGCCATAATGGGCGAGTGGCAGGTGCGGCAGGAGGCGCTGTTCTATGGCTTCAGCCTTAAATGAGCATGTGCCCCCCGATCGGCTCTGTTGCACAAAGGAGCTGACGGTCAGGGTTCCCCTATCCCCGGACAGCTTCATCCCACGGCTTCAGTGACGGGGATCCCGAGCGCGGTGAAGCCATTCAGGACGGCCACACGAACCTGGAACTCGGCGACCTGACGGTCGAAGTCCCTCGCGGTCAGGCGTTGGCCCAGGAGTTTGACGCAGTGCATCTTGGTCTCTGCGCGGCTTCGGCGGTGATAGCCGCTCCATCGTCGCCAGATGGTCCGACCGAAGCGCCGCGATGCACGGAGGGCTTCATTCCGTGCGATCGCCCCGGCGCCATCGGCCTTCCAAGGCCTGGCGTTCCTCCGGGGCGGTATGATCGCGGCGGCGCCGCGGGCTGCGATGGCGTCGTGGCACCTGCGGGTGTCGAAGGCGCCGTCAGCGGTGACACTTGCGATCTCCTGGTCAGGCGGGATCTGATCGAGCAGCTCGGGCAGCATCGGTGCGTCCCCCACATCGCTGGTGGTGAACTCCGCCGCCCGGATTTCCAGCGTCTGCTCGTCAATTCCGATGTGTATCTTCCGCCAAACCCGGCGTTTGGCGCCGCCGTGTTTGCGCGCGCTCCACTCTCCTTCGCCCTCGACCTTGATGCCGGTGCTGTCGATCAGCAGGTGCAGCGGACCCTGCGACCCGCGATAGGGGATGTTGACCTTCAGGGTCTTCTGCTGTCGGCTCAGGGTGCTGAAATCCGGCACAGTCCAATCGAGGCCAATCAACCGCAGGAGGCTTTCGACGAAGCCGGTCGTCTGGCGCAGCGCCATGCCGAACAGAACCTTCATCGTCAGGCAGGTCTGGACAGCGGCATCGCTATAGATGGGCTGTCGGCCTCGTCTGCCGGTTGGCGCGGCTTCCCAGGTCATCTCTTGGTCGAACCAGACCGTCAGCGAGCCGCGTTGCTTGAGCCCCTCGTTGTAGGCGGGCCAGTTCCTGGTCTTGTAGGTCGGCCGTGTCGGTCTGCTCATGCCACCCAGCTATCACGCTGGATTCACGAGATGAATCCCCTTCCGGCCATTTGTGCAACAGAGCCCCCCGATCACCTGCTGCGTGCCAGCGACCGCTTCGTCGAACTGAGCGACATCCGCCGTCAGCTCGATCCCTTTTACAGCGCGATTGGCCGGCCGTCGGCCGATCCGGAGCTCATGATCCGGATGCTGCTGATCGGCTACTCCTGCGGCATATGCTCCGAGCGGCGCCTGTACGAAGAGGTCAACCTGAACCTTGCCTATCAGCCCGTTGACGAACTCGCCGCGGCCTGGTTCTGACGCCTGCGGCGAGTGGGAGCGGGTATCAGATGGCGCTGGGTCGGCAGCGGGATCGTCAGTCGGAGATGCCGGTGTCGTGGTCGGAGATGCCTCGCTCGCCGGGAATGCGTTCTACGACCGGCTGCAGGCCGAGCTCATCGCGGCCGGGTTCGACGGCTTCGTCGAGGGGCTGTGCGCGGCGCACTACTCGGAGGGGCGCGGCCGTCCGTCGCTGGCGCCGGGGCGCTACTTCCGCATGCTGCTGGTCGGCTACTTCGAGGGCATCGACAGCGAGCGCGGGCTGGATTGGCGCTGCGCCGACAGCTTGTCGCTGCGCGAGTTCCTCCGCCTCGGCGAGCGCGAGCGGGTGCCCGACCATTCCTGGCTGAGCCGGACACGCCCGCGGCTGCCGCTCGAGCTGCACGGTGCGATCTTCACCTGGGTGCTGCAGCGCCTGGCCGAGCGCGGCCTGGTGAAGGGCGAGCGAATCGGCGTCGACGCCTCGACGATGGAGGCCAATGCGGCGCTGCGTGCCATCGTCCGACGCGGCAGCAGCGAGGGCTACCGCGAGATGCTCACCCGCATGGCCCGCGAGAGCGGCATCGAGACGCATCCTCCGCCCCGCCCGGCGCCCTGCGCTGCGTCGACCTGTGCTGCCCCAGCACCGCGCAGGCCTTCCGCTCCAACGCGCCGAGCTCACGGACAACATGTTCGACGCAGGCCCGCCGTCGGGCGGGGATTACCACTTTCCCGATGTGGCTTCCTTGAGAACGATCTTCTCGAGCGTCAAATCCGACACCGCCTTCCGAAGGCGCGCGTTCTCCCGCTCAAGCTCCTTCAGCCGCCTCACCTGGTCCAGCTTCAGACCGCCAAACTCGGTCCGCCAACGGTAGTAGGTCGGCTCCGTCACCCCAATCGCTCGAACCGCATCGGCCACCGTTTTGCCCTGACCAATCAAGACCTCCGCCTGACGAAGCTTCGCCGCAATCTGGTCCGGCGTGTGCAGCTTTCGCCGCGCCATCAACGCCTCCCCTCGCAGTCGCCGCACTATATTACCGGCGGACTCATTCTGGGGGGGGCAGGTCAGAGCCCATCTCGGCCGGTGCTTGCGCCGCCACGACAACATCGCGAAACTCGTGCGCCGCCTCTAGGCTGCCCGCGTTCTTCTCAACGCTGTCGCTCTCGCCTAATCGAACAGTCCTCGAGATTAGCGCATCCTCATCCTGACTTCTGCGACATTGCCGTAGCAAACGGCAGCTTTCAGCTGTTGGCCGTGGTACAGTGACTGATCCCAGCGCATATGAATACACACACCTCCTCGCACCAAGAATCTGGTCTTTTCTTATCGGGGCATAAGCATAACATGCAGATAGGTTACATCCTTGTATCGGATTTCAACAAGCGCCTGCAACGCGAAGCTTTTTCGAAGGTGGGATGCAAGGTATTTTTTGAGGATTATGAGGATTCGGATCCTACTTCGGATTTGCCGGGTCTGCGTTCTGCTTTAGCGCGCCTCGGGCCCGACGACACGCTGGTCGTATGGAAGATAAGTCATCTAGGCAACTCTCTACCGCATTTTTTTGAGATTATGAGATATATTGATGAAAAACATGCCGTCTTGGTGTCCATTACGGAGGAGATAAGGCTGGACTCAAAAAATTCCTCGGAAGCCTTCAAATTAATTAGGACACTCGCAGAATTCGATCGAATCAAAAGTGAGGATCGAACGAGAGCGCGCATCACAGCAGCCAAATTGCGAGGTCGACGACTTGGGCGTCCAAGGAAATTGAACCGGGATCAGGTCTCCTATGCGTGCACCGCTATCAAAAATGGCCTTATGGCGCCAACTGATCTAGCTAAAATTTTCGACGTAAACATATCTACACTGCTGCGCTCCATTCGGCGAGCAAGCTGTGCCGACGGTAATGAATTGAAATCATGTCCAAGGTCATGAAGTTATAGCGCTTTACGTAATTTGCGTGGCGTTGACCTGCGTGGACGGCGGAGCATAAACTTGCGACGGCACCGTCAAATTAGAGCCTGGTAGCGCCTGAGCCAGTCGGCGGTGGCGGCGAGGCAGAGGACGCCGAGGAAGGAAGCGGCGGTTTTCGGCTATCCGGATTTCCCTTAGGAACGGGCAGCGCCAGTTCCTGTCATCCGTGTAATTTGCGCCGCCTGAGGTGACGGCCGGGCTATGAGGCCGGGCCGGTGTTTTAGACCGAGGCGGTGCACCGCGTACCCGGTCTCTGTTGCCAGAGGCCGGGGCCCGGGATCCGTCGCCTTTAGGCGCGGATGCGGGCGGCGAACGCCAAGTTTCGCCGCTTTGATGGCCCGGTGGAGTTCGCCCCACCCTTTCGGTTGCTGCGGCATGGCCGCGGTGGGCACTCCCTCATCCTTCCGTAGGCGAGAGAGCACCTCATCCGAGAGGGCTGGCAGAAGCTCCTTGTTCTTGTTGCCCGCGGCGAGGCCGCGGCGGGCAATTTCGGTGGCTGCCGCGCAGGCGTCACGCAGCGCGAAGGCGAGGTTGCCGATGGTGGTCGAATAGCCTGACCAGACTTCGACGACCTTAAGGCCCGCGAGGCGAGCCTTGCGGGTCAGCATGTGGACCAGGATGGTCCGCGCCCAGGCGTTGAGGCGCCAGTTGAGGGCGCGATTGCGTCCGCCGGAGCGCAGCTTGCCGAGGCCGCTCTCGATGGCGATGACGCCGGCGCGCTGGTGGCGTGCAGTGTCGATGATGCGTCCGCACAAAGCGGCCAGGGCTTCGCGGACTTGCTCTGACGATGCCTTGCGGTCGAGGCGCAGTTGCACTAGCGCGTGGTCCAGCACGCGCGTTTCGTCGAGCGACAGGACGTTGCCTGTGTTCTCGACGACGGAGATCCCGACCCAGTCTGGATTGAGGTCAATTCCGAAGGCCCGCCCCGGCAGGGCCGGGATCGGGCGTCGCCATTCTGAGTGGTTCGGCAGGTCCTGGGGATCGATGGTGATGTGGAGGTGGCTGGCGTCGATCCGGAAGGTGACGTTGATCGCCTTGGCCGCCGCTAGGGCGGCGGCCTGACGCAGGATGACGCCTGCGTTGCCTGTCATCGCCGGGAGGTCGAGTACGACTTCCCGGCCGTAGATTGTGAAGCGGCAGTGGCTGGCGTCTGGCGAGAGCCGGAAGTGGCGGTTGCCGAGATAGAGCCGGTCACCCCGCGTGCAAAACGGCCTTAGCCGATGGGCGCGCCATTCGTCGCGGGAGATGAGGCCGGCTTGGCGGCGTTCGAAGTGCCGGCGGGAGCCGAAGATCATGCGCTCGTCGGGGCGGGCCTTGCGGAGATCGCGCCCCTCGAGGGTTGCGCAATGTAGCGACCAGGCGTCGAGGATCCGCTGTCCCGCGAAGCGTGCTTTTACGAGATGCCGGAGGTCTTTCTCCGGCACGGTTTTGCCGTCACTAGAAGTGGCGTTGGCATAGGCCGTCCGCAGCGCGGCGGCGTAAATGCGGCGGCGGTCAGCGATGGCCGCCGCGCCGGCATCGTCCGTGCGGTAGGGGACGGAGATTGTTTGCATGAGCGCAATCTGTTCCGCCTTCGTTCACTCGTCAAGTGCGACCGGAACGCGTCAGCATTGCTGCCGCTTTCTACAGGTTAATCCGGATAGCCCGGTTTTCTCGTAGTGGGTGGCGACGGCGCGCCACTCCTTCAGCCTCGCCCAGAGGCGCTCGACGCGGTTGCGGTTGTTGTAGATCGGCTTTGGGCAGGCGACCGGCGCCTCGTTGACCTTCGGCGGGATTGCGGGGCGCGCTCCGAGGCTCCAGGCTTGGTCGCTGAATGCGTGACTGCTATAGTCGCGATCGGCCACGACGGCTCTGTTGCAAAAATGAACTGGCGGTCAGGGTTCCCCTTTCCCCGGGCAGCTTCATCCTACGGCTTCAGTGACGGGTATGCCGAGTGCGGTGAAACCGTTCAAGACGGCCACACGAACCTGGAACTCGGCGACCTGACGGTCGAAGTCCCTCGCTGCAGGCGTTGGCCCAAGAGTTTGACGCAGTGCATTTTGGTCTCTGCGCGGCTTCGGCGGTGATAGCCGCTACATCGTCGCCAGATGGTCCAACCGTAGCGCCGCGATGCACGAACGGCTTCATTCCGTGCGACCGCCCCTGCGCCGTCGGCCTCCCAGGGTCTGGCGTTCCTTCGGGGCGGTATGATCGCGACGGCGCCGCGGGCGGCGATGGCGTCGTGGCACTTGCGGGTGTCGAAGGCGCCGTCGGCGGTGACACTCGCGATCTCCTGGTCAGGCGGGATCTGATCGAGAAGCTCGGGCAACATCGGTGCGTACCCCACTTCGCTGGTGGTGAACTCCGCCGCGCAGATCTCCAGCGTTTGCTGAGCTTCAGGGACTTCTGTCGTCGGCTCGGGGTGCTGAAGTTCGGCACGGTCCAATTGAGGCCGACCAGCCGCAGGAGGCTCTCGACGAGGCCGGTCGTCTGGCGCAGCGCCATGCCGAACAGCACCTTCATGGTCAGGCAGGTCTGGACAGCACCATCGCTATAGATGGGCTGTCGGCCCCGTTTGCCGGTCGGCGCGGCCTCCCAAGTCATCTCGCGATCGAGCCATACCATCACCGAGCCGCATCGCTTGAGCCCGTCGTCGTGGGCGGGCCAGTTCCTGGTCTTGTAGGTCGCCCGTGTCGGCCGGCTCATGCTGTCCAGCTATCACGCTGGATTCACGAGATGAATCCCCCTTCCGGCCATTTGTGCAGCAGAGGCGGCATACTCGGGCAAAAATAGATTTGACTTCGAGCCCGGCCCAACGAACTTGGCTTTTGCAAATTCCTGATGTAACACAACGCCAGTGCCTTTAAGGATTTTTTGCCGTGGCCATGAAACCGAACATCGACCTGGATATGCTGACTGTGCCGGAGTTGACAGCGCTGATCAAAGCGGCCGGAGCTAAGCGGGATGCCAAGATGTCTGAGGCCAAGGCCTCCCTTCTCGCCGAATTCGAGGCCCGCTCCGCCGAGTTGGGGATGTCTTTCGACGAGTTGCGCGCCCCCACCGGCTCCCAATCCGGCCGCAAACCACGCAAGGATGCAGGAACACCTGTCGCACCGAAATTCCGTGGGCCCAATGGCGAGACCTGGACAGGCCGTGGTCGCAAGCCAGGCTGGCTGACGGTTCTGGAATCACAAGGCAAGATGGCCGCGGATTACCGGATCTGAGGCGTCGGTTTCTGGACGTCTTCGATTCGGTGCTGTCGCGGAAGTGGTGGGAAACCGGAGTGGCGTAGTCTTCGGCGAGTTCAACACGCCAATCCCGGCGTTGGCGTGCCGGGCGAAGACCACGCCCCGGAGCAGGATAGCGTTGAAGGGTCGGCCCTGTTTGCTGGGGAGGCCTGGTTTGATCCGATCGAGGCCGGGATCCGAGGCCGGATCCCCGGGCTGATCGAGGAACTGGTGGAGCAGGAATTGGCTGCGGCGCTGGGCCGCGGCCGCTATGAGCGGGGCGAGGCGGCGGGACACCGGCACGGGCACCGGAGGCGGCGCCTGACCGGCTCCTTTGGCCCGGTGGAGATTGCGGCGCCGCGGGCGCGATTGCGCGGGCCGGAGGGGACTGAGCGGGAGTGGCGCAGCGTGGTGCTGCCGCACTACGCGCGCCGGACCCGGCAGATGGAGGCGCTGATCGCCTCGGCCTATCCCTCGGGCACCAACACGCGACGGGCGCAGCGGGCGCTGGCGGCGCTGTTTTGCGGCGCGGTCGGCAAGGACGTGGTCAGCCGCGCCTGGCGCATGGCAAAGGCGGACTGGGATGCCTGGTGCCGGCGCGATCTCCGGACCGAGGACGTTGTCCGGCTGGTGCTGGACGGCACGGTGATGAAGGTGCGGCTCGACCGCAAGGCCACGACCATCTCGCTGCTGGTGGTGCTTGCCATCCGCCGCGACGGGCAGAAGGTGCTGCTGGCGGTGCGCAACATGGGCGGCGAGAGTGAGGCCGCCTGATGCGCGGTATTGGACGATCTCGTGGCGCGCGGGCTGCGGACGCCGGAGTTCCTGATCGTCGACGGCGCGGCCGGTCTCGAGAAGGCGCTGGCCGCGCTAGACCACTTTGATGTTGCACGGAATCGCGGGTTCTGATTCGACGCTGGTGATGCAGCGTTGAGGCGATGATGGCGGCATCTTTGTCTACGGACCTCCGGCGGCGCCTGGTCCCCGCGGTTGAGACGGGCAGCACGGCGCGGGAGGCGGCGCGACGTTTCGAGGTGAGCCCCTCGGCGGCGATCAAGCTGATGCAGCGGGTGCGCGAGACGGGCAGCGCGGCGCCGGCCAGGGTCGGCGGCTACCGAAAGCCCCTGCTGGCCGGGCACGAGGTCCTGTTGCGCGAGCTGACTACGGCGAAAGCGGGCATCACCCTGGCTGAGCTGCAGGCGGAGCTTACCGAGCGCGGCATCGAGGCAGGCTCACTGACGACCATCTGGGCGACACTGCGCCGACTTGGCCTGCGGCGTAAAAAAAGTCGCTGAGGGCAGCCGAGCAGGACCGACCCGACGTTGCCGAACGGCGCTGCCACTGGCGGGTGTGGCAGCGTTTCATGGACCCGGCGCGCTTCGTGTTCCTTGATGAAACCGGCGCCACCACGAACATGGTGCGCCGCTACGGCTGGGGACCACGCAACGAGCGCCTGGTGGATGCTGCGCCGCACGGCCACTGGAAGACCACCACCTTCGTCGCCGGCCTGCGCAGCACCGGCATCGTCGCGCCGCTGGTGCTGGATGGGCCGATGACGGGCGAAGCCTTCCGCGCCTATGTCGCGCAGTTCCTGGTGCCCACGCTGGCACCCGGCGACGTGGTGGTGATGGACAACCTCGCCGCCCATAAGGTGGCCGGCGTGCGCGAGGCCATCCGAGCGGCGCGTGCCCACGTCATGCTGCTGCCAGCCTACTCGCCTGACTTGAACCCCATCGAACAGGCCTTTGCCAAACTCAAGGCCGGGCTCCGCAAGGCGGGCGCCCGCACGCGTGAGGCGCTGTGGAACACCATCGGCCAACTGCTCGATACCTTCAGCCCCACCGAGTGCCGTAACTACCTTGCCAACTCTGGCTATGCATTCGAGTAAACCAAAAATGCTCTGGCGCCGCGGCCGCAAGCCGAAACACCCACCCGGCGTGCCGAAGCCCAGCGCCCAGCGCAACTTCACCGATCCGGAGAGCCGGATCATGAAGGGCCGAGACGGTTTCGTTCAGGCCTACAACGCCGAGGCCGCGGTGGATGCGGCCGCGCAGGTGATCGTGGCGCATGACCTAAGCAACAACGCCGCCGACCACGACTCGCTGGCGCCACTGCTCGACGCGGTCACCGCCAACACCGAAGCAACACCGATCGAGGTTTCGGCCGACAGCGGCTACTGCTCCGAGGCGAACCTGGCTGATCTCAACAGGCGCGGGATCCGCGGCTATGTCGCCACTGGCCGCGCCAAGCACCCCGATGAGGGTGAGGAGCAGCGCCGCGGGCCGTTGGTCTCGGCGATGCGTAAGCGGCTCAGACGCGCAGGTCGACGCAGCCGCTACCGAATACGCAAGCAGGTGGTTGAACCCGTCTTCGGGCAGATCAAGGGAGCACGAGGGTTCCGACAGTTCCTGCTCCGCAGGCCTCGGGAAGGTGAAACACGAATGGGCGCTGGTCTGCACCGCCCACAACCTCACCAAGCTCGCCAGGATGGCCGCAGCCTGACCCGCAGCTGCTGCACAGCTGCGATGACTATCGCTCAGGTCCCAGCATCATCAGCCCGAAATGCCGTTACCGGGACGCGCTCCTAGTTCGCCGCAGGACCAGGCCAGCCAAGTCCTGGCGCTGATTGAGCGACGGCTGGCCGATCCCTCGGCTGGCTAGCGACAGCGGCTCCGTTTCCCGGCCCTGGACCGGCCAGTCCTTTTCAGTTCACCTTGTGCCAATCGCGGAACCACGACACGAAGCGGGGAATGCCTTCCGCAAGGGTCGTCCGCGGCTCGAAGCCGGCCAGGCTGCGGATTGCCGAGATGTCCGCGAAGGTCTCTTCCACATCGGCGACGGGACGCGGCGTGTCCTGCACCACGGCACACCGGCCCAGTCCTTCCTCGAGCAGCCGTACCAGGGTCGCCACCTTCTCGGCCCGATGGTTGCCGATGTTCAGCAGCCTGGCGCACTCCCCGGCCGCCGGCGGGTGCGGCAGGCAGCCCAGGATGCCCTGGACGATGTCGTCGATGTAGGTGAAGTCGCGCTTCAGCTGTCCGCCATCGTACAGCGTTATCGGCGTGCCGGCGACGATGGCCCGGGCGAAGCTGTAATAGGCCATGTCGGGCCGGCCCCAGGGGCCATACACTGTGAAGAAGCGCAGCCCGGTCTGCGGCAGCCCGTACAGGTGGCTATAGGCCTGGCCCATCAATTCGTCCGCCCGCTTGGTCGCCGCGTAGAGCGAGACGGGCAGGTCCACGGGATCGGTCTCACGGAAGGGCAGGCTCGTGTTGCCGCCATAGACGGAGGAGGAGGAGGCATAGACGAAATGCCGCAGTGCGGGCATGCGGCGCGCCGCCTCCAGCATCACGACATGGCCCATGACGTTGGAGGCAACATAGGCATAGGGGTCGATCATCGAGTAGCGCACGCCGGCCTGGGCGGCGAGGTGGATCACCTCGGTGATCCCGGCATTCGCCTCCGCCAATGCGGCGAAGACCGCCTCGCGGTCGGCCAGGTCCACCTTCACGAAGCTGAAGCCTGGCTGCGACGTGAGCCGCGTCAGACGCGCCTCCTTCAAGGCCACGTCATAGTAGCTGTTGACGTTGTCGAGCCCGATGACCTCGTCGCCGCGCGCCAGCAGCGCGGCCGCGACGAAGGAGCCAACGAAACCCGCGACGCCCGTGACCAGGATCGTCATTCTGTGCCGACTGTCCGCATGAGGCGGCCATAGCGCGTTCAAAGCCCGGCCCGCGTCAAGGCTCGCGCCGGCCGGGAGCGGCGGAAAGGACTGGCCTGTCCAGGATGTGAAGCGCAATGAAGCTGGTGCTCTCGACCATCATGCGTGGCGGCCTCGGTGCTTCCCACTCCCGTTAGAGAGGAGCGCTCCAGCCGCCGCCGGACGCCTGTGTGCAACGACGGCGGCGGGATGTGCCGGGCAATCTGGCCGCTGACCCACGGGGTCACGCGGCTGCGATCAACATAAATGTTTATCCATTCTTATATAACTGTGTGCGGCGGAGGGAAAGTCGGCCACTGGAGCGGCGGCGTAGTGCGGCTGCGGGCGGAGTAAAACCCGGCCAGTGGGAGGCGGCCTACCCTGAGGGATCAGGGTGGGGCGCCGGGAGATGTTCGTGGTGGAGACCTACGCGGCGGTCCGGCGGTTCGTGTTCCTGGAGGGACATAGTCGGCGGGAGGCTTCCCGGGTTTTTGGGTTGAGCCGGGACACGATTGCCAAGATGTGCCGGTATTCGGCGCCGCCGGGATACGTGCGGACGCGGCCGGCGGACAAGCCCAAGCTGGGATCGCTGACGCCGGTGATCGAGGCGATTCTGGAGGCGGACCGGACGGCACCGCCCAAGCAGCAGCATACGGCCAAGCGGATCTTCGAGCGGCTGCGCGATGAGCATGGCTATGGCGGCGGCTATACGGTGGTGAAGGATTATGTGCGGCGGCAGCGGGCGCGCGGGCGGGAGGTGTTCGTGCCGCTGTCGCATCCGCCGGGCCATGCGCAGGTGGACTTCGGCGAGGCGGTGGCGGTAATCGGCGGAGTTCGCCAGAAGGTTCATTTCTTCTGCCTGGACCTGCCGCAGTCGGACGCCTGCTTCGTGAAGGTCTATCCGCGGGAGACGACGGAGGCGTTCCTTGACGGGCACGTCTCGGCTTTCGCGTTCTTTGGCGGCGTACCGCTGTCGATCCTCTACGACAACCTCAAGCTGGCGGTGGCCAGGATCTGCGGCGACGGCCGGCGGGAACGGACGCGGGCGTTCACTGGCCTGGTCAGCCACTATCTGTTTCAGGACAGGTTTGGCCGTCCCGGCAAGGGCAACGACAAGGGAAAGGTCGAGGGGCTGGTGAAGTTCTCCCGGTCCAACTTCATGACCCCGGTGCCGATCGCGGCCAGCCATGAGGCGCTCAACGCCATGCTGGCGGAGCGTTGCCGCCTACGGCAGTCCGATCGGGCAGGCCGGCATGCCGAGACGATCGGCGTGCGCCTGGTGGCGGATCTGGCGGCGCTGCGGCGCCTGCCGGACACGGTCCTGGAGCCGTGCGAGACGATCAGCGCGCGGGTGTCCTCGACCGCGCTGGTTCGCTACCGCGGCAACGACTACTCGGTGCCGACCGCGCATGGGTTCCAGGCGGTGCTGGTGAAGGGTTTCGTCGACGCGGTGCTGATCCTCTGCGACGGCGTGCCGATCGCCCGCCACGCCCGCTCCTATGGCCGTGGCGAGTTCGTCTACGACCCCTTGCACTACCTGGCGCTGCTGGAGACCAAGCCGGGTGCGCTGGACCAGGCGGCGGCGCTGCAGGGCTGGGCCTTGCCGCCAGTGTTCCAGCACCTGCGCCGCCTGCTGGAGACGCGCATGGGCAACCGCGGCAAGCGGGAGTGTCAATGCTGAGGTCGAATTCCTCAAAAGCGCTGGCTGAAAATTCCCCAGTTTGGCTGGTGGCTACGTTGCGGCGGTGGCCTCCACGGTGCGTATTTTGGGTGGCCGGCCGCGTCGGCGCGGCGGCGGTTCGGGCTGATGAGCGGGTCGCGCGGCTGAGCTGTCCGGCAGCAGGTCGGCGTGGCGGCGCAGGCGGTAGCTTGCGCCTTCAATGCGCACGACGATGGCGTGGTGGAGGAGGCGGTCAAGCAACGCTGTGGCGACAACGGTGTCGCCGAAAACCTCGCCCCATTCGGCAAAGCCGCGGTTGGAGGTGAGTATCATCGCGCCGCGCTCGTAGCGGGCATTCACCAGCTGAAAAAACAGGTTTCCGCCGCCGGCGATGACGGGCAGGTAGCCGATCTCGTCGACCACGAGGAGCTGCGGCCGGCAGAGGAACCGGATGCGCTCGCGGAGCGTGCCCTCGCGCTCGGCCTTGGCGAGCGAGCCGATGAGCTCGGCCAGGGTGGTGAAGTAGACGCTGCGGCCTGCCTTCACCGCCTCAACGGCCAGCGCGATGGCCAGGTGCGTCTTGCCGCAGCCTGGCTGGCCGAGGAAGTGCAGCACCTCGTGGCGGCTGATGAAGTCGAGGCCGGCGAGGGTGAGGATGCGGTTGCGGTCGAGGGAGGGCTGGAACGAGAAGTCGAAGCCTGCGAGCGTCTTGATGTTCAGCAGCCGGCCCATTTTGAGGGCTGCCTTGACGCGGCGCCCCTCGCGCAAGCTGAGTTCTTCGTCGAGCAGCTGGTCGATCGCCTCGAGGGCGGAGATCTCGCCGCGCTCGAGCTGGCGCAGGAGGTGCTCCAGCACCTCGAGGGAGCGTGGCATTCTGAGGCCGACCAGATGGTGGCGGATCCGGTCGAGAGTGGCGGGTGCCGTGTTCATCGCGCCGGCTCTCCGGCGGCGAGGCGGCGGCCGATGGCCTCGTAGATGGCCAGCGACCGGGGCGCCACGCCGGCGGCCGCGGCGGGTGCTGATGGCGATGCCGAGGCGCCAGCGCGGGTCGTGGTGCTGTTGTGCGGTGGCGGCAGGCTGCGGTGGCCCTCGGCGATGCGACGCCGGCCGCGGCCCTCGAGCACGGGATGCGCGGCGACCAGCCGGCCATCCTCCAGGATGTGGATTTCGGAGGCGGTGACCTGAACTTCGACGGGACGGCGCCGCGTGCCGTCGGGGACGGAGTAGAGATTGCCGCCGACCGAGATCATGCCCTCGTGCGAGATGCGTCGCTCCAGACGGAGCACGGCGTTGAACGGCCCGGCCGGCAGCCGCCGGAGGGTGGGCTGTTCCTCTGCGAAGTGCTCCGTGACGATGCGCCCCGTGGTGCCGTGCAGGCGGCGATTGGCGACCTGGTCGAGCCACTGGGTGAACTGCGCGTTCAGGTCCTCGAGGTTGCGGAAGCTCCGGGCAAGGAAGAAATCCTCGCGGACGTAGCGGAACGGCCTCTCTACCTTGCCTTTGGTTTTGGCCCTGTAGGGACGGCAGGCTTTCGGAAGGAAGCCGTAGTGGGCGGCAAGCGCGAGGAGCTTGTCGTTGTAGACGATGCCACGGTCGTCGACTTCGCCAAGGACGGCGGTGCGCATGCGATCGTAGAGGATCTCCTGCGGTACGCCGCCGAGTGCGGTAAAGGCGGCGACGTGGCAGCGCAGCACAGTGACGAGGTCCTGCTGGGCGACGAAGCGGGCCCACATCATGCGGCTGTGGCCGAGGACGGCGGAGAACAGCCAGACGATGCGCTCGGCGCCGGGCTCATCCTCAAAGCGGACCTTGAAGAAGGCGAAGTCGACCTGCGCCTGGCGCCCCGGTGGGGTCTCGAAGCGACGTTCGAAGGCGGCGGGTTCGGCAGGCGGGCGGATGGTGCGCAGGAAGTCGGTGACGGTGGCGTAGCCACCCCCGAAGCCGAGGTCGCGGATCTCCCGCCAGAGGCGCCGGCCGGTCAGCTCGGGAAAGCGGCCGATGCGCTCGCGCAGGAATGGCTCGAAGGGCGCCAGCGGCGAAGGTGCCGGCTCCCGGGGTTTGTAGGCCGGCGGCTCCAGGCCGCGCGCGATGTAGGTGCGGATAGTCTTGCGGTCGCGGCCGGTGCGCCGTGCGATGGCCGAGACGCTGAGGCCCTGCCGGGCGAGATCCAGGATCATGACGAGCTCCCCAAGGGTGACCACCGGCTGCTCCCATGACGCCGGTCGGCATCCTGGCGCATGGCCGGCGCCACCCGCGCCCGGGGGCTCGCCCCCGGGCGCGGGCAGTCGCGCTGGACTGGGGAATTTTCAGCCAGCACATCCAGGGAGAATTCACGCAGCAGCTACAGGGAGTTCATCCAAGTGCTGCGGCTGCTGGAGATCGCCGCCAAGGAGGTGGTGACTGCCGCGGTGGCCGAGGCCATCCATCTTGGCGCGATCGGCTTTGACGCGGTCCGGCAGATCGTCCTGGCGCGGATCGAGCGACGCCCGGCCAGGCTTGACCTGACCGCCTATCCCTATCTGCCGGGTACCGACGTGCGCATGACACGCGCCGCCGACTACGCCGCACTGCTGCGGGAGCAGGTGGCATGACCGCGGCCGATGAGATGCCGCATGGCACCAGCCAGGGCACGCCGCAGGTCCTGCTGGCGCATCACCTCAAGCAGCTCCGGCTGCCGACGGTGCTGCGCGAGTACGACAAGGTGGCCGGCGAATGTGCCCGCGACGGCGTCGATCATCCCCGCTACCTGCTGCGGCTGCTCGAGCTGGAGTTGATCGACCGCGAGCGGCGCCTGGTCGAACGGCGGATCCGCCAGGCGCGGTTTCCCGCGACCAAGAGCCTGGACAGCTTCGTGTTCAACGCCAATCCAAGCCTCAACAAGATGTTGGTCCTGGAACTGGCGCGCTGCGAGTACATCCTGCGACGCGAGAACATCATCGCGCTCGGTAACAGCGGCACCGGCAAGAGCGAGCCAGCTTCACGCCCCGGCAAGGGCAGTATCTCGCCTTCATCCTTGCCTATCAGCGCCTGCACGGACGCGCTCCCGCCGAGGCCGACATCCAGCGCTACTTCCGCGTCAGCCCGCCCACCGTTCACCAGATGCTGCTGACGCTCCACAAGGCCGGGCTGATCACGCGTCAACCAAGCCAGCCTCGCTCCATCGTCCTCGCCGTCGATCCGGCAGCGCTGCCGCCGCTGCCGGACCAGCCCAGCCAACCAGTCAAAATCACAGTGCCGAGGTACTAGTTTGGCCCGAAGAAGAAGCCGCGGAAGCTTCAAAGATCGACCTGGGACGTATTGCTACAATCTGAGGTTGCGCAGTGGTGAGTGCCTCAGGCTCCTTCGGAGGTCGCCTGGGGAAGTAGGGCGGGAGCGACGGAACGAATTTGGTTTCAGCTCGTTCAAGCCACTCCAGACATCAGGAGGACGGGCAGATGATCAAATGGGCCATCATATTCGCGGTCGCCGCGCTCGTGCTTGCTCTGCTGGGCTTTGGGGGTCTCGCCGGGGCGGCTATGGAAATTGCCAAGATCCTGTTCTGGCTGGCGGTTATCATCGCCGTGATCCTGTTCGTTCTCGGCTTGACCATCTACAAGAAGGTAACGTAGCGGCCAGATTTGCACTGCCGCTGGTCCACCAAGGTGTACCAGCGGGCTCATGTTTGCGGGCCTGACCGTCGTGCATCACCGCCAAGCCGAGTTGCTTCGTAAGCGCGGCGACGAGGCCCGCCTTCCGGCGCGGGGGTTGAGTATGCTTGGTCTGCCTGGAGCTGGGAGCTTCGGGCCGACGTTATGGTCGACGTTAATGACGACGCGAAGGGTGGCGGGTATCGACGGGTTGAGGTTCTGACGGGGCCTGGCCGACGACGAAAGTGGTCTGACGAGGACAAGGCGCGGATCGTCGCCGAGACACTGAAGCCCGGCGCGGTCGTGGCGGATGTGGCGCGGCGCCGGCAGGTCTGTCCGCAGCAGGTTTTCACCTGGCGACGGGAGATGCGTGTCGGCGCTGCTGGGCGCCTGGATTTCGTGCCGATCGTGCCGGCGACTGCAATGCATGTGCCTAAGCCGCTAGCCGCGCCGGCATGCTCCTCTCCATCGATCGAGGTGGAGCTGGCGGGCGCCGTGCTGCGCGTCGTGCCCGGGACGGACGCCGACCTGCTGACGACCGTGCTGCGCGCAATCCGGGCCTCGGCGGCATGATCGCGCCGCCCGCTGGTGCGCGGATCCTGTTGGCGACGAAGCCCGTCGACTTCCGCAAGGGCGCGCACGGCTTGGCGGCGCTGGCGGCCGAGGTGCTGGGTGCGGATCCGTTCTCGGGCGCGGTGCTGGTGTTTCGTTCGCGCCGGGCAGACCGGATCAAGATCCTCCTCTGGGATGGCAGCGGCCTGGTCCTCGTCTGGAAGCAGTTGGAGGCTTCTGCATTCCGCTGGCCGGCGATCGTGGACGGGGTGCTGCGTCTGACGCCGCTGGAGTTCTCCGCGCTATTCGACGGGATCGACTGGCGGCGCGTTCAGGCGCTGAAGGAGATTCCCACGCCGAGCGTGCCTGCGTAGAATCGGCGGCACGATGCGCGCCGCCGATGACGACACGCCGAGCCTGCCGGAGGATCCCGCGGCGCTGCGCGCGCTGCTGCTCGAGACGCTGGCGCAAGTCGGCACGCTGACCACCGAACGCGATGCGCTGGCGAGCCAGAATGAGCGCCTCCAGCACCTGCTGCTGAAGCTCAAGCGGCAGCAGTTCGGCACGAAGTCGGAGCGGCTCGCTGAGGAGCAGTTGCTGTTCGCGTTCGAGGAGATTGAGGCGACGCTGGCCGGGAACGCGGCCGAGGCGGGCAAGGTATCGCCGATGCTGCGCGACAGTCAGGCGAAGCGTCGCCGTGCCGGCCGCGGTCGGCTGCCGGCGCATCTACCGCGGGTCGAGGTGGTGCTGGCGCCGGAGGCGACAGCATGCCCCTGCTGCCAGGGCCCGCTGGTCGAGATCGGCACCGATACCGCAGAGCGGCTGGACGTAATCCCCGCCCAGTTCCGCGTCGTCGTGACCAAGCGCCCGAAGCTCGCCTGCCGGGCCTGCCCTGGCGTGGTGCTACAGGAGCCTGCGCCGGCCCGCCTGATCGAGGGCGGGGTGCCGACCGAGGCAACGGTTGCGCACGTGCTGGTGTCCCGCTACGCCGACCACCTGCCGCTCTATCGCCAGTCGCAGATCCTGGCGCGGCAGAGCATCGAGATCGGCCGCGAGGTGCTGGCTGACTGGACCGGCACCGGTGCGACGGAGATCGTCCCCGTGGTACGGCGCATGCGCGAGATCCTGCTCGGCTCGGCGCGGCTGTTTGCCGACGAGACCACGATGCCGGTCCTCGACCCCGGACGCGGCAAGACGAAGAAGGGCTACGCCTGGGCGATCGCGCGCGACGACCGCCCCTGGGGCGGGTCGGACCCGCCGGCGGTGGTGTTCCACTACGCGCCCGGCCGCGGCGCCGAGCACGCAAAGGCGCTGCTGGCGGGCTACGGGGGTACCCTGCAGTGCGACGGCTACGGCGCCTACAAGACGCTGGCCACGGCGGATGGCGGCATTACGCTGGCATTCTGCTGGAGCCATGTGCGGCGGGAGTTCATCGATCTGGGCAAGACGGCGCCAATCGCCCAGGAGACGTTGAAGCGCATCGCCGCCCTCTACGCGGTCGAGACGGAGCTGCGCGGCAAGCCACCTGACCTCCGTCGAGCTGGCCGGCAGGGACAGAGCCGCCCCCTCGTCGAGGCGCTGTTTGCCTGGCTCTCCGAGCAACTGGCACGCCTGCCTGGCGGCAGCCCCACGGCAGGGGCTATCCGCTACGCGCTGAACCATCGCGACGGCCTGGTGCGGTTCCTGGACGACGGCAGGATCGAGCTCGACAACAACACCGTGGAACGCGCCATCCGCCCGATCTGCCTCAGTCGCAAGAACGCGCTGTTCGCCTCGGGCGATGACGGCGGCGCCAGGTGGGCGGCCGTGGCCTCCCTGGTCGAAACCTGCAAGCTCAACGGCGTCGATCCGCAGCGCTACTTCACCGATGTGCTCACCCGCCTCGTCAATGGCTGGCCCAACAACCGCATCGACGAACTCATGCCGTGGTGCTGGACCGCCGACCAAGATCGCTGACGATCAGCCGCACAACACCAGGGGCCTCGTCGCTGCGCTTACGTTGCTTCGCTCGAGCCGATCGGCTTGGTGTCGGTCCAGCGTGCGAGGCCTCTCAGAGTCAAGGGGATGCGGCGACCCTCCTCGGGCGCCGCTTCCGACGGTGGCTATCACGGCCAATCCTGCAGGACATCCGCTCTGGCAGTCCTTCGGAGGATGGCTCTGGCCGACACCGAAGATGTCTCTGGCCGGCACCGAAGATGTCTCTGGCCGGCACCAGCGTGGCCTCTGGAGGATGGCTGGCCTCGGTGACTTGCTAAATACGTCAACGATTCCGTGGCTTTAGTTTGCTTGGCCACCAGCGGCCCTCCCAGCCGCGGTAGAGGTCGCACCAACGGCTGTTGGCGGAGCTGCCAAGCTACTCGCGCCGGTACGAATCTCACAGCAGCATCAGCGTCACGCCAGGTCGGCGCCGCTCCCGGTGCACCGCCACCCAGTCCGGCTCGGCCTTTCGTCGCAGCCCGACCTACGCCCTTTCGCCGGCGAACAGCAGCGCCTCGAGCGCGCCGTCCGTCACCGTCGCCGGCAGTGGCCACGTCACCTCCGCCGCCGCTTCCAGGTCCAAGCACAGCAGTGCCGTGCTGCGCGCATCGCCCGTCTACCGCGCGATCGCCCTGTCGGTTGCGCCCACCTCGTATTTCAGCCGCAGGATCTCTTGCACGCGTCGCATCGACACTCTCTCGGCCGGCATCCAGCTCCCCCTCTCGCGTCCATCGCGAAGGGGGCCCGGACCCCGACTAGGCGTCCAACCAACAACCCACGAAGTTTGTCAATTGCGGCAGCGACGGCGCAAATTCCTGAACAGACGAGCAACCTATGCCGAAGCCAATGTCATTCTGCGCCGTTCCATCTGCGCCATACTGCCGCAAGGTCTTGCCAGCTCCCGGATTTATCCGACGTTAAGATCGCACTGTCACCGGTTCTGGGTGAGGGGACCAGTTTGGAGAACATAACGCTCATCCAAGTTAGATGACGTGAGCGTGATATGGGACCGCCCTTCTTCGCCTGGAGCTCCTCTAGCGCCAATGAGAAATGCGATAGACTGTTCCAAATAACCTTGTTCCGCGCCTGGCAAAGATACTTGTGGTAGGAGCCGTGGGTACCCCGAATCCGCATCCCCCATTCTTCCACAATGTTCTCCAGCCTGTCCTGCAAGATGCGTTCGCCTTCGACCCTCCTCGCGAGTTTTCTGATCGCGCTGATCCGTCGGCCCCGATCTGTCTTCGCCCTCCTCACGTTGGCCCGACGTATGGCCTCGTTCCTCGCCACTATCGCGGCCCGTAATGTTAATTGGATGACGGGATCATCCCTCACGGCCTCGGGCGCCTCAGGCACGTCGTAGATCCGAGCTCCACGCCGGCTATGCCTCTCCTTGCATGCGAGGAGTTTGGAGACGGTTCGTTCGGCTACTCTGTAACGGTGGGCAGCGTTGGCCTGACCCGCAGCAACGGCACCGAGAGTGATTTCCTCGCCGGAACTCGCCCCTAAACCTGAAAGCGCACCGTTTTGCAGGTCAGGATTGATTCCATCCCCAAACGTTATCCTCTGAGTTCCCCATCGGGATGCGACGGTACGGACGCTAAGGCTTGCCTGCTTTGCAATGGAGGCCTGCGTGATGCGTTCTCCGCGCTCCGCGAGCGCAAACGCGGCAGCCTTGATCCGCTGGCTGGTTTGGGTTGCCCGGAGCGTCGCCGTGCGTTGGCCCGCGAGGCACCGTTTCTGGGGGGTTGTGAGGCCCTCTCCAAGCCGGGCATCGCGCCCTCGCTTTGGGCCCCTGCTCGAAGCTGCGCTCCCCCGCGGGCGCCGGTCCAGTCGGTTCATATACTTGGCTATGGACCGCGCCGTCGCCGCAACCTCTGAACGCGGCAGTGGAATCGCAAAGTGCGCATTCACCCGGATCGCCTCGTTGAGGATTATCTGCGCGTCCGTGACTTGGAACCTACGCGCGTGGAGTCTCACGGCATTGAAAAGAGAAACGTTGCGGCCCGGACTGGTGACGTCAGCCACCACAGCACCTGGGTGACGGCAGCGGACGCCGAGGGTCGCCCCGGCGGGCGGGACTACACGTCGTGACCGTGACACGAGCTTGTCATCCTCAGGCCAGTCGACACCGAGCACTTCGGCTACTTGCCGAAGCGATGCATGGTGGTCACCCTGCATGGTGTGCCACACGAGCCCCGTGTTCGCCTCGCAATATGCCTCCCAGAGCGCCGGGATAGCTGGCTTTGCTCCGCGACGTTGGCGGGTTCCAATGAGGTCGGTCACCCGACCCCACGGATTTTTAATTGGTGCCGTCTGCGGCAGAACAGTGGCGCTCATCGCGTGCGCAAACAGGCGGCCAACGTGGTTGAGGAGCGCGACCGGTGCCGTGCGAGCGCCCTCCCCTGTCAGGACCGGCTGGCCTAGAATCATGATCGCGTGGCTGCGGCCCGACCACGGGTCGATGACGAGGATCGGGCGTGGACACCCTCGCCGCTCGAGGTCCTCGGCGCGTTCAGGGCCTTCATCGTGATCGACGTCAGCCACAATCGCGTTGGCGCGCCGGTTGCTGTTCACCGCGAGCCACGGACACGTAATCGCGTCGGCGATCGGCAGGTGGGATGAACTCGGATGGAGCACATGCGAGCGTATGTTCTGTGAACAGAGAGGACGCCTGGCGAGCAATGGCAATAGGCGCTCCGCCAGAGGTCGTAGATGCGGGGCGGCGCTTTCCGCGGTTGCGAGGGCGCGCTCCAGATGGCCTTGCACAGGTGGTCGTTCGGCATGCGGTGGGATGAACGCATGGCGACGGTATGAGCCGCCGCACGCGGGAGACTGGGTACGGAAAGGGGCGACGTTAGATTGTCCTGCGATCATTTTGTATACCTAAGAAAATTTCGCACCCGACATTCCGGGCTTGGCAGCGCAATCTAAGTGAGTTAGATTACCGCG